>CAYPGS010000016.1:0-77956 GCA_964410395.1 uncultured bacterium
AGGTAGCGAAATTCCTTGTCGGGTAAGTTCCGACCTGCACGAATGGTGTAACGACCGGAGCGCTGTCTCAGCAAGAGACTCGGCGAAATTGAAGTAGCGGTGAAGATGCCGCTTACCCACAGCTGGACGGAAAGACCCCGTGAACCTTTACTGCAGCTTGGCATTGGGTTCTGGCTATCTATGTGTAGGATAGGTGGGAGGCTTTGAAGCGGGAACGCTAGTTTTCGTGGAGCCAACCTTGAAATACCACCCTTAGGTCGTCGGGATTCTAACCTTGTACCGTGATCCGGTACGGGGACAGTGCCTGGTGGGCAGTTTGACTGGGGCGGTCGCCTCCCAAAAGGTAACGGAGGCTCCCAAAGGTCCTCTCAGCGCGGTCGGCAATCGCGCATCGAGTGTAAAGGCATAAGAGGGCTTGACTGCGAGACCGACAGGTCAAGCAGATGGGAAACCAGGGCTTAGTGATCCGGCGGTTCCGTATGGAAGGGCCGTCGCTCAAAGGATAAAAGGTACTCCGGGGATAACAGGCTTATAGCCCCCAAGAGTTCATATCGACGGGGCTGTTTGGCACCTCGATGTCGGCTCGTCTCATCCTGGGGCTGGAGAAGGTCCCAAGGGTTTGGCTGTTCGCCAATTAAAGAGGCACGCGAGCTGGGTTTAGAACGTCGTGAGACAGTTCGGTCCCTATCCGCTGTGGGCGCAGGAGATTTGAAGGAATCTGTCCCTAGTACGAGAGGACCGGGATGGACGAACCTCTAGTGCACCTGTTGTCACGCCAGTGGCATGGCAGGGTAGCTATGTTCGGAAGGGATAACCGCTGAAAGCATCTAAGTGGGAAGCCCATCCTGAGATAAGATCTCCCTGGGACTTCGGTCCCCTGAAGGTTCCTTGAAGAACACAAGGTCGATAGGCCGGAGGTGTAAGCGCAGCAATGCGTTCAGCCGACCGGTACTAATAAACCGTGAGGCTTTAGTTCTTCTTCTGATTCCAATGTCTAGCTTACCCTATGCAATTGTTGATTTTTGTCGGTGGCGATGGCGCTGGGGAAACACCCGATCCCATTTCGAACTCGGCAGTTAAGCCCAGCTGCGCCGATGGTACTGCAGGGTCTCCCTGTGGGAGAGTAGGTCGCCGCCGCTTTTTTTCTAGAGAACCCCGCCTTGGCGGGGTTTTTTCTTGCCCATGATTCCCCTTGATTCCCCGACCGCAAAGTCTTGTTTCTAGGGCGGTTGTGGAGCTTGGGTCGCTGTGGTAGAATTCCCCCATGAAGAGACTCGGGCACATCATCGTACTCTTCGCGATTCTGGCCATGGCTCTTATGGTCGAGCGCGAAGCGCAGGCCGGCTTCCCCGATCCGGGGGCACCGCGCACCTGCAACTACTATCTCCGTCAGGATCCCGCCGAGCACGGCTTCCTTCTCTCCAAGTGGGATGCCCTTATTATCGGCTATGAATTCATCAATGAGCAGCCTGAATTCATGGAAGATCTGCGTCGCTGGAATCCCGATCAAAAGATACTCGTCTACATGGATCCCATGGTGGTCACGGGCTACCCGGAGGGAGTGCCGGGCGATCTCGAATACGATTTCGCCACCGGCGTGGACTCCGCCTGGTACGCCTACAATGAATTCGGCGAAGTGATCTCCTACTGGGGGTCGACCATCCATGTGAACACCACGCGGCATTGCCCCGAAGTGGGGGGCATGCAATATCGCGACTACTTCATCGACTTCGTGCGCAATCGCATCTATCCGTTCATGGTGGACGGTACCATCGACGGCATCTTCCTCGATGAGATGAGCGGCGGCGGTTACACCTGGTGGGATCCGCTCTTCGACGGTTCCTTCGACTACAACGGCGACGGCTACGTGGACGATCCGGACAGCGTCCAGGTCTGGCTCATCGAGGCCATGAAGATCTTCGCCGATTCCACCACGGCCACCAAGCCGGCGGACAGCTACATCATCGGCAACAACTGCAAGCCGCGGCACGGATCCCTCGACGGCAAGTTCTACGAGGCCTTTCCCGCGTTCTGGGAGGGCTACCTCGAGGGCAGCCTGCACGACCTGGACATCTGGAACTCCCTGGCGGGTCCGGACAACTTCACCTCGGTGAATGGCCTGTATCCCACGGACGACTACCATCACTTCCGCCACATCTACACGGCGAGCCTGCTCTCGGACAATTACTTCAGCTTCTCCCACACCACCGAGGACCACTACCAGCTGACCTGGTACGAACTCTTCGATCAGGAGCTCGGGCTCCCTCTCGGGCCTCGCTACCTGACCAACGAGGATCCGGTGGTGACCGAAGATTTCGAGCGGGGACTGAGCGGATTCGTGCATCCCACGGAAATGGCCACGGGCACCATCGTGGGAGATCCCGTACTGGAAGGCGACTTCAGCTACCTCATCGAGAGCGACTCGGAGTATCAGTATCCTCTGCTCGCGAAGATCACCATTCCCGGAGGATGGCTTCCCAGCACCTGGTACACCATCTCGTTCCAGTACCGATCCATCGCCCAGGAGATCGAGCACAGTCGACTCTTCTTCAAGGCCTGGGACTACTCCGGCGATCCCGACGCCATCGTGACCAGCGGTGATGCAAAGCCCAACGAAGGGGCCGAAGGCATCTTCCGCGTGAGCTTCCAGCTGGAGGACTTCCCCAACTACGAGGTCTACCTGCGCTCGGAGTACGACATCACCATGGTCATCGATTCGCTGACGGTGGTCGAGGGACGGGGCGGCCTCTGGACCCGCGATTACGAGAACGGCGTGGTCTTCTGCAACGAATCCGGACAGAACCAGCTCATCCCATTCCGGGCTGACTGGGGCCTGGCCGATGCGGATTCCCAGCATGTTCACTACCCCGGCTGGCAGGACAACCTGCCCGTGTCCCTGGCCTACAACGACGGACTCGTCTTCATGTATCGCGATCCGGTGAGCGCGCCGGAGGACACGGCCCCCTCGGCGCTGTATCTGTCCGATCCCTGGCCCAACCCCGGCAATCCGGCCTTCAACCTGACCATGGTGGGCCGAGCCGGAGATGCCAGTGAACTCACGATTCACGACGTGCAGGGGCGCAAGCTGGCCAGGCTCTGGGAAGGCCCCATGCCCTCCAGCGGTCTGAATCTGAACTTCCGCTCGGGCGAGGGTCCCATGCCCGAACTGTCCTCGGGCGTGTACTTCCTGCGCGCGCGCAGCGGCGAACGTGTGGAGACCAAGCGCTGGGTGCTTCTGCGCTAGCTGACGAAATCTGTGTGATGGAGGCTCCGCTTCCGGCCTGGTCCGGGGGCGGAGCATCTTATTGACGGGTGGAGCGCTTGTTGGCAATCTCGCCGGAGTCGAAGGGGAATCCGTGGCCGAAGTCCTCCAGCATCCCGAAGCCGAAATCCATCTCCTCGAGCTCGAAGGAGGGCGTCGCCGCATCGAGGTGAAGCCCGCCCGCGGCGACCTGTACATCCATCGCAATGGTTGGGAGAGCGCCTATCCCACCCCGCTCATCGAGATGATCCTGGCCCAGAAGGGCCCGTCCTACCTCTGTGACGAGATCGCGCGGGAGGAGGATCCCCTCTACGTGCCCCTGAATCTCGAGATCTCCCTGTTCAGCTTCATCGAGCCGGGGCACTTCGGCTCGGGGAGCCGTATCCTCGACTTCGGTTGCGGCACGGGAGCTTCGGGGGTCTTCCTGGGCCGGCACTTCCCCGAAGCGGAGATCCTCGGCGTGGAGCTCCTGGCCGAATCCCTGGAGGTGGCCAGGGCCCGGCAGGCCTTCTATGGCCTCTTGAATCTGAGCTTCCTGCAATCCCCGGGCGGGGACAGCCTTCCGGACGGCCTGGGGGAGTTCGATGGCATCCTGCTCAGCGCGGTCTTCGAGCACCTGCTGCCCGCCGAACGACTCGGTCTAATGCCCCGGCTCTGGAAGATGCTGAAGCCCGGCGGCCTCGTCTTCCTCAACGAGACCCCGAATCGGCTCTTCCCCATGGAGCTGCACACCACGGGACTTCCCCTCATCAATTACCTGCCGCGAGGCCCGAGCCACTGGCTGGCGCGGCGCTTTTCGCCCCGTGTGGATCCCGACTCCAGCTGGGAGCGCCTGCTCCGCGAAGGCATCCGAGGCGGAACCGCCGCCGAGGTCCTTCGCTGCCTGGGCCCGGAGGCCGAACTGCTGCAGCCCAGCCGCGAGGGGCGGCGCGACGCCGTAGACCTCTGGTACGACGCTTCGCTGCGCCGCGGCGGCGACAGCGCGAAGAAACGGATCTTCCGGGCCTTCGCGAAATCCGCGGGGCGGCTCACCGGCCGCATCTGGACCCCCGAAATCACCCTGGCGGTGCGGAAGGGGCATGGCTAGGCCACGGGCCTTTCCATTGACAGTAACTTCGCCGAAACGCTAGCGTAGGGCTGCAGCATCCCCAACTCATTGCGCCTTTTCGGAGGTTATTCATGGAAATGAGCCAAGCGACGAAGCCCTCCTTCGGAGACGGCTTCTCCGCCATTTTCCGCGTTTTCACGAGCCCGGGTACCGTCTATCCCCAGATTCGCGACGGGCTCAGCGTCTGGCCGGGAATCATCGTCTTCGTTCTCGTGCTTCTGGTGATCAACATCGCCATGGCGCCGGTGATATCGGAGGCCATCGACGCCAGCATCATCGAGCAGGGTGGGGATCCGGAAACCATGGGCTTCATGGGACCGGTCATGGTCATCAGCCAGATGTTGAGGCAGATCGTCATCATGCTCCTCATCGCCTTCTTCTACTGGCTGGCCCTGACCATCAGTTTCGGAGGGGTGAGTTGGGGCAGGGTCTTCGCCCTGACCATCTACGTGGGTTTCATCGGGCTGCTCTATCAGGTGATCAACGCCATCTATCTGATCATCACCAAGCCGGAGATCAGCGATCCTTCCCGCATGCAGGAGGTCTTCCTGGACCTCAGTCTCGGGTCGCTCTTCAGCGAGCCCAGTTTCCTGCAACGGGTTCTCAGTCAGCTCGGCCTCTTCCAGATCTGGGGGCTGGTCCTGATGATCGCCGGCGCCGCCGTGATCACGGGCAAGACCCAGAAGCAGGCCGCCGCGCCGATTCTGGTCATCTTCTTCATCCTGGCCGCATTCCTGTCCGGCCTGGGCGGCGGCGCTCAGTTCGGCGGATAGCCCCTCGTCCGGCCCGCTCTCGTTGACAGGGGGCGGGCCGGGTGATACATTGCATCTTCATATTCCCAAACTGTTTGGGCCTTTAACCAGTCCGCCACACGGTGGGCTCTCTTTTCGTTCAGAAGGGTGGAAAGAAGATGAGCTTCAGTACCCAGGACATCCGCAACATCGCCCTGCTCGGCCACCAGAGCACCGGCAAAACGACCCTCGGACAGGGGATCCTCTACGCGACGAAGTCCCTGACGCGCCTGGAGCGCGTGGATGAAGGCAACAGCTGCCTCGACTTCGATCCGGACGAGATAGAGAAGAAGATGTCCATCCTGGCCAGCGTTGGCTGGGGTGAGTGGCGGAAGAAGAAGATCAACTTCATCGACACCCCCGGATTCGACGACTTCAACGGCGAGGTCCACTCGGCCCTCCGCGCAGTGGAAGGCGCCGTCCTGCTGGTGCGCGCCGACGGCGGCGTCGAGGGCGGTACCGAAAAGTCCTGGGATCTACTCAACGACAAGAACATGCCCCGCATCCTTTTCGTGAACCGCATGGACAAGGAGCACGCGGACGCCAGCGGCACCCTCGCCCAGATCCGCGAGCAGCTCGCCGGAGCAACACCGGTGCCCTTCCAGGTGCCCTTCGGCCAGGGCGCGGATTTCACGGGCATCGTGGATCTCATCCACATGAAGGCCTTTGGGTTCAACGACAAGAACGAGCCCGTCGAGACGGACATCCCGGCGGAGCTGAGTGACGAGGTCGAGGAGATGCGCGGCGTGCTCGTGGAAGGAGCGGCCGAATCCAGCGAGGAACTCATGGAGAAGTTCTTCGAGGAGGGCACCCTCAGCGACGACGATCTCATCGCGGGCATTTCCCAGGGCATCAAGGACGCCACCGTCGCGCCGGTGCTCTTCGGCGACGCCTACGACGGCCGGGGCGTGCGGCTGCTCATGGACGCCATCGTGGACCTGCTGCCTTCGCCGGATCAGCGCCCTCTCGAGGTCGACGGCGAGACCCTGGCGGCCGACGAAAACGGTCAGCCCGCCGCCTTCGTCTTCAAGAACATCAACGAGATGAGCCTCGGCGATCTCTACATCTTCCGCGTCTTCTCCGGCAGCATCGCCCACGGCAAGGACTACCACAATCTCAACACGGAGAACGGCGAGCGCGTGGGTCAGGTCTACCAACTCATGGGCAAGAACCGTGACGAGGTGGAGACCCTGGTGGCCGGGGATATCGGCGCCACCGTGAAGCTGAAGAACACATCGGTGGGGGATACCTTGGGCGTGAAGGGCGCCACGGCGCTGCCCGGCATCGAATTCCCCCGTCCCATGAACGAGACCGCCATCTCCGCCAAGGAGAAGGGGGATCAGGAGAAGCTGGGCACGGGCATGAGCAAGCTGAACCACGAGGATCCCAGCTTCACCGTGCGCTACGATCCCGAGATCAAGCAGACCATCCTGGCGGTGCAGGGAGACGCGCAGTTGAACGTCATCCTCAATCGGCTGCAGAGGAAGTTCAAGGTGGAGGTGGAGACCGAGAAACCGAAGATCCCCTACAAGGAAACCATCTCCAAGAAGGTGGAGAGCCATTACCGCCACAAGAAGCAGTCCGGCGGACGGGGACAGTTCGGCGAGGTCTACGTGAAGCTCGAGCCCATGGATCGCGGCGAGGGCTTCGAGTTCGTCGACGAGATCACCGGCGGCGTGATTCCCGGCAAGTTCATCCCCGCGGTTGAGAAGGGCATGCGCGAGACCCTCGAGACGGGGGCCGCTTCCGGCTACACCCTGGTGGACATTCGCGCCCGCCTCTACTTCGGCAGCTTCCACAACGTGGACTCCGACGAGCACTCCTTCAAGCTGGCCGGATCCATGGCCCTGCGCGAAGGCGTGAAGCAGGCCTCGCCCATCCTTCTGGAGCCCATCTACAACGTGGAGATCAAGGTTCCCGAAGAGAATCTCGGCGACATCATGGGCGACATCAACAGCCGCCGCGGTCGCATCTCGGGCACCGACCAGAAGGGCAAGTATCAGATCGTGAAGGCCGCCGCGCCTCTGGCCGAGCTCTACAAGTACGGCACGCAGCTGCGCTCCATCACGGGCGGACGCGCGTCCTACAGCATGGAGTACTCGCACTACGAGGTCGTGCCCCACGATCAGGCCGACAAGATCATCGCCGAGGCCCAGGCCGCCGACGCGGAGTAGGGCCCGAGTTCATAGGCAGGAGGTGAGAAGTGTCCGGACATTCCAAGTGGTCGACGATCAAGCACAAGAAGGCGCGCATGGACGCGCAGCGCGGCAAGGTCTTCACCAAGCTCATCAAGGAAGTCACCGTGGCGGCCCGCATGGGCGGCGGCGATCCGGAGATGAATCCCCGACTGCGCACGGCCGTGGCGGCCGCCAAGGCCGCCAACATGCCGGCGGACAACATCACCCGGGCCATCAAGAAGGGCACGGGTGATCTGGAGGGCGTCAACTACGACGAGATCACTTACGAGGGCTACGGCCCCGGCGGGGTGGCCATCCTCATCGAGACGCTCACCGACAACAAGAACCGCACGGCCGCCGAGGTCCGTCACGTCCTCACGAAGCACAACGGCAAGATGGCCGAGCCCGGCGCAGTAGCCTGGATGTTCGAGAAGCGTGGCGTCATCCGCGTCAAGGCCGAGGGCATCGACGAGGATACCTTCATGATGGAGGCCCTCGAGGCCGGAGCCGAGGACGTGCAGGTCGAGGACGACAGCTTCCAGGTCCTGTCCATGCCCGAGAGCTTCGGGGATGTGCAGAAGGGCCTCGAAGGCAGCTACGAGTTCGAGACCGTGGGCCTCGAGCAGCTCCCCAAGAACACGGTGGAGGTGGGCGAGGATCACGCCTCGGGCCTTCTCAAACTTCTGGACATGCTCGAGGATCTGGACGACGCTCAGAAGGTGACCGCCAACTTCGACATCGACGACAGCATCATCGAGAAGCTCACCGACTAGGGAGGCCGGATGCCGCGCATCCTCGGCATCGATCCGGGAATCCGCCACACGGGTTACGGCGTGGTGGACGCGGAAGGCCCCCTGCACAAGCGCGTCGCCGGCGGGGTGCTGAGCCCCGATCCCAAGGCCACACTCCCCGAAAGACTGCTCCACCTCGACCGCGAACTCACCCGCGTGCTCGAGGAATACAAACCGGAGCTCTGCGCCTTCGAGAACGTCTTCTACCACAAGAACCCCAAGAGCATGATGATCCTGGGACAGGCCCAGGCGGCCTGCATCCTGGCCGCCGCGCGCATGGAACTTCCCGTGGCCTTCTACGCACCGCGGGAGATCAAGCTCGCCCTCACGGGACAGGGAGGCGCCGGCAAGGAGCAGGTGCGCTTCATGGTGGAACGCATCCTGGGCGAATCCTTCGAGGGTCGCCCCATGGATGAAACCGACGCCCTTGCCGCCGCCATCTGCCACGCCAGCCGGCGCGAGCCCCTGGCCATGGAGGTGGGGGCATGATCGATTCCCTGCGCGGACGCGTGATCAGCCGCGGCGGCGAGACCGTGCTCCAGACCGGGCCGGTCTGCTTCGAGCTGATGCTCTCCGAGCGAAGCCGCCGGGAACTCGCCGTGGAGCCCGGCGAGGTGGAGGTGTTCGTGTCCCTCCAGGTGCGGGACGACCGCATGGAGCTGGTGGGCTTCGCCCGCCGGGAGGAGCGCGACCTCTACAAGAGCCTGCGGGGCATCAGCGGCGTGGGCACCAAGATGGCCCTGGCGGTGCTGTCCACCCTGAGCCTCGAGGAACTGGCCTCGGCCGTGGCCACCGGCGACGCGAAGCTGCTCGCCACGGTGCCCGGCGTGGGCAAGAAGACCGCCTCGCGCCTGCTGCTGGAGCTCAAGGACAAGCTGGCCGCCTTCATGCCCGCCGGCGAGTTCGAACCCGTAGCGAGCGCAGCGCCCGTGGATCCCAAGCGGGAGCAGGTGCTGGGGGCTCTGGAGGTTCTCGGCATGAACCGGGCCGAGGCCCTTCGCCTGCTCGAGCGCTTGCAGCCCGAGGAAGATCTGGAAGTGGAAGAACTCATACGCCTGGCCCTGGCCGCCTCGGCGAAAGCCTGAACTAAAGGATGTCCATGGAAGGCAGCCCCCGACGCATCACCGAACCCGGAGCCCCCGAGGCCGAGCGCAGGGAAGAGATCTCCCTGCGTCCCCAGAGCCTCGAGGAGTTCGTGGGCCAGGACGAGCTCAAGGCGAACCTGCGGGTCTTCATCCAGGCCGCGAAGGAGCGCGAGGAGGCCCTGGACCACGTGCTGCTCTACGGCCCTCCCGGGCTCGGCAAGACCACCCTGGCCGGCATTCTCTCCCACGAGCTGGGCGTGAGCTTCAAGGCCAGCAGCAGTCCCATCTTCCAGAACGCCGCCGAGCTGGTGGGAATGCTCACGAGGCTCGAGAAGCGTCAGGTCTTCTTCCTCGACGAGATCCATCGTCTCGGAAGGGTCATCGAGGAACATCTCTATTCCGCCATGGAGGACTACCGTGTGGACGTGGTCGTCGATCGAGGGCCCGGCGCGCGGCAGTACAGCCTGAACCTGCCGCCCTTCACCCTGGTGGGAGCGACCACCCGAGCCGGCATGATCACCGCGCCCCTGCGAAGCCGTTTCGGTGTGGTGGCGCGACTCGATTTCTACGAGCCGGATCAGCTGGCGAGCATCCTCGAGCGTTCGGCCATGCTCCTCGGTCTGGAATGCGACGAGGATGGTCTCGCCGAGATCGCCCGGCGCAGCCGGGGTACCCCGCGCATCGCCAACCGCCTGCTCCGCCGCCTGCGCGACTTCGCCCAGGTGGAAGGCGATGGCCGCATCACCCGCGAGATCGCCGACTTCGGACTGTCCCGACTGGGCGTGGACGAGGCCGGCCTCGACGAGATGGATCGGCGCATCCTGCGCACCCTCATCGAGCATCACGGCGGTGGACCGGCCGGCGTGGCCACCCTGGCCATGGCCGTGGCCGAAGAGGTGGACACCCTGGAGGACGTCTACGAGCCCTATCTCATCCAGCAGGGCTTCCTTCGCCGCACGCGTCGCGGACGCGAGGCCGCGCCCCGCGCCTGGCAGCATCTGGGGCTTACGCCTCCGCCGGTCAGCGATCTCTTCGAGGGTTGATCTTGAGCACCCGCCTCGAAGACTACGACTACGAGCTCCCCGAATCCCTCATCGCCCAGCGCCCCCTGGATACGCGGGACGAGAGCCGGCTGCTGGTGGTGGAAGGCTCCGCACTTTCCGACCGCGCCTTCCGCGACCTGCCCGAGTATCTCCGCCCCGGCGATCTGCTCGTGCTCAACAACACCCGGGTGCTTCCAGCCCGTCTGCTGGGCCGCCGGGAAGGCGGCGAGGGCGAGGCGGAGCTGCTGCTTCACAGTCCCACCCGCGAAGGCGACTGGATCGCTCTAGTGCGTCCATCCAAACGATTCAAGCCCGGCATGCGGTTCTACGGCAAGGGTGGCGTCACCATTCGCGTGGAGGACGACCTCGGCGAGGGCAACCGGCGCGTGGTGCTGGAGTCTCCCGAGGACTGGAGCATGGCCATGGGGCTCGCGGGAGCCATGCCCCTGCCTCCCTACATCCGGCGCAGGGCCGATGCCCGCGATCTGGACAGCTATCAGACCGTCTTCGCCCGCGAGGAAGGTGCGGTGGCCGCCCCCACGGCGGGCCTGCATTTCAGCGATTCCCTGCTGGCCGAGATCGAGTCGGGGGGCGTGGAGCGCGGCGAGCTGACCCTGCACGTGGGACCGGGAACCTTCCTGCCCGTTCGGGACGAGGATTTCAGCAAGCATCGCATGCACGCCGAACGCTTCGAACTCGGCGCCTCCCTGCGCAGGCGCATCGACGAGGTTCGCTCGGCGGGAAACCGCGTCGTGGCGGTGGGTACCACGGTGGTGCGGGCCCTGGAAAGCCTGAGCGAGGAGGAATGGGATTCTCCGGAAGACTTCGCCGGGGAGACGCGGCTCTTCATCCATCCGCCCTTCGAATTCAAGCGCGTGGACGCCCTGGTCACCAACTTCCACCTGCCGCGATCCACCCTGCTCATGCTGGTCTCTGCCTTCGCGGGTCGCGAACGAACCCTCGCCGCCTACGAACACGCCGTGGGCGAGGAGTATCGATTCTACTCGTACGGAGATGCCATGTTGCTCTTGCCCGGAGGCGAGGCATGAAGCCCTTCTTCGAGCTACTGGCCACCTGTCCGGAGACCGGAGCGAGAGCGGGCGTGATCCACACGGATCACGGGGACATACCCACGCCCAACTTCATGCCCGTGGGCACCCAGGCCACGGTGAAGACCATCAGCGCCGAGCAGCTCGAGGGCATCGGCGCCGACGTGATGCTGTCGAACACCTATCACCTCTACCTGCGCCCGGGCACGGGGCTCATTGATGGGGCGGGCGGCATCCACCGCTTCATGGGTTGGAAGAAACCGGTGCTCACCGACAGCGGCGGCTTCCAGGTCTACTCGCTGTCGGAACTCAACAAAATCAGCGAGGACGGTGTGGAGTTCCGTTCCCATCTGGATGGTTCGAAACACTTCCTCAGGCCCGAGGACGTGGTGAAGGCCCAGGCCGAGATCGGCGCCGATCTCATCATGCCCCTCGATGAGTGCATGCCCTGGCCCTCCGAGAAGAGCTACGCCGACGAGTCCACGGCGCGGACCGGGCGCTGGGCGAAACGATGCCTGGATACCCTGGGCGGCGTCTTCGAGCACCACGACTATCGACAGTTCCTCTTCGGCATCGTGCAGGGCGGTACCTACGAAGACCTTCGCCGTCGCAGCGCCGCCGAGCTCATCGACATGGATTTTCCAGGCTATTCCATCGGCGGACTGGCCGTCGGCGAGCCCAAGCAGCAGATGCTCGATCTTACCGAACTGACGGCCGGACTCCTGCCCGCCGAGAAGCCGCGCTACCTCATGGGCGTGGGGTTTCCGGAGGACCTTGTCCGATGTGTCCAGCGCGGCGTGGACATCTTCGACTGCGTCATGCCCACACGGAACGCGCGCAAGGGCACGCTCTTCACGCGGGAGGGTCGACTGGTCATCAAGAACGCGACCTTCGCCGACGATTTCGAGCCCATCGACGAAACCTGCGGATGTCCGGCCTGCAAGGGGCACAGCCGGGCCTATATCCGTCACCTGCTCCATGTGAAGGAGCTGCTGGGGCAGCAACTTGCCACCCTTCACAATCTTTACTTTTATCTGGACCTCATGCGCGGCCTGCGCGAGGCTATCCTGGAAGGACGTTTCCCCGAGCATCGGGACGCCTTCTTCCACGACTACAGGATGGCCACAGACTAAAGGAGATAGCGTGAACCTGTTCCTTACGGCCGGAGGCGGCGGCGCGCCGCTCATGGGCAACTTCCTCTTCCTCGGACTCATGGTCCTGGTGTTCTTCTTCTTCATCATTCGGCCCCAGCAGAAGCGGGCCAAGGAACACAAGGAACTGCTCGCCAATCTGAGCAAGGGCGACAAGGTCGTCACCTCGGGGGGCCTCCTCGGTACGGTGGTGGGGCTGAAGGAAGGTATCGCGGTGCTGCGCATCGACGAGAACACCAAGGTCGAGGTGCTCCGGGACAACATCTCGGGCAAGGTCGAAGCCTGATCGGAAGTCTATGTCCCTGAATCTGACCTACATCGGCAATCCCATTCTGAAGAAGGCCACCCAGCCGGTGACCGAATTCGGTGAGGCGCTCACCGAACACCTGCCGCGCATGGTGGAGATCATGCGCGAGGAGGGCGGCGTGGGTTTGGCCGCCAACCAGGCAGGGCTCGATCTGCGTTTCGCCATCGTGGTGGCCAACGTGGACGACGATGAGCGGGAGACCGACGAGATCCTGCTCATCGCCAATCCCGAGATCGTGGAGTACTCCAAGGAGGAGTGCGTCATCGAGGAGGGCTGCCTGTCCATCCCGGGACTGCGTGAAGACGTCACGCGCCCCGAGCGCATCCGTCTGAGATACCAGGACGTCGACGGCAATCTCGCCGAACTGGACACCGGTGATTTCCTGGCGCGGGTCGTCCAGCATGAACTGGATCACCTCGACGGAGTGCTCTTCATCGAGAGACTCAGCCTCGCCAAGCGCACGCTTCTGAAGAAGAAGATCGACTCCATTCGCGAAGAATACGCCGGGCGGTGACGCGCTTCGAGAACGCCATGGCCGATACCAAAGCTCTACGCACGGTCTTCATGGGCAGCCCCGAACTGGCCGTGCCTTGCCTGAAAGCCCTCCACGAAGCCTCCGATTTCGATCTCGTCCGAGTCGTCACCCTGGGCGACGCCCGTCGCGCCCGGCGCGGCAAGGCCGTGCCCACGCCCGTGGGACAGGCCGCCCTCGATCTCGGCCTGCCCCTTATCCGCTGGCAGCGAGGCGACCGCGTGGCCGTGGAAGCCGAGCTCGCCGAACTCGCTCCGGATCTCATCGTCGTCATCGCCTTCGCGCGCATCCTGAAGCCCTCGCTGCTGGCCATCCCCAGGATGGGATGCGTGAATCTGCACGCCTCGCTGCTTCCCTGGGGGCGCGGTGCCAGTCCCATCCAGCAGGCCCTGCTCGATGGCCTGGATGAGACGGGCTGGAGCGTCATGCTCATGGACGAGGGTCTCGACACGGGGCCCGTCCTGGCCAAGGGGGCCCTGAGCATCGAGCCTCACTGGAATGCGGGGGATCTCGGCGCCGCCCTGGCCGAGGCCGGGCCCAAGTTGTTGCTCTCATCCCTGCGCGACTGGCGGGATGGGCGTATCCGGCCCGAGCCCCAGCCCAAGGAGGGCGTGACCCTCACCCGGAAGATTCCCCGGGAGGCCGGAGCTCTGGACTGGGAGGAGCCCGCCCTCTCGCTGGCACGTCGAGTTCGCGCCCTCAGTCCCGAGCCGGGGACCTGGTGTCGCCGGGACGGCGCGCGCCTGGGCATCGTCGAGGCGCGGGCCTCCGAGGGTTCGGCCGAGCCGGGCACCGTGCTCGAAACGCCTGGGGGCATCCTGCGCGTGGCCTGCGGCAAAGGCGCGCTTGACCTGCTGACCGTCAAGCCCGAGGGCAAGCGTCCCATGCCCGCGTCCGACTATCTGCGCGGCCGGCCCCTTCAACCCGGCACTCGGCTGGAACGGGGATGAAGATCGCCCCCGCCCGCCGGGCGGCCCTCGCCTTCCTCCACGAAGACGCCTGGCTTCGCGGCGACTGGGACGAACTGGTGGACCGCGCCATCGCCACGCACCAACTCGAGGATCCCAGGGACCGCCGCCTCTTCACGCACCTGGTCTCCGGCAGCGTGCGCCTGCTCGGCCGTCTGGACGACCGCCTTCGCCGCCTCACGAAACGCCAGCGTCTGGACGAGCCCGTGCGCAGCGCCCTGCGAATGGCTCTCTACCAGCTGGAGGAGACCGAGCGCCTGCCCGATCACGCGGTCATCGGCGAATCGGTGCAATGGGTGAAGGAGAAGAATCCCCGCCTGGCGGGTTGGGCCAATGCCCAGCTGCGCAACTGGCAGCGGGAGGGGGTGCCGGGGAAGGATCCCCATTACGACTCCCAGCCCGTGAAGTACTTCGAGCGCGTGTTGAGCTATCCCCGATGGATGGCCGAGCGCTGGATCGCCGAACTGGGCCGCGCCGAAGCCCGCGAGTTGGGCGAGGCCATGAACGGGCGGGGGGGCATGGCATTCAGGTGGAACGCCTGTCGTCCCGGATTCGACGATTTTCTACAAGGTCTGACCGAGCTGGGTGAGATCATCCTCAGCGAGGATCTGCCCCTTGGCTTCCGGGTTCCCGGCGCGGTGCCGGGGAGGGTCTGGGAGGCCCTGGAGCGGGGCGACCTTTCGGTGCAGGACGAGGCCGCCCAGCGCGTGGCCCCCCTGGCGGTGCTTCCCGAGGGCGGCACCTGGGCCGATCTCTGCGCCGCCCCCGGCGGCAAGACCGGGCATCTGGCCGAACTGGCCCCCGCGGGCACCGAGATTCTGGCCCTGGACCGCAGCAGCGTCCGCCTGGAGAAAGTCGTTGCCAATCTCGCTCGCCTCGGCTTCAGTGACCTGCGAATCGAGGCGGCCGATCTGCTGGAGACCGAGGCCCGGCCCTGCGACTCCGTTCTGCTGGACGCCCCCTGCACGGCCCTGGGTGTGCTGGCCGAAAACCCCGATGCCCGCTGGCGCAAGGAGGCCTCCCAGATCGGCGAGCTGGCCGAGTTGCAGGCCCGCCTTCTCGATGCGGCGACGGCCTGGGTGAATCCCGGCGGTCGCCTGGTCTACTCGGTGTGCACCCTCACGCCCGAGGAAACCGTGGGGCAAAGGGACGCCTTCCTGGAACGATTCCCCGCATTCCGCCTAGAGGGAATTCGCCGGGAGGAGCCCGGCGGCCAGTGGGTCGGCCCCGAGGGTGACCTCATGATCTGGCCCCATCGCGCCGGCGGTTCCGGCATGTACGCGGTACGATTCCGAAGGATGGATCCATGAGCCTCAGACCCTGGCTGCGACGACTGCTCTTCCTCGTCTCGCTCGTGGTGGCCCTGGCCCTGGGCTTCGTCATCCTCGACTTCGGTCTGCGTCGATGGGTGCGCAGCGAGGGCAGCTTCGCGGTCCCCGACCTGGTGGGACTGTCCCGCGAGGAGGCCTACCAGACCGCCGCGCGGCGGAGCCTGCTTCTGGAAGAGGGGCCCGCCGAATTCGACGCCTGGCTGCCGGCTGGATTCGTGCTGCGTCAGCGTCCCCGCTCACCCGAACGGGTGAAGGAGGGGCGCCGGGTGAAGATCGTGCTTTCGGCGGGGCCGCAGCTCTCGGCCATTCCCGATCTGCGGGGCGCCAGCGAGAGGCAGGCCCGCCTGGCCCTCGAGGACCTGGGGCTCACGGCGGGGCACTGGACCCGCGTGCCGGGCGCCGAAGCGGCCGGCAGGGTTCTGGCCACGCGGCCCGCGGGCGGCACCCGAGTACCCCGGGGCGGTCGCGTGGACCTGCTCATCAGCACCGGACCGGCGGGTCACGGCTACCTGCTACCCGACTTCTCCGATCTGGCACTGGCCCAGGTGCTGTCCATGCTCGAGGACGCGGGCCTCGGACGCCCGCGCATCCGCTACGACGAGGCGGCGGGACGTCGGGAGGGGGAGATCCTGAATCAGAGTCTGCCGGCGGGCAGCCGGCTCACGAAAGGGGACGACCTTGAGTTGGTGGTCGCATCTGGATCCTGATGGCTTGACCCTGGCCCCCTCGGTGCTGGGTTCCGACCTCTCCCGCCTGGCCGAGGAGATTGCCGACGTGGAGGCAGGCGGCGCCGATCTGCTCCACCTGGACGTCATGGACGGCCACTTCGTGCCCAATCTCACCTTCGGCCCCGATGTCTGCGCGGCCATCGCGAGGAACGCGAAGCTTCCCCTGGACGCCCACCTCATGATCGCCAATCCGGGCGACTACCTCGAAAACTATCTGGAGGCCGGCTGTCACGGGCTGACCATCCACGCGGAGGCGGTGGAGGATGCCCCGGCCGTGCTTGGACGAATCCGCGAACTGGGTGGCCTGGCCGGCCTGGCCCTCAATCCCGACCGTCCCCTTCCGGAATGGGGGCCGGTATGGGAGAAACTGGATCTGCTTCTGATCATGAGCGTGTTTCCGGGATTCTGCGGGCAGTCCTTTCATCCCGAGGTGCTCGAAAAGCTTGAAGCGACCCGTGAGCTGAGGGCCGCAAAAGGTTTGAAATTCGCCATTTCCATCGATGGTGGTGTGGGTCCGGCCAATGCCGCCGATTGCCGCCGGGCGGGGGCCGATATCCTGGTGGCCGCCTCCTCGGTCTTCGGACAGCCCGATCGTGGGGCGGCTCTCACAGCCCTCCGCAATGCCGCTGAAGACGCCTGATTTTCCTCTTAGCCGCCCCTTGCACGGCGCTCTAAGTTCTGCTACATTGCCGACTTTGCGTCGGTAGCCCATCAGCATCCCCGTCAATCCCCGGAGCGAAGCGTGTTCGAGTCACTGGCCGAGAGGCTGGATTCTGTCTTCCACAAGCTCCGAGGCAAGGGCGTTCTCCGCGAGGAAGACGTCGATGTCGCCCTGCGCGAACTGCGACGGGCCCTGCTGGAAGCGGACGTGCACTTCAGCGTGGCCAAGAGTTTCGTGGCCTCGGTGCGCGAGAAGGCCGTGGGCGAGGAGACCCTGAAGGGGCTCAACCCCGCCGAGCAGGTGGTGGGCATCGTCCACCGCGAGCTGGTGGAGCTCATGGGCGGCGGACGGGCCGCGCTGGATCATCGCACGACTCCCGTGTCCACGATCATGCTCGTGGGCCTGCAGGGATCGGGCAAGACCAGTTTCTCGGCCAAGCTCGCCGGGCAACTGCGCAAGAAGGGGCGCCGGCCCCAACTCGCGGGGGCGGACATCTACCGTCCCGCCGCCATGGACCAGCTGGAAGTGCTGGGCCGCGAGCTGGATCTGCCGGTGCATCTGGATCGAAACGAGCGGGACGTGGTGCGCATCGCCGAGGCGGCGCGCAGCGAGGCGCGGCGGGAGCTGCGCGACACGCTCATCGTCGATACGGCCGGCCGTCTCCACGTGGACGACGAGCTCATGGCCGAGCTGGAGCGACTGAACGACGCCCTCGCTCCCGACGAGATCCTGCTCGTGGTGGACGCCATGACCGGCCAGGAGGCCGTGAAGGTAGCCACCGAGTTTTCGCGCCGCCTGCCCCTGACGGGCGTGCTGCTGTCGAAGCTCGACGGCGACGCGCGCGGCGGCGCCGCCCTCTCGGTGAGATCGGTCACCGGGCTGCCCATCAAGTTCGTGGGCACGGGCGAGACCGTCAGGGACATCGAGCCCTTCCATCCCGATCGGATGGCGGGCCGAATCCTCGGCATGGGCGACGTGCTGAGCCTCGTTGAGAAGGTCACCGAGGAGCACGATCTCGCCGAGGCCGCAGCGCTGGAGAAGCGCATGCGGAAGCAGGGCCTGACCCTCGAAGACTTCCTGGATCAGCTCCAGAAGCTTCGGAAGATGGGCCCGCTGGGAAAGATCATGGAGATGATTCCGGGCGCGGGCAAGATGGCGGCCGGAGCGGGCGAGATCGACGAACGCGAAGTCGGGCGCACGCAGGCCATCATCCAGTCCATGACGCGCAAGGAGCGCTTGAAACCGGAGATCCTCAACGGCAGCCGCCGCAAGAGGATCGCCAAGGGCAGCGGAACCAGCGTGCAGGAAGTTAACCGCCTGCTGCGCCAGTTCTCTGAAATGCAGAAGATGATGAAAACCCTGTCCCGATTCCAAAAGTCCGGGCGAGTGCCCGCCGACCTAATGAGGAACCTGGGGAAGGGAATCCGGAGGTAGAACCTTTGTCGACCAAGATCCGTCTGACCCGTTTGGGTGCCATGAAACGACCCTTCTACCGCCTGGTGGTGGTGGATTCCCGCAAGCGCCGTGATGGCCGCTACATCGAGAATCTGGGCACCTACAATCCCATCCCGGCCGTGGCCGAGACCACCTTCAAGGAAGACCGCATTCTCTACTGGCTCGGCGAGGGCGCCGAACTGACCGAGACCGCCGAGAACCTGGTGCGCCGCGCCGGTATCCTCGAGAAGCACCGCCTTCTGGCTTCCGGCGTGAGCGCCGACCAGCTCGAAGAGAAGCTGGCCGAGTGGAAGGCCAAGCAGCCCAAGGCCAGCGATGCCAAGCTGAGCCGCGCCGAGAAGAAGGCCAAGAAGAAGACCGACGCCCGCGCGGCCGTCGAGGCGGCCGCCGCCGCCGAGAAGGAAGCCGCGGAAGCCGAAGCCAAGGCCAAGGCCGAAGCCGAGGCCGCCGAAGCGAAGGCCAAGGCTGAAGCCGAGGCTGCCGCGGCTGCTGAAGCCGCTGCTGAAGAGGCGCCGGCCGAAGAAGCTCCTGCCGAGGAGGCGCCCGCGGAGGATGCCCCCGCGGAAGAGAAGACCGAGTAGGCGGCTGACATGGAAAAGCTCATCCGCTTCGTGGCGGATTCCCTGGCCGACAGGCCCGAGGACATCCGTATCGAGAAGTCCGAGGAAAACGGCGAACTGGCCTACACGCTGCTCGTGGATCCCGAGGATCTGGGCAGGATGATCGGCCGCCACGGCAAGACCGCCGAGGCTCTGCGCACCCTGCTCTCCGCGGCGGGACAGCGTCAGGAGAAGCGCGTCTTCCTTCGTATCCGGGAGCTCGATTGAGCGGCTCGGTCAGATTGGAGCTCGGCCGCGTCATCAAGGCGGTGGGGCTCAAAGGTGAATTCAAACTGCTGCTCTCCGAGGACTTCTGGCCCGAAGTGCTCGAGTCCGAGAAGCTGGTCCTGGAAGGGGCCGATCAGAGCGGCAGTGTTCGCGTGACCTCGGTGAGACCGGCCGGCCACTGCGTAATCCTCAAGGTGGAGGGCGTGGATGACCGGGAAGGCGCCGAGATCTTGCGCGACAGCGTCCTGGTCTTCGAGAGCGAGGAACTGGACGTGCCCGGTCCGGAGGAGATCCGGCCCTTCCAGGTCATCGGCCTGGAGGTGAAGCTCGCGGGAGGCGAGCGACTGGGCGAGGTGGCGGATCTGGAGCCCATGCCGGCCCAGCCGCTGCTGCTGGTGAAGGGGGAGGAGCGGGACTACCGCATCCCCTTCGTGGAACCCATCGTCCGCGACTGGAACGCGGAGGAGGGTTGGATCGAGATCGATCCGCCTCCGGGTCTATTGGAGATCTGAGCGATGCGCATCAACGTGGTCAGCCTCTTTACGGATTACATGGAGGCCTCCACGAAGGTCGGCATCCTGGATCGGGCCCGGCGAAACAAGGTGGTGAGCTACCGCTTCGTGAACCCTCGCGACTTCGCGAAGGACAAGCACGGTACGGTGGACGACGCTCCCTACGGCGGACAGCCCGGCATGATCATGATGGCCCCGCCCATGGTGGAGGCCGTCGAGAAGGTGCAGAACGAGAGCGAGCATCCCGGACATCCGGTGATCCTGCTCTCGCCGCGAGGCCGGCCCTACGATCAGGCCACGGCCAAGCGGCTCAGCCGCGAAGCGGAGATCACGCTGGTCTGCGGGCGCTACAAGGGCCTGGACGAGCGCATCCGCGATCTGATCATCACGGAAGAGATCTCCCTGGGGGATTTCATCCTCACGGGCGGCGAACTGGGCGCGGCGGTGATCATCGATTCGGTGGTCAGGCTGCTGCCCGACGTGATGACCGACCTGGAATCGGCGGAGACCGATTCCTTCGGAGCCGACAAGAATGGTGGGCTCGATTGGCCCCACTACACTCGGCCCGAGGAGTATCGAGGCATCAAGGTCCCGGGAGTACTGCTCAGCGGGGACCACGCGAAGATCAAACAATGGAGAGAGGAGCAGTCGCGGCGGCTGACGGAAGAGACCCGCCCCGATCTGCTCACGGAAGACGGCCCGGATGATCCCGGCGCTTAAACGGAGGTGGACGATGAACATCGTCGACGCGATCAGCAATCAGCAGCTGAAAGACGGGATTCCCCCTTTCAACGTGGGCGACACGGTCCGCTTCAAGGTGAAAGTGGTAGAGGGCAGCAAGGAGCGCTACCAGCCCTTCCAGGGCACGGTCATCCAGCGTCGGGGTTCCGGCGTGGAGGCCACCTTCACGGTGCGCAAGCTCTCCGGAGGCATCGGCGTGGAGCGTATCTTCCCGGTGAACAGCCCGAACCTCAGCGACATCGAAGTGGTCAGCCGCGGCAAGGTGCGGCGCGCCAAGCTCTACTACCTGCGCAACCTCAAGGGTAAGAAGGCGCGGGTGAAGGCCATCCGGGAGACCAAGTAGACCGTGGCCGAGAAACGCGATACGAACCGGAGCTCCGACGGGGCTCCGGTTTTTTCTTGGGATGCACCCGAGATCTTCCTGCGACTGTCCCTGAAGGAGCAGCGCGATTCCCTGGAGAAGTTGGATCCTGAAGACCGCGAAACCTGGCTCGCACTTCTCGAGGACGATCCCCGCAAGGGACGCCGCCAGCTGGCGCGCAGCCTGCGAAACCGTCAGACGCGGGAACGGCAGCAGGAGGATCGCTGGCGGACTCTCGCCGATTTCGACGCTGCCCTGTCCGGCGGCAAGCTGCTGGCAGGCGTGGACGAGGTGGGTCGCGGCCCCCTGGCCGGCCCCGTGACCGCCGCCGCGGTGATCCTGCCGCCCGATTTCCACGCCCCGGGCCTGGACGATTCCAAGAAGCTCACGGCCGAGTCTCGCGAGAAGTGGGACGTGCGCATCCGCGCCGAGGCCCTGGCCTTCGCCGTGGCCGATCTGCCCGCCGACGCGGTGGACGAGCTCGGCATCCGCGAAGCCGTCTTCCGGGTCATGGGCAGGGCCCTGGCCGAGCTCGATCCCGCTCCGGACCTCGTGGTGGTGGACGGGCGGGAAGTGCCGCCGGGCATGCCCCATGCAAAGGCGGTCATCGACGGCGACGCGCGCAGCCTTTCGGTAGCGGCCGCTTCCGTGGTCGCCAAGGTGCATCGCGACGCCCTCATGCGGGCGGCCGACGAGAAGCATCCCGGATACGACTTCGCCGGCAACAAAGGTTACGGCTCCCCCTCGCACCTCTCGGCCCTTCGCGAGAAGGGTCCCTGCCCCCTGCATCGAAGGAGCTTCCTTGGGCGCATCCTCGCCGGCTCCGAAGAAAAGGCTCGGTGATCGGGCCGAGGCCCTGGCCGCCGCCTACCTCGAGATGGCGGGCATGATCATCCTCAAGAAGAACTACCGCGTGGGAAGGCAGGAGGTGGACATCCTCGCCCGGGACGGCGCCTGCCTGGTCTTCGTGGAGGTGCGCCTGCGCCGCGGCGATCGTTGCGGCCGCGCGGCGGAGAGTCTGACTCCACGCAAGCGCATGGCCATGCGCGAGGGCCTGCGCCTGGCCTTGAGGGAATTGAAATGGAGAGGGGACTTCCGCCTGGACCTGCTGGCGCTGGACTGGCGTAGGGATGGTTTGGGATTGGAGCTGGAGCACTACCCGGGGATCTGACCGCTCAGATGGCCTCGCCGTCCATGTCTTCGAAAATCTCGTCCAGATCTTCTGGGTCCATGTCTTCGTCGTAGTCCCCGGACTCGAGGGGATCCCAGGTCTCGTCCTCGTTGACCTCGATCTTTCCTTCTCCCAAGCAGAAGGGGCACTCGTCGTCTTCTAGCAATCCTGTCCCGCCGCATTCATCGCAGGTAACGAGTTTCTTCTTCTCGGCCATGATCCCTTTTCGCTGTGTCATGAGGCCCATACTCTTCGCTTACAAAAATTCTAGGAAAGCCGTCCGGGAAGTCAACTGTAAAGCGACAGGATTGTCGCCGAGCTGCAATTCCGTGAACAGGGTGGTCGCCTGAACCCCCTGGGACGGGGCCCAGCGGGGCATGGGGGCCGGCCACTTCCTTGCCTGTGATGGGGTGAGGAGGTCTCCATGCACGCAGTGTGGAAAGGCGGCAGCCTGCGGGGCCTGGACGCCCTGCCCGTGAGGGTGGAGGTCCAGATGTCCCGTGGCCTGCCGGGCATCGGCATGGTGGGACTGGCCGGCGCCGCCACCCGGGAGAGCCGCGACCGGGTGCTCGGTGCGCTCCGGGAGTGCGGATTCAGCACGCCGGCGGGCCGCGTCACCGTGAACCTCGCGCCGGCCGAGGAACCCAAGGAAGGGGCGGCCTTCGACCTGGCCATCGCCCTGGGCATCCTGGAAGTCTCCAGGCAGATCCGGGTGCGCCGCGGACGCCGCTGGTGGGTGCTCGGCGAGCTGGCTCTGGACGGTCGTCTCCTGCCGGTGCGCGGGGCCCTGGTCCTGGGTCTTGCCGCCCGTCGCGCCGGAGCCGAGGGAGTGATCTTTCCGCCCGGCAACACTCCGGAACTGGAACAGCTGGACGGACTGCGGAAGGGGGTGCTTTCGAATCTGTCCCAAGTCGTGGACTGGGTGGAAGGCCGCGCCGAGATCGCCTCTCCCGCCTCGAGGGATCGCGGTGCCAGAAAGCCGAAGCGCAGTACCCCGACACTGGATGGGATCAAGGGCCAGCACAGGTTGAAACGAGCCCTGGAAATCGCCGCGACCGGAGGCCATCACCTGTTGCTGGTGGGAGCGCCAGGCGGGGGCAAGACCCTGCTGGCAAGGGCTCTGCGCGAACTGCTGCCGCCACTGTCGCCGGAGGAGGAGGGCGAGGTGCTCGCCCTGCGATCCCTGGCCGGACTGCCACTGCGGCAGAACGGCCTGCGACCCTTTCGGGCTCCGCACCACAGCCTCAGCGCCCCCGGCCTGCTTGGCACCCTCGGTCGTGGCGGCCGTCCCGGCGAACTGGCCCTGGCCCATCGCGGCCTGCTCTTCCTGGACGAGCTTCCCGAGTTCAACCGTTCGGTGCTGGAGTCACTGCGGCAACCCATGGAGGAGGGTTCCTACACCCTCAGTCGCGGCGCGGGACGTCTTCGCTGGCCCTCCCGTTTCCAACTGGTGGCGGCCATGAATCCCTGCCCATGCGGCCAGCTCCTACGCGGACGCGAACACTGCCGCTGCGCCGGCCCGCAGGTTCGCCGCTATCTCGCCCGACTCTCGGGACCCATACTCGACCGCATCGACATGATCCTAGAGGTGCCGCCCTGGACCGGCGAGCAGGAGGGCTCCGACCCGGGGCTGCCGGCCCTGGATCGCGTGGCCGTGGCCCATGATCGCCTCGGAGATCGTCCTCCGGAGATGGATCCCCATCTGGAATCCTGGCTGGACGCACAGCTGGCCGGATCCGCCGCCAGCTATCGTCTCCGGGAAAAGGTGCGAAGTCTCGCAACGAGTCTCGCGGCCCTGGATGACAAGTCCGTGATCAGCCGGGGACAGGTCCTGGAAGCGTTGGAATTCGCGCTCCACTTTCGTAAACGATTCACCTCCATGGCCTCCGAAGGGCTCTGACTCATGGGCCTTTTCCCAATTGTGAGGGGGCCCGAAATCTGTTATCTTTAACGGCGATAGCACTATCTTGCATCTCTCGGGCACCCCTTCATGGAGGAAGATTTGCGAGTCAACCGCTGGCTGACCGTGCTTCCCTTCCTGTTCCTCCTGCAGATCAGTTTCTGCGGGCAGCAGGAGGTGGATTTCGCCCTGCTCACCATTGAGGTCAAGGACGACCAGGGTGAGCCGCTGGCCGAAGCCGTCGTATTGCTAGACGGGCTAGTTGTTAATCAAGAGCCGCCTGTTGTTTTGGAGTTGGAACCGTGGGTCGAGTACCAGATTCAGGTTCCACAGGCTGGAGGTTGGGTTTTCACTCCAACGAGTGAGATGTTCAAAGCTCGACCAGATGAGGAAACGACTCTTGTCTTCACAGGACGACCTCCTGCCACGATTCATGTCAGCGCTGTAGACATTTGGGATGAGGAAATCGTCGGTGCTGAAATTCTCGTGGATGGGACTGCATCTGGAGCAACAACTCCAGGGACGGTTTTAGTCCCGTCGAATGAAGATGTTGTTCTTTCAATTGAGCACTCTAGTTTCCACTTTACTCCCGGACACGTAATGCTCAATGAAGAGGCTCACTCAGAGCTCGATTTGGACTTCGAAGGGTTACCAGCAAACCGCATAGTCCTCGGTGAAGATTTCAACAACACCAACTGCCCCGGATGTCCCGAGGCCGAGGAGGCGCTTTGGCAGGCCAAGGGCCAGGCCTCCGGCGAGGTCTTCCCGCTCTCCTGGCACCTGTTCTGGCCGGCCCTCTTCGATCCCTTCTATCAGTACAACATCGAGGCGAACAAGGAGCGCTGGGTCTTCTACGGCGGCTACGATTTCATCAACCTGCCGGCCATCTTCGTGGACGGCGAAGCCGTGTCCGATCCCCAGAGCAGCCAGGAGATCCTGGATGCCTGCGAGGCCAGGCTCCTGGGCAGTCCCAAACTCGCAATGCGAGTGCATTCCGAGCGAAGTGGCGATGAGGTGACCGTCACCGTTGACGGCAAGGTCCTGAGCGACTACGGCGCGGGATCCTGGCGAATCTACTATGGGCTCGCCGAGGCGGAAGTGGAGGAAGAAGACGGCGGCAATGGCCAGACCCATTTCCAGAACGTGGTTCGTCACCTCAATGGAGTTGACGGCTACGTGGCCGATCACGGCGAGACGCCGTCCATCGGCGATGTTTTCGATGTGGCGGTGGGGGAATTCTTCGACTTCGAGATCACGTTCACGCCCGATTTCGGTGTCGTGAACGCGGACGAACTTTTTGCATTCGTGTTTGTGCAAGCCGAGGGCAGTCGTGAAGTTCTCGACGCTGCCTATGAAACCCATGGAGGACCGTGACATGCGTCACCTGCTGATCATCATCGCCATCATGGTTGCCGCGCCGGCCGCCTTCGCCGCCGCAGGCTTCACCTTCGAGCCCGTCCATCAGGTCGGCACCGGAGGCCAGTTCGATCTGGTGTCCCTGCACGCCTGGCTCACCAACACGGGCGACGATCGCGACACCTTCACCCTTCACAAGGACGAGTTCCTGCCGGCCGACTGGCAGTCATCGTTCTGTGAGGGCGAGATCTGCTACCCGCCCTTCCTGCATGACGTGGAAGTGGTGCTCGATCCCGGCGCCAGCGCCGAGATCCTGGTGGACATCCAGGTGAACACCATCGTGGGATCGGGCATGGATCTGGTGACCATCACCAGCGGAAACGATCCCGGCGTGAGCGGACAGTGGACCTTCGCCGCCATCCACACCAGCTGCGATGTACTGGTGGTGGACGATGCCATGGGCGGCATGGATCTGCGCACCCTCTTCGAGACCCACATGGCTCCGCGCATCCCGGGCATCTGGCCCCACGACGCCGAGGCCCCCGATCTGGTCGCGCTGCAGACCTTCCCCAAGACCTTCTGGGTCACCGGCACGGAAGGACCGAGCTTCGATGCGGACGATCAGGCCGTCATCGGCGACTACCTGAGCGCGGGCGGCGCCTTGCTGATCTCCGGCCAGAACGCGGCCTCGGATCTCTGCGATCCCGGCAGCACCTGGTACTCCGTGGACAGCCACAACTGGTACACCGCCACCACGGGCTGCGACTGGGTGGCCGACCACGGATCCCCCGGACCGCTTCTCAGCGGCGAGCCCGGCAGCTTCCTGGGCGACGACCTCGACCTGCAGCTGGACGGCACCCAGGTGGCCTGCGATGAACTGGCTCTCGGCGCCGGTCCAGGCTCGGTGGCCTTCCGCTATCCGGGCGGAATGCCCGCGGGGCTCATCCGTACCGACAACGGCCGCCTGGTGAACCTCGGCTTCGACGTCATGGGCGTCGAGGACGATCGTGGCACCCTGGCCGTTCTGCTCGATCGCATCTGCACGGTGCTGGACGATCCCACGAGCGTGGATCAGGCCTCGGCCTTCGCCCTGCGCGTGGAAGGGAACTTCCCGAACCCCTTCAACCCGAAAACGAGCATCCGCTTCACCGCCGACAGCGCCGGCACGGGCGATCTGGTGGTCCTGGACATTCGCGGCCGCCGGGTGCATAGCGAAACCCTTCAGATCAGCGAAGGCGTGAATCAGGTGGAGTTCGCCGGCGAGTCCCTCGCCAGCGGCGTCTATCTCTACAGGGTTCAGATGAACGGAGAGTCGGCCAGCGGACGCATGGTCCTGGCCAAGTAAGTCAAGTCGATGGGCGAGCTCCCGGCGGCCGGTCCGCCGGGAGCTTCATGATGTCAAAGGAAAGGAATCCTCATGCGCATCACGCGAATCCTGATTCCGATGCTTCTGGTCCTCCTGCTTCCCCTCCTTGCCTCGGCCGAGGGCAAGAAGCTCCCGCGCATTTCCGTGACCGACCTGGAAGGCAAGAAGCATGACGTGAGCGAGTTCCTGGGCGAGGGCCCGGTGCTGCTCAACTTCTGGGCCACCTGGTGCAAGCCCTGCCTGGCGGAGCTTCCCAAGATCGAAGAGTTTCAGAAGGAATGGGAAGGGAAGTCGGGATTGAAGCTCATCACCGTGTCCATCGACGATCCCCGATCCCAGAAGCAGATCAAGCCCTTCGTGCATCGCCACGGCTTCGAGTTCCCGGTCTACACCGACTCGAACCAGGAAGCCCTGCGCAAGCTGGGTGGCCGGGGCGTGCCCTTCAACGTGCTCATCAGCACCGACGGCAACATCCTCGATGCCCATGCCGGCTTCAAGGAAAAGGATACCGAGACCTGGGCCGAGATGATCCTGGCCGACAATCCCGACATCCAGCCGGAGGAGGGCGATGAATAAGATCGGGGGGATGATCGTCCTGTCGGTCCTGCTCCTGGCCGGCACGGCGATGGGCGAGGAGATCTACTTCCAGGGGCAGAACCAGATCGAAGCCAGCAAGGACGACAAGCGCGACCGCGAGACCGTCGAGGAGTGGCTCGATCTCGATTTCTACGGCGGACCCTTCAGCCTGGGCATCCAGTGGTCGGCCTTTCCGAAGCCGGATCCCACGGTTTCCGATCCCGACGTCACGGGCTTCGAGCAGTTGACCCATCGCTACGCGGAACTGGAGTGGGGGAGCCACCGCCTTCGGGTGGGAACCTACACCCAGCTCTTCGGACGGGGTCTCGCCCTTCGCAGCTATGAGAATCGCGATCTGCGTCTGGATAACAACCTCGATGGCTTCCTCTACGAACTCAGTCTCGACAGCTGGCAGCTCATCTTCCTGCGCGGCCTGGCCGATACCGGTCCCATGGAACACTACGCCCGCAGCCATGATGCCAGCGTCACGGGCCTCGACCTGCAGAAGAGCCTGGGCGATCTGACCCTCGGCAGCAGCGTCGTCAATCACGACACGCCCGGCGAGGATTCCCACATGGGCCTTCACACCCTTCGCGGCAGCTATGTGGCCGACTTATTCCAGCTGGACTACGAAGGCGGCTATCGCTTCGGGGACGGTGTCGACGGCCAGGGGCATGTCGTGGAGGCCTCGGCCTACCTCGGCCCCTTCAGCTTCTTCGGTGGCTACAAGCACTACGAGCAGTTCGACAGTGGCCTCAACCAGGCCCCCGTGCTCATCCGCGACCAGCGGGCCACGCTCCTGAATCGCAATCCCCATCAGCTCCACATGAACAGCGAAAAGGGCTACCTGCTGGATCTCTCGGCCAACACGCCTCTGGGATCCTTCCTGGCTTCATATTCCTTCACGGAGGAAATCGAGGGGCATCCCAGCGAAAATGACTTCGAGGAGGCCTTCCTGGAATGGGATCAGTTCTTCTCGGGCGACTTCCTGTTGGCGGCCCATGCCATCATCGATCTGCAGTCCCAGCACACCAACACGCCCTTGGACGAGATCGTGGACGAGCAGTATCTGACCTTCGCCACCGACCTGCGTCTGGGCCTCGGATCCTTCGAGATGTTGCTGGAGTGGGAGCATCAGCACAAGGACTCCGAGTACGTGGGGGAATATGACGACGACTTCTTCGTGGCCGAGGTCCTGGCGCCCAATGGCTGGTCCCTCGCGGTGCTCGGGGAGTTCCTGAACTGGTCCGAGGAGCAGCAGGAACTCGAAGGTGAGGAAGAGATCCGTGACAGCTGGGGCGGGGTTCAGTTGGCCGGTCCCATCGGCGATATGCACGAGCTTCGGCTCTTCGCCGGCGGGCGCCGGGCCGGTTACATCTGCATCGGGGGGGTCTGTCGCTACGAGCCCGCTTTCGATGGCGTGGAACTTACTTTGATCACAAGGTTTTAGAGACGAAACTTCCCAGGAATTCGAAGGCCCGCGGCCTGTCCGCGGGTCTTCTTGACGGGCCGGGGTCCTTTGCGTAGAATCCCGCGGCCCGCTACGAAACCTTCAAAGTTTTGGGATTGATGTGAGACGAATCTCCCCCCTTTTCTGGCTGTTCCTGCTTCCCATGCTGGCATGCCTGCAGCCCGGTCCTACGCCCATGGGGCCTGAGGTGAGCGACCTGGATCCGCCTCCGGATCTCATGCTCTATGAGTCGGAGCTGGGCATGGCGGTGCTCTCGGTGAGTTACTGGGAAGAACCTACCGATCTGTTCACGCCTACCATGCTCTTTTGCGGAGACGATCGGCTCAAGACGGGCTTCAAGGCCGAGCCCATCTGGAGCTTCGACCTTTCCGCCGCCGAAGAGTACGAGCCCTATGTGACAGGGGCCGAACTGGTGGCCGATCTGCCGCCCACGGTCTGGATTCCCGAGGGGAGTACCGAAGAACTCGAGGGCGACAATCCCGACCTGGACAAGAACATCACAGTGAAGCTCATGAGCTTCGCGAACTGGCCCGACACGGAGACGCCTCTGGAGTCCCTGGCCGACCTGGGCCTGGAGGACGTGCTCGGCGGCGATCCGGTGGGCGTGAATCCCGACTTCAACACCGAATTCCGGATCCCGGTACCCCGGGAGACCGTGCAGGCCTGGTTGCAGTCGAGCATCGACGGCGACAGTCTCAACCTGGCCTTCGAGCTTCCCGGGACCGAGGACAGCGGCCTTCTTCGCCTCTACAGCTTGAACTCCCTCGCGCCCCAGGATACCGTGCCCGCGGCCGCGCGCCTGGAGATCAGCTACTACATCGACGAGGACAAGGTCGAGACCGTTGAGTGCGCCCGCAACGGACAGGCTCTGAGCCGCGACGATCCCGTGGGTGTGGGCGAGATCACCCTGGCCACGGGCCTGCCGCGCTACACCTTCATCACCCTGCAGCTGCCCGACAGCCTGCGCCGCGACGACCTCATGGTCATGCGGGCCCGGCTCTATCTCAGTCCCGATCCCGACGCCATCGAGGGCATGGGGGTACAGGACCGGGAGCCGGACGGCCTGACCCTGCGAGCGGTGGCCCCCGACGAGGAGTTCGACACCGATACGCCGGTCTATCCCGAAGAGGACTACTACGGTCTGGCCTCCTCCGTGGATCTCTACGACTCCTATGGGGATCTGCTGGATAGCGTCTATATTCCCCTGACCCCCTGGATCCAGGACTGGATGGAGGGCGATCGGGAAAACCATGGCATCATCCTATCGCTTAACGGCGCGGACGAGAGGCCCCGAAGCCTGGCCTTCTATCTGGACGAGGCGGGCAAGGAGCCGCGCCTGGAAATCATCTATGCCAGGAGGCCTGACTTTGACTAGAGTTTGGATCCTCCTGCTGCTGATGCCGGTGCTGGCCGCGGCCGAAAGCCCTCTGGAGCTCTCGCAGCCAGGCGAACCGCTTCTCACCATGGACGCGGCGGCCCTGGCCCTGGGCGGCGCCGGCGAGGCCCGCTGGGACCTGCAGAGCGGCCTGCCCGACAATCCGGCCCTGCTGGCCGGACTCGACGGCGTCACCTTCTCCACCGTGATTCAGTTCCGCCAGGCCCGTCGCGACACCAGCGGCGTGCTCTGGACCGAGAATCGCCAGGACTTCCCCGCCTTCCAGTTCACCCTCGCCCTGCCGGCGAACTGGCGCCTGGGCCTAGGCTACCGCTCTTCCCTGCGCAGCCGCGGTTCCTATACCCTGGACGCCATCATGGAGGACCTTCCCGACGACGACACGGATTGGGACGGAAACTACGAGCTGAACCTCCGCCAGGAGGGCGGTCTGGGCGCCTTCCCGCTCAGCGTGGCCTGGCAGTCCGGCGACCGGCTCCGCTTGGGTCTTGCCGTTTCGCTCTTGCGTGCTAATCTCCTGCAGGAATGGACCTATAGCTTCCCGGACAGCTCCGAGGTCTACGACCGGAAGGTCAAGCGGGAAGCCGATTGGAACGGTACGCGCCTCGACGCCGGCCTCCAGGCCCGCCTCGGCAAGGGCCTGAGCGCCTCGCTTCTCTATCGCAGTGGCTGCGATCTGGAGGGGACGAGCGTCGTGCAGATCGCGGGACAGACGGACACCGAGGAAACGACACTCGCGGGCAGCTATCCCGCGTCCTGGTCCGCGGGCCTGAGTTGGGCTCCGGGTAAGCGGAATGTGATTTCCCTGGGCTGGGAGCACCTGTCCTGGAGCGACTACGAGTCACCCATCGAGAGCGAGTCCCTCTACGACGTGGATCGTTTCTCGGTGGGCTACGAGTGGACATGGATCCGCCCCCGCAAGGGACTGCGCCCGGAGCGGCGCATCCCCTTCCGCATTGGGCTCCGCGTGGGCAAGTTCCCGGGCGAGGAGCCTCTGCTGGGGGGCGAGGTTCGCGAGATGCTCTACAGTTTCGGCACCGGTTTCACGGTTCAGGAGGGCAAGGGGTCGGTGGATCTGGCCGTCTTCCTGCAAGACCTGGACGCCGGCAGCGCCGCATCGGAAACCCGCTGGGGCATCGCCCTCAGCCTGCGCACTTCGGAAAAGTGGAAGCGTCGCACGCTTCCCTATTGATGAGGAGTCATGATGAAACGCATCGCCATCCTGTTGATCCTGATCCTGCCGCTGACGGCCATGGCCATCAAGGTTCCGCAGTCCCGTTTGGACAAGCTCGCCGATAAGCCGGCCGCCGAGCGCCTGGAGTCCATCGAGAAGCTCATGGACCGCTACTCCGGCGACGAGCGTCTGTCCGAGATGTGGACGGAAGCGCTCTGGGAGAGCCTGGCCGACCACGAGGAACTTGATCGCATCGAGATCCTGAAGGGCGAGCTGCGCAAGGATCCCGACAACGGCCTGCTCTCCAAGCTTCTGGGCGACGCCTATTTCGACTATTCCCATGGCAAGGGCGGAACGGCCTACCTGGACAGCGCCCTCTTCGCCTACGAGAACGCCGCGCTGAAGATGCCCGGACACCTGCCGTCCATCGGCAGCGTGGGCGCGCTCTACGATGAGAAGGAAGACTACGAGCAGGCCGTGTTCTGGTACGAACGCGCTTTGGAAGTGAAGCCCGATCACGTGGCCACCCTCGTGAATCTGGGCGGCAGCCTCTACAACAAGGGCGACACCAACGGCGCCATCGACGCCTACCGCCGCGCCCTGGAAGTGGACCCCAACAGCCAGGACGCCCACTACAACCTGGGCGTGGCCTTCGCCGAAGCCCAGATCTACCGCGAAGCGGTGGTGGAGTGGGACATCGTCGTGGCCATCGACCCGAATACTCCGGTGGCCAAGCAGGCCGCCTCCAACGCGGAACTCCTGAAGGAAGTGCTCAACGAGACCGTGTACAAAGGCGGGCGCAAGATCCGCAAGCTCGGTTCGGTGGGCGAGGAAAAGAAAAGCGACCGCTCCGGCACCGGCCAGCCCGGCGTGGGCGGAGAGGGTCAGACTCTGGAAAGGAAGTAGAAGCACCCCGGCGGGCGGGCGCGCATCGTCGGGGATTCTTTAGAACGGACGATCCGATTTGGCGGTCCGCTATTCCAGCTCTGCTGGCTGATCGCTGGTTGGACGCCCGCAAAGTAAGGACGGAAGTCCCATGAAACGCATCGTACATGTCGTCGGAACAGGAACCATCGGCGAGCCCCTGACCGGATTGCTCGTCGCCAACAAGGACGATCTCGGCATCGACGAGGTCACCTTCCACAAGCGCACTCCCACTCCCCTGGACCAGCCCAAGATCAAGGACCTGCTGCGCCGCGGCGCCAAGCTCTGCGTGGGCGACGACGCCCGTGAGGGCTTCGAGGCCATGGATCTGCACGCCGACTATGAGTCCGAGGAGGCCATCGCACAGGCCTCGGTGGTCATCGACTGCACGCCGGCGGGCAACGAGGAGAAGGAGAAGCTCTACAACAAGTACGCCGACGGCAGCCGACTCTTCCTGGCCCAGGGCAGCGAGTTCGGATTCGGTAAGCCCTACGCCCGGGGGATCAACGACGAAATCCTTGAGCACGGCAAGGACCAGTTCCTGCAGATCGTGAGCTGCAACACCCACAACATCGCCGTGGTCATCGAGAACATCGCCCTGAAGCCTCACGGCGACGGGAATCTGGCCGAGGGGCGTTTCGTGTGCATCCGCCGCGCCAACGACATCACCCAGTCCAGCAAGTTCATCCCGGCTCCCGAGGTGGGATCCCACGGCGACGCCAAGTTCGGCACCCATCACGCGCGGGACGTCTTCCACCTCTACGGCACCAAGGGGATCGACCTGAACGTCTTCTCCAGCGCTATGAAGGTGAACACCCAGTACATGCACATCATCCAGTTCAGCCTGAAGCTGAACAGCCCGACGGACAAGGAAACCATCGTCGAGCAGATCAAGGGCAACGACCGACTTGCCCGGACCAACCAGAAGAGTTCCGGCGTGGTCTTCTCGTTCGGCCGCGATCACGGCCTCTACGGACGCATCCTCAATCAGACCGTCTTTGCCATGCCTTCCCTGCACATCAGCGAGGACGGCAAGGAGGTCACGGGATACTGCTTCACGCCACAGGACGGCAACAGCCTGCTGTCCAGCGTCTCCGCGGCGCTCTGGCACATGTATCCGGATCAGGTCACCGAGAAGCTCGAGTGCCTGCGTCCGAATTTTTTCAGCGAGATCTAGAAGATTCGCAGCCTAGAAGGGGAGGGGCCGGAACACCGGCTTCTCCCCTTTTTTCGTGGCCATCCATTCCAACTCGCCGTAGGGGGAGTCGCCCGGCTCGTGCTGGAAGTAGAACTTCCATCCCTCCTCGCGGGCGCGGGCGAGCATGGCGCGCTTGGTGTCCACGGTCTCCACGGGATAGAGGTCGTAGCTCATGACCCAGGGCAGGGGCAGGTGGCTGCTGGTGGGGATGAGGTCGCCGGGGTGGAAGACCGGTCCATCCGCGGTCTGGACCAGGATGGACTGGTGATGCCGGGTGTGCCCCGGCGTGGGGATCAGCTTCACACCAGGCAGGATCTCGCACTCGCCCTCGACGAGATCGAGTTGTCCGGCCGCCTTCACGGGCAGGAAATCGGGGCCGAGATAGCTCGCCCGACTGCGATCCCCGGGATTCTCCGCTTCCAGCCATTCGCCTTTCTGGGCGATGTAGCGCGCATTGGGAAAGGCCGGCACGGCCTCGCCGCTCTCGTCCAGGCGGGTGTCGCCTCCGCAGTGGTCGAAGTGCAGGTGGGTGTTGATCACGTGGGTGATGTCCTCGGGCGCGATGCCCTTCTCGGCCAGGGCGGCGCGGAGCCGTCCGCTGGCCTCCAGGCCGTAGATGTCGGCGAAGTCCTCGTCGCCCTTGTCGCCCACACCGGTGTCCACGATGGCGCGAAGGTCGTCACCCTCGATGAGCAGGCAGTGCAGCCCCAGCTCGATGCGATTGCGCGCATCGGCGGGATTCTTCCTTTCCCAGAGGGGCTTGGGTACCACGCCGAACATGGCACCGCCGTCCAGGAGGAGCTGTCCGTCGTTGAAGCTGCCGAGGCGAAGGCTCATGGCCGCACTTCCTTTTAGGGGGGGCTGTGCTATCTTGGTCCCCGAATCTACGGATTTTGACGCCCTCGCCGCAAGGAGCGAAGCCATGGACGGAATTTGGAACCCGGAGCTCCACCTCAGGCTGCTCGCCGGCATCGAGGATCTGGGACGCTTCCAGCTCGAGCACTTCGGCCAGATCGATCCCGAGTCCATGGACGAGAAGGGCACCCGCGACCTGGTGAGCTGGGTGGATCGGGAAAGCGAGGCCCGTCTGGCCGACCTGCTCGGGGCCCTGCTGCCCGCCGCGGGCATGCTGGGTGAGGAAGGCCTGCGCCGCGAGGGCGAGAGCGATCTCGTCTGGATCATCGATCCCCTGGACGGAACCACCAACTACGGATACGGACATCCCTTCTTCGCGGTGTCCGTGGCCCTGGTCCGCGAGCGCAGGCCCATGCTCGGCGTGATCCACGCGCCTCGCCTGGGAGAGACCTTCCATGGCTACGAGGGCTTCGGCGCACATCTGAACGAGAAGCCCCTGGCCGTCAGCGGACGCAGCGAACCCGACCTCCTGCTCATGGCCACGGGCTTCGCCGATTCCCGCCGCACCCACGCAGCCGCCAACCTGCGCAACCTGGACAGCATGCTCCACGGCACAAGGGGCGTACGCCGGGCCGGCAGCGCCGCCCTGGATCTGGCCTTCACCGCCGCCGGGCGTATCGACGGCTTCTGGGAAATGGGTCTGAACTCCTGGGACGTGGCCGCGGGCATCTACCTGGTGCGTGCCGTCGGCGGCCGCGTGAGCGACATGGCCGGCAGACCCGACGCCCTGTCGGGCCTCAGCATCGTGGCCAGCAACGGGCTCATCCACGACTGGATGCTCGAGCAGCTGGAACTGGATCCGATGTTCGACGAGGCCGAGGCGCCCCTGTCCTAGGGACGGGCAATTTCCAGAATGCGAATGGGCCACCAGCGGCCCTCCACCCGCGAGCGCGAGGCCCGCAGTCTCAGTTCGAAGCGCGCCGCGAGCAGGGCGATGCCCTCATCGGCGATGGGACGTCCAGGCTCGGCGATCCAGGCCCTTCCGCCAGGCTCCAGGGCCGCCTGCAGGAAGACGGCGATCTGCTCCGCGAAGGGCTTCTCGTAGAGCACGTCGCTGGCCAGGATGGTCTTCCAGCGCTTCGGGGGTGCCTGACGCCAGTCGAGGGCGAGGGCCCGCTTGGTTGAGAACCCGTTGATCTCGAGGTTGCGGCGGAGCCAGGGCAGGGCCTGGGGGTGGAACTCGCTGAGCTGCAGATCCCATCCCAGGCGCAGGGCGGCCAGGCCGAGCAGGCCAAGGCCCGAGCCCAGTTCCAGAGCCTCGCCCCGGGGGCGGGGCCCTCGAGAAGACATCAGGAATCGAATCAATCCCTCGGCGCTGGGCCAGGGATCGGCCCAGTAGGGGATGAGGGCCTCGGCCTCCGGATGCTCGTCATCCAGGGCCTCCAGCAGGGTTTCCGCGCTGCCCGGCCGCTCCAGGATCAGGCGCCCCAGACCCCCTGGCAGCCGCAGGATTTGCCGTTCTTCAGATCTGATTTGTCTACGGGATGTCACAGACCATTCTCCCTTGTTGATCAGGTCCTTGGGCTGTGTATATTTATGCGGCTGCGGATTTTTTCGGACAAGCGGCCCCCGGCGACCCCGGGCGGCACATCCCAACGAAAGCGGGAAACGTGAGCAATCTCTTCAAGAGAAATCCCATACTGCGATTCTTCTCCTCGGTCAAGCTGGCCCTTCTGCTTTTCCTGATCTTCGCCTTCGCCATCGCGGTGGCCACCTTCATCGAGGCTCGCTACGGCAGCCCCGGCGCGCGGGCCCTGGTCTACGGCGCGCGCTGGTTCGAGATCGTGCTCGGGCTCTTCGTGATCAACCTCATCGGCATCTTCTTCTCGCGCATGCCCTACCGCGGTTCGCAGACCGGCTTCGTGATGATCCACCTCGCGGCGATCATCATCTTGATCAGTGCGGGCATCACGCGATTCTACGGCTACGAGGGCATGATGCCCATCCGCGAGGGGCAGTCCACCGATTACATCCTTTCCAGTCGGGATTACATTCAGATCGGACATGGCGAGGATGAAGCCCACTGGCCGGTCTGGCTCTACAAGCCCGGCGCCAACGACCTCGGCAAGAAGCTCAGCGTGGGCGGCGAGAACTATCGTGTCGAGGTGACGGAATTCTGGCCCCACTTCGAAGAGGTGCTCGCACCTGGCGAGGGAGGGCAGCCCGCCCTCAGCTTCGCGGCGGTGGGAGACGGTGGCATGCATCGCTACACGATCTTCGAGAATCACCAGCAGCAGGTGGGCGCCGTGACCATGCGCTTCCACCCCCATGGGCTTCCGGAGGATGCGCCGACCAGTCCCTACGGATCCCTGAATCTGAGGGTGAATGGCGAGACCGCGCAGCTGGGCGTCGATTTCGACCTGCCCCGCTCCGTGGAGGCCGCCGGCCACACCTTCACCATCACCGAGTTCTTCCCCGACTACGCCGCCCGGGGCGGCGATCCCAGGGATTCGGAGATGAAGAATCCCATGATCCGCGTGGCCATCGAAGGGCCCGGCGGTGAGACCGGCGAGCGCATTCTCTTCGCGCTCTTCCCCGACTTCAGCATGGGACACGGCGGCGAGGAGGAACCCTTCGCCGATCTGGACCTCAGCTACCTCCTCGGGCGGAGCCTCGACCTGGCTCTCGTGGAGGGCAAGCTCATGGCGCGCTCCACCTTCGACCTGAACATCATGGATATGGCCAGCGCGGAGGTGGAAGAGATCCTGCCTGCGGGAGAGGCCTTCGAGTTCGACACGGGCGTCCTCTACCAGTCCGGCGAGTTCCGCATCGTGCCGGTGGACTTCCTCCGCTCGGCGGTTTGGAAGGCCGGGCTCAGCGAGAACCAGAGCAATCCCGCGGCGGTGCGTCTGCGCGTGACCGCTCCCGGCGGAGAAGTGGGCGAGATGCTCGTTCCCCGCGGCGAGACCCGCAAGCGCCGGATGGACCTGGGCGGCGAGCAGGTGGAACTGGCCTTCGGTCCGGTGATCATTCCCCTGGACTACAGCCTCCATCTCGACGACTTCCTGCTGATCACCTATCCCGGCAGCGAGAATCCGGCCAGCTACGAGAGCCACGTGAAGCTCTTCGACGAGGAACGTGGAATCGAGGGCGAGCCGGTGCGCATCTACATGAATCATCCCCTGACCCATCGGGGGAACAAGCACTTCCAGTCGAGCTACGATCCCGACCGGAAGGGCACCATCCTCTCGGTGAACCACGATCCCGGCAAGTGGCCGACCTACTTCGGGTACACGCTGATCTCGCTGGGATTCGTTCTCGTCTTCTTCAAGGAAATCATCTGGCGCCGTCCGAAACGAAAGGCTGGAAATGCTTAGACTCGCATCGATCTTCACCATCCTGGCGATGCTTCTCGGCGGCGGGCTTCCGGATTCGCGATCCCTCGCGTTCCCGGACAGTGGGGAGGTGGCGCCCGAGGAGGAAGCACCCGCCGAAGAGCACGTCCACATGAACGGTCGGGGACCTGCCGTCCTCAACGGCCTCGGCGATACGCCCCGCGAACGCCTGGGACAGCTCATCATCCAGGACTACCAGGGCCGCATGAAACCCCTGGACACCCTCAGCCGCGAGATGGTGATGAAGATCACCAAGCGCTCCAAGTTCGAGGGCTGGGAACCCATTGACCTCTACCTCAGCTGGATGAGCCACGGCACCTGGTGGCTGGATCAGCCGGTCATCGCCGTGCGCAATCCTGGCGTGAAGGACCTGCTGGGCGTGGATGAGACCACCACCCACGTGAGCATCCGCAGCCTTCTCGACGAGTTCGGCCGTTACAAGTTCGGCGAGCAGGTCGAGGAGGCCCTGCGCACACCCGACCGGGAACGCAGCAAGGTGCAGCGCAAGCTCCTCAGCTTCGACGAGCGCTTCAACCTCTGGGTGATGAGCATGCAGGGCCGCACCCTGCGCATCTTCCCGGTGCCCGGCGACGAGAAGGGCACCTGGCTCAGCTTCGGCGACGTGACGCCGGCCCTGAACGCCGAGCAGCACCATGAGTATCACGAGGCCTACGACGCCTTCAGCGCCGGTGTCAGCCAGCTCCAGAGCGCGAAGCTCCTGGCCGCGGCCGACGCCATCACGGCGATCCAGGAGAAGTACGGCGAGGACGTGATGCCCAGCCAGACCGCCCTGAACTCCGAGATGATGCTCAACCGCATGAAGCCCTTCCAGCGGGTGACCCTGCCCTATCTGCTGGGCTTCCTCATCCTCATTCCGGCCTACGTGGTCGTCCTCACCAAGCGCAAGGGCAAGCCCTTCACCTTCAAGCATCCCCTCTATCTCATCGCGATGATCGTCTTCGTGGGCTCGGCGGCCTATCACCTCTATGCCTTCGTCCTGCGCTGGATCGCCTCCGGGCGCGCGCCGCTCAGCAACGGATACGAGTCGCTGATCTTCATCAGCCTCACCGTCGCCCTGGCGGGCATCATCTTCGAGATGGTGGACAGGCGGGCCATCTCGGCGGCCCTCGGTTCCCTGCTCACGGCTATCGTGCTGGGGGTGTCCATGCTGGGCACCTTCGATCCGGCCATCGGCCCCCTGGTGCCGGTTCTGGCCTCCTACTGGCTCAACATCCACGTGACCATCATCACCAGCAGCTACGGCTTCCTGGGTCTGGGCGCGCTTCTGGCCCTGACCATGCTGATCATGCACGTCTTCAAGAGTCCCGACCGGCCCGCGCTCCATGAGGCGGTCCGCAGCCTGAATCGCCTGCACTGGAACGTGCTGGTCACGGGCCTCGGCCTGCTGAGTATCGGCACCCTCCTGGGTGGCGTCTGGGCCAATGAGAGCTGGGGCCGCTACTGGGGCTGGGACTCCAAGGAGACCTGGAGCCTGGTGACCATCCTGGTCTACGCGGTGGTGGTGCATTTCCGCTGGATTCCTGCCATGAACCGTCCCTGGATCTTCGCCGCCGCCAGCTTCGCCGCCATCAGTTCGGTGATCATGACCTACTTCGGAGTGAACTACTTCCTGGTGGGGCTGCACTCCTACGCGGGCGGCGAAGCGGCCCAGGTGCCGGGCTGGGTGTCCATCGGGGCTCTGATCATGGCGGGCATCATACTCGTCTCGGGCTTCTTCGACATGACACGCAAGTGGGAGGCCAGGGCGTGAGCCTGCGCCTGCAGGTGAAGCTCTTCGGCGCTTTCGCCGAGGCCGCCGGGCAGGACGAAATCGACTTCGATATCCAGGGCGAGGCCACGCCGGCCTCGCTCTGGAGCGCTCTCTGCGCCGAACATCCCGCGCTCTCCGCCGTTTCGAGCACCCGACTCAATGCCGTGAACGAGGAATACGCCTCCGATGACCAGCCCCTCAGCGGGGACGACGTGGTGGCGTTCTTCCCGCCGGTCTCGGGAGGTTGAGATGTTCGATATCCGGGATGATTCGCTGGATCTCGACCCCCTCATCGCGGCAGTCAGCGATCCCGGCCATGGAGCGGTGGTCACCTTTCTCGGCGTGGTCCGCGATCACGGAGAGGAGGGCCCGGTCTCGGCCCTGGAGTATTCCGCCTATCGGGAAATGGCTCTGGCCAAGATGCGCGAAATCGGCGATGAATTGACTCAGGAATTCGGTCCCCTCAAAGTGGCGGCGGTCCATCGGGTCGGCCTCCTGGAAGTGGGCGTGCCCTCCCTGGCCCTGGCCGTGGGCGCGCCGCACCGGGCGGAGGCCTGGGCTGCCGCGGCCCGCTATGTGGATCGCCTCAAGGAGATCGTGCCCATCTGGAAGAAGGATGTCCCCCTGGAAGGAGGGTCAGCGTGAAGATCAGCGTGAAAATCCAGAAGTCCCTGGATGGATTCGAGAACAACATCGTCCTCATGGAGAAGGGCGGAGACTTGGCGACGGGAGGACGCAAGATCCCGGGCGGCAAGGCGCTGAGCGGAGCTCTCGCCAAGGGCGACTTCAAGGGCGGACTCGGCGGCACGCAGCTCTTCTACGGCAAGTCGGATTCGCGCTGGCTCTTCGCGGGCCTCGGCAAGGGACCCTACACCGCCCGTCACTGGCGCGACGCCGCCGCGGCGGCCCAGAAGGCCTTCGCGGCTCTGGGAGTGAAGCAGGCCACCTTCGTGCTGCCCGCCGAGGCCGATGTCTTCGAGATCGTCACGGGGCTCGTCCTCTCGGGCTACGCCTACGACAAGTATCTGCCGGCCAAGAAGAAGGCCAGGCACCTCAGTCGCGTGACCCTGCTGCTGCCCGAATCGGCATCCAAGGCCGAGGCCGATACCGCGCGCAAGCGGGCCGAGGCCCATGCGGCCGGCACGCTCCTGGCCCGGGACCTCATGTGTTCCCCCGGCAACCTGGCCAATCCCGCCTATCTCGCCGAGACGGCCAGGCAGATCGCCAAGGATTCGGGCGGGCGCATCAAGGCGAAGATCAAGAAGCAGGCCCAGCTGGAGAAGGAGGGCTTCGAGGCCCTGCTCACGGTGGGACGGGGCAGCCGCAACGAGGCCCATCTCATCGAGCTGGAATACAACCCCGGCGGCAAGCGTACCCTGGCCCTGGTGGGCAAGGGCATCACCTTCGACAGCGGCGGCATCTCCCTGAAGCCCGGCGCCAAGATGGACGAGATGAAGTACGACATGGGCGGTGCGGCCGCGGTGCTGGGCACCTTCCGGGCCCTGGCCGAACTGGACCTCCCGCATCGGGTGATCGGCATCGTACCCACCTGCGAGAACATGCCCGGTAGCGATGCCTATCGCCCGGGCGACATCATCCGCGCGCGCAGCGGCGTGACCATCGAGGTGCTGAACACCGACGCCGAGGGGCGCATCATCCTGGCCGATGGCCTGAACTACGCGAAGGAATTCGGACCCGAACTCATCATCGACGTGGCGACCCTCACCGGCGCCTGCGTGGTGGCCCTGGGTCACGAGGCCGCCGCCATCCTCAGCAACAAGAAGGGCGAGGCCTACGAAGGCGCGCTCCGCGAGGCCGGCGAGGCCACCGGCGAGAAGGTCTGGCCCCTGCCCATGTTCGAGGAGTACGACTATCTCATCGACAGTCCCGTGGCCGACATCAGGAACACCGGCGGCCGGGATGGCGGCACCATCAGCGCGGCCAAGTTCCTGCAGCGCTTCGCCGATCCCAAGCCTTGGGTGCACGTGGACATCGCCGGCGCGGCCTGGGGCGACAAGGAACGCGGCGTGCGCCCCAAGGGCGGCAACGGCTTCGGGGTTCGCCTCTTCCTGGATTTCCTGGACCGCTTCTAGGGCGCCATGATTCTGGGCACGGGCATCGACGTCATGGATCCCCATCGGCTCCGTCGAGGGGCCGAGAAGTGGGGGGACAGGCTCCTGGACCGCCTCTTCACGCCCGGAGAGCGCGCCCACTGCGAGGGGAGGGCCGAACCCTGGCCCTCCTTCGCCGCCCGCTTCGCCGCCAAGGAGGCCTTCGTCAAGGCCCTGGGCCTGGGCATCCGCGAGGGGCTCGCCTGGGCCCAGGTGGAAGTCGCCACCGGCGAGCTGGGAAAACCCGAACTCGTGCTCAGAGGCCGGGCGGCCGAGATTCTGGCCGAACGCAAGATCACCAGGACACACCTGAGCCTCAGCCATCAGGAAGGACTGGCCGTGGCCATGGTCATCCTCGAAGGGGACGATCGATGAGCGAGCGCTGGGTGGATGGCTTCAACGTGATGCACAAGCTGCCGGGCATGGCGGACCTGCTCGCGGAGAACCATGAGGAAGCCCGCGAGCGATTCCTGCGTCTGCTCGCGCCTCGGGTCTTCAGGAGCCGTGAGCGATGGACCGTGGTCTTCGACGGACAGAGCTCGGGCAGGGATCAGGCGCCGGGGCCCATCAGAGTGATCTTCGCGCCCAGCGCCGACGCCTGGATCAGGGCTCAACTCGATCGTCACGCGAATCCGAGGATCGTCACCGTGGTCAGTTCCGACGAGAAGGACATCGGCGCCCACGCCCGTGGTCTCGGTGCTCGGGTGGAAAGCGCGGAATCCCTGGCCTCGAAACTGGCATCCCAGAGCAAGGGCGAGGATGCTAGCGAAAAGCCCGAGGACTCCACGGCCGAGGAAATCGACTTCTGGCTGGACCAGTTCGGCGGCGACGAGAGCGGCGAACCGAAAGGCGATCTCTAGATGAAGCTCATCAGTTGGAACGTGAACGGCATCCGCGCGGTGCAGCGCAAGGGAGCCATGGACTGGCTCTGGAAGTCGGATCTCGACATCATCTGTCTTCAGGAGACCAAGGCCCATCCCGATCAGCTCGACGAGGCTCTCACGGCGCCCGAGGGCTGGAGCGCCCATTTCGCCTCGGCTGAAAAGAAGGGTTATTCCGGCGTGGTCACCTATGTGCGCGACGGAGTTCCCTTCCTGAAGGCGAAGGCAGGTCTGGGCATCGAACGCTTCGATTCGGAAGGCCGCGTCATGGTCACAGACCACGGCGACTTCCTGCTCTACAACGTCTACTTCCCCAACGGAAAGGCCAGCGAGGAGCGCCTGGCCTACAAGATGGATTTCTACCGCGAGTTCCAGAAGAAGGTGGACGGTCGGGTGCGCCGCGGCAAACGCATCGCGGTCTGCGGCGACGTGAACACCGCCCATATGCCCATCGATCTGGCTCGCCCCAAGGAGAACGAGACCATCAGCGGCTTCCTGCCAGAGGAGCGCGAGTGGATCGACGGTCTGCTCGCCAAGGGATGGTCCGACAGTTTTCGCGATCGTCGGGGGGACATCCCCGAGCAGTACAGCTGGTGGAGCATGCGAAGCGGCGCCCGCGCACGCAACATCGGCTGGCGCATCGACTATTTCTATCTCAGCAAGAATCTCAAGGATTCACTCGCCGACGCCTGGATCAGTCCCGAGGTGATGGGAAGCGATCACTGCCCGGTGGGCGTCGAATTGAAGCTGTAAGATCCAACTCAATCGCCGGCCGCCGGCAGTGTATCGCCGGCAGCCCAGACACGGAGGTCTTCCATGACCGGTAGAGCTTTGCTTGGCGCTTTCCTCGCCGCACTCATCGTGTTCGTCTGGAGTTTCGTTTCCCATATGATGCTGCCCTGGTGGGAAGGCAACGTGAACGGCTTCTCCAACGAGCAGGTCGTGGCCGAGGCCATGCTGGCGGGTAGCCAGGAAGACGGCATCTACTTCATTCCCCACTTCCAGTCCGGCGACGAAGAGGGCATGGCCCGCATGAACGCAGGCCCCGTGGCCTTCATCTCGCTGACGCGGGGCGGCATGGACGCCATGGGGGCGGTTCCCCTCATCCTGCAGTTCGTGGTGAACCTGCTGGTCGCCCTGCTCATGGCGAGACTGATGCTCTGCATGGGGGAGATCGCCTTCTCGGTGAAGCTACGCCTGGCGGTGGTCATCGCGGTCATCGCCAGCCTGATGTTCCTGGGGCCCTACTGGATCTGGTACGGCTTCGCGCCGGGCTTCGTCTTCGTGACCTTCATGGATCTTCTGATCGGATGGTTCCTGGGCGGTCTCGTGCTGGCTCGCTTCACGAAGTAGGCGGCTCGTTCCAGTTGGCCAGCCGCGCCTCGGGCAGCTCGACATCCGCGACCTCGAGCCGGTCGAGCAGGGTCATGAGCGCGAACTGACCGGAGTCCAGGGCTTCCTTCAGGGTAGGCAGGGTCTCCGCGGACCAGATGGACAGGGCCGGATGCCGACGCCCCTTCGCCCTGGCGACCGTGACGCCGGGACCGGCGGCGGCCAGGAGAGCGTCGATGTCCTCGGGGAGCAGGAAGGGCATGTCCACGGCGAGGATGAGAGCCGGGGCCGGAGCCGAATGCTCCAGGGCGGCGATGATACCTCCCAGGGGCCCGCAGTCGGGGCGCGCATCGGCGAGTTCCTCGTAGCCGAAACGCGGATAGCGATGGCCATCCCCCGAAAGAAGAAGGGGCGGTCCGAGTGCTGTTTCCAGCAATCGGGCCGCCCTTTCCAGTAGCGTGGATCCTTCGGGATGCTCAAGCAGGGCCTTGTCCCTTCCCATACGCCGGCTTCGTCCGCCGCAGAGCAGGTAGGGACGGGGCTGCATCTTAACAACCGCCCGCGGGCTTCTTCTTTTTCTTGCCTCCACCGCTAGGCGCCGGGGGCGGCGCCGCGGCCTTGGATTTCACTCGTGTGCCGCTGAAGAATCCTGCGATCTGGTTCTGGCGGCGAGTGAAGTCCTGCTCCACGAGGCTCGTGCCCAGGGGCTCCATGGGGGTGAGCACCTCGCTCTTCCAGGCGTCGAAGCCTCCCCGCAGGGTGAAGTACTCCAATTGCTCCGGCCAGGAGCCCGGAATGGTCTGGGCGGTGTTGCCCTGATCGTAGAGCACCACCGTCATACCCTCGGCGAGGTTGGCCAGCCAGTCGGCGGGATTGCCCAGTCCCTGCACCATCAGTGCGCCGGGGAGACTCTTTTCGCTGAAGGCCTCCTCTCCCCGCAGATCCAGGATGACCAGGGTGGGATCTCCGTCGATGAGGCGCTCGGCCACCGAAAGGGGCTCGATGCCCACCAGGGGGCGCGGTTCGGGTTCGGGCACGATGGGCTTGTCGTAGATGGCCGCGGCCAGGGCGATGAGGAAGAGGGGGCCCAGTACGTAGTACTTCATACGCGGACGATCGGGCGGCGACAGGGGTCCGGGTCCCAGCTTCTTCTGATAGATCTTCTCCACCCACTCGGCGAAGATGAAAGCGCCCAGGGCGATGAGAATCACCGTCATGATGAGGCAGAGGGCGGGGAACTTGAAGGGGAAGATCTCGTGCAGCAGAAGCACTTCCCCGGATCCCGCCGAGTAGAGGCTCTGCAGGAAGGGCAGCTTGTCGAAGACGAGGGTGAAGACGAAGACGCCGAAGAAGGTGCCCAGTACCGTCACGAGCCCGTCGAGCTTGCCCGAGGCCGCGCTCACCACAGAGGTTCCGGGGCAGAGCCCACTCATGACGAAACCGATGCCGAGGATGAATCCGCCGACCACCTGAGCCCAGATGAAGGTGGGATTGATCCACAGGTTGCCCAGTTCGAGCAGTCCCCAGGCCGAGAGGGAGAAGACGCCCGTGAGCGAGACCAGCACGGCGGTGAACATGACCTTGAAGACGGCCATGTCGTTCAGATAGAACTGCCCGGCCAGCTTCTTGGCGTTACCGAAGCCGGCACGCTCCAGGGAGAATCCGAAGAAGAAGCCCACACCGAGCCCGGTGAGGAGCCTGAGCTGTTCGCCCGCGAATTCCAGGGGGAAGAGGTTGTTCATACCCACTGCCTCCTCAGGAGCCAGGCCACCGCGTAGGCGCCGCCGAAGAACATCATCATGTTCGCCCAGCCGCCGGCCGCGAGAGACCCGCCGCCGGATAGGGCCTGCCCGGAGGTGCATCCCCGGGCGATGGCCGCGGCCAGTCCCATGAGGGCACCGCCGAAGAATGCGAAGACCAGTCGACCTCCCACGGAGATGCGCGGTCCGCGCACCACCTCGCCCTTCAGGCGGCCCGCGCTCACGGCGCCGATGAATCCGCCCAGTAGCACGCCGATGACTTCCACCACCAGCCAGTTCTTCAGGGGATGGGCACCATCGCCGTCGAAGTACTTCCCGATGGCCGAGTTGGACTGGGCCCACTGTGCGTTCACGGTTTCACAGCCCAGGGCCACGATGCGCTTGGGGGCCGCGCTGGCGCCCAGTCCCTGTCCCGCCACCAGGAAGGCGGCGAGCAGGGTGAGGCCGAGGAGCAGGCCCGCCAGGTAGGGATTCCAGTAGTTCTTGGGCATCTCGGTCCTTTCCTAGTGAAGCGACAGCTGGGTGACCCAGCTGGAATGCTGTCCCGCGAAGACGAGGATCCAGCGCAGGGCGAATCCTCCGATAAGTACGAACACGGCGGTGGCGCGTCCGGGAATGACGTGATGCCGCTTCTCGAGCAGCTCGGCGATGAGGGGGACCACCAGTCCCAGGGCTACCACGAGGCTCCAGAAAGCGGCCGTGTAGCTGCCGCCGAAGAAGAGGTCCGCGGCGGCCTGATAGCTGGCGCCGCCGGAGGCCAGGGTTATGAGCCAGAGCGCCAGGAAGCCCATCTCCACGAGGATGAATACCATGTCGATGCGCGAGAAGAGCACGCGCTCCTCGTCCCGTATCCGGAAGAGCAGGGTCATGGCAGCGGCCGTGGAGATGCCGGACACCAGGAAGAGCGGGCCCAGCAGAGCCGAATTCCAGAGCGGTCTCGCCGCGACGCTTCCCAGCAACACTCCCGTGTAGATGCCCAGGAGCATGCCCACGCCCATGCTCCAGAAGGCCAGCATGTCATGGCGCGGGCTCGCCCAGGCGTCGATGCCCTTAAGGAATGAGAATCGCGCCATGAGCCTGTCCTTCAGATCGCGGGGCGTTTCGGCCCAGGCGAAGAGAATGGAACTGGGATAGATGAGCAACAGGATCCAGGCGCCCCAGGACATGGGTGACCAGACCTTGAAGGTGAAGAAGAATCGGAAGGCGTTGATCCTGTTGGCGAGATCCAGCCAGAGGAAGAACATGCCCAGAGAAATGAGGATGGGCGCCAGCCAGGGGATGAACGCCATCTGCCGCGAGCGCTCCAAACCGGGCTTCCAGATGCGCATGAGCCCGGTGAGCAGCATGACGCCCGCGGCCAGTCCTCCCAGGAAGAGATAGGCCGCCACTTCACCGTGCCAGATGTGCAGATCCGGATCGATGAAGGGGTTCATGCGATTGTGGGTGATCTCGACCATGCTATCCTCCCAATCCCGCCACGTGCCCGGCGGAGTCCGAATGCTGCCCGGCGAAGATGATCAACCACCGGAGCGCGAAAGCGCCGGCGAGAACGAAGAAGGTCACTGCCCGCTGCAGTCCCTGGTTGCGCAACTTGCGAAACCAGGCTGTCATGAGCGGGATGACCAGGCCCATGCCCACGACCAGGGACCAGTAGGCCGCGGTGTACTGCTTCCCGGTGAAGAGGTCCAGGGCCATGCGTCCGCTGTCCGAAGCCGTCTCGAGCCCGAAGAACCAGAGGGCGTTGAAGAGGGCCTGGGAGATGAGGGCGCCCACCAGGACACGGCCGATGACGGTGCGCTCGAAGTCCGTGAGCCTGACCAGCAGCATGTAGGCCGCCGCGCAGGCCACTCCCGAGCTCAGGAAGAGCAGGGGCAGGATCGGCGAGTTCCAGAGGGGGCGGGCCGCGTAGAAGGCGAGCAGCGCACCGGTGTAGAGCCCCAGAGCGATTCCGGTGACGAAGTTCCAGATGGCGATGCCGCGGCGGTGGCGGTCGGCCCAGGCGCCGACACCGGCGATGAAGGGCATCCGCTTCAGCCAGCGCTCCTTGAAGTCCGGAGGTGAACCGCCCCAGGCGAAGAGCATGCTCGCCGGGTAGGTCATGAGGATGATCCAGGATCCCCAGGACATGAAGCTGTAGGACTTCAGCACGAAGAAGAAGCGGAAGGCGTTGAACTTGTTGCCCAGATCGATCCAGAGGAAGAGCAGGCAGAAGGAGATGAGCAGGGGGGAGATCCAGGGCAACAGGCAGTAGCCACGGGAGCACTCCTTGCGGGGCGCCCAGAAGTAGAGCACCGCAGTGAGGGCCATGATTCCCCCGACCATGGCGGCGAGGAAGAGATCGGCGGCCACTTCTCCGTGCCAGATGTGCAGATCCGGATCGATGAAGGGGTTCATCCGATTGTTGGTGACTTCGACCATGCCGTCCTCCTAGACCAGGTAGTAGACCTGGGGTTCGGTTCCCGCATCGGGACGCAGCGTGAAGTACTTGCGACGGGCGAGCAGATCGACCACTTCGCTGTCCGGATCGTTGAGATCGCCGAAGAAGATGCTCGTGGTGGGGCAGATCTCCTGACATGAGGTGGTGGATTCGCCCGCGGCGATCCGGTGGTAACAGAAGGTGCACTTGTCCACGGTGCGCGTCTCGGGATGCAGATAGCGCGCGCCGTAGGGGCAGGCCGAGATGCAGGCCTTGCAGCCCGTGCACTTGCTCCGGCTGACCTTCACCTGTCCGCCTTTGGCGTAGTGGGAGGCGCCGGTGGGGCAGGCCCGAACGCAGGGAGCGTCCTCGCAGTGGTTGCAGCGCTGCGAGGTGATGGTCATGCTGAGATCGGGGAAGGTGCCCCGGGTCTCGGTGACGATCCAGTCACGGGTGTAGCCGTCGGGAGTGTCGTTCTCGGTCTTGCAGCCGATGACGCAGGCGCTGCAGCCCACGCAGGTCCGGGTGTCGATGACCATGGCGTAACGGGGCTCGCTCATGCGGTCACCTCCCTGTTCTCGATACCGGCATCGGCATGGCCTCCGGGATTGGCTCCCTCATCCTCGGCGTCGATGAAGGTGACGAAGTTCACGTTCATACCCGTGCCTCCCATGATGGGATCCACCTTGTACTTCGTGATCAACTCCGCCGAGTCGGCACCCTTTCCGTAGACGAAGGACAGCTTCTTGGCCTTGCGACCGTAGCCGTGGACCATGAATACGGCCTCGGGCCGGATGCGGTTGGTCACCTTCACCGGCAAGGAGAAGGTGGAGCGCACGCCGTCCTGGTTCTGCAGATAGACCCGCTGCCCATCCTTGAGGCCCCACTTCAGGGCCACGCCCCGGTTCACCCAGATCTGGTTCTCCTTGTAGACCTCCGAGAGCAACCGGTTGTTGGTGGTCCGTCCGAAGGTGTGGGTGGGGGTGCGCCCGAAGAGCAGTCGATAATAACCGTCCGGCGGTTCCTCCGGCGGCGTGAAGACGGGGATGGGATCGAATCCGTGCTCCGCCAGACGCGTGGAGTAGAGCTCGATCTTGCCCGTGTTGGTGTAGAAGTCCGGCGCTGCGCCCTCCTCGAAGAAGAGGGGTTCGGGTTTGCCGAGGATCACGCCGTCCTTCTGCAGGGCCTCGCAATCGAGTCCCGCTTCCTTGATGCGGGTCATGCCGTACTCTTCGCTGTTTTCCCAGGGGAAGAACTCGGGGAGTCCCAAACGCGTGCCGAGCTCCTTGGCGATCCACCAGCCGGGCTTGCTCTCGTACATGGGCGGCACCACTTCCTGGCGCACGGCCACGTATGGCTCCCGGTAATTGGGATTGTGCAGCTCGTCGCAGCGTTCCAGGTAGGTGGCTTCGGGCAGGACCACATCCGACCATCCGGCGATCTCCGCCGGCAGTACTTCGATGGTCACCAGGAAGTCCAACTTCTGGATGGCCTCGTAGGTGGTCTTCGGGTCGGGAAGCGTGGTCGGAAGGTTGGAGCCGTAGACCATCCATCCCTTCAGGTCGTACTCGGCCAGTCCCGGAATGGTCGCATTGCAGACGCCCTGTGCCAGCACGTTGTCGCCCAGGGGGTAGCTGCTGGCGTGGGGCCGGTCGGCCGCCGGACGATCCGGTGGCAGATAGCCGGGATACTTGTACTTGGGCAGGCTGAGCTGCGAGGGGATGTAGAATCCGCCCTTGCGGCCCCAGGAGCCCAGCAGGGCGTTGAGGATGGCGATGGCCCGGCTGCGCTGGGTGTCGTCGCCCATCCAGGTGACGTGCCGCCCGGGATGGATGAAGGAGGCCGGCCGCGCGCCCGCCATGAGGTGGGCCGAGCGGCGGATCATCTCCGGTTCGATGCCCGTGCGCGGGTAGGCCCACTCGGGCGAGAAGGGCTTCACGTGCTCGACGAGCTGATCGAATCCGTAGGCGTAGTTGTCGATATATTCCTTGTCGTAGAGTCCCTCGTCGACGAGCACGTGCATCCAGGCCAGGAGCAGGGCGATGTCCGTGCCCGGCTTGATGGGCAGCCAGTACTTGGCCTTGGAGGCCGCCACCGAGTAGCGGGGGTCGACCACGATGAGGTCGGCGCCGTCACGGATGGCCGTGGCGAAGTCCTGCACCTGGGTGTTGTGCATGTTCTCGCCCAGGTGCGAACCGATGAGGGTGATGCAGCGGCTGTTCTGCATGTCGAGGACTTCCGGCGAACCCACGATGCTGCCGAAGGTCAGGTCGAAACCCACGTCGCGGGGGCCGCGGCACTGGGCGTAGGAGGGGGCCGCGATGTTCGGGCTGCCGTAGGCCTTGAAGAGGTGCTTCATCCAGTTGGCCCCGAAGCCGTGATAGTAGAGGGCCAGGGCCTCGGCGCCGTAGCGCTGTCGGATCATCTCGAACTTGTCGGCGACCTCGTCCAGGGCGGTGGTCCAGTCGACCTCCTCGAAATTTTGCATGCCGTTCTTGCCCACTCGGACCATGGGCCTCTTCAGGCGATCCGGATCGTAGAGAAGGCCGGTGCCGCCCGCGCCGCGGGGGCAGAGCCGTCCACGGGAGAGGGGATGCTTGGGATTGCCCTTGATCTTCGTGATGCGGCCGTCCTTCACGTGGGCGAGGATTCCGCACTTCCAGAAGCAGAGTTCGCAGAAACTGGGGACGATGCGATCGCCGTCGGTGTCGGGATTCTCGAGGCGATTGTCGTAGCTGCCATACCAGTCCGTGGTCAGGCCACCTAGAAGTGCCGCACCCGCCGCGCCGCCCGAACCGATCTTGATGAACTCGCGCCGATTCATGCGTCCTCCTTGGAGCTTCCGTTTCCGTTTTCATGGAGCCAGTCGCAGAGGGACTGGACCATCTCGCTCACCAGCTCGCTGGTCACGCTCAGTTCCACCTCGGGACCGCGGCGCCTGCCGTCGATGAGGCCGACGTCGCGCAGGGGCGCCAGGTGCCGGGCCATGGTGGACTGGGGCCAGCCGAGCAGATCGATGAGATCCTTCTGGGTCGAGGGACCGTCCTGGGAAAGGTGGCAGGCGATCTCCAGACGCGCGGGGTGAGACAGGGCCTTGAAGATCTTCGCCGCCGCCTGGATGTCTTCGGGATTGCGTTCCATGACTCCTCCATACAAAATCCACATATCCGCATATCCGAAAATAAGGATTCGGCCGGATTCGTCAATACTAAAGTGAAATGTTTCTCAATGTGGAATCGATCAACCCTGCCGCTTGTCGGGCAGGTAGGAGTCTTCCAGGGAGGGCGGTCCGCCGTCCAGCAGGCCATGCCGGGCCAGATGGTGGTAGAGGGTGACGGCGAAACTGGAGGAGACATTCAGGCTGTTTTTGAGGCCTGCCATGGGCAGATGCACCACGGCGTCGGCCTGGCGGATGAGTTCCCTGTCCACGCCCATGACCTCGTGGCCGAAAACGAAGCAGGCCCGGGCCGGTCCCTGCCATTCGAACAGGGACTGGCTCGTGGGCGTCATTTCCACGGCCACGATGGGGGTGCCCGAGGCGCGGATTTCCTCCACGGCGTCGAAGAGCCTAAGCTGGTGGGACCAGGGAACGGTCTCGCTGGCGCCCAGGGCGGTCTTCTCCAGCTTGCTGTTGGGTGGAAATGCAGTTATACCAACAAGATAGAGCTTCTCAAGGAAGAGGGCATCGGCGCTGCGGAACATATCGCCCACGTTTTGAGCGCTACGGATGTTGTCCAGAAGGGCTGAAACCGGGGCTCGAGGGCCTTCGGGAGCCTCCGTTTTGTCCCTCCACATGGAATGATGAGGATCCAGGGGCATCTTCGCTCCAAAACTTGCTACGGGAGGACCGCATCCTAGGGGATGGGGCCTTTTTTGGCAATCCCACAGGCTTTTCGCAGGGAATGTTCGGAAATGGGGAAGCTTGGCTTCAAGGGACAGAAAATTGTTCCGATATTTAGGATATTTAGCTTGGATATTTAGCTTGGATATTTAGCTTGAATGACGTTCTTTCTATGAAATATATTCTCTCATCGGAAAGCAGTCCCCACCGGCATCGCAGGTCGCCGGCCCTGCTACTGTCTCTGCAACCTCTGACTTGGGTGATCAGGACCCCCGAGGCAAACATGAAGAAAACACTGCTACTGTTGTCCGGGCTCATCGCGCTGCTCGTGACCCCCGCCCTCGCAGGGCCTCCTCAAGATGGTGCCTACTTCTCCGTGGATCTGGGTGGAGTGATCCAGATGGGCCACGGTACGGAGTCCTGGCCCGAGAACTTCAATGATGGCTCCTGGGGCGAGATCGGAAACACTCTTCAGGCTCAGTCCTGGAACGGCGCCACGCTGGGCGCCCAGTGGGAGGTTTCCTGCATCACGCTTTGCGCCGATCCCGTTCTCATGAACGATAACCTCGATGCCAACCAGACCGGCTACCAGACTTGGCGTAACGAGTACTGCGGCGGCCGCCTCTGGATGAACGGCACCGGCGAGGCCTGGGACGGCGGCGACGCCGAGTACTGGGCCGACATCGTGAACTTCATCTCCTATACGACCTATCAGTACTACGAAGGCATCATCGTCGGCACCATCGCCAACATCAACATGACGGCGGTCTTCGACGGTTACGATACCTGCATGGAGTTCGTCATCGCCAACGCCACTGGCCTCGGCTACACCGACATCGATGGGGATCCCCTGGGCAACCTGCCCCCGGACTTCCCCGCCTTCATGAATGCTAACTGCAGCGAGACCGGTTCCCGCGGTGTCTGGGGAGAGATCTCCGGCGTCACGGTCATCATCACCGGTTGCTCGACCAGCACTCAGGAAACCAGCTGGAGCTCGCTCAAGAGCCTTTATCGCTAATACCCCGGCTGGCCGCAGTACCTCCTCCCCGCCCTTTTGCCCAGGGCGGGGTTTTTCATGCCTGAAATCGTTGCCTCCCCCGGTTCCTCCGAATAGACTGGCTCCTTCCGGAGGACATCCATGCAGCCTTTCCAGCTTCTTGCGATCCCGCAGCGGGATTCCCTGACTCACTCTCTTCGGAGTATCCCGTGAGCGCGCCGGGTCTGTGGCGCGACCTCGAGCGGGAGCTGAATCCCCGGCAGCGTGACGCGGTCTTCGCGGCCGATCCTCACATCCTCGTGATGGCGGGCCCAGGAACGGGCAAGACTCGCACCCTGGTCAACCGCATCGTCTACCTGGGCAGCGTGTCCGGGGTGGAGGCCAAGAGCATCCTGGCCCTCACCTTCACCCGCAAGGCCGCCTCGGTGATGGTGGACCGTCTCGCCGGCTATCTGGGGGAGCGCGCGGGACAGGTGGCCGCGGGCACCTTCCATCATTTCGGCATTCATCTGCTGCGCGAGCACGCCGAGCGGGCCGAGCTTCCCGCCGACTTCGCCGTGGCCGACGAGGGACGCCAGCTGGGCGTGCTGCGGCGGGCCTGGCAGCGTCTCGGCTTCTCCAGCCGCGAGCCCGACGACAAGGAGCTGCGGCTGCTGCTCGGGCGCTTCGGCATCTATCGGGTGGATCGCAGCGCCGATGTGCTCAGCGGATTGCAGCAGGACCTTTTCGGCGAATACCAGGGACTGCTTCGCGCCGAGAAGGCCGTGGACTTCGACGACATCCTCGATCTCACCCGTCAGCTCCTGGGCGACCACGCCGATCTGCGCGAGCAGGTGCGCGAGCGCTGGGCCCATGTGCTGGTGGACGAGTTCCAGGACACCGACGCGCTCCAGTATCGGATCCTTCGGCATCTCGTGCCCGAGGGCGGGCGCAGTTTCCTGGTGGCCGACGCGAACCAGTCCATCTACGCCTGGCGCGGCGCGGACCCGCGGAACCTCGAGGACTACCGGCGCGACTATTCGCCCCGGGAGATCTTCCTGGAGGAGAACTATCGGAATCGCGAGCGCATCCTGGACGGCGCCAAGGCTCTCTTGGGTTCGGGCGAGCCGCTTCGCAGCCGGGCCGGGGGCGAGGGTGAACTGCGCGTGGAGAGCTTCGACAGCGAGGAGGACGAGGCCGCCTTCCTGAGCGCGGACATCCGCCAGGCGCGGCTGCGCGATCGCGATCTGCGCTGGAACGAGGTGGCCATCCTCTATCCCAAGCATTCCATCGGGGAGTTCCTCGAGGGCAAGCTCATGGGCGAGCGGGTTCCCGTCGAGATGATCTCGGGGCGCGGGCTCCTCGATCAGCCGCGCATCGGGCAGATCCTGGCCACCCTGCGCTTGCTGCGCAATCCGGCTGATGACGACGCCATGGGACAGGTGCTGGGGGCGCAGCTGGACCCGGGGTCGACCTCGCTCATGGGCGAGCTGGTGCGCCGGCAGGGATCGTCCTGGCGTCAGGCCCTGGCCGAGGTGCGGCGACACCGTGACGCCCTGCGCCGCCAGTCCCGGCGTTGGCGCTCCTTCCAGGAAGGCGCCGCGGGTCGGGACGATGATAGCTGGCAGGAATCCTTCGCCAGGGAATTCACTCGTGGACTGGACGCTCTCGACTCCATCCTGCCCGCCGAAGATGCGGCGGACACGCGGGCCGAAAGGGAGGCCGTCGGCGAGCGGCTCTCGCTGATGGCCCGCCTGAGCTGGCAGCTCGACGAGAAGGTCGCGCGCCTCAGCAACCTGCGCGCCGGCCAGAAGGGCAAGACCCTGCGCCAGCTGGTGGGGGAGGTCCTGCTCGAACTCGAGGAGGACGCCGACGCCGAACTGCCCGGCGATCCCTTCGCCGCCGTGGGCTTGGCCGAACTGCTCGAGGAACTGCGCTCGCTCCTGAGGCAGGGCAAGCGCGTGGCCGTGAGCGCGCCGGACCGGCAGCAGGAGGAAATCCTCTGCGAGTGGCTTGGACTTACCCTGGAGCCCTGGTACCGCAAGAGCCTTGTGCCGGCTGGCCCCGAGCCGCCGGAAGGTCCCCGCCTGCGCCTGGAGGCCGAAAGTCATGCCCTCATTTTCGAGGGGGGTTTACGGCGCCACCGGGTCGAAGGGGAACGCGCGCCCCTGCTCTTCTTCCGTCTCTATCAGCTCTGGCGCGCGGCCGAATACCAGCCCCTGCGCGACTATGTAATCTTCGACCTGGAGACTACGGGCATCGACACGTCCCGATGCGAGATCCTCGAGATCGGAGCGATACGTTACGAGGGCGGTCGGGAAGTGGCGCGCTTCGAAACCCTGGTGAAGCCCTCGGGTCCCGTGCCTCCCGAATCCACGGCGGTGCACGGCATCGACGAGGCCATGCTCGAGGGAGCACCGCCGCCGGCCCAGGCTCTGGCCGACTTCCTGCGTTTCGTGGGTGACCTGGACCTGGTGGCCCACAACGGCGCGACCTTCGATTTTCCCGTGATCGCCCGCGTGGCGAGGGAACAGGGATTCGCCCGTCCCCGGCAGGCGCTCTACGACAGCCTTGCCCTGGCACGGCGTCTCTTCCCGCGGGAACGCAACCGCCTGGAAGATCTCATCGAGCGCTTCGGCATTCGGGCCGAGGCCCGCCATCGCGCCCTGGATGACTGCCGCTGCCTGGGCGAAGCCTTCGAGCGCATGCAGAGCTTGCAGATGAAACGACTGGCCCGGAGGTCCGGCCGCGACGGCCTCGCCCCCCTGGCTCTGGTGCTGCAGCTGGATCCAGCTGGACCGCCGGAGGCCAGCGACGAGAGTGCCCACGCGCTCTTCCGCATGGGGGTGCGCCGGCTGCTGGCCAGCGGATCACCCTGGCTGGAGCAGTTGAAGGAGGGCCAATCTCGAAAGGACCTGGAGTCGGCCCTGCTGGCCGCCTCGGGTCTGGAACGCGAGGCTCCCGAACTCTTCCGCGGACGCAGCAGCGAGGAGGAACGCTTCCTCGCCCTGTTGCCTCGTTTCGACGAGCTGTTCCTGGGAGATTCTCTGGCCTCCTTCCTGGACTTCCTGGCCCTTTACCGAACACAGGATTCCGCCCAGGGTCAGGACGCCGTGCAGCTCATGACCATCCATGCGGCCAAGGGCCTGGAGTTCGAGCAGGTCTACATCGCCGGCCTTGAGGAGAACGTGTTGCCCGGTTACTACGCCCTCAGATCCCAGGACCCCGAAGCGGTGGAGGAGGAGCGCCGGCTCCTCTACGTGGCCATGACCCGCGCGGGACGGTCCCTGACCCTGAGTCGCGTAAAGACCCGAGGTGGATTCGCGCAGGAACCCAGCCGGTTCCTGAAATCCTTCACCCTCGATGAAAGCGGTGAATCTCCATGAAGCGCGTACTTCTGCCCCTGGGCGTTCTCATCCTGTTCCTGGTGGTGATCCGATTCATCGTCACGCCCCTGGCCGCCCAGAGGGAGGGGCGGCGAAACGAGGGGCTGCCGGCGCTCTCAGCCCTGCCATCCGAATGCGATCGTTTCGTCCAGCGGCGCAACAGCCATCGCAAGTTTCCGCCACAGCTCTGGGCCGAGGGGAAAGCCTTTCCTCTGGAGAGAGCTCTCGACATGGGCATGCCCCGCGATGAGATCGAAACGGTCACGGGATTGCGGCTCTTCAGGAGCGGAGAGTGGTGCTTCGCCGGGAGCAGGGAGCACTGGTGGCTGCTCGGACCCATGAGCAGCCTGCAGCGATCCATGCCCGAAGCCGAGGTCATGGATGAAGAGAAAGGCATCCTGCGCGCGGGCGGCATGGCCGCTCGGGCTCATGGACGCTTCTTCCTGCTGGCCTCCAGCGAATCGGCATTGGAACTGGCCCAGGGCGGATGGCTGGACAGGCTTCCAATCGGTCGCAATGCCGGCGATCTTCTGATCTCGGGCGACCTGCTCCTCTATCAGCGTGATGGTGGAACCGAGGCCATCGCGGCGCTGAGAGAGATCGAGGGGCACATCCTCGCGGAGGGGCTCTCCTGGGGCGAGGGCGGGCTCGAACTTCTCGGCTCCCTGAATCCGCTTCCGGTTCCCGCGGGCGGCGAGGCCGGCGACCTTCCCTATCTGCGTCGCAGCGCACCCTGGGATCCCGAGGGCGAGCCGCTTCCCCTGATGAAACAGGCGGGGGAAGAGGACCTGTCCCTCCGCTTTTGGGGCGATGGCTATCACTCGGCCTTCGCCCAGGTCATCGCGCCGGCCGGGGAGGGCGCGAGTCCTTGAGCGGGAGCATGTTAGCAACGTTATCCTGCTTCTTGCGGGATGTCGGCATGTAGCCGTTGACAGGGGGCCCTTCCCTGTCCAGTATGTGCCGGTTGCGAATCCCCCCAGACCCCGAAAGGCCCTGTCGGAACGATGCCTATCTTCGCCCTCGAGGACAGCTTTGCGGCCGGATCCTACGTTCCGATCCTGATCCTGCTCGTCCTGGCCACGGGATTCGCCGGCCTCATGGTGGCCATGAGCCGGTACGTGGGGCGCCGAAGCAACGACAAGGGCAAGTTCGAGCCCTACGAGTGCGGCGTGGATCCGCGCGGAGACGCTCGCGACCGCTTCTCGGTGAAATTCTACCTGGTGGCCATCCTATTCATCCTCTTCGACATCGAAGTGGTCTTCCTCTACCCCTGGGCGGTGAAGGCCAAGCAGCTGGGACTCTTCGGTCTCATCGAGATGGGCGTCTTCCTGATCATCCTCCTGCTGGGGTACTTCTATATCCTCGGGGCCAAGGCCCTCAAGTGGGACACCGGCGCGGGGGAGGAGGGTCATGACGACTAGCGGATTCACCCTGCCCGAGACCTGGCGGGACCGCGTGAGCACGCGGGAGGAGCACTGCGAACTCACCGTGGAGACGGGTGCCGATCTGCTGCTGGAGCTTCTGACCTGGCTGCGGGACGAGAGCAGTCCGCGCTTCAGCATGCTCACGGACATCAGCGGCGTGGACGGCCTGAAGCTCGGCTGGCAGCCTCGCTTCAGGGTGAGCTATCACCTGCTCGCCCCCGACACCGGCGATCGCCTGCGCGTGCAGGCGCAAGCCCTGGATGGCGAAGAGGGACCCGAGATGCCCAGCGCCACGGGGCTCTGGGAATCGGCCGACTGGAACGAGCGCGAGGTCTGGGACCTCATGGGTATCCGGTTCACCGGGCATCCCGACCTGAGGCGCATACTGCTCACCGAAGACTACGAACACGGACATCCCCTTCAGAAGCAGATCCCCACACGGGGAAAGCACGACGACAATCGTTGAGGAGCCGATGTTTTCCGAGGAGATAGGCAAGGAAGTTGACGGAATCGTCGCCCGGTACCCCGAGTCCCGGAGCGCGCTGCTGCCGCTCTTGCACCTCATCCAGCGCGAGAAGGGATGGATCTCGGCCGAGAGCATGCAGTGGGCCGCCGAGCGCCTGGATCTGAGCCCCGCCCATGTGGAAGGCGTGGTCAGCTTCTACAGCATGTACTTCATGAAGCCCGTGGGCCGTCACGTGATCCAGCTCTGCCGCACGCTCAGCTGCGACATCCGAGGCGCCCAGGACATCCGCGCCATGATAAGGGACAAGCTCGGCATCGCTCCCGGCGAGACCACCGGCGACGAGAAGTTCAGCCTCATCGAGGTGGAGTGCATCGGCGCCTGCGGCACCGCCCCTGCCATGATGATCGACGACGATCTGCACGAGAACCTCACGTCCGAGCGGGTGGGGGCCATCCTCGACCAGGTGGAGGATTGAGCGTGGCCGCCTTCGAACCCGTCCTCACTCGCATCGTGGGCATGGAAGGCTCCCACACCCTCGCCGTCTTCGAGCGGGAGGGGGGCTATCAGGCCCTGAAGAAGGGCCTTAAGGATTTCAGCCCCGCCGAGATCACCGAAGAGGTGAAGGCCTCGCAGGTGCGCGGTCGCGGCGGCGCGGGATTCCCCGCCGGCGTGAAGTGGGGATTCCTGCCTTCGGAAGAACAGAGCCCCGGTCCGCGCTACCTGGTCTGCAACGCCGACGAGAGCGAGCCCGGCACCTTCAAGGACCGGGTCATCCTGCGCGACAATCCGCACCTGCTGCTGGAGGGATGCATCCTCAGCAGCTACGCCCTGCAGGCGAACCACTGCTTCATCTATATCCGAGGCGAGTACCCCGAGGAAGCGATCATCCTCGAGAGGGCCATCGCCGAGGCCAAGGCGGCGGGCTACCTGGGCAGGAACATCCTGGGCAGCGGCTTCGACCTCGAGATCATCGTGCACCGGGGCGCCGGCGCCTACATCTGCGGCGAGGAGACTGCGCTGCTGGAGAGTCTGGAAGGCAAGCGGGGCTATCCCCGCATCAAGCCGCCTTTCCCGGCGGTGGTGGGTCTCTACGGGCGTCCCACGGTGATCAACAACGTGGAGACCCTGGCCTGCGTGCCGTCCATCATCGAGCGGGGCGCCGACTGGTTCGCCTCCATCGGTCCCGAGAAGAACACGGGTCCGAAGCTCTTCTGCGTGAGCGGTCACGTGGAACGCCCGGGCACCTACGAGGGGCCCATGGGCATGCCCCTGGCCGAGGTCATCGAGGATTTCTGCGGCGGGATGTGGAAGGGCCGGAAGCTGAAGGCCGTCATCCCCGGTGGAAGCTCGACGCCGGTGCTCACGGCCGAAGAGGCCATGAACGTGAACATGGATTTCGACTCCCTGGCCTCGGTGGGGTCCATGCTGGGCAGCGCGGCGGTGATCGTCATGGACGAGACCGTCGACATGGCGGCCGCGGCCGCCAACCTCATGCGCTTCTACCATCATGAGAGCTGCGGACAGTGCACGCCCTGCCGCGAGGGCACGGGCTGGCTCGAGAAGATCCTGAACCGTTTCGAAAATGGGCAGGGCCGTGCCGGCGAGATCGAGGACATGCTGGACATCTGCGACAACATCGCCTTCAAGACCGTCTGCCCCCTGGGCGACGCGGCGCGCATGCCCATCGAGGCATTCCTCCAGAAGTTCCGCGGCGAGTTCGAGGCCCGCATCGCGGCCGGCGCGGGAGGCGGACGATGAGCGCGGACATCTGGATCACCCTGGGCAAGATCCTCGTCGTCTTCGCGCTGACCATGGGCGTGGTGGCCTACATGACCCTGGCCGAGCGGAAGGTGTCCGCCTTCATCCAGTGGCGGAAGGGCCCCAACCGCGTGGGCATCTGGGGACTGCTCCAGCCCATCGCCGACGGCCTCAAGTTCGTGCTCAAGGAAGACTACGTGCCCCGCGGGGCCAACAAGGTGCTCCATGCGGTGGCGCCCATGCTCACCATGGCGCCGGCCCTCATGACCTTCGCCGTGGTGCCCTTCGGCAGCACCCTGCCCATCGGCGGCACCGAGGTGAAGATGATCGTGGCGGATCTGTCCATCGGCATCCTCTTCATCTTCGCCATCGCGAGTCTCGGGGTCTACGGCCTGGCCGTGGGCGGCTGGTCGAGCAACAACAAGTACGCCCTGCTCGGCGGCCTGCGCTCCAGCGCCCAGATGATCAGCTACGAGATTTCCATGGGCCTGTCGGTGATACCGGTGATCATGATGAGCGGCACGCTCATGCTCACGGGCATCGTGGATTGGCAGGGCAACCATCTCTGGTTCGTGATCAGCCAGCCTCTCAGCTTCCTGCTCTTCACCATCTCGGCCTTCGCCGAAACCAATCGTCTGCCCTTCGACCTGCCCGAGGCGGAACCCGAACTGGTGGCCGGTTACCACACCGAATACAGCAGCATGAAGTTCGCCTCCTTCATGCTGGGCGAGTACGCCAACATGATCACCGCCAGCGCCCTGATCGTGACGCTCTTCTTCGGCGGCTATCATCTGCCCTTCATCGAGAACCTGGCCTTCTTCGAGAGCCATCGCTTCCTGCTCGGCATCCTGCACGTGCTCACCTTCATGGCCAAGACGGCGGTATGGCTCTTCATCTTCATCTGGGTGCGCTGGTCCCTGCCGCGTTTCCGCTATGATCAGCTCATGGGCCTGGGCTGGAAGGTGCTGCTGCCGCTCTCCCTGGTGAACATCTTCATCTACGGCGTCATCGTGCTGGGCTTCGGAGTGGGAGGTACGCCGTGAGCGGGATTCTCTTCTATCTCTTCTCCGCCCTGGCCTTGGCCTCGGCCGTGATGGTGGTGATCCGGAAGAATCCCATCAGCTCGGCCCTCTTCCTGGTGTTGGCCTTCTTCAGCTTGGCCGGCATCTACGTGCTCATGGACGCCTTCTTCCTGGCCGCGGTGCAGGTGGCCGTCTACGCCGGCGCCATCATGGTGCTCTTCCTCTTCGTGATCATGATGCTGAACCTCAGCCCCGAAGAGATGCCCGCCTTCATGAACCGAAAGATCAAGTGGGCCGCCGCCGGACTGGCCGTGGCCCTGAGCGCGGCGCTGCTGGCCCTGGACTTCAGCCGCCGCCTGCCCGCCGGTCCCGTCGGCGAACTGCGCGGCGAGGTGGGCAGCCTGGGTGAACTCATCTTCGGGGAGTTCCTGCTGCCCTTCGAGCTGACGGCCGTACTGCTGCTCATGGCCATCGTGGCCGCCGTGATTATGGCCCGGAGGGAGATCTGATGGTCAACTTGAACGCCGCCATCGTGGTCGCCCTGCTGCTCTTCGGTATCGGCACCCTGGGTTTCCTGATCCGGCGCAACGCCATCGTGGTCTTCATGAGCGTGGAGCTCATGCTCAATGCGGTGAACCTGCTACTGGTCACCTTCTCGCGCATGCGGGTGGACCTGGACGGACAGGTCCTGGCCTTCTTCGTCATGGCCGTGGCCGCGGCCGAGGCGGCGGTGGGCCTGGCCATCATCATCGCGGTGTTCCGCAGAATGCGGAACATCGATCTGGACAAGGCTTCGCTCCTGAGGAGTTGAGGGGGGTATGACGCTGTTTCCGCTGATTCTGCTCTTTCCCGTGCTGGGCCTCGCGGTCAACGCGATCCTGGGACGGCGGGTGCCGGTGAAAGTGACCGGGACCATCGCCTCGGCGGCGGTGTTCCTGTCCTTCCTCACGGCACTCTCGGGCCTGCGCACCTTGCTCGCGCTGCCCGAGGCGGAACGGATCATCGTCTATCGTCTCTGGGACTGGATCAGCGTCGGCAATCTCCAGGTCGACCTGGCCCTGCGCCTCGATCCCCTCAGCGCCCTGATGACACTGGTGGTCACCGGCGTGGGCTTCCTCATCCACGTCTATTCCATCGGCTACATGAGCCATGATCGCGACTACCCGCGATTCTTCGTCTACCTGAACCTCTTCATGTTCAGCATGCTCACCCTGGTGACGGGCTCCAACTTCCTGGTGCTCTTCGTGGGGTGGGAGGGCGTGGGCCTCTGCAGCTACCTGCTCATCGGCTTTTGGTACGACAAGATGTTCACGCCCACCATGAGCAACGCATCGGCGGGCAAGAAGGCCTTCATCGTCAATCGCATCGGCGACTTCGGATTCCTGCTGGCCCTCTTCCTCATGTTCAAGTACTTCGGCAGCCTGGATTTCGATTCGGTCTTCACGACGGCACTGCACCATCCGGCCCCGGCCGGCGTGATGGCGGCCATCGGCCTCTTACTCCTTCTCGGCGCCACGGGCAAGAGCGCGCAGATTCCGCTCTACGTCTGGCTGCCCGACGCCATGGCCGGCCCCACGCCGGTGAGCGCTCTCATCCATGCCGCGACCATGGTCACGGCGGGCGTCTACATGGTGGCCCGCAGCCACGTGCTCTATGCCCTGGCTCCGATGGCCCTGGAGACCGTGGCCATCATCGGCGGCCTCACGGCCTTCTTCGCGGCGACTATCGCCGTGACCCAGAACGACATCAAGAAGGTGCTGGCCTACTCCACGGTGAGCCAGCTGGGATACATGTTCCTGGGCCTCGGCAGCGCGGCCTTCGGCGCGGGCCTCTTCCACGTGATGACCCACGCCTTCTTCAAGGCCCTGCTCTTTCTCGGCGCGGGCAGCGTGATCCACGCCCTGCACGAGGAGCAGGACATCCGCAAGATGGGCGGACTGCGAAAGAAACTGCCCCTGACCTTCGCCACCTTCGCCATCGCCACGCTAGCCATCGCGGGCTTCCCAGGCCTGTCGGGCTTCTTCAGCAAGGACGAGATCCTCGCGGCCACCTTCATGCATGGACCCAAGTGGCTCTGGGGCCTGGGCGTGATCACCGCGGGCCTGACCAGCTTCTACATGTTCAGACTCCTGTTCCTCACCTTCTTCGGCAAGAGCCGCGTGGAGCCCGAGAAGGAAGCGAAGATCCACGAGTCGCCCTACGTCATGACCGTGCCCCTGCTCATCCTCGCCGTCCTGAGCGTGGCCGGCGGATGGATAGGGCTCCCCCCGGTCATGGGCACGAACGTGTTGGCGGGATTCCTGGCGCCGGCCTTCGAGGGCCTGCACCACATCGAGGGATTCGGGCACCACGGGCATCTGTCCCACGCCACCGAGTGGATCCTCATGGGCGTTTCGACCCTGGTGGCCCTGGCGGGCTTCCTGGTGGCCTGGAACCTTTTCGCGCGACCCGCCGACCTCGGCGAACGACTCGCGGGCGAGCGCGGCGGTTTCTACCGACTGCTCGAGGACAAGTACCGCATCGACGAACTCTACGACGCGCTCATCGTACGGCCCCTGGCCTGGCTGTCCCAGCAGCTCTGGCGCATCGTGGACGAGATGATCATCGACGGACTGGTGAACCTGTCGGGCCTGCTGGTCCGCGTGGGAGGCGAGGTGGTCCGCATCTTCCAGACCGGTTACGTGCAGACCTACGCCTTCTTCATGGTGCTGGGCGTCCTGGCCATTCTGCTCAAACTGGTCTTCTAGGGGAGGAGGGACATGATCGACAACTGGATACTCACGCTGATCACCTTCCTGCCCATGGTCGGTGCGCTTCCCCTGCTTCTGGTGAACGAGGAGAAGAAGGCGCTCATCCGCGGCTGGACCCTGCTGGTGACCCTGGTCACCTTCTTCCTGTCCCTGCACCTATGGTTCCACTTCCAAGAGGGCACCCACGCCTTCCAGTTCGCCCAGAAGCTCGACTGGATCCCGGCGGCGGGCATCGCCTACTCGGTGGGCATCGACGGCATCAGCCTGCTCATGGTGCTTCTGACCACCTTCATCATGCCCCTGGCCGTGCTGGGGGGATGGACCAGCGTCACCGAGCGGGTGAAGGGCTATCACTTCTTCCTGCTCATGCTTCAGACGGGCATGCTCGGCGTCTTCGTGGCGGCCGACCTCTTCCTGTTCTACCTGTTCTGGGAAGCCATGCTCATTCCCATGTACTTCATCATCGGCATCTGGGGCGGGCGCCGGCGTATCTACGCGGCGGTGAAGTTCTTCCTCTTCACCATGGCGGGCAGCGTGCTCATGCTGGCGGCCATCCTCTACATCGTGGCCCAGCATCATGGGGCCACGGGCATCTGGACCTTCGATTGGGCAGCCCTGCTTGGCACTCAACTCGGCGCTCGGGCCGAGATGTGGGCCTTCCTTGCCTTCGCCCTTGCCTTCGCCATCAAGGTGCCCATGTTCCCGCTGCACACCTGGCTTCCCGACGCCCATGTGGAAGCGCCCACGGCGGGCTCGGTGATCCTGGCCGGCGTGCTGCTGAAGATGGGAACCTACGGTTTCCTGCGCTACTGCCTGCCCTACTTCCCCGACGCGGCCCTGCAGTTCACCGACCTCATCATGACCCTCGCCGTCATCGGCATCATCTACGGCGCCCTGGTGGCCCTGGTGCAGGAGGACGTGAAGAAGCTGGTTGCCTATTCCTCGGTGAGTCACCTGGGTTTCGTCATGCTCGGCACCTTCGCCTTCAACATGCAGGGCATCGAGGGCGGCATCCTGCAGATGGTGAACCACGGGCTTTCCACCGGCGCGCTTTTCCTTCTGGTGGGCATGATCTACGAGCGCCGCCACAGCCGCCTCATCGAGGATTTCGGCGGCATCGCGCGAGTGATGCCCGTCTATACGGTGTTCCTCATGATCGCCACGCTCTCGTCCATCGGACTGCCGGGGCTCAACGGCTTCGTGGGCGAGTTCCTCATCCTCATCGGCACCTTCCAGGTGGCGCCGCTGCCGGCCATCCTGGGCGCCACCGGCGTGGTGCTGGGCGCGGTCTACATGCTCTGGATGATCCAGCGGGTCGTCTTCGGCAAGGTGGACAAGCCCGAGAACGAGGCCCTGCGCGACATCGGCCCGCGGGAGTGGGGCCTGCTCATTCCCGTGGTGGTGCTCATGCTCTGGATCGGCCTCTATCCGAAGCCCTTCCTGCGCAAGATGGACGCCTCGGTGAAGCATCTCATCGAACAGGTGAAGGGCGACGAGATCGCGCCGCCCTCGCGCCCCCGGACCACCCATGACCGTCCCGCGAGCGGACACTAAGGAGGCGAGCCCGTGGATCTGAACTTCTCCATGATCGCCCCGGAACTCGCGCTGCTGGCGGCGGTGGCCGTGGTGCTCATCCTCGATCTGGTCATGCGACGAAAGGCTCCGGCCCTCCTGCTCGAAGGCGCCGCCCTGGCGGGGCTTGCAGTGGCCTTCATCTTCATCTGGGCCGGCTGGCAGGACGCTGGCTCCACGGCCTTCGGCGGTCGTCTGGCCAGCGACGGACTGGCGCTCTTCCTGCGCGCCCTGATGATCCTGGTGGGCGCGGCGACGGTGATCTCGTCCAGCAGCTACCTCGTTCGCGAGAAGCTCGAACAGGCCGAGTATCTGACCCTCACCCTCTTCTCGGTGACGGGCATGATGCTCCTGGTCAGCGCCACGGAGCTGATCACACTCTTCCTGGGCCTGGAGATCCTCTCCATGGCCCTCTACGTACTCGCCGGATTCCATCGGGACGATGACCGTTCGGTGGAGGCGGCGCTCAAGTACTTCCTGCTGGGCGCCTTCGCTTCGGCCATCCTGCTTCTGGGCATGGCTCTGCTCTGGGGCAGCGCGGGCAGTCTGCACCTGGCTGGGCTTCGGGAGGCCTTCGCCGCGGGCGATCTCCTGCACCCGCCTCTGGCCCAGGCCGGCTTCTGGCTGGTGGTGGTGGGCCTGGTCTTCAAGATCAGCCTGGCGCCCTTCCACTTCTGGGCGGCCGATGTCTACGAGGGCAGCCCCGCGCCGGTGGCCGGCTTCATGGCCACGGGCACCAAGGCCGCGGCCTTCGGCGCCCTGGCTCGTTTCCTCATTCTGGGCTTCGGCGAGACCCGGGCCGATTGGGTGCCGGTGCTCGTGGTGCTCGCGGTGCTTACCATGGGCGTGGGCAACTTCATGGCCATCGCCCAGGCCAACATCAAGCGCATGCTGGCCTTCTCCAGCGTGGCCCACGCGGGATACATCCTGCTGGCCCTGGTGGCCGGCACCGAGCACTCCCTGCGAAGCCTGCTGGTCTACCTGGCCGCCTATTCCCTCATGACCCTGGGCGCCTTCACGGTGGTCTCCATCGCGGGGGGCAGGGGCGAGGAGCGGCAGTCCATCTACGAATACGCGGGACTCGGTAAGCGGGATCCCTGGCTGGCGGCCTTCCTGGCGGTCTTCCTCTTCTCCCTGGCGGGCATTCCGCCGACGGTGGGATTCATCGGCAAGTTCCTCATCTTCGCGGAACTGGTGAGGGGCGGATTCGTGGGGCTGACCATCGTGGCCGTGCTCTTCAGCTTGGTCTCGGCCTACTACTATCTGCGCGTGATCTACCTGATCTACATGCGCGAACCCATGGACAAGCCGAAGCCCGTGGGTATTCCCCTCGGAGCGAAGCTGCTGCTCTCGCTTCTGCTTCTGCTGGTGCTTTTCTTCGGCCTCCTGCCCTCGGGGCTCATGGACCTGGCAAGCGCAAGTCCGGCTCTCTTTTAGCATCCGCTTGACCGGATCTTCAGGCGAAACTAGAATCGGCCTCCTTAAGGGAGGCCTTTTTTGAGACTTAAACAAGTGGGCGTCATCGGCGACGCCGACGCCAGCGCGGAGGCCTGCGTCTTCGCCGAAGCGGTGGGACGCATCATCGGACGCCGGGGTTGGGGACTGGTCAGCGGCGGGCGCGACGGTGTCATGGAAGCGGCCAGCCGCGGCTGCCGGGAAGAGGGCGGCATGGTCCTGGGCATCCTGCCGGGCCTGGACGACGGGGATGGCAACGATCACTGCCACTTCCTGCTGCCCACGGGCATGGGCTGGACCCGCAACAGCATCAACGCCATGGCCGGCGACGTGGTGGTGGCCATCGGCGGCAGGGCGGGAACCCTCACCGAGATCGCCTTCGCCTGGAGCTACGGCAAGCCCATCCTGGCGGCCACCGGTTTCGGCGGTTGGAGCGAGAAACTGGCGGGCACGGCCATCGACGACCGTCGAGACACGATGCTCATCCCCGTTAGCGAACCGCAGCAGGTGGAAGCGCTCCTGGCCAAATTCCTGGAGGAGGAGTGATGCTCCACCCGCTCTTCTGGGTGACCCTGGCGAGCATCATCCTGGCGCAGCTGTACAAGGTCGTGGTGGAGAGCATCGCCGAGCGTCGCTTGAAGCTCTACCGATTCTTTGAGACCGGCGGCATGCCCAGCAGTCACACGGCCGCCGTGACCTCCCTGGCCACGGGAGCCTGGAAGATCGAAGGGCTTTCCTCGCCGCTCTTCGCCGTCACCCTGGTCTTCGGCACCTATTTCGTCTTCGAGGCCACGGGGCTGAGACAGGAGGTGGGCAAGCAGGCCCGCCTTCTCAACGACATCCTCGACGAACTTCTGGACACCCACCAACTGGCCACCGAGAAGCTCCGCGAACTGCGCGGTCATACCTGGGCGGAGGTTTTCTGGGGATTCGTCCTCGGGCTCGTGACCACGCTCATCTTTCTCAGGAGTTGAGCCATGAAGCGTCTCGCGATTCTCATGCTCCTCGCGGCCGCCGGCGGCACCACGGCCCTGGAACTGGACATCACCCTGTCCTTCCCCGGCCGGCCCGCCGACTCCATCCACGCCCGCGGGGCCACTGAGTACCTCACCCCCGACAGCCTGCTGGTTCTGGACGGTCTCAAAGCCACATGGACCGAAGGAGAGATCTTCGACGTGAAGGATCTGCCCGTGCTCTGGGATCAGAAGCGGGAGAATCTCAGGTTCCGTATCGAGTCCGACTCCCTGAAGGTCTACTACGGCGACGAACAGGGGCCGCCCCAGCAGGGCAAATTCAAGCTGGATCAGCCCTTCCGCCTCGTGGGTCCCGGCGTGATGTTGAAGCTGGACCGGGGTCGCTACTTCTTCGAGGGCGCCGAGATGAAGCTCTTCCTGGCCGGTTCGGCCTGGAAGCGGGGGGCCCGCGGATTCCTCATGGCGGCCTTCATCGGCGTCATCACCCTCATCCTGCTCATCAACGGTCGCCGCACCCGGCAGCGCCTGGAGAGCGAGCGAGGCTCCGTGAAGAAACCCAGGATGCCTTAGCCCGTAAGGGCCCAGCAGGCTGTTGAATAACTAGATCTGGTCGCGTTCGACATGCTTTGCGGCCTAATGCGAGGCACGACGACGAACGTGATGCCGTAGTATCATGGAGGAGGAGAAACGACGCAGTGGGCCGCAAAGCCTGCGAACCCGATGGGCCGGTGGCGCTTGCGTCGCAACTCTTCGTCACACGTCGTCGATGATGCTACGGCATCACCCTCCTCCTCCTTCCTCGATTTCCTCGCAAGCGCCTACCGGCGCGACCGAGCCTAGTTTTTCAACAGCCTGCTAGACTTGCCTGACGGTTTTAGGCAAACTGCTCCGGAAATCGAAGACGGCCGTCTCCCGGCCGCGCAATATCCCAGAAGGGGGATCCATGAAGGACTTGGCCTTTCGGGCCCTGGAAACGGCCCGCGGTCGCGGGGCGGATTATGTGGACGTCCGCTTCGTGCACAATCAATCCGAAGATCTGCTCGTGAAGAACGGCGCCCTGGGCTCCGCCGAATCCTTCGAGACGCGGGGCCTGGGCATTCGCGTGCTCAAGGACGGCGCCTGGGGGTTCGCCTCCACCGATCGCCTCGACGGCGATAGCATCGACCGCGCCGCGGCCACCGCCGTGGACGTGGCCAAGGCCAGCGCCAGGGTCATGGACGAGGCGGTGGACCTGGCCGCCGAACCCGTGGTGCAGGGCAGCTGGTCCACGCCCTACGAGATCGATCCTTTCACGGTGTCCCGAGACGAGAAGCTCGAACTGCTCTACCGGGCCGAGAAGGGTCTGCACATCGACGACCGCATCAAGGCCGGACAGGCCCAGATGCTTTTCGATCGGCAGAAGATCCTCTTCGTGTCCAGCGAGGGCGCGGAACTGGAGCAGGACATCCTCGCCAGCGGCGGCGGCATCATGGCCGTGGCCAGCGACGGCAACACCATCCAGCGGCGCAGCTACCCGGACTCCGCCGGGGGCATGCACCTGAGCGCGGGCTACGAGGTCATCGGCGAGTACGACCTCGAGGGCAATGTGGAGCGCACGGCCACGGAGGCCCTGCAGCTGCTCAGCGCCGATCCCTGTCCGGTGGGCGAGAAGGACATCATCCTGGACTGGTCCCAGCTGGCCCTGCAGATTCACGAATCCTGCGGGCACGCCAGCGAGCTGGATCGGGTGCTGGGCATGGAGGCCAATTTCGCCGGCCGCAGCTTCCTCACCACCGAGAAACTGGGCAACTTCACCTACGGCAGCGAGCATGTGAACCTGGTGGCCGACAACACCCTCGATCGCGGACTCGCGACGCGGGGCTGGGACGACGAGGGCGTCGCCGCCCAGAAGTGGCACGTGGTGGAGAACGGACAGTTCAAGGCCTACCTCACCAGTCGCGAGCTGGCCCACGTCGAGGGCAACAGCCGCAGCCGGGGATGCAACCGTTCCATGGGATGGAATCGCATTCCCATCATCCGCATTCCGAATCTGGGTCTGGCGCCCGGAATCTGGAATCTCGACGACCTCATCGCCGACACCGAGGACGGCATCTGGATGGAGACCAACCGCAGCTGGTCCATCGATCAGATGCGCCTGAACTTCCAGTTCTCCACGGAGATGGCCTGGGAGATCAAGAACGGCAAGAAGACCCGCATGCTGCGAGGCGCCACCTACCAGAGTCGCACGCCCGACTTCTGGGGCGCCTGCGACGCGGTCTGCGACGAGAGCTGGTGGAAGCCCTACGGGGTGATGAACTGCGGCAAGGGCGAGCCCGGGCAGATCGCCCGGATGACCCATGGCTCCGCGCCGGCCCGATTCCGGAAGATCAAAGTGGGGGTGAGCGAATGATCAGCGAACAGGATTTCAGGAAGATCAGCGAGAAGGTCTTCGAACTCAGCTCCGCGGAGGAGACCGAGATCACCCTGGGCGGCGGCCACGAGAATCTCACGCGATACGGCGAGAACCGCATCACCCAGAACGTGTCCGAGGAGCGCTACGAGATGCGCATCCGCGTGCGTCAGGGGCAGAAGGTCGGGGTGGCCACGAGCAACGACCTCTCCGACGAGAGCCTGAGGCGCTGCCTCGACGAGGCCCTCGGCATCGCGAAGGTGGCCGCCGAGGACGACACCGTGCAGGCCTTCGCCACGGGCGATGCCCGCAGCGAGTCTGAGGCCTGGGACGCCGATACCGCGCAGGTCTCCGCCGACACCCGGGCCGACTGGGTGGCCGAGGCGGTGGACATCGCCCGTTCGAAGGACATGGAAGTGGGCGGCATCGCCCTGGACCGCGAGGGAACCATCTACGACTACGGCGAGATCGGTCCCTTCGGGGTGGCCAACAGCGGGGGACTCTTCCGCTACGGCCAGCTCACCAGCGCGGCCTTCGAGATCAGCGCCCAGAAGGGCGAGGGTGCCGGTCGCGCGCGAAAGAGCTCGCGGAAGGTGTCCGATATCGACGCGGGGGCCGTGGCGCGGGACGCCTGCGAACGGGCCGAGGCGGCCCTGAACCCGCAGGATCTGGATCCCGGCAAGTACACGGTGATCTTCGAGGCCGAGGCAGTCACCGACCTGGCCTTCTTCACGGGCTATCTGGGCTTCAACGGGCTCAACGTGGCCGAGGGGCGCAGTCCCCTGGCCGACAAGCTCGGCGAGAAGGTCTTCGGCGAGAACATCACCTTCCGCGAGGATCCGGGACATCCCGATCTTCACGGACTCACCTTCGATGCGGAAGGCGTGGACACGCGGAAGATGGATCTCATCCGCGACGGCGTGGTTTCGGGTTTCTACCACGACCGGCGCAGCGCGAAGATCTGCGGACACGAGCCCACGGGCCATGCCTTGAATCAGCCCAACAGCTGGGGCGCTTTCGCGCGATTCCCCGTGCTGGACGGAGGCGAGGCCAGCCTCGATGAGATGATCGCCGGCCTGGATCGCGGCGTGCTCGTCACGAGGCTCTGGTACACCAACGTGGTGGATCCCATGCGGATGATCATCACGGGCATGACCCGTGACGGAACCTTCCTGGTCGAGGGGGGGAAGATCGTCGGCGCCGTGAAGAACTTCCGCTTCAATCAGAGCCTGCTGGACTTCTTCCAGAACGTCGAGCAGTTGGGTCAGGTGCAGAACCTTGGCGGAACGCTGCTTCCGCACCTGCGAGTGAAGGATTTCAACTTCAGCAGTTCGACGGATTTCTAGGCTTTTTAATCCCATTCGGGAAGCTCTGAGATACCATCCCCCTCCCGTGGATTCGGGAGGGGGTAATCTTAATTACCCTTTTGTTCGCAAGGGTTTGCCCGCATTTCCTCGCCCGTGGTATAATTGTTCCTCATCTCGGGAATCGCCCCGGCATTCCCATGCCCCGCAGCGCAGACCCTGTCTGGAGGAAACGATGCGACGCGCGCCACTGGCTTTTCTTATCGCACTCATGCTCCCTCTCCTGGCATCCGCCGAACTCCTCGAATTCCGCTGGCAGAACGATGCCCACTTCGAGGAAGTGAATACGGACGCCGTGTTCCGAACGGAAGTCGCCGGCATGCCGTCCATGCCCCTGGAGGCGCTCAGCTACGCCATCCCCGAGGGCATGCGGGTGAAATCGGTGAGCCTCCTGGAGGACAGCTCCATCTGGACCGAGTTGCCTCTCACGCTGCCGCGCTTCGAGGGCCTTCTGGGCTCGGAGGGCACACTGGCCAGCGTCTCGGGCTACGAGGCCGGACAGTTCCCCGCGAGCCATCTCTTCTCCTGGAGCACGGCCAGCTACCGCGGCATTCGCAGCGCGGAGATCGTGCTGGCTCCCTGGCTCTGGGATCGCGACGAATCCGGCGAGAGGCTGGCGCGCCTCTCCGGCGGAACCCTGCGCATCGAACTCGAAGCGGATCCCGAGGCCCTGGTGCCCCTGCGGCAGTCTCCGGATGTCTGGCGCGAAACCCTCGCCACGGCCGCGGCCAAGGTGGTCAATCCCCAGGATCTCGACCGCTACGCTCCCCGGCCCCTGCTGGTGAGCGAGGACGGTCCCTTCCAGCCGCGTTCCATGCCCAGCATCGAGGGAAGCGGCGTGGACATGCTCATCATCACCTCCACCGAACTGGTGGACGTCTTCCAGGACTTCGCCGACTACAAGACCAGCGTGGGCGTCGCCAGCGTGGTGCGCAGCCTCGACTGGGCCCTGGAGAACTATCCCCAGGGTGTCGATCCTCAGGAAACCCTGCGCGACTTCATCATCGACGCCTATCAGAAGTGGGGGATCCAGTTCCTCCTGCTGGCCGGCGACAGCCAGGTGATTCCCGCTCGCTACGCGCTCTCGCACTTCATCTATCCGCCTGCGCTGCTGCCCAGCGACCTCTACTACGCGGCCCTGGACGGCGACTGGAACGCCGACGGCGACGAGTACTTCGCCCGATCCACCTACGGCGGCGCCCCCGGTGATGAGGCGGATCTGGTGGCCGAACTCTATGTCGGCCGCATCCCGGTCACCGACCTGGCCAGCGCCGAGTTGATCATCGAGAAGATCGTCACCTACGGAGAAACTCCCAACCTCGACTACATCAACGAGGTCACCTTCCTGGGCGAGGTGCTCTTCCCGGCCGACTGGGAGATCACCGATCCCGTGGAGGACATCACCCGCAACGGCACCGACTACTGCGAGCCCATCTACAACAACTTCATGCCCGAGTGGATGACCGCGCGACGCCTCTATGAGACCTACTGGCTCTATCCGGGCTCGGAGCCCGAACTGGTGCAGACGGTCATCGACGACCTCAACGAGCGCGCCCACTTCGTGCATCACGTGGGTCACGGCTTCCGCTACAACATGTCGGTGGGCGAGGGCAACTTCATGATGGACGACGCCCTGGCCATGACCAACGGCCTGGACCACCTCATCCAGACCTACGCCATGAATTGCACCTCCTGCGCCTTCGACTACGCCTGCCTGGGCGAGTCATTCCTGCTGGCCGAGGAAGGTGGTGGACTGACCACCATCGGCTCGGTGCGCGAGGCCTTCCCCCAGACGGCGGTCTACTACCAGGATTCCTATTGGGAGTCGGCCTTCGCCGACACCAGCAGCATCGGCGAATCCTTCACCTGGAGTCACAACAAGTACTCGGCATTGGGCCAGATCGAGGGCAGCCACCGGTGGACGCAGCTGGCCGGCATTCTCTTCGGCGATCCCAGCATCGAGCTGTGGATGGACACCCCCGACACCCTGGACATCGCCCTCACCGAGCCCTTCACCCTCTCCAGCGACACGCTCAAGGCCTACGTGAGCCACGAAGGCGCGCCCTTCGAGAATGCCAAGGTCATCGCCCAGAAAGAGGGCGAGGATCGGGCCGTGGGCTTCACCGACGCCGCGGGTCTCATCGAGTTGCCCGTGCATGCCGACTCGCCGGGTGAGTTCGAGATTCACGTGGTGGCCAACAACATGCTGCCCATCCACACCTCGGTCACCGTGGATCCGGCTTCCGGGCCCCGCCTGACCGTGAACTCCCTCGCGGTTCTGGATGATCCCCTGCTCGACGTGGATATCACGGGCAACGCCGATGGCCTTCCCGACGCCGGCGAGAACCTGCGCTTCCACTTCTGGGTCGAGAACACGGGGGACGTGGCGGCCGACACGGTCACGGTCACCCTGTCGAATCCCGGCGGCGAACTGACCCTCGACGAAACCGTGGTGGCCACCACCATGAGCATCGCGCCGGGCGACAGCATGGAACTGGACCTGGCATTCCTGCTCTGGGCTCCCTTCGATCTGGCCAACCGCACGAACGTCATCCTGAGATTCGATTTCGATTTCGTGGGCGGCGCTCAGCATGACGAGCTCGACCTGCTTTTCAGCGCGCCCGTGCCTCGCCTGCTCCACTTCGTGCTGGATGACAGCGCGGGCGACGGCGACGGAGAACTGGACGCGGGAGAGACCGCCACCTGGATGCCGGAATGGAAGAACTACGGCTCTACGCCCAGCGAAGGCTGGACGGCCAGTCTCACGGCCGTGGACCCCGAGGGCAGCGTGCTTTCCGGTCCCGTGGCCCTGCCGACTCTCGGCCTTCTGGAAAGCGGAAGCTCGGTGGGAATCGATCTGAGCGAGAGCGACGTCTCGGTGCCCCACGAGTTCGCGCTGCTTCTGGAAGGACCCCTGGGCGAGGAGGTCCACGACACGCTTACCGTACGCCGCCCCATGGCGCCGGACACCCTCTTCCTGGACTCCAGCTTCGCGCCCACGGTCATCGACGTGACCTGGGAAGTGCCCGACAGCAACGCGGCCGGCTACCTCATCTATCGCAGCCTGACTTCGGGAGGGCCCTATGATCTGGCCTCCTCCGAGCCGGTGAACTTCACCTACTTCCGCAACGACAATCTGGAGGAGAGCACCACCTACTACTTCGTGGCCGAGACCGTGGACGCTTCGGGCTTCCGCAGCGCTCAGAGCGGCGAAGCCTCCATCAGCACCAACCCGTCCATGCAGGCCGGATGGCCTGCCGACACCGCCATGGGTACGGCGAGCAGCCTGGCCATCGGCGATATCGACGGCGACGGGGACAAGGAAGTGGTGGTGGGATCCAACCTGCTCCACGCCTGGCACCACGATGGCGCCGAGGTTCGCGACGGCGACAGCGACTCGGGCACCTACGGCGTCTTCACGGCCGATGGCGAAAGGTACACGGCCAGCATCGCCCTGGCCGATATCGATCCGGAACAGCCGGGCCTGGAGATCGTCTCGGCGAGTCGGGAAACCCAGGAGATCTACGTGACCAACGGCGAGGGCGAGGTCCTTCCCGGCTTCCCCAAGTCCCAGAGCATGTGGACCTGGGCCACCCCGGCCGTGGCCGACGTGGACAACGACGGCTTCATGGAGATCTTCTCCATGTGCCTCAACGGCAATCTCTACGCCTGGAACCACGACGGTACGCCGCTGCTGGCCGATCCCGACGGCATCTTCGCCGCGGGAATCGGGAGCTGGACCAAGTCCAGTCCGACCCTGGGACAGCTCGACGCCGATCCCGAACTGGAGATCTGCATCGGCACCAACTGGGGCGTGGTCTGGGTCTGGGAACATGACGGCACGGCGAAGATCGGCTGGCCCATCGGCGTGGGGGACTCGGTGAACTCGAGCATCTCCATGGGCGACCTCGACGGCGACGGTTCCAACGAGATCGTCTACCTGGCCGACTCCGATCGCCTCTACGCGCAGAACGCCGACGCGAGCACCCACGCGCCGAATTTCCCCATCACGCTCACCTGCAATCCCGGCGGCCTGGCGCCCAGCCCGGTGCTCGTGGACTTCGAGGATGATGGCGAGATGGAGATCGTGGCGGTGAGCGTGTCCAGCTACCACAGCATGGACGTGGTGGTCTACGACCAGCAGGGCAACATGCTCAGCGGCTGGCCCGTGCATCTGGACGACAGCAGCGAGAGCAGCCCCGTGGTGGTCGATCTGGACCACGACCAGGAGCTGGAGATCCTCCTCGGCACCGAGCAGGGCTACCTGCACTGCTGGGAGATGGACGGCAGCACCGTGCCGGGCTTCCCCATCCTGGCCGAGGCCGAGCTTCGCAGCTCTCCGACCGTCGACGACCTCGACGACGACCTCGACGTGGAAGTGGCCCTCATGGGCTGGGACTCCTGGGTCTACATCTGGGACATGCCCGGTGGCTACTACAACGGTCTGGCCCAGTGGAAGATGTTCCGCGCCAATCCCGCGCGAACGGGCGTGTTCACCCGCGAGGAGCAGATCACCGACGCGGACGAGGCTCCCCTGCCCGCCGAGGGCAAGCTCTACGCGAACTATCCGAATCCCTTCAATCCCAAGACCGAGATTCGCTTCGCCACGCCCGCGGGATCCGGCGCGGCCGATGTGAAGCTGGCCGTCTATGACATCCAGGGACGCCAGGTGGACGTGCTCTACGAAGGTCCCTTGGCTCGGGGTAGCGAGCATCGCGTGAGCTGGGAAGGTCGGGATGGACAGGGCAATCCGGTGTCCAGCGGCGTCTACTTCGCGAAGATCGTGATGGACGAGACCGTTCAGACCCGGAAGATGATGCTGCTTAAATAGACTCGGGGAAGGGCTGAGCCCTCCCCCTCGCTAGAGTATCGCAAATCGTTCGGGGAAGGGTCATCCCTTCCCCTTTTCCTTGCTCAGCAGCATCATCCTTTGGATCTGAACGCTTCGCCTGCCTAGTAGTCGCTGCCGGCCGTGCTGCGTTCGGCGGCGCTGACGTTGGGGGGGAAGTCCGAAGGCGTCGGGACATTGCCGGCGCGAAGCCAGTCCTCCATGACGTCGCGGGGGAAGGCGTCGAGGATCTCCTTGGTGTGGGCCTTCTGCAGCACCGTGTAACCGTCGCCGCCTCCGAGCAGGAAATCGAGGGTGGCCACCGTGTAGTCGGCCTCGGGATCGAGGGGATGTCCGTCGATGAGGATGCCGGCCGCCTTGCCGTTCACCACCTTGTAGCTCGCGCCCGAGGTCTGCGCGAAACGGCCGCCCCCATGGCACTCGGCCAGGTAGTCGAAGAGCTCGCGCAGGGTGGCGCCGTCGAAGGTGAGGCGCACGATACGGTTGTCGAAGGGCAGCAGGGTGAAGATGTCGCCGCGGCTGATCTCTCCGGCGGGCAGTCCGATGCGATAGCCGCCCACATTCTGAAGACCCAGGTCGGCGCCCGCCTCGAGGCGCATGAGCTCGGCCACCATCTGTCCCAGAGGATTGGAGGCACCGGACTTGCCGCTCATGGGGAACTCACCGCCCAGTGTTCCCACGACCACGGCCATCTCGCGGTCGACCACGATGCCGGCCTCCTCGATCATGGCGGCGACCTTAGGGTCCTCCGGCCAGCTCGCGTCCACCCGAAGCAGCTCGTGTTCCATGCGCCAGCGGTCACCTTCCCTCCAGAGCTTGAGAAGTCCGAGATTGTAGCCATAGGCGCCCGTGGTGCAGATGATCGTATCGCCCACGCGCTCGGGCTCGTTCAGGAAGCTGTGGCTGTGACCGCTGATGATCAGTGGAATGCCGGGGACCTCGCTCGCGATGCCGATGTCCTCGTTCAGGCCGCAGTGGCTCAGGGCCAGGGTGAAGTCGGCCTCGTCCTCACGGCTGTCCAACCACTTCCGCAGGGCTTCGGCGGGATCCTCCAGCTCGAGTTCACCTCGCGTGACCACGCCGGTGACCGCGTCGAGCTCGGCGGTGATGATGCCGACCACGTCGATGCTCAGGCCGGCCCGCTGCAGCCTCACCGAGGAGGGCAACAGGGCTTTTCCGCCTGGCAGGTCGAGGTTGGCGCAGAGTTTGGGGAAGGAGGCTTCCTTCCCCGCCCGCAGGAAATTGGGATGTCCGTCGTCGAGTTCGTGGTTCCCCAGCGCGAAGGCGTCGCATCCCATGGCGTCCAGCAGCTTCATGCCGAGGTCGCCCCGGTAGAAGTGGTAGAAGGGGGTACCCTGGAAGAGGTCGCCGGCATCCAGATAGATGAGGCGCTCGCCGTACTCGGCCCGCAACTCGGCGAGGCGGCCGGCGATGCGGGCGAAGCCGCCCCGCGATTCGCCGCTTCGGCTGTCGAAGGGACGGTAGCGCGCGTGCAGATCATTGCTGTGCACGATGACCAGATCCGGGTCGGCGCTTTCCCTGGCCCAGACGGGAAAGGCCGACAAGAGCAGGCTCAAGACGATGGCGAGTAGCGCGATTCGACGGATCATGGGGGCCTCGTTTGGACTTGTGAGGAAGGACTTGCTTCCCTATGCTTCGGCGGCTCGAATGAGGGGGGAATTATGAGTTTGCGCGCGAGTCTTGACAAGATCCTAATCGCCCTTTTGATGGCCAGCGTACTGGTCCTTCTGTCCTGCGCCAGCAATCCCGACGGACCGGGAGTGGTCAATCACGCTCCGG
>CAYPGS010000017.1:0-76779 GCA_964410395.1 uncultured bacterium
GGCCATCTCACTGACACAGTCTTCCGGGGTCCAGCCGAAGAGGGAGGTTCCCTCGAATCCCGTGCCGCTCGAGCCTTCACTCATCCACGCATCGGAGGCGTGAGCGAACTTCGCGGTGCCGGTGAGCTGTTCGGCGATTCCAAGGGTGGGAAGAAGGATCAGAACCGGAAGCAGATGGGCAATTGGGATGCGGCGCATGACTCCTCCAATGGCTGAAATCGGCTGTGTGATCACAAGATTGAATTGAGTGCATTTCCAGCGGAGATTCTAGCAAAGCAGTGAGATCAATTCAAGACAGGATTGTCCGGAATTGTGGTGCCAATGAGGAGACTCGGTACTCGCCCGAGACTAGTAGAGAGTTTTGACGAGACCCCAGTCGGCACTCTCGGTCGCCACCGACTCCACGCAGAACACTTCACTGAGATAGTCGAAGGCACCGAGCAAGCCGTCGAAGTCGTCGATGTGAATCATGTCAGCGTCGGGATCCTGAACCAGACACTCCAACCTCTCCGGATACCAGTAATCGCCGATGCCGATGACCAGTGTCCGGATATCACGATCGAAGAGTTGGTAGGCGATGGGGCATGGATCCTGGTGATGTGGATAGGGCTCGCCGTCGCTGATCAGGATGATCAGCTTCTCTCCGCCTCCCGGAAGAGTTTCATCGAACATATCGATGGCCTCTTCGAAGGCGGTGCGCGTCCAGGTCGCACCGCCCGAGAAACTGAGTCCCTCGACGTAGCTTGCGAGAAGCTCGCGGTCGGGGTTGTTCCAGAAATCCCACCGTCTCGCGGCATAGGACGCGAACTGGATGACGCCGAAGCGAATGAAGGGATTGTCGGGGTCATATGCTCGGATGGCGTCGGCCGTGCCTTGAGTCATAGTCTCCCAGTTGTATTGCCCGACAGAGCCAGATGAGTCGAGAATGAAGATGGTGTCCTGGACCTGGCAGTCGGTCCAAGGTTGCGCGACTGCAAGTGCAGATCCGAGAATCAGGATCATCAAGCCGAGTGCGAATCGATGGGTGGGAGGCATGCGCGGCTCCTCGGGAGGTAAAGGCATCGGATGAGAGTGAATAGTGTTCAGCTATCTTCTTTAAATGCATGCAATTATACCATATCAAAATATTTCTGCAAATCAGGAATTCGCCTCCGGAAGGGAAGCCGGGGAGCGAACACTAAAAAGGCCCCCCTTGCGGGGGGCCTCGCCAGGAGGAGTGGCTAGGGGTTTCATTCGCACCATTCCATCCAGCGTCCGCCCATGTGTCCGCGGCGTTTGAAGCCCTTCTTGTAGAAGCCCCAGATGGGTCCTTCGGCTTCGAACTCATCTGATCCTTCGCCGCCGACAGGGGTCAGCCACCGGCCGAAATAGTCCCCGTCGCCATGACGATTCTCATGTTCCAACCACTGGCCCCGGAGCATGGCCCAGAAATTCCCATCCAGGTCGATGAGTTTTCCTCGGAAGAGATTGTCGCCCTCTTCCGAAATGCCCCAGTGGCCGCGGTAGTGTCCCAGGAGTTCGCCTTCCCAGCTGAACCATCCGCCGCGGAAGATGCCGCGGTCGGTTTCGCTCTCCACCCAGATGCCGTGCATGAAGCCGTTCGGGCAATCCAGCACGGGCACCGCGTTGATGGAGAACTGATTGCCCGCTTCGTCCACGTCGACGATTTCCGAGTATCCGTCCAGTGAATCCACGGGGATGCTGTAGACGAGTTCGCCCAACTCCACGTGCAGCAGATTGCCTTCACCCAGGCCGGGCTCCTCGTCGATGATCTGGATGAGCAGACCGTCGTTGTGCACGGTGGTCTCGCTGACCAGATCGATGCGACTCATGTCCACGCGCTCCTCGATCCAGTCGGTCTCGGGTTCGAAGCGGATGAGCCGCTTGACCACCAGCGCGCCCTGATCGACCCAGATGGCCCCGGACCAGTCCGTGGGGTCGGTGACCTTGGGATCGTACTGGAGCTGCCCCCAGACGAGACGCGCATAGGCGATCACGTTGCCGGGGTCCTCGCCCATGGTGATCACGCCAGGATCGTTCTCCATGGGATCGTGGGCGGGCTCGTCCTCGCGAAACATGCTGAAGAAGCTGTCGTCCCCGAAGCCAGGCGATTCGTCGCGGGTGTCGTAGCCGCCGTTATCGTCATTGATGTCGAAGTTGACATCGTCGAAGAAGCTGTCGTCGTAGAACTCGTCTCCCTGGCTCGGGGTGTCCGAGCCCGTAAGGGTGCTGCAGCCCTGGATGCCGAAGCCGAAAGTCAGCACGAAGAGGGAGGCGAGGAAGATTTTGAGTGCTCTCATGATGAATCCTTGGGTTGAGGTTCCAGGGGCTTCTCGGCCGGTCTCGGCCTCGGACCGGACAGGGCAAGGGCGGTGCCGCTTGGCTGCGGTTTGATCAGTGAAGGTCCTAGTATCAAAACTGACAATGACTTGGGCGATCGTCATTTCATGACGCCGAAACGGAAAACAGTGCGAGGTGAACCATATGGAACTAGAGCGCGGCCGTAATGGATAGTCGCTTTCAGGCAAACACTCTAATATGCGATTGGATAGATGGGAGTTTGTAAACAGAAGGGGGAAGGGGTGATCAGACGCTGCCGATGTGGAAATCGTGGAGCTGTTTCACGGTTGGTTGTTTTGGCATCCATCTTCATCGCTCCACTGATTTGTGGATGCGTCGATCTCGTCTTTACAGATCTCGGACGGGATTGCCACCGGTTGGAGTCTCGAAGACGTTGGGAAATCGGGAGGGTTGAACTTCTCAGGATTGGCATGACGGAGGTGGAATTCCTGGAGACTATCGAGGCCCATCCGGTCAGTGAAACGAGATTGGAGGGGCCGGTACGCTTGGGTGGCGATGGTTCGGACTCATCGTCCCCATTCGACTTCAAGTACTGCATCTACGACAGGACGGATTGCCCTTTATGGTTGTTCTTTTTCACTGAAGAGGATGGGCTTCAGAGGGCAACGTCGGTCTATCCCGAGGGCGGAATCACTGTGCTTACTGGAGCATTGGGCTATAGGGCTGTAGACCTGGGAGTCGAGCCCGGGGATGCCACCAATAGTGGTAGTCCCCTTCTTTCTGGAATCTTGGCATGGATCGTTCTGGCTCTGCTCATTGCCGGAACCTGACACGGAGATTATCTCTAGCAAAACGCCCCCCTCGGCCGAGGGGGGCGTTCGTATGGGTAGCTTGAAACGCGCTTACTTGGCGTTCTTCTCCAGGGTGCGCAGGCCGCTGGCGGAGATCCAAACCTTCTGCATCTTGCCGTCGATCATCACGCGCTTCTTCTGGAGATTGGGCTTGAACCAGCGCTTGGTGCGGTTCTTGGCGTGACTCACATTGTTGCCGCTACGGGGGCCCTTACCGTTGACGACGCAGCGCTTGGACATGACATCACCTCTCTGAGCGAAAAAAATGCGGCCCGGCTGGGGGCCGTCCTGGAAGGCGCAGAATATAGCAAGGGGTCCGGCCCCCGTCAAGGGGCCGGATCCCGGAAAAACGCGCAACTACTTGCTGAGGATCATCTTACGGGCGGGGGCCAGGTCCTCGCCACGATCGTTGGTGAGCCGGGCCAGGTAGACTCCCGAGGGCTGGCTCTGACCGCGGCGGTCGGTGCCGGTCCAGCTGCGCTCGTGGCTGCCGGCGCCCACAGGGCCGTCCTCGAGCACCGTGACCAGCCGGCCCCGGCTGTCGTAGATGCTCAGGCGCACCCAACTGTCCTTCTCCAGCGAGAAGGGGATGCGGGTCTTGGGATTGAAGGGGTTGGGATAGTTGGGATTCAGGCTGGCGAAGCTCGCGTAGGGATCCACGTTGACGGTGGTGTTCTCGGTGAGGGTGGAGGAGAAGCTGTATATGTAGTCTCCACCGCTTCCACTACCACTGTTGGCGGCATTGCCCATGCCGTAGATGTTCACGCTTCCAGCCCCGGCCGATGGGGCGGTCCACTGAAGCATCCAGGTGGCCGAACCCGTCTGACCATCGTAGGTTCCGGCGCTGGTGTGCTTGCCGTAGTCCCTGCCTCCACCGCTCGAGATCTGGGTGTTCCCGTCGACTGAGGCGAGGGTACCAGCTGCGAACCCTTCGCTGTCGATGATGGTCAGTTCGAAGCCCCAGCGCTCGGCCTGAGGATCGGCGATTTCGACTACGACCGTGTAGACTTCGTCTGGATTATACTCAGCGCCTCCCGTTGAGATTGCAAAACTTCCTGCGCCGGAATCCAATGGAAAGCTGTCATGGCAGTCGGTGCAACTGCTTTCGCCGGGAGCTCCCGTGTATCCGTTTGGCGGGCCCGAAGAGAAGGCGAAGGCGAGGGAAGCGGAAACCATCAGCAGGAACAGGGCGAGACCCGAAGTGGTGGTCTTCAGCAGGGGACGTCCGTTCATCATGCTTCTCCTTGTGAGTGGTTCGGTTGCTTGGGGAGGCTTAGTATATCCTGTGACATGTTCAGAAACAACTGAAAAGTTCGCGTAAGTCATGATGTTGCAATAGTTTAGGATCCACCTGTCCTGTTTCCGCCAGTGTCTTGACTGCCTTGATGCGGGGGCATCCCTGTGTTAGCTTCCGCGAGCCAATCTTATCCAAACTCCAATTTCATCGGGAGGTACGATGATGCGCAGGGCGACGGCGGCCTGGATCCGCCTCGGCGCAATGATGTCCCTGCTCGCGCTCGCGGCGCTGCCCGCGGCGGCCGGATACGAGGACATCGAAAACGAGGTTCAGGAGATCGTCCTGGACAACGGACTCAAGATCCTGCTCCTGGAGCGCCACGAGGTTCCGGTCTTTTCGTTTTGGACCTACGTGAACGTGGGCGGTGTGGACGAGGCCACGGGTCTGACGGGCCTCGCGCACATGTTCGAGCACATGGCCTTCAAGGGCAGCACCGAGCTCGGCACCACCAACTACAAGAAGGAAAAGAAGCTCCTGGACAAGATGGATCTCGTCTACGAGGAGCTTCGCGCCGAGCGATGGAAAGGCGAGAAAGCCGACGCGGACCTGCTCGCCGAACTGGAGGCCGAGTTCGAGTGCCTGCAGGACGAGGCCGGCGAGCTGGTCGTGCCCAACGCCTTCGGCCGCATGGTCGAGGAGAACGGCGGAGTCGGCATGAATGCGGGCACGAGCCCCGACGCGACCCAGTACTTCTACAGCATGCCCTCCAACCAGCTGGAACTCTGGGCGCTCATCGAGAGCGACCGCTTCGTGCGTCCCGTGCTTCGCGAGTTCTACAAGGAGCGCAACGTCATCATCGAGGAGCGCCGCATGCGCACCGAGAGCCAGCCCCAGGGCCGGCTTTTCGAGGAGTTCATCGCCGCGGCCTTCCTGGGTCACAGCTACGGCCAGCCAACCATCGGGCACCGCAGCGACATCGAGGCCTACAGCCGTCTGGACGCCTACGAGTTCTACGAGAAGCACTACGGCGCCAAGAACATGGTCATCGCCGTGGTGGGCGACGTCTACTTCGACGACCTGAAGAAGGTCGCGAAGAAGTACTTCGGAAAGATTCCTCCGGGACACGGCGAACAGCCCATCCGCACGGTGGAGCCCGAACAGCGTGGCGAGCGGCGCGTGACCCTGGTGGACAGCGCCCAGCCCTTCATGTTCATCGGCTACCACATTCCCGCGGCGCGTCATGAGGACACGCCGGCGCTGGAGGCCCTGGCCGACATCCTCGGGCAGGGGCGCTCCAGCCGCCTGTCCACCAGCCTCATCAAGGACACCCAGCAGGCCCTCTTCGCCGGATCGTTCACGGGATTCCCCGGCGAGCGATTCCCCAACCTGCTGACCCTGGTCGGCCTGCCCAACCAGGGCATCGATCCCATCGAACTGGAAGAGGCCATCTATGACGAGATCGCCAAGATCCACGACGGTGGCGTCACGGACGATGAGCTGGCCGGATACAAGCAGCGCGCCCGCGCGCAGTTCATCCAGGGCCTCGAGGGCAACACCGGCATGGCCGCGCAGCTCTGCTGGGCCGAGATGATCATGGGTGACTGGCGCAGGCTGTTCACCCGTCTCGACGAGATAAACGCCATCACCACCGACGACGTTCAGCGCGTGGCGAAGGAGTACCTCATCGAGAAGCACCGCACCGTGGCGATGATCGTCACCGAGCAGGACAGTTAGAGGGGGAGCGAGATGAACAAGACGATGAGAATCCTGTTTTCGACGCTCCTGGGCCTGGTGCTGCTGACCGGCGGCATGGTCGACGGAGTGCAGGCGAAGACGCCGACCTACGACAAGGTGCTGAAGAAAACGCCCAAGCTGCGCGACATCCAGGTGCCCGAGGTGACCCGGGTGGAGCTGGACAACGGCATGATCGTCTACCTCGTCGAGGATCACGATCTGCCCGTGGTGAAGTTGAATGCGCGCATCCGCTCGGGCTCCATCTACGAGCCGGGAAACAAGATCGGTCTTTCGGACGTCATGGCCGAGGTCATGCGCACGGGCGGCACCGAGAAGTATCCCGGTGACGATCTGGACGTGCGGCTCGAGAACATCGGCGCAAGCGTCGAGATCAACGCTGGCGGCTTCTCGCCCCTCTCCAACACGGGACTGGCCATCACCCGCGCCAGAATGCGCTGCCTCAAGGAGGACACGGACGAGGTGCTCGACATCTTCGCCGACATCCTCCGCAATCCGGCCTTCCCCCAGGAGAAGATCGATCTGGCCATGACCCAGATGAAGACCGCCATCAGCCGCCGCAACGACGATGCCGACGGCATCGCCTGGCGCGAGGTGAAGAAGCTCTACTACGGCGCCGACAGTCCCTATGCGCGGCACCCGGAGTACGACACCCTCGACGCCATCACACGCAGCGACCTGTCGGCCTTCCACCAGTATTTCCTGCACCCGAACAACATCATCCTCACGGCGGGCGGCGACTTTGACACCCAGGAGATGCTAAGCAAGATCGAGGCGGCCTTCGGCGACTGGGCCTACGTCGACACCTTCTTCCCGCCGGATCCGCCGGTGCACGACACGAAGCCGACCATCGCCTACATCTACAAGGAAGACGTCAACCAGTCGAAGATCCGCATGGGCCACATGGGCATCATGCACGACGACGAGTACTTCTTCCCGCTGCAGATTCTCAACGAGATCCTGGGCGGCGGATTCTCCAGCCGTCTCTTCTCGCGGGTTCGCAGTCAGGAGGAGCTGGCCTACAGCGTCTTCGCCTGGATGGTGGCGGGGGATCATCACCCCGGGCCCTTCGTGGTGGGCACCGACACCAAGAGCGAATCGACGGTCTACGCCATCGAGCTGATCCTCGAGGAGATCCGGAAGGTGACCCAGGAGCCGGTGACCGACGACGAGCTGAGCCGAGCGAAGAATTCGCTGAAGAACAGCTTCGTCTTCGAGTTCACCAGTCCCTACTCCATCGCGGGTGAGAAGGCGAACACCGAGTTCTGGGGCAAGGATCCCGAGTATCTCGACAAGTACCTCGCCAACGTCGACGCGGTCACCGCAGCGGACGTTCTCGAGGCGGCCCGGGCGCGCGTCCATCCCGACGACATCGCCATCCTCGTGGTGGGACGGGAGGAGGATTTCGACAAGCCCCTGTCCACCTTGGGTGAAGTGGTCGAACTCGACATCGAGATCCCCGCGCCGTCCATGGCCGACGAGGACATTCCCGAGCCCACCGGCGCCAGCCTGGCCGAAGGGCGCCTGCTTCTGGACGCCAGCATCATGGAGGCCGGCGGCCGCGACGCCATGGCGAAGCTCGTGAGCTTCGACATGGATGCGGATTTCCTCATCCAGGGCGGGCCCATGGGCTCCATGAACTTCGGCATCCATCAGCGCAGCGACGCCACGCGTCTCCGTCTCGATATGACCACGCCCTTCGGCGACATGATCCAGGTGGTCAACGGTGAACTGGGATGGATGAAGAATCCCATGGGCGTGCAGTCCATGACCCCCGAGCAGATTCGCGAGTCCCTCAAGGGCGCGGTGCCGGAGAACATCGGCCTCTTTCTCGACGCCGAAGGCCGCGAGGTGCAGTATCTCGGCGCGCGCGAGCTCGAGGGAACCGAGTACGATCTGCTCTACGTCTACGGCGATGACGACGACTGGACGAAGCTCTATCTGGATCGCACCACGCACATCCTCGCCGCGAGCGAGAGTCGCGAGAACACGGACATGGGCCCGGCCCTGGTCCTGAACTTCTTCACCGACTATCGCGAAACCGGTGGATTCAAACTGCCCTACGCCACGCGGAGCCTGCACAACGACGAGCTCTTCAGCGAGAGCACCTACAAGTCCATCACGGTGAACGTGGAGCTGGAGGACAGTCTTTTCGAGGAGCCCAAATAGCTGCCAGCTTCCAGCCGCCAGCTGCCAGCCAAAAGGCCCCCGGCGATGCCGGGGGTCTTCGTTTTGGCGGTCAGTTTTGCATGTGCTATCATTATTGCAGTCCAGCCCGGGAGATATGATGAAATTCGCCCTCGCCATTCTAGTGATCGCCGCGCTCGCGGTGGCCGAACCCTACGGTCCAGACTTCCTGCGTGAACTCGAACCTTCGGTTCATGGGCCCGAACTCTGCGGCAAAGGCGGGCTCGCCGGTCGCCAGCCTCGCCAGGCCGACGAGGATTGGGATGCACTCCATGTGAACCTCGACCTCTTCCCCCACTTCGACACGCAGAGTCTCAGCGGCAGCGTGATGGTGGAAGGGTGGGTCTCCGCTCCGACGATCGACTACATCGAGCTGGATCTTCACGACGACATGATCGTGACGGGCGTGCAGCTCGACGGATCGGGCGCGGGATGGTCCCACGTGAACCACAGGGTCAGCGTTCAGGCCATGCCTCCACTGCTTCAGGGGGAAACCTTCACCCTCGAGGTGAGCTACGAGGGCGTACCGCCGAACCTGGGCTGGGGCAGCTTCGAGTGGTACGAGCACGATGGCGTCATGAGCGTGGCCACCTTGAGCGAGCCCGAGAACGCGCGGGGCTGGTGGCCCTGCAAGGACGTGCCGGATGACAAGTTCACCGCCGACATCCGCTATCGGGTGCCCAGCGATTTCAAGGCGCCTGGCAATGGCCTTTTGCAATCGGTCACGGACCACGGCGACGGCACCAGCACCTGGCACTGGCACGAGAGCTATCCCATCACCACCTATCTCATCTCCATGACCGTGACGAACTTCCTGGACTACACCGACTGGTACGTGGACGCGGGCGGCGACAGCATACCCATCGAGAACTACGTCTGGCCCGAGGTCTGGGACGGCGCACAGGAAGACCTGAGCATCACTCCCGAAGCCTTCGCCCTCATGGAAAGTCTCTTCGGCGAGTACCCCTTCAAGGAAGAGAAGTACGGCCACGCGATCTTCCAATGGCCCGGCGCCATGGAACATCAGACCATGACCAGCCATGGCTGGTATCTGGTGGGGGGAAACCACTACTTCGACCGCATCGTGGTGCACGAGCTGGCCCACTCCTGGTTCGGCAACTACGTGACCCTCGAGGACTGGGAAAACGTTTGGCTCAACGAGGGCCCGGCCAAGTACTCCGAAGCCCTCTGGTTCGAGCATCGCGACGGACCATCGGGCCTGCGCTGGTACATGGAGAACATCGACAGCGATTTCGAAGGACCGGTCTACAACAATCCCGATCTCTTCGGCAACGAGGTCTACCAGAAAGGCGCATGGGTGATGCACATGTTGCGCGGCGTCCTGCAGGACGACGATCTCTTCTACGCCGCCCTGCGCAACTATCTCTCGCTGCATCCCTACGGCAACGCCCATACCACCGATCTGCAGGCGGAGCTCGAGGCCTACCTCGGCATGGACCTCGAGCAGTTCTTCCAGCAATGGGTCTATGGCGTGGAGCGTCCGAACTACGAGTGGGGCTGGATGATGGATGGTGACGATCTTCTGCTGCGGGTGGATCAGGTGCAGACCGACACCGGGCTCTTCGAGATGCCGCTGCACTTCCGGGCCTATTCGGCCAGCGATTCCATGGACCTCCGCGTGGACAACGACGCCTGGCAGCAGGAGTTCATCCTTCCCCTAGGCGGTTTCGACGCCGACAACCTCGTACTCGATCCCGATCTCTGGCTCCTCAAGCACGAGACCGAGGTGCCCTACGATCCCACGGGTGTGGAAGGCCCGCCCGCCTACTTCACGGGGATTCGGGGGAACTATCCCAATCCCTTCAATCCGAGGACCCGGGTGGCCTTCACCCTGGCCGAGGCCGGGCCCGTGCGACTGACGGTGCACGATGCCTCCGGCCGGCGAGTGGCGACCGTCGTGGACGGATTGCTCACGGAGGGGCCCCATGATCTCGGCTTCGACGGCCTCGATCATCGGGGCCGGGAGCTGGCTTCGGGAGTCTACCTGCTGCGACTCAGCACGAGGGATGATCAGTTCACGCACAGGATGCTGCTGCTGAAGTAGTTTTCGGCTTGCCGGTTTTCAATCTGCTCGGATGCAGAGGCGGAAGCCGACGTAGGCGTAGGTGTTGTACTCGTAGCCGCCCCGGCTGCCCGCACTCCTGAGTTCTTCGGGAAAGTGTCGCCAGGATCCGCCTTTCCTCACCCGGGAACTGCCCGTCGCGGGCCCGGTGGGATCCACCGCCGGTTCGGAATCCTTCTGGCAGTATCTCCAATCGCCGCACCATTCCCAGACATTGCCGGCCAGATCGAAGAGGCCGAGGGGATTGGCATCGTAGCTTTCCACGGGAGAGGTCCACCCCCGGATCAGGTTCGCGTTGACCCGGTCGGGCGAGGGGGCCGCGTCGCCCCATGGATAGGGACGCCCCTCCGGCCAGCGCGCGGCTCGCTCCCATTCGGCTTCGGTGGGGAGGCGGTAGCCCTCCACCGCGTAGGGATCTCCGTCGGTGCAACGCCAGCTTGTGTGATCGTAGACCCTCGGCAGGTCCTCCGAGAGGCTGAGCCAGTCGCAATAGCTCGCCGCGCCATACCAGCTCACTTCCTTCACCGGATGATCGGCGGGATCGTAGCCCTCGGGGTAGGCCTTGGCAGCGAACTCCGAAGGCGAGCTTCGCAGCGTGAATCCTGAGCCGTCGAAGCGGATCTCGCAGAATTGACTTCCAAGATCGAGGAGCTTCTTGTCGCTACCGTCGAGGCGATCGTAGACGCCGGTCGAGTCCGCGGTCACGAGCCCCTTTTCGTAGGCCCACCGCAGGGCGGCGAGATACTCGGCGTTGGTCACTTCATGGCGTCCGAGACGAAAGTCGCGGGTCAACTCGACATCGCGGGCGGGGCCGGCGCAAGGCGAGGTGACGTCACCCATTACGAAGGCCCCCGCAGGCACGCGGACCGTGGGCGGAGGGATCGGCGGGCCGTCCGCCAGGCCCACCGAGGCCGCTCCCAGGGAGAAGCAGCCTAAAAAAAGGAAGGGGAGCCAGCTCCCCTTCCCGCAAAAAGAAAATCCGATCAATAGATATCCTTCAAGGTGGACCAGCTCGTGGATTCCGTGGGCGTGGTCTCCATGGTGATGCAATAGGCCATGTCCACTGAGTATCCGAGCGCGTCGGTGATGGTCGTCCAGCGCGGCAGGCCCCAGTGGTCGCCGTCGAAAAGCGACTCACAAGAGCCCCCGATATCGTCGGGCAGGGTCAGGGCGATGCCGCAGTAGGGCGGATCCTGGCCCCAGTCGTTATCGACCACGATACCGAAGGACATGGGATTCTCCACGTGGGTCTGATCGTTGGGCTCGATGACGATATGCCATGCGGCAAGAAAGCCGTCGTCATAGACCATTGTACCGGTCATGAACTCGCCCATCCAGACGTAGGTGGCCTCCTGATCGGGCCCAGGTCCGGAGGGCATGCCGAGTTGTAGAGGCGCATGGTGATGCCGGTGGGATCCTGCCACTGGGCGCCCCACTCCACGACATAAAACTCCCAGGTGCCGACCATGTTGCACTCGAAGGCATCCGGGATGTCGTCCACGAGCTCGGACACGAAACCGGCCGAAGCGTTGATGGCATTCCAGGCATCGTCAGGGAGCTGGCAGTAGTCAAGCTCCCTGTCCTCCAGATTCAGATTCGTGGGCTGATCGGATTTGTAGAACATCGGATCGACGGCCTGAGCCGTGAAGGCCAGACCGCAAAGAAGAATCAGCGAAACCAGAACTTTCATCACAAACCTCCCATCATCACGTGTGGGAAGGGCGGTCTCGCCTGCTTCGAGATTGCGGGCAATGCGATGCGCCCTCCCATCGGTACTCACCAACGAAGCGAGTATAGCATCAAAGAATTCGAGAGGTAGAATCGGGTGACCATTTTCCCGCTGAGAACTAGTTAAAACCGTCATCTTTCATGGAATCTCACTTGTTCCACGACGGGTATTGCTGCCATAGTCCGCACATGTTTACGCGAGACAAGGCAGAGCGTGTAACCTGGCTGGGACTCTGGGCCAATGTCATGCTCTTCGTCGTCAAGACGGGCGCGGGAATCCTGGGGCGCAGCCAGGTGCTCCTGGCCGACGGCATTCATAGCCTCAGCGATCTTGTATCGGATTTCGTGACCCTCGTGGCGCTGCGCCTGGGACGGAAGCCCGGGGACCGCCGGCATCCGTACGGGCACGGGAAGATCGAAGACCTGGCGGCCTTTCTCGTTGGCTTGTTCCTTTGCGGCGTGGCGGTGGGAATCGTCTGGAAAGGCATCGAGTCGCTCAGGGCCGGAGATGCTCCCGAGAGAAGTCTCTGGCTCGTGGGTGTCGCGATCTTTTCGGTCGTCCTGAAGGAGTTCCTCTTCCGTGTCACCCGGAAGGTGGGCGAGGAAGAGAATTCCACCACGCTCATCGCCAATGCCTGGCACCATCGCAGCGATGCCTTCAGTTCCCTGGCCACGGTCTTCGGCACCGGTCTCTACTATCTGAGTTCACGTTTCGTCTGGGCCGACGCGGTGAGTGCCATCCTCGTGGCCTTCCTCGTGGGCAAGGCGGCCTGGGAAATCATGACCGATGCCGCCAGCGATCTCGTGGACACGGCTCCCGACGAGGAATCCCTCGCGAAGTTTAGAGAGAAGACCTGCGCCGTGAACGGCGTACTCGGCGTCGCCCGGCTACGGGGACGTTTCTATTCCCGCCGGGTTGCCCTCGACCTGGACATCGAGGTCTCCGGCACCCTCAGCGTGGACGAGGGCCACAGCATCGCCCAGAAGGTGCGGGACGAGCTAATGCGTGAATTTCCAGAGGTTTACGACGTCGTCGTACATGTGGATCCCGCCCTCGACGCACCTTGATGCCTTTTCTGGTGATTTCTAGTTAAATTTGGTAGAATTAAAGTCCCCACGCGAAGCCGGGGCGCGCGAGCGGGAGGCTCGGGGCCGTGGTTCGCGGATCTCTCTACTCGGGAGGATTTCATGCGCAGATCTCTCTTCGCGCTACTGCTTGCCTTGCCGGTTCTGGCGTCGGCCGCGCCCACCCGGGAGTGGGTGGCCACCTACGACGCCGGCGGCAACTACGTCGATTCGGCGACACTGGCGCTCACCGATGCCGCGGGCAATCTCGTCCTCGGCGGAGCCAGCCACGACGGCCTCGGCGGCGCGGACATCAACGTGACCAAGTACGATCGCGACGACGGTTCGATCATCTGGGAAGCGCGGATGGAAGCCTACGACCATGCGTCCGACATGGCCATCGACGGCATAGCCTATGACGATTCGGGGGACATCCTCGTGGCCGGGCGCCTGCTCGGTTGCGGCACTGGCTGAGACCACGGAGACGACGTCGCGATCATGAAGATCAGCGACGCGACCGGAGAGGTTCTCTGGTCTGAATTCTGGGGTCCTTCGATGGCATGGAACGAGTCGGCTTTCGGTATGGATGTCGATTCGCAGGGCAATCTCATCGTCGGTGGCCGTCAGTACATCGACGGCAACGGCGATGATTTCCTCGTTCTCAAGTTCGACGGCGCGGACGGCAGTCTGCTCTGGGACTACACACGCGACGGCGAGCCGGGCCTGGACGATCGCGTATGGGACGTGGTCTGCGACGACAATAACGACATCATCGCCACCGGCGTCGCCTTCGGCAGCGACGGTGATGCGAACTTCGTCACCTTCAAGCTGGATTCCGCCGGCGATCTCGTCTGGGTTCGCGAAGAGATCGGCGCGGTGCAGAACACCACCCGCGCGGGCTGGCTCGACATCACGAGCGGCGGCGAGGTGGTCATGTGCAACCGCAGCTGGGTAAGCGGACAGGCTTACAACGTGATCCTTCGTTGCTACGATGGCGTCGACGGCTCAACGGTCTTCGGCACGGAGTACGATGGCCCGGAGCACGGCACCGACGATCCCCGCTGGATGTGCCTAGATTCCAACGACGACATCCTCGTGACCGGCGTGTCCAACAGCGACTACATGACGCTCAAGCTCGACGGCACCGACGGCTCGCTCATCTGGCTCGCCGACTACGACGGTCCTCCCGGCTGGTACGATCTGGCCAACTTCGTCTGCGAGGGTCCCGGCGGCGAGGTGCTGGTCACCGGCTTCAGCGACGGCGGCACCACGGGCTGGGATGTGCTCATCCAGGCCGTGGACGGCGAGCTGGGCAAGGACCTCTGGACCCTTCGCCACAACGGTCCGGACAACCTCACCGACGAGGGGCACGCCATCGCATTCTCGGATTTCGGCGACATCTACCTGGTGGGCTACAGCTACTTCTTCGCCACCGATCAGGATCAGCTTGCCATCCGCTACGCGCCCGACAGCACCGACCTTCCCGCGGGCATCACGGGGGCCTCGCGCCTGAGCGCCTGGCCGAACCCGTTCACCGCCACGACCACCCTGCGCTTCGTCCAGAGCGCCGGTGGGGATACCGAACTCGGCATCTACGACGTGGCCGGTCGCAAGGTCCGCCACCTAGATCTAGGCGCCGCGGGTCCGGGCGAGAGGGAACTCGTCTGGGACGGCCGTGACGAGGCCGGACGCGACCTGCCCGCCGGCATCTACTTCGCCGGCATCAAGCGCGACGGATCGCTCACGCAGCGTGCCAAGCTGCTACTGATGAGATAGGCGAGCCATCGCATCGCGATTCGAAACGGGAAGGGCCATGCCCTTCCCGTTTTCTTTGATGGCTAGGCATGCCTCGGGTCTTCGGCAAAGCTCTTGATGCGCGGGCACCGGTAGGGGACACTGGCCGGGTCGCGATCCGCCGGAGGGAAATGTCCACGGATCAGATCCTCATACTCGCCATCGGAGCCTCCGTCACCGCTCTCTTCCTCTGGGGGCGATGGCGACACGACGTGGTGGCTCTCTTCGCCATCCTGGTCAGCGTCCTCGCCGGCATCGTGCCGGCCGAGTCGGCCTTCAGCGGCTTCGGCCACCCGGCCGTCATCACCGTGGCCTGCGTGCTCGTGCTCAGCCGGGGCCTGCAGGATTCCGGCGCCGTGGACATCCTGGCCCAGCGCGCCCTGCCCCGCGGGATGGGCCGACACGCCACGCTTCTGGTGCTCATCGGACTGGGTGCCCTGCTCTCGGCCTTCATGAACAATGTGGGCGCGATGGCCCTGCTCATGCCGCTCGCGCTGCAAATCGCGGCCCGCTTCGAGATGCCGCCCGGCAAGATCCTCATGCCCCTCGCCTTCGGAACCATCCTGGGTGGCATGACCACCCTGATCGGAACGCCGCCCAATCTCATCGTTTCGGGATTCAGGGCGAGCGCCGGCGCGGAGGCCTTCGGCATGTTCGACTACACGCCGGTGGGCCTCGCCGTGGCCTTCGTGGGCCTGATGGTCGTGGTCTTTCTGGGGCCTCGCATCGTACCCACGAGGAAGGCTTCCGGTGGTGAAGGATTCGACACGGGGCACTACTTCACGGAAGTGCGGGTGGAGGAGGGGGGAGCCTCCGAGGGCAAGAGCCTGGACGAGGTAGAAGGGGCTCTCGATGCCTTCGACGCCCAGATCGTCGGCATGGTCCGCAACGATTTTCGCGTCTACGCGCCCAACCCCCGGCGCCGCCTTCGCGCGGGGGACATCCTCATCGTGCTCTCGCTTCCCGAATCTCTCAGTTCCGATCTATCCAAGCTCGGCCTCGCCCTGCTCGAGAACGTGGAGCTTCCGTCCGAAGAGAAGGAAAAAAGCGAGGAGGCGGACGAGGATCAGCGTAGGGGAGAGGTGGAGATCCAGGAGCATGTGGTTCTGCCCCTGTCGCCGCTTATCGGGCGCAGCGCCAGTTCCATGGGGCTTCGCCCGCGCCTGGGCCTGAATCTCCTCGCCATCTCGCGACAGGGCAAGCGGAGCGTGGAACGCCTGCGACACACGCGACTGGAGGCGGGGGATGTCCTGCTGCTTCAAGGCGAGGCCGAAACCCTGTCCGGATTCGAGAAGGACTATCGCACGGCGCCCCTGGCTCCGCGTTCCATCCCGATGCACGATCGGAAACGGGCCTGGATCGCGGGCATCGTGATGGCCCTGGCCATCGCGACCACGGCCTCGGGGCTGCTCTCCGCGCCCATCGCCTTCGCCTCGGGCATGCTTCTCTACATGATCCTCAAGATCACGCCGCCGAGGAAGGTCTACGAGGCGGTGGATTGGTCCGTGATCGTGCTGCTCGGAGCGCTCATCCCCGTGGCCATGGCCCTGGAAAGCACCGGCGCGGCCGACCTTATGGCTCACGGTCTTGTGGGAAATGTCGCCCAGGGGAATCCAGTGCTGGCTCTGGGACTCATACTCGTGCTGACCATGACCCTGTCGGATTTCATGAACAACGCGGCTACCGCGGCCATGATGTGCCCCATCGCGATGAGCGTGGCGGCCGAGCTCGGCGCGAATCCCGACGCTTTCCTCATGGCCGTGGGGATCGGAGCGTCCTGCGCTTTCCTCACGCCCATCGGTCACCAGAACAACACCTTGATTCTCGGACCCGGCGGTTTTCGATTCGGTGACTACTGGCGCCTGGGTCTGCCCATGGAGTTGATCGTTCTGGCCGTGGGACTTCCCATGATCCTGTGGATCTGGCCGCTCTGATCCCGATCCTAGTACAGACTCTTGACGCGACTCCACGATGACAGTTCGGCGGACTCGGTGCCGCAGGCCACCGGCAGCGCGCCGATGAGACTTTCGGGACAATCGCCGTTTCCTGGCGCACAAGGGGAGTCGCTCTGCAGTCGAAAATCGCCCGTTAGATGATCCCCGCAGTACTGGGGATCCTCCGAGAAGTTGCCGTCCACGCCGAGCAGGCCCGCGAACTCACCCGTGAAGTCGCCCCCCGTATTGCTCCAGAGATCGCAGCATAGCAGTGAGTAGGTGTTGCCAGCTCCGGTCGTGATGGGTGGGGAGTTGCCTCTCGTGAAGATGCTGTAGGAGATCTGGCAGCCGGAGTACTGGGAGGACACGTGGCTTCCATTCCCGCAGTTGTTGTAGTCGAATGTGCAGTAGGACAGGATGGGCTGGCCGAGTTCGAAGTGCACCGCCCCTCCCGCCCAGTCGACGGCGGTATTGTTCCAGAAGACGCAACCCGTGATCACGGGCGCCCCGTCGTAGACCTCGATGGCCCCGCCCATCATGTCGGCCCAGTTGTAGGTGAAGCGGCAGTTTTCTACGTAGGCGAGGTTATCCTGGGCCAGGGACAGGGCCGCGCCGCTCTGGCCGGCGTAGTTGTTGTGGAAGAGGCAGTCGTGGATACTCATCGAGGAGTTCTGCACATAGACGCATCCTCCCGCAATGTTGCAGAGGTTGCCTTCGAATCGGCAGTTCTCGAATCGCGGACTGGCTCCATTGACATAGACGACCCCACCGAAGTCGAGGCCCGATGCGTTCTCGAATCCGATCCCCCTTACGAGACAGTCGCTGCCCTCTCCCGATGTAAAGGACAGGGCCCGGAAACCTCCTCCTCCCAGATCGAAAACGCAGGCCGAAGGATCCTCGCTGATCGAGCGTAGTCCTAGTTGCTTGCCGCCGAAATCCAGGTCGCGGTTCCCCGCGCCGCTCCATGTTCCGTCTGACAGCCATATGTTGCTGCCCGGACCGACGGCATCGATGGCGGCCTGGATGTTGGGGTAGTGTCCCGAGCCGTCGGGATTGAGAACGACTTCCTCGGCAAAGGCGCCGGCGGCGAACGCCGCACATAGGATCATGGCGATTCTCAGATTCCTCATTTTCCCCTCCTCACATCATGGACGAAGAGATTCTAGCAGCCGTCAGGACCCGATCACACAAAAAACGGAGAGGGACATATCCCTCTCCGAGTGAGATTTACATGCGAACGAGAGGAGGGCTGAACCCCTCTCCTATTTTACGAGCGTGACCTTCTCGGTACTCATCACTTCTCCGTCCAGGACCAGGCGGGCGAGATAGACGCCGCTGGCCAGGTCGGAGGCGTCGAACTCGACCTGATGAGCGCCGGCGTCCATCTGCATGGAGACCGGACGGGCCACTTCCGCGCCCGTGGCGCCGAAGATCCGCAGTTCGGCCTGACCGGCCTTCGGCAGGCTGAAGCTGAAGGTGGTCTTCGGGTTGAAGGGGTTGGGATGGGCCCGCAGGCTCGCGGCGTAGACCGGCGTCTCTTCGGCTCCGGTCACGTTGCCGATGGCCACGACTTCCAGGTCGTCGATGAGAGCTTCGACCAGACTGCCCGAGCCACGGTCCTCCGCGATGAAGCGAAGCTGCATCTGCGAGGTCAGGGGAATGATGGAGCCCAGGTCGTCGAACTCGGCCTTCACCCAGGGGTAGGCGCTGTCGTAGACCGTCTCCAATTCCTGCCAGCTCGTGCCGCCATTGTTGGAGATCTCCACGAAGAAGTCGTCGTCGTGGTTGGTCTCGTCGGTGTACCAGCGCCAGTAGGACAGCCCGGCCCAGGTGACGCCGTCCAGGTCGAAGATCGGCGAGATCAGCGTGGTCTGCCCGCCGTCCACGTCATTGGCGCCGGCCGTGTCGCCGGGATCCGCGTTGCCGGTGACGAAACACATGGTGCCGGGATCGGGCGTGTGGTCGTCCTCGGGCTGATAACTGGTGCCCACGGGATCGGCTCGGATCCAATGCCCCGTCGTGGCGTCGTCGCCCGGAGCGCCGAGGGTCCAGCCCTGATCGGTCTCGCCGTCCTCCACGAAGACGAAGCTCACACCGGTACGGAACCCGTGCAGATCCATGGGAGCACCGTCGGGACTCGTGGCCGTGTAACCCTGCATGTCGGCCGCGCTGAGGTAGTACTCCACGTGGGAGCCGGGCGCCACCGAAGGAATCGTGGCCGTATACTCATCGGGTCCACCGGCGTTGAGAGCCAGGGTGATGAAGTTTCCACCGTTCACGCGATAGTGAAGCTCCAGGGCCGAGGGATCCAGGGGCTCGGCCGAAACGATCTGGGCCGTCACCGGGAAGGGACCGTTCCCCTCGCTGTTTCCCAGGGCCTCATGCGCGATGGACACGTGGAAGGGCCGCGCCATCACGCCCATGAATGCCGTGGCCGCCCTCACGTTCTTGAGCATGAAGGGGAAGTTGTTGGCGCTCGGACCGATGATGTCGTTGGCCGTGTGCAGGTAGGGCGAATAGTTGCCGCTGTCCTCGAAGAAGAAGATGGCGCGGAAACCGTGGGCCCAGAAGGCCGCGTGGTCGCTGCTGCCGCCGGTTAGGTATCCTTCCACTGCGCTGAGGTCGGGTACGTAGGCGTCGATGACCTCGTAGGCCAGGTCGGCCATGGGCTCGCTGGAGCCGTTGAAGATGATGTCCAGGTCCTCGGTGTCACTGCTGGCCTTGTAGCAGATCATGTCGAGGTTGAGCATGCCGATGATGTTCATGTCGGCGTCGGCGGCATCCTCGGCCCAGGCATCGCTGCCCACGAGGCCCTCTTCCTCGCCGCTGAAGCAGATGAAGACGATGGTGCGCTCGAACTCGATGTCGGCCAGCACGCGCGCGGCCTCGAGCACGGCCACCGTGCCGCTGCCGTTGTCGTCGGCGCCGGGGGCGTTGCTGTTGCCGTCGTAGCTGATGGTGTCGTAGTGCGCGCCGATGACCACCACCTCGTCGGGGAAGACCGAACCGGGCTTAACGCAGACCACATTGTCGTTCCAGCTGTTGTAGCTGTGCAGGGTGACGTCCGTGTATCCGAAGGACAGGAACTTGTCGCGCAGCCAGAGGCTGGCCAGGTAGCCGCCGTTGTACTCGGAGTGGCGGGTGCCGTAGTCCTGCAGATGCTGCACCTGGTCCTGGAGGGGCGACTGGGTGATGTCCACCAGGGCCGCGGCGATGGCCGGATCCACGACCACTTCACGATCTCCCAGGGGCTTCTCGGTCCAGGGCGTGCGCACGAAGCTGAGAGGTCTGCGGAAGATGCGCTGGATCTCCGGAACGCAGTTGGGCTGAGCCTCGAGCAGGTCGGCTGGAACGCTCATGACCTTGTAGTGCTCGGCCTCGAAAAGCAGTTCGGCCGAGGGATGGGGGTCGGCGAGAGTGTATTCCGACCCGTGTTCGTGGTCATGCTTGTAGGCGATCAGGTACTCGCGGCTCTTGTCGTCCTTCTCGATGAGCACCTCCACCCGGATGCCAGCGGAACGAAGATGGCCGAGTTCGTGCTCGTCGATGAAGGCCAGGAAACCGTCGGGGGTTTCGGCCACGAGATAGAGCCCTTCGTCCTGAAGGGTCGGCCCGTCCTCATCGCCCGCGTAGACCAGCGCGAAGGCATCGCCGACGCCGTGGGTGTAGTGGGCCAGAGCGGCCAAGGGTACGAGTAGAATGAGACAGAGACCGAGTGACAGGGTAAGACGCATTGGGGATCTCCCTGGGCTGGAACGGATAACCGTTACGCGGTGTGGTCAAAAGTCGCTCAATTATAGCATCTTCGTCCGAATTAACACAAACCCCTTTGGATGCTTGAACTTGTCCCCGGTCGACAAACTATTTCAGCAGGACGCCTCGACGGGTCATGCGGAGGCCGCCCTCCGTGGCGAGGTGGAAGAGGTAGAGGCCGCTGGAAAGGCCCTCCGCCTCGAAACTGAGGCTGTGATCCCCCGCGTCCCAGAATCCGTCGGCCAAAATCGCGACCTCGCGCCCCCCAGCGTCGAAGACGCTCAGGTGGATGTGCTGGCTCTCGAGCAATGTGAATCGCAACTCCGTGCGAGGGTTGAAGGGATTGGGGTGGACTGGCTGCAGGACGGCGAAGGCCGGCGCGCTTTCGGGGGCGTCGGTGGGCTCATCGAGCTGCAGCACGACGGTATGCCAGTCCACCGGATCCATGGCCACCTCCACGTAATAGATCTTCACGCCGTCGCGCTCGTCGATCTGCACGATCTGCCCGTCGCTGAGCTGCGGATTCGTGCCGTCGGCGGGCATCACGTACCTCAGCAGGCAGTTCTCGAAGGGGAGGGGGTGGAGGTTCGACACCAGGGCCGCCACGGTGTATTGCGTGCCGTCGTTGAAGGGCGAATAGGATACCAGCACCTCGTCGCCCGTTTCGCCGGCGCTCACCGTCGCCTGGGGAATGAGCGTGTCGCCCGAAACGCGGATCACGCGATAGCTGCGGTTCTCGTCGGCGGTTTCGTTGGTGGCCAGGTCGAAGGGATGCACATTAATGTTCCCATCGTCGCGATGGATGTGTCCCCAAAGGGCCATGTCCACGTCGAGATTCGTCAGATTGAGCTGGTTGTCGAAGTCCTTGTGATAGAAGAGCACGCGTGTCTCGCGGTCGGTGGCCGCGAGGTCGGCGTTCAGCCAGTTTAACTGTCCCGAGGTGAAGCTGTCGCTGCCGTAGATCTGCCAGCGCCAATCGTCGTAGTTGATGTAGGCCTCGAGTCCCACGAAATGCACCGGGCCGTAGTCGAAGGAGTAGTTCTGGGTGTACTCCGGCGCGCCTGGAGGAGGATCGTCCAGGTGCGGCCAGCCGAAGAAACGCCACCAGTCGCGTCGCGCGGTGCCGTCCGGCGGAGGGGTCGAGTCCCAGCCGCCGAGATCATGGTTGCCGGCGGTGAGGTAGAGCGGCACCTTCAGTTCGCTCAGCAGCTGCTGGGCTCGGGAGTACTGACGCCACTCCATGTAGTCTTCCAACTCGCCCTCGTTGACCAGGTCTCCGGTGAGCAGGACGAACTCGGGATTGAGGAAGTTGATGTCGAGGATCACTTCGCGCAGGTCCACCGTCTCGGTGCTGTCGCTGGGTTGAGATCCGTTGCTCGAGAATCGGTGGTCGGGTACATGGGTGTCGGTGATGTGGACGAAGTACCAGTCATCCCGGCGCTGGGGCAGGATCTTCACGGCGTTGACCGTGGTGTCCTCGATGATGCCGCCGAAGTCGACCCGGACGAAGAGATCGTAGAGTTCGTAGACGGGTGGAACGGGAACCGTTACCTCGAGAGTCCACCATTCGGTGCTGGGATCATAGCTGGCCGCGTCGATGGTGAGGTCCACGAAGTGCGATTCGTAGATGAGTCCGGCCTCCCAAGCCGTGGCTCCGGACAGGGCGCTGCACTGGATTTCCAGAGTCTCCCCCGGCACCACGATGGATGGGATGTTCAGAAGCGGCCGCTGGATGAGGGTGAGCGTGTCACCCAAGGCGAAACTCGCCTCGACCCTCGTGGCGGGTAGCAGAAGAAGGGGAAGCAGCAGGAAGGCTAGAAGGGGCCTGTAGGGGGCATGCATTCGGACTCCGATCATCGGTGAAGCGCATAATTATAGCACTTTTGCGCAGATAGAAAAGGCGTGCAGTTCCGGAGCGCAAGGATGGGATGCCAAGAGGAAGCGAAAGGAATCGCTGGAAAGCTCCTCTATTGAGGATCTCCGTCTCCGGTGTTTTCAACTTGGCGCACCCGCGCGAAGGCACTATTTTCATGCGGTGCTGGAATCTCTGGAGCCGATAATCCTATGCGGGGAATGCATTCCATGAAAACGACATCCAGAATCGCCGCTCTCGGCATCGCATGGGTCCTTTCGGCCGCGACGGCTTGGGCCGGTCCGCGCATGGAGCTGGATCCGAAAGTCCTCAAGCTCGGTACCATGGGCCAGCACGAAGTGGTCGAGCGCGACGTGATCGTGCGCAATCTCGGCGACGAGACCCTCGAGATCTACGAGCTCAGCACCACCTGTCCCTGCACCTTCCCCGAGATCGTCGACGAGGTCATCGAGCCGGGCGGCACCGGCCGCATCCACGTGACCTTCCAGACCAAGACCTACCAGGGCGACGTGCACAAGATCATCGAGGTCTACAGCAACGACGCCGAAGAGTCCTATGGCGAGATCGGCATCCAGGTCTATGTGGAGGCGCCGGTCTTCGTTGATCCCGACGACCGGAAGTTGGACTTCGGCGATGTGAGCTATGGCAATGATCCAGCGGTCGAGGCCTCATTCCGCAGTGGAGGCGGCGAAGCGCTGGCCATCGAAGTACTCGATCACAATTCCTCCCTCTTCGATTGCGAGACTCACGCCGATGGCGACGGCGGCGCGCGACTGATCGTGAAGCTCAGGACGGATGCTCCCGCCGGGACCATCCGGGAAATCATCCGCGTCGGCACCGACGCCGCGGGAGCCGACGAGATCGATCTGGAGGTCTTCGGCAGGGTGGAGGCCGAGCTCATGGCCGAGCCCGACCGGCTGAATTTCCGCATGGTGGCACCTGAAGCGGAACTGACCCGCGAGATCCTGCTTCGCAGCGCCGGCGCGCCCTTCAGCGTGACCGCCGCGAGCATCGACCTGGCCGGTCTCGAAGTAGAGATCCTCGACGCGGGACCTGGCCAGGAAGCCCGACTTCGAGTCCATGGCAGGGCATTGGGCAAGGATGACGAAGCCGCCGCCAAGTCTCGCGGTCGACTCAAGGGCAAGGTGAAGATCAGCACCGATCATCCGGCTCAGCCCGTGCTGGAAGTGGTGGTGCTCTACATGCTTCGAATCTGAGGATGATGATGGGCGAAAGGGCCATTGGCCGATCCTATTCCAGACTCTTGATGAGGGAGACGCTGCTGCTTGCAGCGCTTACCCTCGCGGCACTGGCCATCGTCTGGTTCCTCCGCACCCCACGTTTCCCGCTCATCGCGGAGATCAGCGACTACGAGATGGACCTGGACTATCCCGTTCTCGCCGTCGAGGACTGCGTGGCCTTCTACGAGGCGGGCAGTCATCTCTTCATCGATGCGCGGGGACTCGCGCCTCCGGAGAGCTACATTCCCGGCGCCTTCTTCATCGGCCTGGAGAGCTTCGATGAAGACCTGCGAGAGGTGATCGACTTCATCTATCCGGAAGACGCACTACTGCTCTATGGTGACGGACGCCTCCAGGCCACCGCCGCGGTGGCCGCGCGATTCGAGGAGCGTGGCTATCGCGTTGAAGGACTCATGCGGGGGGGCATCGTAGCCTGGCGCAAGGCGGGTGGCGAGGTGACCGAGGAGGCGTCGCCATGAACGGGCGCGATCGATTCCTCTGGGTGCTGGCCCTGCTCATTCGTCTGGTCATCGGCGTGACCTTCGTGGTGGCTTCCTATCACAAGATCCTCGATCCCAAGGCCTTCGCCCAGTCGGTCTACTACTATCACATGGTGCCGGCTCCACTGCTCCACCTCTTCGCCCTCTACCTGCCCTGGCTCGAACTGGTGGCGGGCCTCGCCCTCATCGTGGGCTGGAAGCGCGGCGGTGCGGCCGTACTCACGGCCTTGATGACCCTGGCCTTCATCGTCGGTTTGTCCTACGCCCTGGCGCGAAACCTGGACATCTCCTGCGGCTGCTTCGGCACTGACGACGGACATTCCGTGGGCCTCAGCCTGCTCATCCGCGACATCATCATGCTGGCGGCCCTCGCGCTCTTCCTCTGGATCGACCGGCGTCAGCGAGTGCTTTCCTGATTTTCCCCTCTTGATTTCGCGGGCCGGCTTTGGCCTGGACTTCGCCTGCGGGCATCCCTAGCGTTGATCCACTCGACTATCTCCACACGAAAGATCCGAAGGAGCTCGACATGAAGAAGTTCTTGCTGCTGCACTATGGGTTCGAGCAACCCACCGACGAAATCATGCAGGCCTGGGGAAAGTGGTTCGAGTCCATTGCCGACAGGCAGGTCGCCCAGGGCGGCTTCATGGGCGGCAGGGAGATCACGAAGGACGGGAGCAGGGATCTTCCCTGGGGCGCGGATTCCATCACCGGCTTCAACATCATCGAAGCCGAAGACCTGGACGCCGCCGAAGAAATCGCGAAGGCGAATCCCTTCATCGCCGGCATCAGGGTCTACGAGATGAGGGAGGAGAAATGAGGCAGTGGCTTCAAGTCAGATCGGCCTACTCGCGCTCCCAATCCATGTCGCCGTACATGGCAGGCGGTGCGAGGATTTCTGGGAAGCGTTCGCGTAGGGTGTCTCGAAGCTCGTAGCAGAGGTGACAGGCGTCGGCATACATGGCCTTGGGTTCCATGGCGTGGCGTCGGGCCAGTTCCGCGGGACCTCCCGCGAGCAGCGGACCGATGATCGGGTCGCCTTCGGGATCGAAGCCCTCGCAGATGCCTTTCAATGCGCCCTTCACCGCCCTGCCGGCGCTCAGACCCTGGCAGATGTGAAGATGTCCCAGGGCGTCCACGTGAAGCCGTCCCGGTTCCCGAAGATCTTCGTGGGGGCATGTGGCGAACTCGCGCCAGGGGCGCTTCGGCGCGTCAGGCGCGAGGGTCACCGCCGCTCGCCCGCGGAACATCACGGCGGAATCCCCTTCGGGAAGCATGCCCTGTCTCCCCTCGGCTTCCGCGGGATCGGCGATGCTGATCGTTCCCATGGACAGTCCCAGCTCCCGTGCCGCGCTGGCCGCGCATTCGGCCCGCCCCTCGTCCTTCTTGGCGCAGTGGAAGAGGTCGCTGCTGATCGACAGTTCATCCAGAGAGGAGGCCATGGGGGACAGCCATGCCAGGGCGTCCTCGTGGCTCGTGGCCCAGTAGGCATTGCTCACGATGCCGACGCTGAAGCCCATCTCCTTGGCTCGGTTTACGGCCATCACGAGAATGGGATGGAAGAGGAAGGGTTCGCCCCCCTCGAAGTACACCGAGCTCACGCTGCCCATGTCGCGAGCTTCGCCCAACCAGCCTTCGATCTGCTCCAGGGTCATGGTGCCGCGCTGCCGCGGACTGCCCCAGGCGAAACAGTGATCGCATTCGCCCGTGCACTGGTAGCTCAGGAGGAAATGCAGTCCCGAAAGGCGCATCACTTCTCCTCACCGGCAAGGAAGCGGCTTCGCTGTTCGTTCAGGTAGGCGTCGTCCGGCGAAAGCGCCAGGGCGCGCTCGATGACCTTCAGAGCCTCGTCTATGTTTCCCATGCGGAAGTGCACCTCGGCCAGGGTGTCGAGGATATTGCTGTCCTCGGGCTCCAGCTTCACGGCCCTCTCGGCCGCCACGAGGCACTCGTCGAGATAGACGTCCGCCGTGGCGCAGTACCAGGCCAGGGCGTTGAGCGTGCCCGCGTCGCTGTCCTGGTTCTCGAGGGTATGGGCGAGGGTGCGGCCCACCCGATTCATTTCGAAGGTGGCGCCTTCGGCATCGCCCGACGCCTCGCGCAATTCAGCGAATCGGATGTGCGCCCTCGACAGATTCTCCGCCTCATGCATGCGGTAGAGACGCAGCAGTTCGTCGATGGGGGTCTCGTGATCCTCCACGGCCAGGTCCACGTAGCGGGTGGCGTACTCGGGATGATCGGGGTGGTAGCGCCCCACGACGATGGCCGCGGACTGCTGCCCGCGGCTGTCGCCGCCGGCCTCCTGGGCGGCCTGCAGGGCAAGGATCATGCGAAGGGCCAACTCCTCGTCGGGGTTGGACGTGAAGGCCTCGATCATGCCCAACAGAACCTGTCCACTGGCCAGGATGTTCCCCTGGCAGCTGAAGTTCGGCCCCTGGGCATCGCCCGCCCAGGACATGCACAATCCGCCGGTGTAGGCGGCCGTGGCGCCATTCGCGTCGATGAGTGCGAGCTGGCGGTTCTCCCGCGCATCGTCCTTGGCCAGCAGGCTGTCCAGTGCGGCCTGGGGATCGAGACCCGCGGCCATGAGTTCGAGTCCGCGGGGCCCGAAGGATTCATTGGTCTGGGCCTGGGTGGCCACGGCGCCCACACCGGCCCGCGCCCAGGCCACGGGCGGTCCCACGCTGAAGACGCAGGACTGCACGGCCACGCCGACCTCGCCGGTGAGCGGATCGTGGGCCACGATGGAAAAGGTTCCGGCCGGTGGCAGGGCCAACAGCAGGGAAGGCAGCAGCAAGAGAAGGGTGACGATTCGCATGGGACTCCTCGGTGGCTGGAGAGGATTCGATGCTAGCGCATGACCCGGCCGGGGAAAAGGGGAGGGCGGTGAACCGGACGTCGAAGTCCGAGAATACTTAATTTCGTTTGTTTAGGTGAAACGAATGTGATAGCATCTGTTCAAGCCAGAAATTCCCGGATTGGGGGAAGCATGTATACGACGCGCTCAAGGCGCCGCATGTCCGCGTTCCAACGCGGTAGGGCGGCGGCTTTTCTTATCGTCGCACTCGCTGGCTCCGTCCTCGCTCTTGATTCCGATTTCCAAGCCAGCGCCGCCATGGATCGCGCCGCCGCCCTCGACGATTTCGTCGGGATGGCCGCGGACCGTCTGGATCCCATGGCCCTCACACCCGTCATGGGTGGGCGCATCCCGCGGATGCCGGATCTCGAAGCCTGGGCCCCGGCTGAGGGCGACGCCCATCTGGATGCACTAGGAGGCAGGGAGGCCACCAGCGACTGGACTCCCTACGCCGGAAGCTTCGGCCTGACCGAGGCATCCCACCTCCTGCACCGCACCGTCATCGGTCCCCGTTTCAGCGAGATGCTGGACACGCAGACCCAGGGCCTCGACAACTCGGTGCAGAACCTCCTGCTCGACGGACTTCCGCCCGCGGCACCCGGCGACTGGGCCACCGAGCCGGTCCCCGACGTCAGCGAGTGGACGCCCGAGATGGTCGACTCCCTCATACAGCTCTATGCCCAACGGGTCGAGAAGCTGCGGCTCTGGTGGTGCGACGTCATCCTAGAGGAGGGAGGCGGTCTCGGCGGCAGTCCCACGCTGCGCGAGAGCATGACCCACTTCTGGCACGACCATTTCGCCACGGGCGCGCGGGACGTGATCATCCCGCAGTCCATGTACGTGCAGAACCGTCTCTTCCGCGAATACGCCCTGGGCAACTTCCGCGAACTCGTGCGCGAGATCTACAAGGATCCCGCCATGCTGCTCTGGCTCAACGGGCAGGAGAACTACATCGGGCATATCAACGAGAACTTCGCTCGTGAATTGCTCGAGCTGTTCACCCTGGGACTGGATCAGTACGAACAGGACGACATCGTCGCCGCGGCCCGCGCCTTCACCGGCTGGTTCACCCTGGACGGAGTGACCAGCGTCTTCATTCCCGAGTATCACGACCCGGGCATCAAGATCTTCCTGAATCACGCGGGCAACTGGGACGGCGACGACATCGTCGACTTCATCTTCGAGGAGGAAGAGACCGCACGGTTCATCTGCAGGAAGCTCTATCGCTGGTTCATCGACGAGTATCCCGACGAGGCGCTCATCGAGGACCTGGCCGCCACCATGCGGGCGAATGACTACGAGGTCGCGCCGGTGCTCGAGCGCATGCTGCTCAGCGAGCACTTCTTCGACGCGAACTTCCGCGGCTCGATCATCACCGACGGAGTGGACAAGAGCGTGGGCCTGCTGCGCAGCCTCTATATGGAGAACCTGAATCTCATGGACGGCTGGGACGAGACCGTGGCCGGTCCCAGCGCCTGGACCTGGTACAGCATGGTCACCTTCGGCCATCTGCTTCTGGATCCGCCCAACGTAGCCGGATGGCCCGGCTATCGCACCTGGATCAACGCGACCACCCTCACGAATCGCAAGGCCCTCGACACCTCGGTGATCGACGGCCACTACTACGGCTACGACCTGGAGATGCAGGCCGACGCCATCGCCATCGCCATGGAAACCACCGATCCCAACGATCCCTATCAGCTCGTGGACGATTTCGCCCTCGCCTTCTTCGGCATGCCTCCCACGGAGGCGGTCAGGCAGCGGATGATCGACGAGCTGCTGCAGGGTTCGGAACCCTGGGAGTGGTCCATCTACAACACGGGGGCCGAAGCTCAGCTGCAACTGCTGCTGAAACTCATCTTCCGCCTTCCCGATTTCCAGGCGAGGTGAGTCATGAACAGACGAGACTTTTTAGGAAAGACCATGAAGCTCGTTGCCGGCGGGCTCATCCTTCCCCCGCTGGGTCGACGGGCGGGCGCCCAGGGCTGGTTCCCGGGCATGCCCGCGGGCCGGCTGCGCAGGATGTCCGAACTGGACGTTCTGGACGGCAAGATCCTCGTGATCCTGAACCTGAGCGGCGGCAACGACGGACTCAACACGGTGGTGCCCTACACCGACAATCTCTACTACACGGCGCGTCAGAACATCGCCGTTCAGCCCGGTGAGGTGGTTCCCCTGGATGCCGACACCGGTCTGCATCCGGGACTGGCCCCGCTGCAGGGGCTCTGGGACGGCGGCCGCATGGCCATCGTGCGTGGAGTCGGCTACCCGCAGCCGAACCTCTCGCACTTCCGGTCCACCGACATCTGGTTCTCGGCCTCCTCCAGCACGGAGGAAGTGGGGACGGGCTGGCTGGCCCGCTATGTCGAGGCCATGTATCCGGAGTTCCCCGGCGAGCTGCCCTTCGCGCCCTACGGATTGCAGCAGGGCATCGCCCACGAGATTCCCCTCAAGGGCGACCGTGGAAACATCGGCGTGGTGGTGGACAATCCGGACACCTTCTTCCAGCTGGTGAACCAGAACTACACGGGCGAGTGGAACGACGAGCTGCCCGAAACCCGCGGCGGAGAGGAACTCGGTTTCCTTCGCGAGGTGGACCAGGCGACCTTCGCCTACGCCGACGCCATCGGCCAGGCAGCCGACGCGGGGGTGAACACGGTGGCCTATCCCCAGACGACCCTTGGGGTGCAGCTGGAAATCGTGGCCCGGCTCATCAGCGGGGCCTTGGATACGCCCCTCTATCTCACCGCCGAGTTCGGATTCGACACCCATGTGAATCAGCTGGGACAGCACGCCAATCTCATGGGCAGTCTGGGCGGATCCGTGGCGGCCTTCTTCCAGGATCTGGACAACCAGGGACTCTCCGATCGCGTGGTCCTGGCCACGGTGTCGGAGTTCGGACGGAGGGTGGACGAGAACGGTGGCTTCGGCACCGATCACGGCACGGCCGCTCCGCTCTTCGTCATGGGAGCGGGGGTCAACGGCGGACTCTACGGCACGAATCCGAATCTGGCCGATCTGGATCCCAACGGAAACATGCACATGCAGCACGACTTCCGTCAGGTCTACTCGACCTTGCTGCAGGGGCACTTCCGGTCCAGCGAGTCCATGGCCAGCGACGTGCTCATGGGCGGCTTCGACACCCTCGACTTCATGGACATACTCACGGGAGTCGATGCGCTGCCTTCGTCCAATCGTCTGGCGGGGGCCTACCCCAATCCGGTTTCGCTGTCGCAGTCGGGACCCGTGCTCATCCAATTCGAACTGGCTCGCAGTTCGAAGGTGGAGGTGCAGGTCTTCGACGTGAAGGGGCGCCGGGTGTCCCGCCTGGGCGGGCAGAGCTTCCCCGCGGGAAGCAACCGCCTGGTCTGGGAAGCCAAGGGCCTTTCGGCGGGCGTCTACATGGCTAGGGTTCGGGCCGGAAACTGGCAGGCCAGCGAGAAGCTTCTGCTCCTGCCATAAGGATCGTCGATCTCGGGGGTCCCCGGCCGGGGACCCCTTTCCAATTCCCCAATGCCGCATTGATTTCAGCCTGCGCTGCTCCTACAATCGAGCGCAAAGGAGCGGGCATGGACTGGATCAAGTTTCCCAAGGTGGATCTGCACCGGCATCTGGAGGGCTCCCTTCGCATGTCCTCGCTGGAGGAGATCAGCCGGAGCACCGACTACGAAGCCCCTCCCGAAGAGATCAAGCGACTGCGCTCCCTGCTGGAGTTGACCGACTCGAAGCGCAACCCCGAGGCATTCCTGGCCAAGTTTCCCATCATACGGCGCTTCTTCGTTTCACCCGAGGTCATCGAGCGGCTCGCCTACGAGGCGGTGGCCGACGCGGCCGGCGACGGCATCGTCTATCTGGAGCTTCGCTTCAATCCCACGGCCCTGGCCGAGGCCAGGGGCCTCACCCTCGAGCATGCCGCCGACTGCGTCATCGCCGGAGTGCGACGGGCCGAGGGCGATTTCGAGATTCAGGTGCGACTCATCATCACGGTGAATCGGGCCGAGGCCATGACCGCTGGCAAGTTGCTTCAGGTGGCCGCGAAGAAGATGAACCAGGGCGTGGTGGGCATCGATCTGGCGGGAGACGAGGTGCACATTCCCGCCGATCCCTACGTGGAGCTGTTCGCGGAGGCCAATCGCATGGGCCTGGGAACCACCGCCCACGCGGGCGAGTGGGCGGGGGCGGAAAACGTGAGGTTCGCCCTGGAGCAGTTGAACGCCGACCGCATCGGTCACGGAATCCGCATCGTGGACGACGAATCGGTGGTGGCCTTGGCGCGGGAGCGTGACTGTCCCTTCGAGGTCTGCGTCACCAGCAACCTGCAGACGGGTGCCGCCGATGGGATGCGGCTGCATCCGCTCACCGCCATGCGTCGCGAGCATGGCCTCAAGGTGACCCTGAATACCGATGACCCCGGCTTGTCGAAGATTCGGCTTTCGGGCGAGCTGGCCCTGGTTCACGCGGAGTTCGGTTTGACCGTGGACGATCTCAAGAGCATGACCCTCGATGCCGCCGACGGGGCCTTCCTGGATCAGGCCGGCCGGATCTCGCTTCGCACCGCATTGGAGGAGGATTTCAGAGCCCTGGACCTTTAGAATTCAGGCTCCGGGCGAATGAATATGCTTCAGGTTCCTGGATTCATGAATGTCCTACCTGAAGCTCGTTAAGTGCTGGTAAAAGAAGGCGTTAGGCGCGACAGCCGTTGTCAGTGGAAGGCATATGAACTAGAATGAGGACAGCACCATTTACCTTCGTTCTTGCGCTGGCATACAGGCAGCGGTCAGGATCAGAGAACTTGCGACTATCGCCCTCGAGGATGGTGCATCGCCATGCACACGAAAAAGAGTCGTATCGCCATGGACTGTGATGCCGTCGCCCGGATACTCGAAGTATCCCGCAACCTGGCCCGGCCCATGGAGCTCAAGGAGCTGCTCACCGAGGTGGCCAACGCCGCCTGCGAGGTGCTCCACGCCGAGCGTTGCACGGTATGGCTCTACGATGACGAGGCCAAGCAGTACGTGACCGAAGTGGTCATCGGCATGGAGTACATCCGCATTCCGGCCGACCGGGGACTCGTGGGAAGCTGCGGGGCGAGTCGAGAAGTGATCAATGTGCCCGATTGCTACGCGGATCCCCGCTTCGATCCCTCCACCGATAAGGAATCGGGCTATCGCACGCGTTGCCTGCTGTCGGTTCCGCTCATCGGTCTGGATGACGCGCTCATCGGCGTACTGCAGATACTCAACCGCAAGGGCGGGCCCTTCGACGAGAACGACGTGGAGACCGCCACGGCCCTCTCGGCCCAGTGCGCCGTGGCCCTTCAACGGGCCCACATGCTCGAGGAACTGCTCGTCAAGGAACGACTCGAGCAGGAACTGGACGTGGCCAGGCAGATCCAGAGCGGCACCTTCCCGCGAAGGATGCCGGAGCTCGAAGGCTACGATGTCTTCGGCGTTTCCTATCCCGCCGAGGAAACCGGCGGCGACACCTTCGATCTCATCGAGATGGAGGGCGGGAACCTCGGTGTCCTGATCGCCGACGCCACGGGGCACGGCGTGGGGCCGGCCCTGAGCGTGATCCAGGTGCGGTCGATGCTGCGCATGTCCGCCCGTCTGGATTGCGATCTGAAGGTGGCCTTCGAGGGTATCAACCGGCAGCTCCAGGAGGATCTGCCACCGGAACGATTCGTCACGGCCCTCCTGGGCATCCTGGATTCGAAGCGCCATCGCGTGGACTACATCTCCGGCGGGCAGGGCCCTCTCTTCCACTATCGAGCCGTCAGCGGCGAGGTGGAACAGATCAAGCCCACCACCATGCCCATGGGGGTCCTGGCGACTCTTCCGGGACTCGAGCCGCAGGTCATCGCAATGGAACCCGGCGACATCTTCGCGCTGATCACCGACGGCATCCTGGAGGCGGAGAACGAGTCGGAAGAGGATTTCGGCGTGGACCGCACGCTGCAGATCATCTGCGACAACCACGACAAGAGCATGGAAGAGCTGGTGAGCATCCTGGTGGATGAGACCCGAAGCTTCGTGGGCGACTGTCCACAGGCCGACGACATGACCATCCTGCTGCTGAAACGGCAGCCGAGCTGAAGTGAAAGAGGGGTTTAGGTGATGCTTGAACGGAGAATCCGATTGGTTCGGAGGGGAGCGGCCTTGGCCATGGTTGTGATCCTGGCCCTTGCGCCCGCCGGCCTCGCACAATTCTGCACCGACATGACCGAGGGCCTTGAGCTGAGCATGGAAGATCTCGGACTCGGCATGATCGAGGTCTTCTATCTCTCCGATTTCGATCCGTCCGACACGGGAATGCACCCGATCCTGTTTCGCTTCAGCATGAGCAACGCGGAAGCCGGCGATCGCACCCTCACCCTCGGCTTCGAGGTGAGTTCCGCCGAGGGCACCCTGGTGCAGGGGGAGTCCGATCCCTTCGTCCTGGCCGACGGCGAGATGCGCTCGGCCACCAACCAGGACCTTTCCGACGCGGCCCATCCATTCCAGCTGGGATCCTACGACATCTCGGCGGCCGGCGACGAACTGGAGCAGGTGGTCACCCAGACGGGCTACCTGCCCGAAGGGGAATACAGCTTCCGCCTGGCGCTCATCGAGGAAGGCACGGGGGAGCTGGAGTACTGCTACCTGCGGACCTATGTGAGGAATCCGCGCACCGTCACCCTGACCTTCCCCGGCGGACCCTTCGCCACCAGCCTGCCCCTCGAGAGCTCTCTGCTGCCTCAGTTCCAGTGGGAGAGCCGGGCGGGGCGCTTCAGCTTCCGCCTCTGTCCCGTGCTGCCTGGCGACGCCAGCGGTGAAGAGGCCATGGAGAATCAGCCGGTCTACGAGGATCTCGACTTCAGCACCGGCTTCACGGGCACCCACAGTTACCTGTATCCGCCCAGTGCGGAAGTGCTCGACCACGGAAGGAGCTATTGCTGGCAGGTGGAGGCCATCGTCTACACCTCCAGCGGCGAGCTTCGATTCCCCAGCGAGATCTACTGCTTCGAGATGGAGGCCGGGGCTTCCTTGACGCCTTACGATGACCTGCTGCACGCCCTGCTTCTCCTGCTGCCGCCCGGCATGCTGGACGACGTGCTCGCCAAGCTGCAGGGATTCCAGTCCACGGGTGAGATCACCGTGGACGGCATGACGGTTTCCGATGACGAACTGCCCCTGCTCCTGGAGACCATGCTGTCCCAGGGATGGACGGTGGGACGGGTGGAGGTGGGGCCATGAAGAGACTCCTGAGCATACTGCTGACCTTTGCGCTACTCGGATCCCTCTCCGCGACGGCTGCAGAGGTGGCCGCAATGGCGGTGATCCTCAAGACCAAGGGTTCGGTGGAGCATGGCCCCGCGGGCGTTGAGGCCTGGAAGCCCGCCCAGCAGGGACAGGTCCTCGCATCCGGCGATCGGCTTCGCACCGGTTCGGGCTCCGAGGTGGCCATCCTTTTCGTGGATGACAAGAGCCTCCTCAAACTCGCCGAGGACACCGAGGTGACCCTGCAGGCCAGCGCCGAGGGCCGTACGGTTTCCAAGCGCGTCTGGATGGGCGTGGGAGACCTCTGGGCGAAGGTGACCAAACAGGATGATCCCCACTTCCTGGTGGAAACGCCCACCTCGGTGGCGTCGGTGAAGGGATCGGAGTTCTACAGTCGGGAACGTGGCGATACGGGCAACCGGCTGCACGCGATCTCCGGCCGCTATGCGTACGGCAACGAGTTCGGCCAGGTCGAGCTCGGTGGGGGATTCACCGGCAGCTCCGATGGTCAGCGTCCGCCGTCCTCCCGGGCGACTCGCGATGACGAGTTGCCCGACTTCGGCGGAATCAACGGCTACGGTCAGCTCGATGAGAACGGCGACCGGGAAATCCGCATCGGTTTCCGGAACTCGGAGGGCGAGACCCGCACGCTCATCATTCCTCTCGAGGAACCGGAATAGGGGCTGCGTGCACTTGAGAAGATCCATAGATGTCGCGTAACTGGGCGATCCTGCTTCGCGCCGGTCGCATGGTCCTGCTGGGTCTGGCCATGCTTGCATCGTCCATTCAGGCCGGCGAGGTGGCCTTCAGCCATCAATCCGCGGTCAGTTCACCCGAGGGTCGCGACCTGCCCATTCTGGGGCTGGTCGCCGGCCTGGAAGAGGGCGGCCGCGTCACCGTCCACCACCGACTCATGGCCACCGGCGATTTCGACAGCTTCGACACCTATGTGCGGGGCGGCGTCATCGACTGCTATGTGCCGGGCGAGTTCCTGCAGGCTCCGGGACTCGAGTACTACCTCAGCGTCGAGGACGCCGACGGAGTGGAGCATCGCTATCCCGAGGACGCGCCCGAAGCGCCGCCCTTCCGCGTGGCCGTTGAGGCCGGTTCGGGTACCGGCGTGGAGCGTCTGGGCTCGCCTCCCAGAATCGAAATCGTCGCTCCCGACGCGGGAGCGGGCCTGGAGGCCGCCGATCTTGTGCTGGTGGCGGCCTACTTCGATGTCGACGGCGACCTGGACCCTTCGGGGCTAAGGCTCATCGTCAATGGCCGGGATCGCAGCCGGGAAGCCCGCATCGACGACGGCCTACTCGTATGGATGCCCGGTCCCGATCTTCATTCGGGCCCCCTGCGCATCGAGGTGGAAGCCGTGGACCTGGCGGGCCATCGCGCGCGATCCTCGGTCCTTACCCTCGACCTTCTGAGACCAGGCGAGGTCTATGAAGGCCCCGGATTCTTCGAAACGGTGGCTCCTCCTCGCGGCCGGATCGTCCTGGACTCTCGATTCACGAATCTCGAAGGCGATGGAGCCGAGAACCGGCAGGAGCCCGACCGCACGCTCCGCGCCCGCCTGGACGCACGGGGCGAGTTCGGCGTGCTGGATTACCACGCCAAGGTCTTCCTGACCAGCGACGAGTCCGGACATCACCAGCCGCGCAACCGATATCGTTTCGATGTGGAAACCGGGCCCCTGCGCCTCAGCCTGGGCGACGTGACGCCACGCTTCAACCCCTTGGCCATCTGGGGCAAGCGACTTCGCGGCATGGAGTTCGAACTGGAATCTCATCTGCTCGACGCCCAGCTGCTCTACGGAACGATCCAGCGAGGTGTCGAAGGCGAGGGCTATGACTCCACCGTGGTGGGTCCCCCCGAGGAACTGATTCCGGTGGTGGAGAGCGCGGGCACCTATTCGCGAAAGCTCCGGGCTTTGCGCATTGGAGCCGTCACCGGGCGCAAGGTGGGCATGTCCCTGAGCTTCCTCAAGGTCAAGGACGACCTGGGTTCCATCCGCTACGGACACAAGCCCAAGGACAACGTCGTCATCGGGAGCGACCTGGCGATCACCCTCTTCGGGCGCCGCCTGCTTTTGGATGCCGCCGCGGCCATGAGCATGCTCACCGAGGACATCTCGGAGGGAGCCCTCACCCAGGAGGAGGCCGACTCCACCCTGGGCATCCACCTGCCCTTCAATCCGCAGAACCTGGAGGGGCTCTTCATCATCAACGGCAGCACCACGCCGCTGAACTTCAGGGGACTTCCCAATCTGGCGCTGCACGCGGCGGCTCGGGGAAACATCGCTGGCAACCTCATGGAGATTCGCTATCGCCGTGTGGGTCCCGTCTATCAATCCTTGGCCGCCACGTCCCTGCCCCAGGACCACCAGGGCTTCCTGCTGCGCGACGCCTTCACGCTCTTCCAGCGACGTCTGCGCGTCACCGGCGAGTACGAGCGCTATCACAACAATCTCATGGGCGATCAGACCCACACCCGCGATTCGGACGTCATCGCCGGCAATTTCTCTTACCTGCCCCGCTCGAGCATGCTCAGCGGCATCAGCACGGGATTCCGTCTCTACCGGCAGAACAACGGCAGCACGGATCCGGAAGAGGGCATCGACAACCGAACCCTGCTCCTCACCTTCAGCGGCGGTACGAACTTCCTCGTGAGGGAGTTCATGCAGAACCTCCGCCTGAGCGTATTCCTCACCGATCGCGCGGACTTCGTGTCCGAGGCGGGGGAGAGCAAGGGGATGAACATGGTGCTCGAATCGCGCACCGGGCTGCCTACACGGCCATTCACCTTTTCATTCCTGCTCGGCCTGAGCAACAATCGCTATCCCGGGCTCGAGAACGCCGCGGGGGGAATGGGCATACACGCCGATTTCACGACCTTGCAACTGGGCCTGGACTATCAAGGCCGGCGCATGCCCATGCAGCTTTCCTGGAGGCGAGTCTCCGGTGACGGCGACATGACCGGGGCCAATTCGGTTCGTTCCTCCCTCGATCTGGCCCTGGACTATCGTTTCGCGGCGGGATCGACCCTCACGGGCCGGGCCGGTTGGGTGAGTTTCGATGATCGCTCGGAGGGCGAGGAAGACTACACCGAGGCCTTCGTGGGAATCGGGATCGAGCAACCTTTCTAAGAAGGCGGCATCGCAATGCCGGAGCGCGGGAAGAAACAGGATCGGAGGCTGTCCTGGATCCATCTGGCCAGCGCGGTCCTGGCGACCTTGCTGCTCTACGTGCTCTCGCATACGGCGATCTTCCAGAACGCCGAATTCAACACGCTCAACTCGCGCTTCCAGCTTCGCGGACCCGAAGAACCCCACGGCGAAACCGTGGTGGTGGGCATCGATCAGCAGTCCTATCGCGACCTGGGTCGCCCATTTCCCTGGCCCCGTGCCTGGCACGCGAAACTGCTCAGCAATCTCACCCGGGCCGGCGCTCGGGTGGTGGTCTTCGACTTGATCTTCGACGCCCCGGGCCTGGACCCCGAGGACGACGCCGCCTTCGCCCGTGCCATCGAGGAACACGGAGCCGTGGTGCTCGGGGTCAAGCAGGAGGCTTTCATGGGAGAGGTACGTGGGCAGCACCTGACCTATCCCACCTCGCCTCTTCGCGAGTCGGCCGCGGGACTGGGCTTGGTGGATCGACTCGAGGACTCCGACGGTTTCACCCGGCGCTACCGGCTCTTCGTTCCCTCGGACGATCGCGATCTCTACTCCCTGGGTGTGGAGGCGGTGAGTCTCTACTACGACAGCGAGCCCTGGTCCAGCACCGAAGGCGGAACCTTCCGGATCGGTCCCTCATGGGTTCCGCGACTGGACGCCACGAGCTTCCTGATCAACTACCCGGGAGGACGGGGGAGCATTCCCATCTACTCCTTCTCCTCCGTCATCGATGACGCGGATTTCGAGCTGCCCGCGGGCTTGGATATCGACATCTTCGAGATTCAGAAGGAAGTCTTCGAAGGCAAGATCGTGGTGGTTGGCGCCACCCTTCCCGAGATGCAGGACTTCGTCCGATCTCCCTACTTCGTCAGCGAGGAAGGGCAGTACGTGCTCACCTCGGGCGCCGAGATGCACGCGGCGGCCATCGAAACCATGCTGTCGGGGCGCCACTACGTCCAGCTGAACACCTGGCAACGGCTCCTTGTGATCCTGGGGGCGGCCTTGACGGTGTCCCTCGTGGCCTCACGCTTTCGCCCCATCTGGGGAATGACGGTGGTCCTGGCCTTCGTGGCGGCGCACATCGTCATCGCGTACTGGCTCTTCATCACGCAGTACCTCGTTCTCGAGATCGTCGCGCCGGCGGGGGGAATCCTGGCCTGTCACGCGGGCAACACCCTCTACTTCTTCGTGCGCGAGAGGCGGGAGCGCAAGCGGATCCGCGGCATGTTCGCGAAGTACGTTCCGGACAAGGTCATCAACGTCCTCTACGAGAATCCCGAACTCATGAACCTCGGCGGCGAGGAGAGGGAGCTTACGATTCTCTTCTCGGATCTCGCGGGCTTCACGCCCTTCGCCGAATCCCTGCCGCCCAGTGAACTGGTGGAGTGGCTCAACGAGTACCTCAGCGAGATGACCGACATCGTTCTCGCCCACGACGGCATCATCGACAAGTACGAGGGCGACCTGATCATGGCGGAGTTCGGAGCGCCTCTCCACGATCCGGAGCATGCATTGAAGGCCTGCCGCGCGGCCCTGGCCATGCAGAAGCGACTGGCCGAACTGCGGGCTGAGTGGAAGCGTGCCGGGCGGGATCCGCTCTTCGCGCGCATCGGAATCAGCACCGGCCGGGTCGTCCTCGGCAACATGGGCAGCCGCTCCGTGCACGACTACACGGTGCTCGGTGACGCGGTGAATCTGGCCTCGCGCCTGGAAGGCGCCAACAAGGTCTTCGGATCGTCCATCATGATCTCGGAAGCTACCTTCGAACAGGCCGCGAGGGGAATCGTCTGCCGGGAACTGGATCTTCTGCGGGTGAAGGGCAAGCGTCGCGCGGTGACGGTCTACGAACTCGCGGCCATGGCGGAGGATGCCCCCGACGAGTCGCGCGACCGCGTCTTCGAAGCCTTCTCCGAAGGGCTCGCCGCCTATCGCGCCCGGCGCTGGCGGGAGGCCGGCATGCGTTTCGCCGCGGCCTTGGATCTGGACCCGGAGGACGGTCCCTCCCAGGCCTACCTCGATCGCAGCCGACACTTCCGCGACAATCCTCCCGACGATGACTGGGACAGCAGCTTCACACTCACCGGAAAGTAGTCGAGTCGAAGCAGGAGACACATCCGTCCGAAGACCGAAAGAATGAAACAGCAGGGCTCCAGATGGTTTTTGCGTGAATCGAAACGACCTGCTAGGGTTTTGCATCCCCGTCTGGAGGAATCATGTCCAAAGGTCTCAAGAAACCCGGCCCCCTGGAACCCTTCGATCAGCGCGATTCGGTCTTCACCCGCGCGCGCCTTCAGCCCGGGACGGAGATTCACGATGAGCACTACGCCCGGAGACCCGAACACTGGTCGGCCGATCATCGCACCCGAAAACTGCCGCACCTGGCTTCTCCCGGCGGCCACCGTTTCGAGACCCAGGCCGCGCTGCTCACCCAATCCCAGTTCGCCGCTTCGGATCTCATCGCGGAGGCCGTGGAGGGTAGCGAGCGGCTCAGTGGCGCCAAGGTTCCTGAGGGATTGGCCCATGGTCCGGGAGCCGGAGCCGGCTTCGCCCTCGAAGATGCTAGCCCCCAAGGTCTGAGCACCTTCGCCAAGGACGCCTCCCTGTTCCTGGGCGCCGACGATGTGGGGGTGACCCGGGTGGATCCGAGCCAGGTCTATTCCCATCGAGGACGTCCCCTGAGCAAGCACGGCGAGGTTCCCGAACTGGAACACGGCCATGCCATCGTGCTCGTCTTCGCCATGCGACCGGAATACGTGGCCTCCGGGCCCGAGATGATCAGCACCGCCGAGGTGGCGCGCGTATACCAGAAGGCTGCTGCGGCCTGCTTCGCCCTGGCCGACTCCCTCCGCCGCCTTGGCCACTCGGTCCGGGCCCATGTGGATTCCAACTATCTGGTGGTCTGTCCGCCGCTGGCGGTGGACGCGGGCCTGGGAGAACTCGGAAGACACGGCATCCTCATCCATCCGCGTCTGGGTTCGGGTGTGAGGTTAGGCGTGGTGACCACCGACGCCGATCTCGCGGTGGATGCTCCGGGCAACTGGGGCATCGCCGAGTTCTGCAGATCCTGCGAGAAGTGCGCGAAACTCTGCCCGGCGGCAGCCATTCCCTCGGGAGATACGAGCGTTGTTCGGGGGGCGGAGAAATGGCCCTTGAACGCCGAGCGATGCTATCACCATTGGCGCACCCAGGGCACCGACTGCGGCATCTGCATGCGGGTCTGCCCCTTCACCAAGCCCGACACGCCCCTCCATCGCTTCGTCAGGCGCACGGTGGCGGCCACACCCCTCCTCAATCGCGTCTTCCTGTGGATGGACGATCTCTTCTACGGCTCATCACGCGAGCCGCAAAAGGTGGCTGGCCTACGTCCCGAGGGGGATGCCTGATCGAGGCCTCAGTCGATGAGCACGATCTTTCTGCCGAGATGACGGGAGCCCTCGCGCAGTCGCAGGAAGTACACGCCTGCGGGCAGGGCGCGCCCGGCATCGTCATCCCCCGACCAGCTGATCTGATGACGACCCGCCGATCGCTCGCCCGACTTCCACGCGCGCATTTTTCTTCCCGAGATGTCAAAGAGGGATAGCTCGACATCGCCGGCCTCTTCCAGGGCGAAGCTGATGGTCGAAACGCCCCGGACCGGATGTGGATAGACCTCGGCGCAAAGGTGCGTGTCGAAATCCAGATCCACACCCGTTCCCTGGCCCGGAATCTCGATGGCGTAGAAGTCGCCGCCTCGTCCACCTGTGCCGGCGTGCACGCCTTTTCCGCAGGCCGTGACATAGTGTCCGCCACTCGGTGCCTCCACGATATCGATGTCGAACATGGAGCCCGGCGTATCCAGGGTGTAGACGGGTGTCGGTTCGGCGACATCGAAGACGTGGATCTCGGGGAAACTGCCGCCCCAGGATCCCACCGCGAAACGCGAACCATCGGGCGAGAAAACCATGGAACTGGGGATGTCCACGTGGGTGCTCGGAGGCGTTCCCTGGTAGTCGTAGTGCCAGAGCAGGTCGAGGGTCGAAAGCGTGTAGAGTTCCACGCTGACCTCGTTGACCATATCGTTGCCATTGTCCCAGGTCACGGCGAACTGGTCCTCGGGGGCGAAGGCGCACTGACCGAGGTAGGTGCCGCCGCCGGGGGTGTGGGACCAATGGTAGGCGTAGCTGCTGCCGTTCCACCTGCGCAGGTTGAAGGTGGTCCAGCCCCATGCGATGTACTCGCCGTCCGAGGAGACGGCCAGAGCGTCGTTGCCCGAGCCGATGGGACCGCTCCATCGCAGTGCTCCCAGCCCCAGATCATAGACATAGAGGGTCGGCCAGCCGGCCATGGCCATGATGTTCCCATCCGCGGAAAGCGCGGTGGCCACGACGTTGCCGTCGGGGAACTCCCAGTCGGCGAGGATCGCTCCCGTGGCCGCCTCATAGGCATAAAGGTGGCCCCGCTGCTGTCCGGTTTCCGTGTAGGTCACCAAGGCCACGGCCACCGTGCTGCCGTCGTCAGAGACCTGGATGGGTTTGCGACTCGCCCATCCCGCGTAGGTCAAGGACCGGCAGGGGCCCACCTCGTGGCTCCACAGGGGAGTCGCGGATGTGGGATCCCAGGCGCTGATCACGGCGGTGGAATCTGACAGGTCGATGTCCACGGCGGCCAGCACCTCGCCCAGACGCGAGGCGTCCACATAGAACTCGCTGCCTGAGTGGGTCCAGTCCGGGGTGCCGTCACCCGCAAGGGGTACCGCCTCCACCTGCTTGGGCGGATTGAGGTAGTTGCCCGCGAAGGCCATGCCCGCGGCTTCGCTGATGCCGCAAGAGGTGTAGATGGGATCCACGAAATGGCGATGCCAGAGAATGGTGCCGTCCCGCCGGCCGCCCGGAACTGGAGCGGAAGGAATCTCCTCGGACACACTCGCACTCAGGACTTGCAGGGCTTCTGTTCCCTGTCCAAGCCATTCACGGGTCAGGAAATGCGTGTCCTCGGCGAGGGCGGAAAGCGGAAGGATCGAGAGGGCCATCAGGGAAATCGCGATGCTCAGCTGCCTTTTGCGCATGAGGTCTCCTCGTGGCGTGTGTCGGTCATGATGTTGCTACAATCATATCCCAGGGAGAGGCCCGGAAACAAGACCGGCGAGTCTCAGCGATAGAGGACCTTCAGTTCGCTCCAGCTCGTCTCTTCCACGGGCGTGTCCACGATATCGTAGATCACGATCTTGGCCGCGCCGCGATCGGTCTCGTCCACTAGCACCGCGCTGAGTTGGATCACCAGATCCCGCTGCATCATGGTCGCTCCCCGCACGCGGAAGAGTTCGCCGACGAGGGGGATGTCGCCGAGCAGGGGCCCCTCCTGATCCACCTTGTGCACGGTGTTGTTCACGGTGTCGGTGACCCAGAGTACGCCGCGCTCGTTGTCCACGGCGATGCCGCTGGCTCCGGGAATTTGCACGCTGATGGGAACGAAATCGGGGAAGCTGAGGAAATTCCCGTCCCACTCGCCGCGATAGATCGGCTCTCCAAGTCCGCCGATGAAGATTGTGTTGCCATCAACGGCCAGGGCGCGATTGGGATCGATGGGCGAGAAGACGGAACCTTGGAAGACCCCACCGGGGTCGAAGAAGTGCAGTTCCAGTCACTCGCTGCCCCAGAAACCTCCCATGACAGCGCTCAGATCGAGATGGCCATGGTCGGTGTTGTTTGGGAACTGGACGAAGGTGTCGATGATGTCGCCCATGGTGTCGACCGTGTGAAAGCGTGGGGGAGTGATGCCGTCGCCTCGATCCGAAACGATGAACCTTTCCCCGTCCCAGGCCAGGCCGAAGGCATCGATGATATTGGAATCGAGTTCGACGATCTCGGCCTCGATGAGTATCTGGGGCACATCCGCCGTCACCGCCCAGGGAAGGGAGGACATCAGGATTACCATCATGAGCATTCGCGCATTCATGGAAACTCCTTCCGGCGCTTGGAGTGAGGAAGTCAGAGATAGCAGAATCCTACCGTAAAACACGATGCCATGCCCAGCCCTCCAGGCTCAAATACCGGAACCATGGGCTTCGAATCTGGAGCCTGAACTCCTGCAACTTCCTGAAAACCTTGCATCTGCGGAAGCAACGAACGATCTTGAGGAATCTTCGGACAGCTTCGGCTCACTCCCACCAAGGATCCCAATCTTGCCTCGATGGATGCGCATCGCCGCCGCCGCGTTGCTGGTCCTGACCCTCGGTCTGCCGGCCCTGGTTCTCTTTCCGCCTCGCCCCGTGATGAAGGCCTTGGCCGAGGCCAATCCCGATGTGCTCTTCTACGTGAACACGAATCGTCCCGCCGTGGCTCTCACACTCGACGATGGTCCCCACGCCGAGGTCACCCCGCGCATTCTGGATCTCCTCGCCGAGCACGACGCCCGGGCGACCTTCTTCCTCATCGGCGATCGCATGGAAGGCAACGAAGCACTCATGCATCGCATGCGTGAGGAAGGGCACGAGCTGGGCAACCACCTCAGCGAAGACCGCATGGCACTGGGGCTCTCGCCCGAGAACTTCGAGCGACAGCTCGTCCACACGGATTCGCTTCTCGCATTCGGTGGGGAATCGGACTCGACCAAGTGGATGCGTCCCGGGTCGGGCTGGTTCAACGGGCGCATGGTGGAACAGAGCGCCGAGCATGGCTATCGCCTGGCCCTCGGCTCGATCTATCCCCACGACCTGCTGCTGAAGAGTCCCAGACTGATCGCGGAGTTCATCCTCGGGCGTGCCTATGCCGGATCGGTGCTCATCCTGCACGACGGTGACGGGGATCCGGAGCGCACCCTGGAAGTGCTTGCGCGAGTCATCCCCGCCCTCAAGCAGCGGGGATTCGAGATTCTGACCCTGTCGGAATTGACGGCCCTGGACGAAGGACGCGGCTAGGCGCCCGCCCCCTGTGTCTTCAGGAAACGCACTCCCAGCAAAGTGAACAGCAGTCCGAATCCCAGGAGCACCAGCGAGGGAATGACCACGCTCGACAGGCCGTAGCCGAAGGATACCAGGGCGTGGAAGCCGTCCATGGCCCAGGCCGTGGGCAGGAGGTGCGCCGCGGTCTGGAACCATCGCGGCGTGATCTCCGCGGGCCACCAGCATCCGCCCAGTGCGGCCAATCCCATGCTCATGAGCCATCCCACCGAACCGGCCTGCTCGGGCGACTTGAGCACGGCGCCGAGCAGCGTGGCAAGCCCCGTGCAAGCGATGCAATAGGCGAGCACGAGCAGAACTAGCCCCGGCAGGGAATTGCCGTAGGACATGGCCTCGCCGAAGGAGAACAGGGTGATGAGTTTGCCGGCCACCAGCAGGATGACCGTCTGCCCCAGGGCGATGATCATGCGTCCCACAAGTTTGCCCGCGATGACTTGTCCCCTGCCCAGGGGCAGGCTCATCTGCCGCGTGAGCATGCCCGACTGCTTCTCCACGGTGAGGAAGACGCCGCCGTAGATCACGGTCATCATGAGTACGGTCATCACCAGAATGCCCGGCACGCTCTGCGCCTGTCCGGTGGGTACGGGCCGGCCTCGACCAGCCGTGCTCACGTCGAGGGTCACCAGGGATTCCCGCTCCCCCAGGGCCGCGAAACTCGCGCCGGGGTCTTCGCCACTGAGCGCCCCGCTTCCCTTCATTTCGATGAGGCGTCCCACCGAGCGCACCACCGTGCGGATGATGTGCACTTCCGCGGCCAGGGCGTAGTCGGCGTTGGTGTCGGGTTCCTTCTGGAGTTCCAGGATCTGCTGCTCGCCAGCAAGGGCGCCCTCGGTGAATCCCGCGGGAATAACCAGGGTGCGGACCTTCCTCTGCACCGCATCCAGGGAATCGGGATGGATCTCGGTGAGGGCGATCTGCTCGTCCTCCAGTTCAGTGACGAGGGCCCGGGCCAGCCATCCACCGTCATGGTCGACGAGGCTGAGGGAAACCTGGTTCGTCCCCGATCCGCCGCCGAAGTTCATGTTGCTGAACAACCACATGAGGAAGATGGGCAGCAGAAGCATCCAGATGATGGACTGCCGGTCCTTCAGGGTAAGTCGCAGGTCATTCAGGCCCAGCTGGATGATCTTCTTCATGCGCCGCCTCCTCGCACCAGATTCCGATTGAGGAGCGTGCCGCCAAGGAGCAGCAGCACCACGCCCATGCCCGCGAGGATTCCCACGGAGGGAAGGATGTCGGTCAGCGAGGCGCCCTCGCCGAGCAGGGCCTTGTATCCCTCGGTGCCCCAGTAGAAGGGGGAGAGCGGCGAGATCATGCGCAGGATGCCCGGCATGCCGTCCACGCTGAAGAAGCTGCCGCCGGCGAAGGCCATGAAGAGATAGACGATGGACGAGATCACCGCGCCACGCTGCACGGTGCCCGAAGCGCCGTAGATGGCCGCGGCCGATCCCACCACGGCGAGGATCAGCGCCAGGGACAGGGCGATGAAGCCGACGAAGTCGATGCTGCCGTCGGCGGCGAAGGCGCCGATCCCCGACAGAATGATGAGACTGATCAGGGCCATGGTCGCCGCGAAGGCCGCCTTGGCTCGAAGCACGGCGCCGGGACTGAGCGGTCCCTGGATCTGGCGTCGCAGGGTGCCGGCCTCGCTTTCGGTGAGGATGTCCCGCATGGCCAGATCGCCCACCAGGAAGAGGGCGTAGACCGAAACGCCCGGAAGCACGAAGAGGAAGATCTGGAAGATGCCGAATCCCGCGTCGTCTTCCTCTTCTTCCTCAGCCTCCTCAGCGCCCAGGTCGGTTGAGGAGAAGGTGATCACGGGCGGGAAGAGGTAGTCGCCGGCGCCCTCCATGGCGTCGAAGACCGCCACCGAAATGGTGGACACGGTTTCGGCGTTCATGTCCGGCGCTTCGCCCTCAAGGTAGGGCGCCAGTGTATCCATGGGTTCGCGGAGAACCCGCGAGCCGGAATCGAGTATCTCCGTTAGCACCCCGCCCAGCTGCTCGGCGATTTCGGGCAGGATGCCCTGGGCCGGATTGCGGATGAGCGACAAGCTCGTGGGCGCGCCCTCGATGATATCCTCGGTGAAGTTCTCGGGGATACGAAGCAGGGCCGAACCGTCGCCGTCCTCGATGCGGGACAGTCCTTCCTCGCCGACCACTTCCACGTCGAAGTACTCAGCCATCTGGTCAGAACTCAATGCCGAAATCAGGGAGTTGCCGAAGAGATTGTCATCGAGGTTCTCCACGAGCAGATGAACCTGCGGCGTTCCGCCTCCCCCGAAGGCCGTGGCGATGATGAGCGAGAACATGATGGGGAAGGCCAGCACCACCAGCAGTCCCAGGGGAGAGCGGGCCTTGCGTAGCAGATCCTTGCGGACCATGAGCAGAAGGGTTCGCATCAGTCGCGCAGCTCCCGGCCGGTGAGGTTCAGGAAGAGGCTATTGAGGCTAGGGGGTCGGATGGAGATGCCGTCCATGGGAAGGTCGGCACCGAAAAGCTTCGAAAGCAGCTTCACCGCGCCTTCGCCCGAGCCGCCCGTGGAGATCACGGCCCGCCCGGCTTCGGCCGAGAGCAGACGCACCGAATCCATCTCTTCGAGCTTGGCCTTCACGGCTTCCGCTTCGAAGCTTCCCTCGATGGTGATGGTCTCTTCCTCGCCCGCCTGCTTCTTCAGCTCGTCGAGAGTGCCCTCGGCCAGGATCTTGCCGTGATCCATGATGCCGATGCGGTCGCAGAGGGATTCGGCCTCCTCAAGATAGTGCGTGGTGTAGAGCACCGTGGTGCCGCTTTCGGCAACCTGGCGAACCACGTCGAGGATGTTGGCGCGGGCCTGGGGGTCGATGCCCACGGTGGGTTCGTCCAGCAGGACCAGACGAGGCTGGTGGATGAGCCCCAGAGCAAGATTGAGGCGCCGTTTCATGCCGCCCGAATACTTTTTAACGGCGTCCTTGGCTCGGGCCTTCAGCCCAACCTGATCCAGGGTGCGCTCGATGGCCGAATCGAGTTCGCCGCCCTTCAAGCCGTAGAGCCCGCCCCAGAACTTCAGATTCTCCTTCGCGGAAAGGTCTTCGTAGAGGGCGGTCTCCTGGGGGACCACGCCGAGCTGCTGCTTCACCTTTACGGGTTCGGCGTGCAGGTCGATCTGGTCGAAGAGGATGCGACCGTTGTCGGGCTTGAGCACGCCCGAAAGCATGGAAAGGGTCGTCGTCTTTCCCGCGCCGTTGGGGCCGAGCAATCCGTAGACCTCGCCCGCGCGAACTTCGAAGGAGATGCCATCCACGGCGCGCAGTTCGCCGTAGCGTTTGCTCAGATTATCGACTTGGAACACGAAGGCTCTCCCAGTTTGATGGAGTTTTTCGAGATCGTCGCAGTCTATTCCTGAATCAGAGGTGAATCAAGATCAATGAGTTATCGCTCGCTTCAGGGCTTTGCGGAGATCCGGCTAGCGTCGAAACCATGAACTTGTTACAAGGTGAATGCGATTCGATGGCCCTCTGGGGGAACATGCCGGAAAACACGAAGAAGCGCGGCGGATGCCTGCGCACTCTGGGTATCGTGCTCGTGGCGGTCCTGCTGTCGGTGCTGGCATCGGTCTGGGCGGTCAAGACCTTCGTCTTCCCATCCAACTTCAAACCCGTGGAACTCAGCCCCGATGAAGAGCGGGAGCTTGCGGCCAAACTCGGCTATCTGGAGCCGGAGGCCTATCGAGAAGACCCCGACGACCGCAGCCTTCGCTTCACTGAACGGGAGCTCAACGCCCTGCTCGCCAGGAACACGGATCTGGCCGAGCGGGTGGCCATTGACCTGTCCAAGGATCTCATCAGCGCCAAGGTGCTCGTGCCCATGCCCGAGGACTTTCCCATGCTCGGCGGGCGCACCCTTCGCGCAAAAGCGGGCCTGGAAATGAAACTTCGAGACGGGAATCCCGAAGTGGTGCTCAAAGGCGTCACGGTCATGGGACTGCCCCTGCCCAGCGAATGGCTTGGAGGTCTGAAGAACGTCGACCTCATGCAGGAGTTCAGCGGCGAAGGCGGATTCTGGCGAACCCTGTTCGGAGGTCTCGAAGAATTCCAGATCGAAGACGGCGAACTGAAGGTCCGTGTCAAAGAGTGACAAGGAGAGAACATGCGAAAATCAATGATGTTGGCGGGAATCCTGTTCGGCATACTGCTGGTGGCCGGTTGCGCCGCCGGGCCGAACCAGTTAACCGGCATGCCCGGATCCTACGAAAGCCCCGCGGGATTCTGGAAGGGGCTCTGGCACGGCTTCATCGTGCTCTTCACCTTCATCATCTCGCTGTTCAATGACAATGTTAGCATCTACGAGGTGCACAACACCGGCAATCTCTATCACCTGGGTTACCTGCTGGGCATCATGATCTTCTTCGGGGGGAGCAGCAAGGGCACCGTCTGCGGGAAGAAGCGCAGCTGAGCCCATCGCCACCTTGTAAGCTTTTCACGGCTGTGGCACTCTGAGCGCAATTCAGACAGAGGACTCCCCATTGCGCGAGAGGGTGACCATGCGTCGATCCATTCTCGGGCGCAGCGTGTCCGCTGCGCTCGTACTGATTCTTTCCCTGCCTTTCGTGGCGGAAGCCGCCGATTCTTTTCGCCCCCATGCCGTCTACGATCCGGACGTCCCCGAAGCCGTGGAAGTGCTGGGTTTCGAACTGGGGGAGAAGCCGGTGCGCTACGAAGAGATCATGCTCTATGCGGGGGCCGTGGCGGAGACGAGCCCAAGGGCCCTGCTTCGACCCTACGCAACGAGTCACGAGGGCCGCGAGCTGGTCTACCTCGTGATCTCGAGCGAGGCGAACCTCGCCCGACTCGATGAGATTCGGTCCTCCATCGAGGCGCTCGCAGACCCGAGACATGATCTCGGATCATCGGAGCTCGACGAACTGCTCGGCGAGACTCCCGCGGTGGCCTACTGCGCCTTCTCCATTCACGGCGACGAACTCTCGGGCGTGGATGCGGGCCTCAGACTCGTCTACGAACTCGCGGCCGGGCGGAGCGAAGAGGTCGAGAACCTTTTGAACGAACTTGTGATCTTGGTGGATCCTACCCAGAATCCTGACGGGCGCGAGAGGATCCTTTCGATGATCTCCTCCTTTCAGGGGTCTGTTGCCAACCCGGATCCCGATGCCCTTTCACATCAGGGCTTTTGGCCCTGGGGTCGCGGCAACCACTACTTCTTCGACCTCAATCGGGACTGGTTCGCACAGGTTCATCCGGAGAGTCGAGGTCGGGCCGAGATTCTCAGTTCATGGCACCCTCAACTCGTCATCGATGCCCACGAGATGGGCTCGAGCAACACGTTCCTATTCAGTCCGCCGAGAGATCCCTTCAATCCGAATTGGCCGAAGGGAACGCTCGACTGGGCCGAGGTCTTTGCGGCGGATCTAGCCGAAGCCTTCGACACACGAGGTTGGAGCTACTACACACGGGGATGGTTCGAGATGTTCTTCCCCGGCTACGGTTCCGCGCTCGGCGTCTTCCAGGGTGCTGTGGGTATCCTCTACGAACAGGCCCGCACCGCCGGTCAGCCCACGCGGAAACCCTCCGGCAGGGTCTCCGATTTCCGGGAGGCCGTATCCCATCAGTTCGAAAGTACCATGGCCAACCTGAACACAGCCGCCATGCACCGACGCGAGCTGATGCTCTCTTATCGATCCGCCCGTCAGGAGGCCATCGATCGCGGACGAAAGGGGCCCGTGAGGGCCTTCTACTTCGAGCCGAGACCCGATGAGAATCGCGCCCGTCGATTGGCGGACAAGCTGACCGCCCTGGGTATCGAAGTGGAACGCCTGGACGAGCCCGCGTCCCTCGATGAGGCACATTCCTTCTTCGAACAAGGAGGGCGAGAGATCGGGCTGGCCGCCGGATCCTTCCGCGTGAGGCTGGATCAGCCCGACGGTCTGCTGGCCAAGGCGATCCTGGAGCCCCACACCGTGATGGCCGATTCGTCGCTGGCCGAAGAGCGATCGCGGATCGAGAAACTCCGGGGCAGCCGCATCTACGACACCACGGCCTGGTCGCTCCTGCTGGCTTCGGGGCTCGATTCATGGTGGAGCCCCGACCTGGATCGACTCGATTGGCATCCCTGGAACGGCGACTCCGTGAAGCGAGGAGGAATCGCCGAGGGCTCCGCCCGATACGGCTGGATCATCGACGGCGCCTCCGACGCTTCCATTCGCCTGGTCGCCCGGCTGCTCGATCAGGGATTCAAGGTCCGGGCCGGAGAGGAACCCTTCATCCTGGATGGACGCTCCCTTCCCCGAGGAAGCTTCCTGCTGCGGAAGGAGGACAATCCCGCAGGGCTCTCCTCTGTTCTCCACGATCTTTCCAGTGAATGCGGTGTGGATGTCCTGCCCCTGGGAAGCGCCCGAATCCAGGTGGGTCCAGACCTGGGTGGACAGGACTGGCGCCTGCTCGAGTCGCCTCGCATCGCCATCGCTGCCGGCCAACCTCTCAACTACACGAGCGTTGGCGCCGCATGGCATCTCCTGGACCGGGAGTTCGGCGTGCGGGTCAGCCTGGTTGACGTGTCTCGTCTCTGGCAGATCGACCTCGATCGGTACAACGTTCTCGTGCTTCCCGCAGCCTGGGGCGGCGCCGACGGCTACGCGGGCGTTCTGGGCGACGGGGGACAAAATGTGATCCGCGACTGGGTTCTGGACGGCGGCACCCTGGTCTCAATCGGGTCGGCGACGCAGTTCCTCGCCGACGCCGAGCGATCATTCTCGCAGGTCAGACCGCGGGCACAGGTCAGCGGGGACTTTCCCGCTCCGCGCTTCGGCCTGAAGCCGCCGGCCATCCGAAGTCTGGAACGCATGCAGGGACACGGGCTCGATCCCAAGGGGGAGGCGACCAACAGCGAGGGCGAGTACCGCTGGACCGACAAGCCCGAGGCCTTGGGCATTCCCGGCCCGGGATCTCCCGTCCTGGGTCCCGGCCTCTGGGACATGCTGGAAGAGCGCGGGAAGTCGGCCTCCGAGAGGGAACTTCCTATCTTGGATCCGGAATCCTACTCAGGTGAAAGCGATGCTCAACGCGAAAAGCAGGAAGCCCGTCTGCGCCGTTTCCTGCCGAGCGGTTCCCTGCTTCGCATTGACCTGGACGAGGAGCACTGGCTGGCCTGGGGTTCCGGCGGCCGGATCGCGGGGCTGGCGGGCCGGAGGGACGCGCTGATATCCCGCGATCCCGTGGAAACGATCGGGCGATGGTCCATGCCGGAACGCCTGCATCTGGGCGGACTACTCTGGCCCGAAGCGGCGGGGTACCTGTCCCAGACCGCCTTCCTTACGCGGGAGGGTTTCGGGAGGGGCCAGCTCATCCTCTTCGCCGAGGACCCGAACTTCCGGGGCTATTTCTGGGGAACCCAGAGACTCTTCCTCAACGCCGTGCTTCTCGGTCCGGGGATGGGTACGAGAATGACGATTCCCTGGTAGGCGTTTTCCAAACGCGGGGAAGTCGGACCGATCGAAACTAGAACCGTTTGGATCTCGGAAGTCGGAAGCCGAATCTCGCCCAGCTTCCCTGCTCCGACTCCGCCCAGGTCTCGCCGGCGTGACTGTCGAGAATCTGCCGGGTCAGGTAGAGTCCCAGTCCGCTACCGCGTTTTCCCCGGGTGGTCGCGTTCTGGAGTCGATTGAACTTGCCGAAGAGTGAGGTCGAGTCCTCCTGGCTGAATCCTTCGCCCTCGTTCCAGACACTCAATTCGATTCCCGCCTTCTTATCTTTGAACTCGAGACGCGCCCTTCCCTGCTCGCGGCCGTACTTGGCGGCGTTGGACAGGTAGTTGCTCAGCGCGATGCGCAGCAGTTCGGCGTCGCCGTCGAGTTCGAAGCGTTCCGGGAACTCTGTCTCGAGCTTCACGTCCCTGGACTTGAACAGGGGGCGGCTCTGCTCGATGGCAGGCTTCACCACGGATTCGATGACATCGATCCTTTTGATATCCGGCTGCAGCTCGCCGCGCTCGGCCCGGGACAGATCGAGGTAGTTCTTGACCATGTCCTGGAGCTCCTCGCTGTTGCGCTTGATGCGGACGAGGAATTCCTGCGCGCTCGCCGGCACTTCGCCGAGATTCCCCGCCACCAGCAGATCGATGAGCCCCTGGTTCGCCGCCAGCGGCGATTTGAGCTCATGGGTGACGAAGGCCAGGGTGCTCATGTAGTTGGTGTTGGCCTCGGTCAGCAACTGGTTGGTCTCGGTGAGCTCCTCGTTCTTGGACCTCAACTCGGCATCCCGCCTCTGGATGCTTTCCCTCATCGTGCCGAAGCTTTCCCTCAGATAGTCGATCTCCCTATAGCTGCCTCCGCTGGCCAGATCTTCCGGCCAGCTTCCCTCCGTAATGATGCGGGCCTGGTCGGCGACATCCTTGAGGGGATGAGAGATGCGCCTCACGATGCCCACCGTGACCAGCAATCCGAGGGCGAACACGACACCCACCGGTATCAGGAATCGAGCGATGAGGCGGGTTCGAAGTTCCTCGTAGGGCTCCTCGAGAAGTCCGACATAGAACATGCCGATGATCGCGCCGTTGGGATCGCGGATGGGTGTGTAGGCGCTGAGGTACCAGGCGTCGACCACCCAGGCCCTCGAATGCCAGCGGAGGCCTCGATCCAGTACGGCCATCTGGACCTCTTGCGACACCGTGGTGCCGACGGCGCGACGGCCCTGGGCGTCGAGCACATTGGTGGCAACGCGGGTGGGTCCCAGGAAATAGGTGACCGTGCCCAGGGGCTTGCCTTCGTGGGTATCCTCTCCATAGACAAGTCGCCTGGATTGGTCGACGCGATCGTACTGATGATTGAAACTGCGCCCGCCATAGATGATCGACGTGACCCGGCCCTCGGGATTCAGCAAGGGAACCGCGAACCACTGCATGAGCGAGGACTCCGTGGCGATCTCGCCGTCGGGAGACCGGATGACCTGCTGGTCGCGCAGTGACGGGCCGCCCTCGAAGTGCAGGCGATCCCTGTCCAACATCATGATTCCCCATGCCGAGTTTCCGTCCAGAGCGCGGGTCAGGATGGGGTCGGCCGCGATATCGATCCCTTCAGAAAGATCGGGATAGTCTCCGGCCAGGAGCACTCCCTCGATGCTGCACAGATTGAGGACGCTGAGGTTCAGCCGCGCGCGGAGTTGATCAATGCGGGTCGCGCGATCCTCGAGATCGGCGGTCTCCTGAAGCTCCTCCACGGATTTCTGCATGGTCTCCGCGAAGCGACGCAGATCCTCCTGATAGAGGGACACGACCATGTCCAGGTCGCGGTTCACGCGCTCCTGAGCCTCTCGGATCACCGAACCCTGGATGCTCTGTATACCGATGATGCTCACGCTGAGGGTGGCAGCGAGAAGCAGGAAGAGGAGCCCTCCGATAAAGGCGACGCGTATGGACATGAGCATCCTCGCATGGGAGGCGGCACGAAGCCGTGGTCGACGATCCCGAAAATAGCCCGAGCGGGTCGGCTCCGCCATGTCGAAAATGAAGAACCCTCCCGGGTCGTCCCGGGAGGGCAAGGATCGCTGTACTGTGATTAGTCGGCGAGAACCACCTGATCCCGCAGGCTGACCAGAATGCAGACCACCTCATCGATCTCATCCTGCCCGTGGCCCAGGTTCTTCATGGCCTGGATCACGTCCGCGCCCGCGGCCATGAAGTCGGCATTGCTGAGCTGCATGTGCTCGTGGGAGTGGCTCAGACTCGGCCCCTCGTAGATGGCCGGGCCGCCGGTTCCCGAGATCACGAACTCCGCCACGCGCTTGGCCAGGTGGTCGGCGTAGCGCTCGTCCACGAGATGCTTGATGGCATCATTCTTGAGGTGCAGGCGAACGATCTCCTTCGTGAGCGCGTGGATCTTGTTTTCCTTGCCCAGGCGCTTGAAGAGAGGCTTCTTCGCGTGACGATCGGCGCGGGCATCGGAATTCGCCTCGCACATCTTCTCGAGATCGAGCACCTGTGCTTCGGCACCGGCGGAACTGGAGTGATCAGCGCAATTGTGGGCCAGGGCCGAAGAGCCGGCCGTCAGGATCAGGGCCAGGGTCAAGAGTCGTTTCAACATGAGAGTTCCTTTCGTCGTAACAGGGGACGCGGGTCCCGGTTTGGTTTATCGCCGCTTCAGACGCGGATGATCTCGCCCTTCATCCCGTAGAGAATCGTGAGCACCTCGCTCTTCTCTCGATCGCCGACGCCCTGCTTCTCGAGCGCCGCCATGATGTCGTCGATGACCGCGAGGAATTCGGCCTCGCTGACGTTCATGCCCTCGTGGGCCGATCGCATGTCGCGCCCCGTGTAGACTTCCGGTCCGCCGGTTCCCGCGGCGAAGAACTCTGCGGCCAAACGCTTGAGATCTTCCGGGTCCACCTTGAGGAAACGGGCCTGGACGGCCGGATTCCTCAGATGATTCTCCACGGCCTCCGCGGCGATGGCCTTGATGGCCTCTCCACCTCCGAGCCGGTCGTACAGTGAATCGCTCATGCAATCCTCCCTGGTTGAGTTTTCCTCAGAATAGGGGTTCTCATTGCTCCTGGAATTATGAGAAGATGAGAAAAATATGAGAATTTTCACTATAACCAGATCTTGGAGTCAACAATGACAGGCAAGCAGGCCCAGGAGGCGATCCCCCAAACCGTTCCGGCTGGATTGGGTCGAAGTCGCGAACTGAAGATTCTGATGAGCGCGCTTCGACCTGGTTCGGCATCGAATGTTCATCTCCACGGCATCGCTGGAATCGGCAAGAGCCATCTCCTGGCTGATTTCGTGGCCAAGGCCGAGCTCGAAGGAGTCCGGGTCCTCCGACTGGACTGTCGCTCCATCGAACCGACGAGCCGGGGCTTTCTGAGTGAGATGCGAAGCCGGCTGCAAAGCCGTTCGCGGACCCTGCAGAAGATCGTCCGGGAGATCGGTGAGGGCGCCGAGCGAACGGCGATCGTTCTGGACAGCTACGAGCACTTCCGACTCATGGACACCTGGCTGCGCCAGGAGTTCTCCGCGCTCTTGCCGCCCCAGGTCTGCCTGATCATGTCGGGCCGATCCCGGCCCAGTACCGGCTGGTTCGCTCCGGGGCATACCGGCCGCAAGACCCAGAGCCTGCCGCTTGGCCCTCTCGATGAGGGAAGTGCTCTTCGTCTTCTGAAGAAGGAGGGAGTGAAGCTGGAGGCCGCGAATCGGATCGTTCCCTTCATCCATGGGCATCCGCTGGCCCTGCATCTCGCCGTCGCGGCGCTGAATGAACGACCGGGCCTGCGCTTCGAGGGTCTCGCCATCCAGAACGTGCTCGAAGAGCTGACGCGCATGTTCCTCGCCGACGTGAACGATCCGACCACGCGCCAGCTCCTACTCGGCGTGTCGCTGCTGAGAAGGATCACCATTCCGCTCCTGGAAGCTCTCTTCTCTGATCTGCCCGCCCAGGAATCCTATGAACGCCTCGCCTCCCTGCCCTTCGTCGAGGCCACCCGTGACGGGCTCATGCTGCACGACGCCGTTCGGAGCGCCCTGGCGCGTTCCCTCAAGGCTCGCGATCCTGCTACCTGCCGCGAGTACCGGAAGGCCGCCTGGACTCGTCTGAGCCGCGATCTGTCCCGAGCCGCCGATCCCGAGTTGTGGCGCTACACGGCCGATCTGCTCTACCTCCTGGAGAATCCCGTGGTCAGGGAGGCCTTCTTCCCCTCCGGAGAAAGCTGGCTGGAGGTCGAACCCGCTGGGAGCGCGGATGACCAGGGCATCCGCAACATCATTCGGAAGCACCAGGACAGCGAATCCGGAGAGCAGCTGATGCGACTCTGGGAGAGCGTTCCCGACACCTTCTCGGTGGTTAAGGGCGAGGGATCCGATTGCATGGGCTTCTATCAGGCCTTCGATCCCGAAGAGGTGGATCCCGTAGAACTCAAGGCCGATCCGGTATCGAATTCCTGGCTCGCCCATCTGAAGAACGATCCCCTTCCCGCGGGACAGAAGGCGCTCTTCTGCCGGCGATGGCTCAGTTTCGAAGAGGGAGAGGCCCCTTCACAGGTGCAGGCGGCCTGCTGGCTCGATCTGAAGCGCGCCTATGTCGAGATGCGTCCCCGGCTTCAGCGCGTCTATCTGGTACTGGAAGATCCCATGCCCTTTGCGGCCGCCGCCGAGGAACTCGGATTCCAGCTTCCCGATGAGATGCAGGTGAGGATCGACGGCAAAACCCACTACGGCGCCGTTCTGGATTTCGGTCCCGGATCGGTGGATGGCTGGTTCTCGGGCCTACTCGCCTCGGAGATCGGTGCGCAGGCGGTCGCGCCCGACCTCGACGTGGAGGCACAGGAGCTCACCCTGGAGGGACGACGCGTACGACTGACGCGGCTCGAGTTCAAGGTCTTCCACTATCTGCAGGATCGCCCCGGCAAGGCCGTCTCGCGGACATCGCTCCTGAACGACGTCTGGGGACTCGACTACGAAGGGGGCAGCAACGTCGTGGACACGGTCATCGCATCGCTTCGGAAGAAACTGGGGACCTGGTCCAGCCTGATCGGGACCATCAGCGGAACCGGCTACAGCTATCGACCGCCGGTCTAGGGTTCAAGCGCGGCCTTCGGACTTCGGTCGGCCCGGAAGAGGCCCCAGTGCTTCTCCACTTCGAGGGGGTCGTCTCCGCCCTTCCATTTCTCGTCGAAGGCCTCGAACACGAAGACGGTGAGATTCTCGGCCTCCGTCCAGGCGCGGAGCTGCCGGTGGAAGATGGCCTGAGTCGCTTCTCCTGGCGTGCCCTTGATCAACACGGCCTGCTCGCCGTGAGAGGCGACCGAGGTGGCCCATCCCGTCTCCCCGATGACGACCCTGCGATCAGGATGCATGGCTTCCACGACGCGCTTCTGCTCCTTCAACCAGTCGAGAGCGTCCTCGAGTTGGATTCCGTTCCACATGGGATGGGCATGCATCAGGATGAAGTCGAGTTCCGCGGCGAGGGCCCGGCTTTCCGTCTTGTTCCAGAAGTTGAAGTCGTCGGCCACCGTGACGGGGACCGAGACGGAGGCGCGCATGTGACGGACATGCTCGATGAGGACATCCAGCGAACATCGATGGGCGGACCAGAAGACCTGGGTCTCGTTGCCCACGCAGACCGCCCGCACGATTTCCGGATACTCGTTGGCGAGGCGGATGGCCGCATCCACTTCCCGTCGATTCGCTTCCGGGTCGTCCTTCGCGATCCAGGCACCGAGAACGATCTTCAAGGGCATCTGCCTGTCGCGAATCTCATTGAGCATCGAACTCGCGAATCCTGACGCTCCGTAGACACGGAGCAGACTCCAGTGGGGGGTCATTAGACCCAGGTCCTCACGAAGCTGATGGGAAGTGGGAGAAGGGCCGCCGGGGCGTTGTCCATCGCGGTGTGGACCGTAGCAAACCGCGTGAACGGCCGCAGCGCCTTCCGATTCATTCAGAAACTTACGAAGCATGAAGGGTTCCTCCCGATGAGGCCCACCGTCAGAGCTTCCGCCGCATCCGCTCAACGCCAGCGCGAGAAGCATCGCCACCAATAGGATAACCGCGTTCCTGAACACCGATCAGCTCCCGGCCTTGCCGCGCCGGAGTTCCAGTTCTTCCCGTACTTCTCGAGCCCGGACTTCCGTTAGGGGGAACTTGAGTACGGCCCAGATGGCGATGGCCGAAGCGACCATGGGGATGCCCGCGTCGAAAAAGCGAAGCAGGGTGATGGTCCGTTCCGACTGCGCACCTTCCAGGGCTACGTCGAACCCCGTGGCGTTTAGCAGGTAGCCGCTACCGGCCAGGGCCGCCGAGAGGCCGAGCTTGACGGTCCACCAGAATATGGATCCGTACATGCCCTCTCGGCGCTCATGGGTATGCAGCTCATCGAAGTCCACGACGTCGGCGATCATCGAGGGCACGATGGTGAAGAGGGTTCCGAGCCCGAATGCCATCAAGGGCGCGGGCACCAGCACCAGCCAGGGCAGATCTGGGTTGTAGCAGACCCACTTGAGTCCGTAGCCGACGATCGACACTCCGATGCCCCAGATGAACGCATGCCGCTTGCCGATGCGCGTGGCCAGCCAGGTGACGAAGGCGACCACGGCGAAGGTGCTGACCGCACCGAGGGTGCCGGCCCAGCCGATGAAGCGAGCGCCCATCTCCTGATCGCCGCCGCTGACATAGTAGATGATCACGTAGGAGGCGAAGGACGAGATCAGGATGAATCCGTTGAAGACCAGGAAGGTCGCCACGCAGAGCTTGAGGAAGGGCCCTGATTTCATGGTGATGGCGAAGCCACGCAGGAACTCGGTGACATTCGACTTGAAGCCTCGGCCGCGTCCCGTTTCGGCGGCCTCCGCCTCCGCCACGTCCTTCATGCGTTCACGTAGGAAGATGGCCGGCAGGATGCCTAGCCCGACGGTCACCAGGGCGATCACGATGGCCAGCCCCGCCGCGCCGGCGACCTGGTCGGGATCACCGGCGGAATCCCGGAAGAAGGTACCGCTGTTCATGATCCAGAGGAACCAGGGGGAGACCACGTAGGCGAGCTGTCCGACGAAGTTCTGCGTGCCCATCAAGCGCGTGCGCTCATGGTAGTCGGGCGTAAGTTCATAACCCAGAGCTACCCATGGCGTGACCCAGAGCGTGTAGCCGGCATAGAATAGGATGGAGCCGATCAGGAACCACACGAAGTAGAAGGTTTCGCTTCGGCCATCGGGCAGCTGCCAGAGCAGGGCGAAGAGGAGTGCCGCGACGAAAACCCCGAAGAAAATGTAGGGGCGCCGCCTTCCCCAGCGGGATCTCGTGTTGTCGGAGATGTAGCCCATGACCGGATCGGTGAAGGCGTCGGTGAGTCGAGGAATCGCGCCGAGCAACCCGACTAGGGCCGGATTCATGCCGAGGCCCAGGTTGAGCACGATCATCATTCCGCCGCTAGCCGCGGCCAGCAGATTGTTCACAAAGGCGCCCGCTCCGTAGGCCAGACGGCGGGGGAAGCTGATGCGATCTTCTGGGGCGGTGCGGATATGGGCTTTAGCGCTCATGATTTCATCTCGTTCTTCGCTCCTCTGGGGCGAGAGTGGGCGATCCATCTTTGTAAGGCGCCCGAACAAAGTACCTGAGCGCCGATTCAAGGTCAAGCGCATTCTAGCTTTCCTGGCTCCGACCCTGCTGACCTCATGATGGTCCGTCGGCCGCTATTTCTGCAAAACAAAGGTGAAATAGATCTGCACTTTAGACTTGATTCGGAGACCGAACATAGTGCATAATTGTCTCCGTGGGATCGGCCATGCGACAACGCTCCGTTCCGATACTGCCGATTCCGAGCGTTCGCTAGCTCTTCAACGAAAGGTCAACAAAATGAGATTACGAGCTACTGCTATCATCGCGGTCGCGCTGGCCTGCTTAGTTCCCACGATGGCCGGTGCGCTGGCTCCTTACAGCCAGGATTTCGAAGGTCTGGATCCCCTGGACACCGCAGCCCTCACCAATGATGGCTGGCTGGTTTTCGGTAACGTCTTCGGTTACGACTGGGCCTACTGGTACGGCTATGGCGTGTTCGGCGCTCCCAACGACGGTGCCGCCTTCAGCGCCCTCGTAACCGGTGAGGGTGGAGCCGAACAGGGCAGCAATCAGCTGTCCATCTTCAGCGACTACAACAACGGCGACCACAGCCAGGCCTGGATCGAATCCAACGTGTTCCAGGAGCAGACCGTGGGTGCCGAGAACATCGGCGAAGTCTGGATCTTCGATTTCCAGGCCAAGCGCGGAAACATCGAAGGCGATACCACCGCGGCCGCCTTCATCAAGACTCTCGATCCCGCTTCTGGTTGGGCCATGACCAACTACATCACGGTGGACATGACCAGCATCCCGGATACCTGGGGCGACTACTCGATCTTCCTGGCTATCGATCCCAGCCTGGAAGGCCAGGTCTTCCAGTTCGGTTTCACGAACACCTGTACCCAGTACCAGGGCTCGGGAATCTTCTACGACAACATCAACTTCTACGAAGAGGGTGATGTCGCGACCGCCGAGACGTCCTGGAGTGACGTGAAGGCTCTGTACTAGTTGATACCCTGAGGCATCTCCAGTGGGGCCCGGCTTCAGCCGGGCCTTTTTTTGTGGGAGGTTGCTACTTGATTAGGACCATTCGTTGGGACTGCACTTGGTCGGCGACTCTCAGCGTGCAGAGGTAGACGCCGGAGGAGAGGAGTCTGCCCGCGTCGTTGCGACCATCCCAACTCGTTTCGAAATCCCCGGCCTCCCTGAACCCACCGGCCAGGCTGCGCAGCTTGGCGCCGGTGATGTCGTGGACGGACAGTTCGATCTCGGCGTCCCGGAGCAAGGTGAAGCGCACGCGGGTGCGGGGATTGAAGGGGTTCGGCGACACGGGATGGAGCAACCCGATTCGATCGCCGGGAGCGCTTTCTCCGGGATCGGCCACGTCGACGGGCTCCCCGGCGGGAATGAAGTTGAAATCCTCGACGACGAGTTCCTGCTCGGTGGCGGGAGGACCGTCGAACTGCCACAGGTTCATGTGTACCCGGGGCTGCTCGGGACGGGGAATATGTGGGCCGCCGTAGGTCCACTCGTGAATCATGTTCTCGGGAGACTCGTCACCGGGACCGCCGCGCCAGCTTCGAAACTCCACGCGGTCTTTCAGCCAATTGAAGGCGTGACTGGACAGCTCATCGGCGCCGAAACTCGTATCGAATCGCTCGATGTTTCCCGGCCAGTCATAGGGCTGGGCCACGAACTGCAGAAGGTCGTTGCCGGGCCAGCCCCAGCGGCTGGCTTCCACGTCGATCTCGTTGTAGGGATTCCACCAGAGATAGGCCTCGTCCCAGCAGGGACCGTACTGCCAGAGGAAGAGCCCGAGCACGGTATGCACGTCGAACTGATCGAGATCACCCCGGATCGTGAAGACGTAATCGCCGTAGCCTAGGGCCTCCTCGAGCACGACCTCGGTGCTGTTCCAGCTCGAGTTCAGGTACTTGATGCTCAGGTGCAGCCGTCCCTCGCCGTCCACCCATACGCAGCCGGGAAGATGACAGAAGTTGCTGGGGCCGGGGCCGTAGTAGCCGGGACCTTTCACGTGCCAGGTCCGGCCGGCGAACTCGAGGGTCCTGCCGCCTGGGAAGTCGGTCCACTGCATGTCGTCGATGGTCGGATAGCTGGTGTCGTAAAAGGTGATCTCGTCGTAGTGCACTTCGGGCGAAGGGTCGGTGGGATTCTGCAGAACTCCCAGAAGTATGCGCGTGGCCACCGCTCCGGCGGGGGCGGGCGAGCTGAGCAGGTTGAAGTCGATGAACTCGTCGGTGGGAGAGGCGGCATCGGCCACGGTGAAACTGTCGTAGTCGATGAGCTCGCCGCCAGAGTCTCGCCATTCCACGTTGACGATGGCGGCGCACTGGCCGGTCAGGGGATTGCTCGCAGGATGCCTCACATGGCCGGTGACTTCCCACTGTTCGCCTTCATGGGTGTCCATCTGCTGCCAGTAGCCGGAGACATCCCATCCACCGGCGTTCGGCCCGCTGACCCGAGCGGCGAGATTCCCATGATAGGCTTCGCCTACCAGACCGAACACGCCGAACTGCTCCCATCCGCCGAAGACGTATCCTCCCGATCCCTGTACTTCGAAACTGGGATTGGCGAGGATGCACTGGGCCATGAGCTCAGGGGCCGCGAGCGAGGTGAGAAGGAGTGCGATCCCGAGGAGAGTGAGGTTCCGCCTTGTGCGCATGCTGTCCTCCCGAGGATGAGATCCCCATTAGTATGGAGCTTTCCCTAAGGGATTTCCACGGTGATGCGGATCACCCGCCCCCTGCGCGAGAAGATATCCGCGCTGATCTCGGCGTCGAGACTGTTGCCTGGAAGCTCCCTGGATGAGCCGTCATTGAAGTCGACTTGGATTCCGATCTGGGTTCCCGCGGCATCATAGATCACCGGGACCTGGCAGAAGGTGAAGGCCAGGCTTCCGGGGGATAGCTCTAGCGTCTGACGATTTCCGCCTACATCGATGTAGTGGAATTCCCTGGCCGCCTCCAGGAATTCGTCGGCCGGCAGCAGCTTCGGCTCGAAACTGAGCGCAGCTCCGCGAACACGAATGCCGAGTTCGCCAGCGCGTGTGAGGATGGCTTCCTTCACATGTCCGGTCATGCCGGGCTGCTTCGCCTTGCCCGAGGGCGAGGTGTGGGAATAAGGGTCGGTGGGGAATGCGCCGTACTCCGACACCGATTTCTCGAAGCCGAATCCCGACCGAATCTTGAAGTACATGGCTTTGAGTTCTTCCAGAAGCTCCGCGGGTCGACTTTCCTGGTCAGCCCGAACGATGACCTCCTGCACCGAGAGCAGAAGCTTGGCGACCATGTGCCAGTAGATGCAGCCCAGGCCCTCATAGCCGTACATGACACCCGAGCGGCCCATGTAGGTGCTATGGTGGAAGGTTTCCTCGAAGAGCTCGAGTACCGCGGCCCGGTCCTTGGCGACGGCCTGCGCCCAGGCCTCATCTTCCGCGAGAAGATCCAGAGCGGAGGCGAGATCGCCGGCCTGCCTGAACGAGCCGTGGAAACGGCAGACGCCGTCCTCATCCAGGGAAAGGAGTCTGTCATCTCCGACTGCCAGCAGATCCTTAACGAGCGCGATGTCGTTGGCCCTGTCCTCGGGAACCGAATTCTTGGCGAGGAATCCGGGAAGGACCTTCTCCGGGTAGAGGATGAAGCTGTTCTGCTCAGGCTTGAAGAGCCTGCTCTCGAATAGCTGGTTCAGGATCGCCAAGGCTTCCTCGGGATCCGGGACCCCCGAGCTCAGGGCGGATACCTGTCCTTCCAGCATCTCCTCGAGGCGGATCACATCGACGGTCGTTCCATCCTCCGAGAACTTCAGATGATTGTAGGAGTGGTAGAGCCCGTCCTCGCGGCGGTTGGCTCGAATTCCCCATTCGACGAAATCCAGCGACCTCTTACAGAAGCGGATGACCTTCTTCAGGCTGAGTTCGGTCTTGCTCTCATAGCCTTTCGAGTAGACCGCGCCCCGGTACTCGGAGAAGGCTTCTCCCAGGGAATCCAGGAGCCGCTTGCGGTCCGCGGGATCGAGGTGATCCGCAGCGAGGAGACCCCGCTCCTTCTTGAGGATGCCGCTGACTTCCTTGAACCAGGAAACGACCTTTCGCGAGACCGGCAGACTGCCCGGATCCTGTCCCTCGAGGAATTCGACCAGGAAGAGAAGATAGCGACGCAGATAGCCGAGGGTGACCACCGAGACCCCGCCGCCGCCGAGAGCGTTATTGGCGTCGTTCCACTCGGGCCGCTGAGTGTTCATCCAGATGCCGGCGTCGGGGATAAGGTTCGAGATCTTGGAGAGGGCGGGCACCAGCAGCTTCTCCAGCAGATTGGCCTTGTAGACCGATCCGTCGGCGCCGGTCAGGAGCCGGCCGTCGCTTCCTCGCTCGGCCACCCGCATGTCGATGCGCAGGGACCTCTTGGAGTCGAACTCGATGGTCGAACTCGGATCGACAAGGATGTCCGAGTAGGGCTTGATGAGATAGGGGACTTCCGCGTAGCTGAAGATCTCACGGCTCAACATCTCACTGAGCTTCGCGGGCTGATGACGATCGAGGGCCTCGAGCAGCTTGAGGAGGTAGACGATCTGGTGGTCGCCCCAGTAACCGATATTGCTCCAGGGATCATCGGGCGATACGGTTTCCCAGTCGACGCCGTCCCTGGAAATCCGATAGGGATTGAATCCGTCCACGGTCGAAGCGTTGACGAATTTCGCTACGAAGCTCGGCAGAAAATCTGGGAAGGCGCTGCCAAGGGCCTCCCAGTTCTGGAAAATGTCGCGCCAGTTCCCCTCGTAGTGAAGCACCCGGCCGCGATTCTCGTCCTTCGTGTGGATGGAGAAACGATTCCAAGGCCGGCTGGGATCACCGTGACGGCGACCGAAATGCAAGGGAAGGTACTCGTAGCAGAGCCGCTCCAGATCCGAGTCGCCGCTCTCGACAGCCTTCGTCGATAGCTCGGAAAGCGGACTGAATTCGGGCAACTCGGAAAGCAGCTCGCGGTGGGCGGAGGCCAGCTCCGGGTTCCGGCTCTTCAGGAAATCGATGAAGTCCGCGGAGGGAACCTCGTATCCCCTCAGTGGAACGCCACCGCGCATGTTGTTGAAGAGCACATTGGCGAAGTGATGGCTGGACGTCTCGAGTTTGCCGGAAACCTGCATGCCGTCTGCGCTGGCCACGTTTCGGATAAGATTCTCGCGTGCCTCAGCCAGGCTCTTCTCAATGCGTGCCCCGAGATCCCGCTGGCCGAGAATCGCCCGACGAAGTTCGATGATCTGCGGATGATCGCGGCCCACATCGGCGACGAGGTGCCAGCTCGAAAGCCCTCCGGCCTCCAGGGTCTGCTCGCTCTCCACCAGGTAGTTGCCGCGGGCTCCGTTGAGAACCGCCCGATCCTCGCCCCTTCGTCCTTCACGGAAGTCGTTCAGGGCTTCGCCGGACAGCCGGACTCGGAAATCGTCCAGGCCGGTGCACCAGACGGTGTTGGCCTTTAGTATCTCCAAGGCTTCCGCGCGGTCGGTGATGCCGGCGGTGAGTCCGAAAATGCCCAGCCCCGTGGCCATGTCGAGTTCGGACTTCTTGTAGGCGTCCACAAGATTGCTCGACTGCTGATAGAGCCCCAGTGGCGCGCCGTAGGGCAGGACGTTTCTGAGTCCGTCCAGCAACTCCAGCCGAATCTTGCCCTCGCCGAGATTCTCCAGGGTGGATGTCCTCACCCAGCCGAACTCCTCGCAGGCGGACCATGTGTATCGAAAGCTCAACTCGAGATCGTGGTGAATCTCTTCGAAGGTGAGCCGGCTTCCCACGATGTTCTTGTATAGGTTCCGTTCGATGGTGGGATCAGTGCGGGTCGTGTCCGAGAAGGGCTCCCAAAGCTCCTGGGCACCATCCTCTCCGAGCACGCGAATCAGGGTGGTCGGTCCCGTGTGATGATGGGCGTCGTGAAGCTGATCCACGGTGTGATAGGGGAAGAGGGCGCCATCGGGGTCCACGCGCCCGGCCGTGAGTCCACCGCCCGAGGTCATGTACATCCAGAGATCGGAGTCGCTGGCGATGATCATCAGGAAGGGATCCATGCGATGGTAGGCGGATATGCGGTAGTGCTCCTCACCGTCGAGCGTCACGAATCCGCCGGCCGGTGAGCCGGTGGAGACACCGACCTGAGCCTTGCGGGGAGCGGGTGCCGGTCTGCTGGGCATGGACTACCTACCGTCGATGCGAAAATGCGGGCGCGCCGGGACCGAGCTCCTCGATCCCGACGCGACTGAAACCTATTTCAACAAGGTCATGCTCTTGGCGATCTGACCCGTGGGAGTCTTCAGCACATACCAGTACTGGCCAGAGCTGGCCGGACGACCGCTGTCGGCGATGCCATTCCAGCTCATCTCGTGGTCACCCATGTCGAGTTCGCCATGATGCAAGGTGGCGACCTTGCGTCCCGACAGGTCGAAGACGGAGAGTTCCACCACACCGCTGTTTTCGAGGCTGAAGGAGATCCGGGTCTTCGGATTGAAGGGATTCGGGAAATTCTGGCCCAGGGTCGCGCCGACCGCAGCAGGCGTTTCCGGCGCGTCGATGGCTTCGGACATGTAGAACTCGATGTTGTCGTAGAAGACGCCCGAGCTCTCGTAGAGGGTCGCCGTGTTCATGAATCCGAACTGGAAGATCTGACCCTCCAGGTCGGCATTGATGTTCAGGAAGACCGTGTAACGATGCCAGGTTTCCGGAATCGACGTCATATCCGCGGTGATGAAATTGGTCAGGGCCCAGCCGGAGCTCGGATCCAGTGTCTTGATGAAGGCCGCGGCCGTGGATTCACCCGCGAGATTGCCGATCTTGGCGTCGAACTCGAAGACCCAGGCCATTCCGACATCTTCGGCCCCGACAGTCTGCTCCTGAAAGACGTTCGATTCGATGAGATTGCCGGCGGCGTGGTCGCCGTTCTCGTAGTCGCTGAAGACTGAGAGCTGTTGGGCGCCCTGCGGTTCGCCGCCTTGTCCCTCGGCGATGGCGCAGAAAGCCAGGGCATGGTTCGGCGCGGGGAAGGGGCCGTAGCCATACATGTAGCCACCCTCCGGTGTGAAGACGTTGCCGTAGACCCACCAGCCGTCGTTGCCCAGGGCGGCGGGATCGGAAATGACCAGGTCCTCGAAGTGCTGGCTGTAAGGCGTCATGGCAAGACTCAGGGCGGGAATCAGGCCGATCAGCAGGGCTAGGACGGCAAAAGCCCGATTCTTCATGGTTGTACCTCCCGTTGAGGATTCCCCTCATTCTTTGATCTTTGGAGCTCCAGATAGGGGCTCTGCGTGTGCGGCCCGCTGCTGGAAGTGACTCCTTCCTTGACATGGCCAGGATAATCATACACTATGTTCGGAGTCCGAACAAAGACATTTTTGAGGAGATTTGCAATCCTGGAGCCCCCGAGCGGGGAATCGAAATCTCCCAAGTGCTTGAGCGACACAGGAGCCGATCGAGGATGTCCCGTAGCCAGTTTCCCGAAGGATTCATCTGGGGGGCGGCCACATCCGCCCAGCAGATCGAAGGCGGGCGGAATGAAGGTGGCCGGGGGGAATCCATCTGGGACCGCTTCGCCGAACGCTCAGGGAAGATCGAAGACGGTTCCAATGCCGATGTGGCCTGCGATCACTACCATCGCTGGCGCGAGGACATCGAGATCATGAAGTGGCTCGGTCTCGGCGGCTACCGTTTCTCCATCGCCTGGCCGCGCATCCTGCCGCTGGGTACCGGCAAGACCAACGATGCCGGCCTCGATTTCTACGACGCCCTGGTGGACGGCCTTTTGGAGGCCGGCATCACACCCTTCCCGACCCTCTACCATTGGGACCTTCCCCAGGCTCTCCAGGATCAAGGCGGCTGGAGCAACAGGGACGTCGCCCGCGCATTCGCCGACTATTCCGCCATCGTGGCCCGGCGACTCGGCGATCGAGTCGGTTCTTGGGTGACCCACAACGAGCCATGGTGCGCCGCCATCCTGGGCCATGAAGAGGGGCACCACGCGCCGGGACTTGAGGATCCCGCCGAAGCGCTCCGCGCGGCCCATCACCTGCTGCTTTCCCACGGCTGGGCCTGCGAGGCCGTCCGAAACGAAATCCCCTCGGCCGAGCTCGGCATCGTGAACATCCATTGTCCCGCCCATGCGAAGACCGACAGCGAGGCCGACCGTGACGCTGCCCGCTGGTTCGACGGTTTTTTCAATCGCTGGTTCATGGATCCACTGTTCAAGGGTGTCTATCCCGAGGACGCTGTCGACGACCGGATAAGGGCGGGGCACCTGCCGGGTCCGGAACTGCCCTTCGTAGAGGAAGGCGATCTCGACGCGATCTCCACGCCGCTCGATTTCCTCGGCGTCAACTACTACAGCCGGGCCGTGCTCCGGGCCGGGGAAGAGGGTCGTCGTGTGGCCGAGAATCCCGCGCCCAAGAACGAGCGCACGGACATGGACTGGGAAGTCTATCCCGAAGGTCTCCACGAGAGCCTAGCGCGTATCCATCAGGACTACGCGCCCGCGAAGATCTACGTGATGGAAAACGGGGCGGCCTACGACGATCCCATGGACGAGAACGGCCGCATCGAAGATACGCGGCGCATCGACTACCTACGCCAACACCTGCTCTACCTGCATGAAGCCCTGAATGACGGAGTGCCGGTAAAGGGCTACTTCCTGTGGTCGCTCATGGATAACTTCGAATGGGGATACGGCTACAAGATGCGATTTGGACTCTACGCCCTCGAGGCGGAAACCCGGGATCGAGTTCCCCGGGACAGCGCTTACTGGTATCGTGAGGTCGCCGGCTCCGGCGGCCTCGATGAAGCAGTTCACCCAACAAACCAGGGAGAATCCCGTGCCTTCGATGAATAGCTGGAGCTTAGCTCGCGCCCAAGTGCTCGTCTTCGTGTGGGCCCTACTCCTCGCCGCACCGCTGACGGCCGCCTCGCTACCCGCGAACGACTCGGAACTGCCCGAGATCCGGATTCTGAAGGACGAGACCGGTTCGCGGCTGCAGGTCGATGGCGAAGACTTCATGGTCTTGGGCATGAACTGGGGCTACATGCCCATCGGACAGAACTACTCCTACGACTTCTGGGGCAAGTCCGACGAATTCATCAAGGCGGCCCTGGAGAGGGAGATGTCGCTGCTCAGCGACATGGGTGTGAACGTCATCCGGCACTATGTGGGGATCCCTCCGCGCTGGGTGGAATACATCTACGATACCTACGGCATCTGGACGGTGGTCAATCACACCCTGGGGCGGTACGGACTCACGCTCGACGGAGTCTGGACGCCGGTCACCGACTATAGCGATCCCAAGGTGATCGCCCAGCTCCGAGGCGAGATGGAGGCCCTGGCCAAGGAGTTCGAAGGCACCCGTGGCATGCTCATGTGGCTGCTCGGCAACGAGAACAACTACGGCCTGCACTGGTCCTCCTTCGAGATCGAGGCACTTCCCGAGGACGAACGCTGGGCCGCCAAGGCCGTCTATCTCTATCGACTCTTCGGTGCTGTGGTCGACGACCTTCATCGGAACGATCCCACTCGTCCGGTGGCCATGGCCAACGGCGACGTGGGCTATATCGACATCATCGCGGAGGAGTGCCCGAACCTCGACATCTTCGGCACCAATGTCTACCGCGGCATCTCGGTGCGGGATCTCTTCGACGTGGTCGAGGAGAAGATGGGCATCCCCGTCATGTACACCGAGTTCGGCGCGGACGCCTTCAACGCCGTGACAATGCAGGAAGACCAGGCCATGCAGGCCCGCTACCTCATCGGCCAGTGGCAGGAAATCTACGAGCAGTCGGCCGGCAAGGGCCGCGTCGGCAGCGCCATCGGCGGCATGACCTTCCAGTGGAGCGACGGTTGGTGGAAGTTCCGGCAGGAGGAGCGTCTGGACATCCACGACACCAACGCCTCCTGGCCCAATGGCGGATACTGGGAAGACTATCGCGAGGGCGAAAACAACATGAACGAGGAATGGTGGGGGATCTGCGCCAAGGGCTTCCCCGACACCTGGGGCCTCTATGAAGTCTATCCCCGGGCGGCCTACTACGCCCTGCGAGAGGCCTACAAGCTCGATCCCTATGGCGAGGACACCGATCTCGAAACCATCCGGGCGCATTTCGGCAAGATCAGGCCCATGAGCGGAATCCTCGCCGGGCGGGGAGACGCCGCCAGCCTCCAGGCGAGCACGACCAGCAAGGTGCGCGTGTCGGGCGCCCGCATGGAACTGGAAACCCTGAGCACGGGGGGCAAGAACGTCAGCACACCCTCCATCGAGGAGCCGCTCGAGGAGGGACGTCCCGCCTACAAGGGCTTCGATCACGGTCAGTCATTCTACGTCGACGTCGAGGCGAAACCGAGCGACGCCTTCATCGGCCGCATCTCCCTGAACGTGTTGGGCCGGGTTCCCAAGAACGCCATCGACGAGATCTTCTACGAGAATCATGGCGTGGCGCGCAGCTTCCTGGACGAGAACGGCGAGCCCGTGCTCGTGGAATCCATGGATCGCGTGAACATCTATCAGGCTTCGGTCACCTGGGACGATCGCTGGTTCATGCTGGATGCCTTCTATCGCACGGGGCATCTGCACTGGCAGTACTTCGGCGATTTCTTCGGACTCTACCGCGACGCCTACTATGGCGAGAATGTGGACATGTACAACGGCATCGCCCCGGTAGGCTTCCAGATTGAGGGCAAAAGGATGTTCCGGGGCCTGACCCTGGCCTTCGGCCCCCAGCTCTGGTGGGGAGCCAATCCTGCCTTCTTCGCCAAGTACCAGCGCTCCATCGGAAACGCCCAGTGGACCGCGATCTTCCAGGAGGAGTTCGACCAGCAGCATCAGGTGACGAGTTCCATCGCCATCCCCATCCGCACCAACCGGAAGGCCTCGCTGCAAGTTCAGAAACGCATCAGGGGAATCGATTTCGAGGGCGGCGTTCTGTGGTCCGGTTCTCCCCGGGTCGGAGAGACCTTTCAGATCGTCAGTGAGGAGAACGCGAACTCCGAGCTTCCTCTTCAGCCCGACGACATCAAGCAGGACACCATCCGCGACGAGGATACCTTCGGCTTCAAGGCCAAGCTGATCTGGCAGAGGGGACGCTGGAACTGGTACGGTCAGGGCGCCTACATGGGCCTGGTGGCCGATGCCGGACCCACCTCAATTCCCACCTTCACGGGCTGGGGTCTGAAGGACACGGGCTCCGGCAACCAGAAGAACATCATCACCGGTGTCGCCTTCGGAATGGGCGACTGGCAGATCGGTCCCAACTTCCTCTGGCAGAAACCCATCGTGGGGCCCATGCCCCATTCCGACTACCTGGTCGGTACGGCCGGTCGACCCCGCAATCTGCGAGACGACCCCTTCGCCGTCATCTACAACCGCGAAACCACGGCCTTCGAACTCATGCTGGTCTACGACCCCACGCCGGCCACCTGGTTCTGGACCTGGGACAGCGACCGGCGCGAGGACGCGAATCTGGCTGCGAGCATCGGCCTGACCTTCATGCGCCATCACACACCTGCGGACGCGCGACTGTTCTTCTCCGAAACCCAGGAGATCTACGCCTTCCCCGGCAGCACACCCGCCCGCGATCTGTGGGGGATCTCAGGTCGAGTGGTCAATCGTCTCGGTCAGCGCACCCGCATGGTGAGCAACTACTTCTACGGCCTGGCCGAACCCAACGGTGACAACGATCGTCTCGAAGAGAGCCTGATGCTCACAAGCCGGATCACCTGGCCCTCCATGGCCTTCTCCGGCTCCGTGAAGGTCAATGATTTCGGTCGCTACGACTATCACCGGGATCACAACCTGACCTATCCGCTGCAGCTCATGGGGGATCTATCCTACACACTGGGTGCGCCCACCTGGTTCTATGACAATCCCCAGACCCGCATCGGCGTTCGGTTCATGTATCGCACCCTGGATCGCTACTCCAACCGCTATCAGCCCGAAGGCGTGGCCGAACCTACGGGATACGATCTCTATCCCGAGGGCCTCGACGAGGGCAATGAGTGGGAGATCAGGACCTACCTGCACATGGCGATCTAGGCGTAAGGATCTGCGAATGGAAGGGCCCGGCCGGATGGCCGGGCTCTTTCGCTAGTGGATCAATCCGTAGACCCTGATCCAGTCCACGAGCATGGTCTGGGGGAAGACGGTTTCCTCGTCGGGCGGGCCGGGCCAGTGGCCGCCGACGGCCACATTGAGAATGAGGAAGAAGGGATGGTCATAGACCCACTCCGCGCCGGAGGGCAGGTCGGACGGTTCGACGCTGAAGTACTCGTGCCCATCGACTTCCCAACGGATGGAGCTCTCGTTCCACTCGACGGCGAAAGTGTGGAAGCCCAGATGGAAGCCTCCCTGGGCCAGCTCGTGTCGCCCGCCGATGGCGCCGTTGCCGGAGTGACCCGGTCCGTGGATCGTGCCGTGGAGAACCCGGGGCTCGTGTCCGCGATACTCCATGATGTCGATCTCGCCGCACTGGGGCCATTGGACCTCATCGATGTCCTCGCCGAGCATCCAGAAGGCGGGCCAGATGCCCTGTCCGATGGGCAGTTTGATGCGGGCCTCGAATCGTCCGTAGGTCCGTCCGAAGAGGTCCTTGGTCTTGATGCGACCAGAGGTGTAGGGCTGCCCGAGGTATTCCTCTTCCCGGGCCGTGATGGCCAGATGGCCTTCCCCGTCGAGGCTGACGTTCTCGGCGCGGTTGGTATCGTACTCAAGCTGCGCGTTGCCCCAGTCGGTGCCGATGTCGAACTGCCAGTGCTCCGGGTCGGGCAATTGCCCGGCGGGGCCGTCGAACTCATCCTGCCAGACCAGGCCCCATTCGGGGGCGGGATCTTCGGTTTCCGAGCAGGCGAGGACGATTGTCAGCAGCATCAGGACCAGGGCGATTGCTGCAGCTTTGCTCATGTTCCCGTTTCCTTGGATGGGGGTTCCGCTTCCGTATCGAGCACGGGGAAGAGGCTGGAGTCCGAGAGCGCTTCCTTCAGCACGAGGGTCGCCGCGCCGATGGCGACGGATTGATCGCCCAGCGTGCTCACGCGAATCTCGGCCGCCGCCACGGAGTCGACCAGGGTGCGATTGCGGACGGTTTCCCGGAGACGATCAAGCACCAGCTCTTCCATGCGCGCGAATTCACCGCCCAGAATCACGACTGAGGGATTCAGCAGATTGAGCAGACCGGCGATGGCGATGCCGAGGTTTTCGGCGGCCTCCCGGACCACGCTCAGAGCGAGAAGGTCTCCGCCCAGGGCAGCCTCCTCGATGTCGTTGGAATTGAAGTCGCGACCGATGAGAACGCTGTCGGGAAAATCCTCGGCCATGCGTCGGGCTCGCGCTTCGAGGGCGTGTCCACCGACCAGGGTGGCCAGGCAGCCACGGAGTCCGCACATGCAGAGGTCGCCCTGGGGATCGATGGCGATGTGTCCGATTTCGCCGGCCACCCCGGTGGCGCCGCGATAGATCTCGCCGTCGATGATGTGTCCGGAGCCGATGCCCGTGGCCACCTTGATGAAGGCCAGATGGTCGACCTCTTCTTCGAGGCCCCACCACTGCTCGGCGAGAGCGCCGAGGTTGGCATCGTTGTCGACGAGAAGCGGAACCTTGAAGCGTTCGCTGAGGAAATCGAGTCCCAGTTTCTCCTCCCAGGCGGGAAGCACCAGGGTGGAAAGGTGGTCCGGATTCGCCGGATCCACCGGGCTGGGCAGGGCGACGCCGATGCCGACCAGGGGGCGCCCATTGGCGGCCGGGCTGGCCAGGCATTTCTCACAGAGTTCAGCGATGAGCTTGCGCGTGCCGGGAGGATCTTCCCGCACCGCGTGATCGCGGCTCTCCCAGGCCAGTACCTTGCCGCGCAGGTTCGTCATGGCCACCGCGATGTGGGATCCACCCATCTCGACGCCGAGGATCACGCAGGAGTCGTCCTGGAACTCGAGCACGATGGGGCGGCGACCGCCGCTGGAGGGTCCTTCGCCCACCGTGGCCACCAGGCCCAGGGGCAGAATTTCGCCCACGATCTCCGACACCGTCGAACGGGACAGTCCGGCCTTGCTCGCGATATCGGTTCGCGAAATGCGGTGCTCGTCCCAGATCAGGCGCAGGATGGCATCGGCGAGTGGGCGGGGCCGCTTGGGATCCGTACGCCGAAGGCCTTTCCAGTTGAGGAAATCGTTGTTCATGGTTCACCCGCTGGCAGAATCGAGAAGCTTCGACCCGATCCTATTTGTGCCAGTAGACGTTGTCCATCAAAACAAGCTGGGCATCGTCGGTGCTGAGCACGAGCTGCCTGACGGCCGACCAATCGGCTCCTGCCACGAAATCCTCGAGGGGGATGTCCAGGGAGGACCAGTCACCAGCCACGAAGGCGGGATCGCTGTCCGCGTCGAAGGTCAACTTCTGGCTGCCGGGCACACCCACGACTTCCACGCTGAAGTTCGTGCCCACGGGCGCGAAGATGTCCATGTGCAGATGGGTCATCTCTGAGGCGTTGATGGGGTTGGAGTCGAAGGTGATTCCCACGAAATTCAGGAAGCTGTACAGGATGGTCGCATCGCCGTCGATGTAGTAGTCGCTGATCTGCGTCGTGGACCACTGCCAGTATGGATTCCAGCTGTCCACCGGCTGGTCCTCATAGGCGGCGGAGAACATGGAGATCACGTCGCCGGCCGCATGGGTGGGGGTGGGCGCCGGACCGGAGGGGGCCTCGTAGATGGTCAGGCTCGCGACACCCTCGGTCTGCACGCCGTGCAGGCTGCCCCGGACCTCGGTGTAGCCGGCACCGATGGTCTTGATCACGCCGTCCTCGTAGGTCGCCACGTCGGGATCGGAAAACTCGAAGTCAAAATAGCCGGGCTGGTGCCAGACCGTCACGTCGGCCCCGTCCACGTCGAAGATGGTGCGGACGCTGTCGAGAGTGGCGATGGATCCGACCAGGAACTGGCGGTTCAGCGATCCCATGGCGGGGCGGGGATTGCTGATGTTGCCCAGCTGGGCGAAACGGATCTCGTCGAACCACATCTCGTGTCCCTCGGGGTAGTAGTACTCCCATCCTTCGGCGAACATGAAGAGCCCGCGCTCGGCGAAGAGCTTGGAGGAGTCGGGAATGGGGACCACCACGAAGGTCCATCCCGAATCGAGGGCGATGTCCTTGCGGTTCGCTTCGAACTTGGAAAAGCCCGTATTGTCGTTGCCGTAACCGACCACGTCGAGGGTGGTGCTGGCTTCGCTGGTTCGTGCATAGAAGGTCATGGCGTTGTAGGCGCCCAGGTCTCTCACGCCGGCCGAGGTCAACACGCCGCCGGCGTAGAGTCCGGCGCTTTCGCCCGGGACGCCCACGCGGATCGAGCTCTCGCCCTCGTAGAACGAGGTCTCATCGATGCTCAGGGCCTCATAGTCGGTGCCGCTGAAGGGCTGCCAGTAGACTCCATTACCGTACTCGTCATCGAAGACGAGGGGATCGTCCAGGGCCGTGGCATTCTCGAGTTCGGAGAGATCCCGCTCACTCAGGCAGCCCTGGCCCAGCAGGAGCATTGGAATCGCCGTGACGAGAAGGAGATAGCGGGTTTGGAGTTTCACGCTCATGCCTCCCTTGGCATTTCGGGAGTCGGTCTGCCGGCGCGCGGGCGAATCGACTCGAGACTTTGTGCGGTTACCGAGCGAAGTGTGGCAAACAGAGTCTAACTTGTCAAGGTTTGGGGGCTTGCTGATCGATGAAATCCGGGTCAAAGCAGGCGGGGAGCCAGGGATTGGGTCGCCAGTTGGGGAATTTGTGGTATAATTCACCGAAATTCTCCGCCTTTGCCCACGTCAATGGGCGCACCCAAATCAAGAGTCGACACGACGATCGAGGTAGTGATGCGATATCTGGCTATGTTCGCGATTCTCATGCTGGCTGTCTCCTTGTTCCCCGGAACTGCGGTCGCCGATCCGCCGCCCGGATACTACGACAGCGTGGACGACAGCAGCAGCGAATCGCTCAGGGCGACCCTGCACGAGATCATCGACGACCACCAGCGCTTTCCCTACAGCTCGAGCAGCACCGACACCTGGGACATCCTGGAGGCCGCCGACGAGGACCCGAACAACTCCAGCAACATCCTCGACGTCTACAAGAACTCGAGCTATGCGAAGTTCGGCGGGGGCGAAGGCGTCTACAACCGAGAGCATTCCTGGCCGCGTTCCTACGGATTTCCCGACGACGGCACCTATAACTATCCCCATACCGATTGCCATCATCTCTTCCTGTGCAACGTCGCCTACAACAGCTATCGGGGCAGCCGGCCCTTCGACTATTGCAGCGACAGCTGCAGCGAACGGGTGACCACCGAGAACAACGGACAGGGCGGGGGCTCGGGCGAGTATCCGGGCAACTCCAACTGGGTCGGTGGTTCGGACGGTCCCACGGGAACCTGGGAGACCTGGATCGGCCGCAAGGGCGACATCGCCCGCGCGCAGTTCTATATGGACGTGCGATACGAGGGCGGCACCCACGGAGGCACCGGTGCCTGGGAACCGGACCTCATCCTCACCGACGACCGGGGCCTCATCGCCGCGAGCCAGACCGGCAACAACGAGACCGTGGCCTACATGGGGCTCATGTCGGTGCTCTATCAGTGGCACCTGGAAGATCCCGTGGACGACGTGGAGCGCGCGCGCAACGACGTGGTCTACTCCTACCAGGGCAATCGCAATCCCTTCATCGATCATCCCGAATGGCTTCAGATCCTCACCGCCGTGGATGCGCCGCCCGTGGAGCCGGTCCACGCGAAGCTGCATCAGAACTTCCCGAACCCCTTCAATCCCACGACGACCATCGTCTTCGAACTGGATCAACCCGGTACCGTGTCATTGAGCATCTACAATCTCGCGGGCGGCAAGGTGGCCACCCTTCTCGATGAGGAGATGTCCGCCGGACAGCACGAAATCAAGTGGGATGGCAAGGATTCCAAGGGCAAGGATTTGAGTTCGGGGAACTATTTCTACCAGCTCAAAGATGGAAAGACTTCCATCACCAAGAAGCTGCTTTTGCTGAAGTAGGACTGTCACAGGACTTTGACGGCCGCTTCCCTTTAAGAGGCGGCTTTTTGTGGATCGGAGCCTCCGAACCTGGCCTGTGAATACAAGCTAGTCGTCATGCAAACCTCTGTCTCGTATTCGTCTGGCATTGCCCGGGTCTAGTGGACACCTCGATCGGGTATAATCCCATGCATCGAG
>CAYPGS010000018.1:0-71237 GCA_964410395.1 uncultured bacterium
CCTGGATCGGAAGTCTACACCATGACCGTTTACACAGTTTAAATTACACTCTCGAGTGTGAAGGACCATTCCACGGTGTCGAGTAGAACCTGGTCACCCACCTGAGTGATGATTTCCTGAGAAGCCCTACACTCAAGATTCAAGAGCCTAGTCCCCGTCTCGTTCAGTGTACCGGCAAAGGTATAGTAGTAGTCCTCCGGCCCACCCTCGTTGATTTCCGCCGTGAAACTCGTGCCGATGAAGTCCAGGTCGACGTAGATGCCGTCCCAGGGTGATCCGGGCATGGACACGATATTGCCATTGGGCAGGTTGTTCAGAGGCCCGATCGTGGAAGTACCATCATCGGGATGTACCCTCTGGAAATAGTGCTGCCCACCGATCAAGTTGGCGCTGTAGGAGATCCGATAACTCCTCTTCAGGGCGGATAGAATCGGGGTTCCCGGTCGGATCTTCATTTCCGTTGTGATCGTGCTGGCATCCACGTACTCATGCGCCTCGTCCCTGGCATTTGACACTATGACGACGAGGTCCTCATCGGCATCCATGATCGACTTAATGCCCTCGACTCTCACCGTATTGGGATCGCTTCCGAGGAGGGCCGCATTCCAAGTGGTCGAATACCGATAAACATTGATCGAACCCGGTCCCGGCCCCATGCGCGTGAAAACCGCTTCAGCGCCGGATTCCATTTCGGCATAGTTCAGGAAAACATTGTAGATGCCGCCGCTCAGGGCCGGGAAGTCGTGCGTGAACTCCATGATCGTGTCGTCCACCGCCGCGACCACCCAGGAACCAAGGCTGTTGGCCGTCATGATGGGAATCTCTTCAACACCATAGAGCTGTCCGAGAAAATACTCATCTAGGCATTTGTTCCACCAATTGCTGATGTCGTCGTCCGAGCACACTTCCAGGGCACGCACGGGATGATCCCCGGCATCGATTCTCTGGTAGGCATAGAGCGTGGACTCATTCCCGTGCCAGTCGGCGAGATGTTTGATGACCGCTGAGACGCCATATCCGTGCCAGTCTGGTTTGTCGCCCAATCCGGCCTGAAGCCCCTCATAGGGTTCCATAACGTTCCCGCTGCGCGAGCTGGAGACATAGTCGTCTTGAGTTGTGGCGAGGCCTTCACTCCAGACGGCCGTGGCTTCGTCGAGCCAGTAGTGGAGCGAGGCTTTGGTGGCTCTGTCCCAGCTGCTTCGTGGATCGTAGAATGCCTGTACGAGGTGGAAGAACTCGTGCCCCGCCGTGACGGCAATATCCTGGTAGGTATCGAATACTCGAGTGCTGATGACGATGTAGCCATAGTTGTCCCCGAAGATCGAACCGTAGGTTTCACCCTGGGTGTTCTCGTCCAGTGGCGAGATGTAGACGTGCACCGGCCATCGTGTCCGGTCCTCATAGCTGAATCCGATTGCCGAGAACCTCAAGTAGGCGCTATCAAGTTCATTTCCAAGAGCCACGGCGTTGTTGACGGAACTGGATCCATTGTTATGAAAGTGGACTCTGAAGTATTCATGACCGCTCAACCGGCTGTCGTTGTGGTAGGACCTGATCGTCGTGGTGAAATCGGGGCGCGATCCTGTGTCGTAGATTGGAATCGTGCCGACCACGAAGTCGCCGACTCTCTCCGCATCGATTGGCTGCCAACCGAGGGTGTTCTCCCCACGAGGCTTGCTGAAGGAATCGATACCGAGAACCAACTCCGGGTCCAGATCCCCAGAGTAGTCGACGCCGACCTGAACCTCGAGCTCCTCACTTAGTACGGAGGGAAGACCCGAGAGTTCGAATACCCGACTCTGGCCTTCCGCATCCTCGAAGTTGTCCTCGTCCGAAAGACGAAGAACGAGATTCTGATCTCCCAGGAATGCTCCCGCGGGCACGTTGAGGATGAAGTCATCGATCTCGAGGGTACCTCCCTCGGGGCCGATGGATACTTCGGCCAGGGGCGGTTCTGGTGGAGTCTCGACGGGATCGGTACCCCCGGAACAGGAAAGCATGAAAACGATGGGGATAAGTGCCAGTAGCCAGAGCCGACTCATGGGTCCTCCTCAGGAGAGCGTCGATCCAGTGGACTCCCGAGGGGAAGATTCTGGCAAGGTATTTCGGACAACCCGCTCTGAATAAGGTTCAGGCGCTTCGAATCGGACATCTACCTGGCTGGGAAGGCAAGTATCTAGCGACCGTCCAGGCCGAGACCTGCTCCGAGGGTCCGGCTTCATCCCTGCATGGCCTGCCTCTAGCGAAGTAGAATGATCTTCTGCGTCGCCACCGAGGATCCGTTGTGAAGTCGGGCGAAATAGATTCCGGTGGGTAGCGCCTGCCCCGCAGAGTCGCGGCCGTTCCAGTCCAGATGGTAGTTTCCCGCTTCGCGGTGTCCGTCGAACAGTACAGCCACCGTTCTGCCCTGAACATCATGGATGCTCATGCGCAGATCCGAAACGCCATGCTGACTGAAGCTCAGGCGAGTGCCTCCACGCGCGGGATTTGGCGAGGACCTTAGAGAGAGGCCACCGGCCGGAATGCCGCCAACCGAGGTCGGCATGAGTGGATTGGCCGCGAGGACCACCTCGGTGAAGGCGCTCCCGTAGACGAAAGTCGAGCCGTCCTGGGAGAACTCGAGGTCGTAGGCCGAAGCCGAGTACCAGCGAACGAGGTCTCCGGAGGCCACGCTCCACATTCTGATATCGCCCTGGGATCCGTCACGCCCGGAGGACAGCAGGATGCCCCCGTCGGGCGCGAAGTCCAGCGCGTAGACCCAGTCGCCGTGTCCCTCGAAGGTGTTCAGCAATGTACCGTCGGCCACGCTCCAGAGCTTGATGCTGGAGTCATCGGTGCTGTCCCAACCTCCCGCACCGCTCGCCAGAATCGTGCCGTCGGGTGAGAAGGCCAGGGTGCTGACGTCATCGTCGTGAGCCGCGATGCTTCGAATCAGGGTTCCGCTCTCCACGTCCCAGAACTTCACGGCGTTGTCTCCCCCGGCGCTGGCCACCATGCTGCCGTCGGGCGAGAAGGCCAGGTCATGGATGTAGGCGCCGGTGTAGATGGAGTGCAGCTCCTGGCCATCGGAGATGCGACAGATCCTGACGGAGCGATTGACGCCCCCGCCGCCCGAGGCGAGCAGGGTGCCGTCGGGAGAAACGTCCACGTAGCAACCACCGGAAGTGAAGCGCTCCAGGCCGGTCTCGGTATCCCAGACCGCGGACACTCCGCCGGGAGGATAGCCGGTTACGACGTAGCCCACGGCCACGCAGGATGTGCCCGGCACATGGGCCACCGAAAGAACGGTATGGGGCGAGAGCGAGAACTCGCCGGCGGGGCTGCCGTCTTCGGCGGCCCAGAGCCGGAAGGTGCTGTCGCCGAGGTCAGCACCGGAGATGACCTGCTGGCCATCGGAGGTGAAGGTTACGCCCCGCACGCTGGAGACATGGTCGTCCCTTTGCCAGATGATGTCGGGCGAGCCCTGTGCCAGTGCGCTTGCGGCAGTCAGAAGCATCAGGCAGGTTCCCATTTTGATCATTCGCATCGGGTGCATCTCTTGCCCTCCCATGGCGAGTTCGGAGTTGACCGACTGTCCCTAAGCATACACCCGCCCGCACCGATCGTGACGAAGATAGTTGCAGTTTCAAACCCTTGCAGGTGTCATTAGCGTGACCAAGTGCTATCGCATGCGTGGAAATAGAGATCGGGGAGGGATGAGTCCCTCCCCGACTGACTTTCGAAGCGGAAGGAGGGGAGGGAGCTCATCCCTCCCCAACCTCTATTTCAGTAGCACCATTTTCTGGTGCAGCTTGATCTCGCCCGCGCTCAGCTTGGCGAAGTAGACGCCCGAGGACACCTGCTCGCCGGCCTGGTCGCGGCCATCCCACTCGTAGGCGTGGATGCCCTCGTCCAGCGTACCGTTCACGAGCACCCGCACCAAACGTCCGGCGGGGTCGTAGACGGCCAGTCGCGCCTTGCCCGTTTCGGGAAGGCCGAAGCTGATCGAGGTCTTCGGGTTGAAGGGGTTGGGATGGTTCCGCGAGAGGAAGACGCTCGCCGGAACCACTTCCACCTCGGTACCCGTCTCGTTGACGATGAGCGTCACCGGCACCGCGATGGAGGGACCCGCGTTGTTCACCACGAGGACCTCGGCCTCGTAGGTACCCTCCACCATGTCGGTGGCGTCGAGGGTCACGCGGATGTCGTCGGTCTCGCCGGCCTGGAGCTGTCCCTCGGTGATGTCCAGTGAGATCCAGTCCAGGGAGTTCTGGATGGTGAAGAAATCGTCGCTCTCATCGAAGACCGAAGGATCGCCGCTGTCGGCCACCTTCACCTTGCAGTTCATGTTGCCCGGCGCGTCGACGTTCCACTGGAAGCTGCCGTCATTCGCGTCCACATCGCTGGCGATGAGGTCCCAGTTGCCCAGGATGCCCCGGCGCAGGTAGATGTCCACCAGTCCCGAACCGCCGCCGGCCGAGAAGCTGATGGTCTGCTGCTCGCCGACGGTCCAGACCTCGCCGCCATTGGGCGCGAGAACGTTGACCGCGGGACCGTCCATGACAAGGGTGAAGTAGTCCTCGATGTAGTGGGGATCACCGCCGTAGATGTCGCCCTGGATGCCGTAGAGCAGATCCAGGTCGCCGCTCACGTCGGGGAAGCTCACGTTGATGCTGGCCGTGGCGGTTTCACCGTCGTAGATGTTACCCCAGCCCCCATCGTGATCGAACCAGGTGATCAGAGCCCCGTCGCCCGTACCGCTGAAGGAGAGGCTGCCGCTCGGGCCGACGAGATCGGTACCGCTGTTGACCACGGCTCCGGGCGGGAAGTCAAGGGTGACCTCACTGAGCCACTCCACGTCCGAACTACCGTTGAAGACCGTGACGTTGAAATCCACCGTGGAGCCGACCACGTAGGTGGAAGGATCCAGCGACAGCCAGGAGCCGGCCACGCTGCGCGGCAGGTTCGGATCGATGATCTCAAGGGAATAGTTCAGAACGGATCCCTCTTCACCCTGATTGCTCACGTGGAGCATCTCCAGACTCGTGCCGTCCGGAGGCAGGATCTTGGAAATCGACTCGGGCGTCACGACGCAGCTTGGCAGAGGCACCGAGGCCACCGGCATGAAGGCGATGGCCCGGCCGGTGGTCAGGGTCGCCGCGCTGCTCGGGTAGGAGTTCCAGTAGGTATAGGTCAGGCCGTCGGTCCTGTCCTTGTTCTGGATGCCCACCGTGCCGTAGCCGTTGGTGCTGTCTGTGTTGTTCACGGTCTTGTACTGCATGAGCAGTATGCCGTCGCCCGTGCTCGTGGGATGGTAGGCCGGATCCAGAAGAATCAGCTCGAAGTCCTGGAAAGCGCTCGTGGCGCGGTTCTTCAGATTGTCCCACTGGATGATGTAGCGGTGGTTGGCCTCGTCGTACCAGGTGCTGACGATGTTCGAGGCCTGCTGGTAGAGGTCGTCCCAGAAGACGGCGATGAGATTGTCCGCGCCTCCCGCGCAGGGCAGGTTCCAGTTGCGGTAGAAGTTCATCTCGGTCTCGCCCATGGCCACCCAGCCATTGGAGCAGATGCTGATCTTGTTGTAGGGCTCGCCGTAGTAGCTGAACTCGAAAGGCAGTTCGACGGTCTTGGTGTCGTCCTGTTCCCAACCGTAGTCGCCAAGTCCGAGATCCGTGCCCGGGCCGCCCTGGTTCGGGTTGACCTCCACCCAATCGTAGACCGGCGCGTACTCGTAGCCGGTGTCGGTGTTATCCACCGCGTAGTAACCATAGCTGTCCGGACCGGTGGGATCGCCCGCGCCGGCCGATCCCACTGTCAGCGAGAAGTTCACCACATCGGTGGCGCCACCGTTGAAGGTGAGATCCATGGTGAAGGCGGCCTGGTGTCCGGGAACGCAGTCGGAGGTCACGGTGATGCTGAAGGGGTCGGAGCTGTTCTCGCCGGAACCGCCCATGGGCAGGCTTCCGAAGCCGCCGCTGGGATCGTTGATGACGATCCAGGAGCTGCTGCTGCTGAGCTCGGCGCTGATGGCCGTTCCGGGAATATTCCCGTCGTTGCGGATCTGCACGCTCAGGGTGCCGGACTCGCCGGGCTCGGGATCGCCGCCGGCGAAGGTGAAGTCCTCGTAGGTGAAGGCCGCGCTCTGCACGTCGAGCTCCACCAGCGAGGTCCAGGACTGGAAGCCGTCGCTGGCGACCAGATCCAGTTCGATCGTGTGGCCGCCCGGCGCGTCGCTGGCGATGAGCACGTCGAAGTCCTCGGCGCACCAGACCTCGGCGCCGGAGGCTATGTTGCCGAAGGTCTCCGTGTCGTCCACCACCGTGACATAGGGATCGGCGCTGGAGAGGGTTGCGCTCACGTTGTTGGCGGTGCCGGTACCCAGATTGCGCAGCGACAGCGGCAGCTCGATGGCCTCGCCGGGATTCACGCGATTGTCGCCGTTGCCCTGGCTGTCTCCGCTCATGTCGTCATCGATCTGAATGTTCTCCAGGGCCGCGTAGGCGCTCACGGAGCCGAGGGCCAGGGATCCCTGGTAGGGCATGTGATTGTGGGACATGACCGTCACGTAGAGCGTGCCGGAGCCGGCGGCCTCGATGGGCAGATTCACCTGTCCCGCCGCGTTCGTGTAGCCGGTCACACGGATGTCGCCGTCCTTGAAGAGAGCCACGCGCGCGCCTTCGAGAGGTCCGCCGGGATTGCTCACCGTCACGGGCACCGAGCCCGCCCCCGTGGGTAGGTTCGCAGGATGCACCACGGTGAGATCCTCGGGGTAGGCCGACCAGAGCTGCGTGACCGGATCGCCCATGAGGTTGTTCCACATGGACCAGATCTCCACCGTGTTCGGCTGCGAGATCTGGTAGTTGTGATAGAGCTCGTACTTGCCGCGGGTGTGGGCCGATCCGGTGCGGTGGTCCTCGCCGTTGATCGCGCCGTGCCAGGTGCCCATGTAGTAGCAGTTGTTGTAGCGGGTATGGGTGCCGATGGTGGCCGTGCCCACCGAGGCCACGCCGCCGCCGTTGGGCGCACGCAGGAAGGCCTCGGAGCGACAGTTCGAATCGCTGGCGAAGCTGCCCGTGTCGCAGGTCACGATGATGGAGAAGGGCAGTTCCTTCTGGTTGCCCAGGGCCATGATGTGGGCCGAACTCATGCCGCTCATGTGCCAGTAGCCGCGGTAGCCGAAGACGCTCAGGCCCTGGTTGATGCTGGCGGTCATGGCGCTGAGGAAGTTGCCGCTCCAGATGGTGTCGATCTGCGTGTAGTTGTGCTGCAGCAGCTGTTCCTTGAGCCACTGGTTCACGTAGATGGTGGTGATGCCCGAGCTGGACGGATCGCCCGTGAGCCCCGCGCGGGTGAACCAACCCGGATCGGTGATGGGAGGATCGGTCTCGTAGGTGACGATCTTGCTGACCACGTCCTCCAGCTCAGTGGTGCTGGTCACCGAGAGACGTCCGATGTGCACGTCGGCAAGCACATCGCCGCCCACGATGGTCGAGTAGTAGTGGTCGCCTTCGCCCCCGTAGCCGGAAACGCTCTCGAAGAAGCAGGGAACGGTGATGTAGCCGCTGGCGTCGCCGACCAGGGTGACATGCTCCAGAGGAGGATCGGCGGTGGCGTAGAAGTCGTCGATGTAGTCTTCCACCTGCCAGTTGTTGCTGCCGGTCTCGTCGGTGGAAACGGCCACCACATTGTAGCCCTGTTTCTCTCGCCATTCGATCAGGGGGCCCAGCCGGGACAACACGCCGCTGGTGTTGTCGTAGATCATCAGGTAGGAACCGGGCCCGACCTCGGTGACGCCCTCGCGGTAGTAGCCGGAGTCCTCGTAGTTCAGGACCATGTCCTTGTAGAGCAGGTGGAAGGACTCGGGAATGAACTCCGCGGGCTGAACCGTTTCGCTCGCGAACTCGATCTCGATCTCCATGCTGCTGGCCACCCGGACCTCCCTGCTCACCGGATCGTATCGCACGGGATTGATGCGCATGGCCGACACGCTCAGGCCGCGCATCATGCCGGGATCGCCGACCTCCACGTCGGGTGCGACATCGAGGCTGGGAGTCAGGTAGGCGCTTTCTTCCATGACGAAACGCTCGCCATCGTCGGGCTGCACGGGGAAGAGTCGCAGATCTGTTAGCACCTGTTCGTTTCGCGACAGCACATTCACCCTGGCACCTGAACCTGCGGGCAAGGCGATGAGCTTGCTTATCACCGGCAGACCCGGATGTCCGTCGGCGCCGCGGATCCCGCCTCCGGGGATGCTGAGCGCGTCGAAGATCTCGCCGTCCGCCTCGAACTTCTCGAGGTTGAGCGCATCGAGTTCGAAGGACATCCGCAGTCCGTTTTCATCCTGCGACAGGATGCGGAACTCGGGTGCTGACGCAGCCGCGCCGCCTTCGACATCGAGCCGGTGGAGCTGCACTTCGGCGGCGGCACCAAGCGTGAACAGGCAAAGGGATACCATGGATAGAATCAGGGTGATCGGCGAACGCATGAAGGCCTCCGAGAAGGATGGGAACGAGGCCGCCCGAGCGGCGTGAAGGTCGTTAATTATACCAGATTCCGTGTATTGAGCCCAAGCCTTCGCGGCCCTTTACCTTGGGGAACAAGTTGCTATACTGCCTCGGAATATCCCCTTTCTCAAAATGCCCTAGGAGTCCGAAATGACGCCCTTTCTAACCGAAGAAAACCTGAAGTGGAGAGACAAGGCCCGCGAGATCGCCGAGAAGGTGGTCAGACCCCTGGCCGCGAAATATGACGAGAAGCAGGAGTATCCCTGGGAAGTGAAGGACGCCATGGCCGAGGCCGGACTCCTGGGCGTGTGGATTCCCAAGGAGTACGGCGGCGAGGGCGCCGGAGTGCTGGATCTCTGCCTGGTCACCGAGGAGCTCAGCAAGGCCTGCGGCGGCATCGGCGTGGCCTTCGCCGTGAACGCCCTGGGCAGCTTTCCGATCATCCTTTCGGGCACCGAGGAGCAGAAGCACCACTACCTGCCGCAGATCGCGCAGGGTGAGAAGCTCATCGCATTCGGGCTCAGCGAGAAGTTCGCTGGATCTGACGCGGGAAGCCTGCGCACGCGGGCGGAGAAGAGCGCTGGCGGCTGGACCATTAACGGTGAGAAAAAGTGGACCACCAACGGCGGCATCGCCGAGATCTACACGGTCTTCGCGGTGACCGATCCGGAGAGCCAGCGCGCGCGCATCTCCGGATTCATCGTGGAGAAGGACGATCCCGGTTTCTCCATCGCCAAGATCGAGGACAAGATGGGCATCCGCGCGGTGCCCGTGGTGGAACTCGATTTCGAGAACTGCGAGGTACCCGAGGATCGCCTGCTCGGCGGCAAGACCGGCCAGGGTTTCAAGCAGGCCATGATGACCCTCGACCGCGCCCGTCCCGGCGTGGCCGGCCAGGGCGTCGGACTCGCCCAGGGCGCGCTGGATTACGCCGCGGTCTACGCCAATCGTCGCAAGCAGTTCGGTAAGAGCATCGGCAGCTTCCAGATGATCCAGGGAATGCTCGCGGACATGAGCGCCCGGGTCGAGGCCGCCCGCTATCTGGTCTACGCCGCGGCGCGCAACATCGACATGGGCGCGAGCAACATCAGCGCGCTGGCTGCCCAGGCCAAACTCTTCGCCACCGACACGGCCATGAGCGTGAGTACCGACGCGGTGCAGATCTTCGGCGGCTACGGTTTCATGAAGGACTATCCCATCGAGAAGTACATGCGTGACGCGAAGATCACCCAGATCTACGAGGGCACCAACCAGGTGCAGCGCATGGTCACGGCCCGCCACGTGCTCAAGGGCGCGCGGGACCTGAAGCACCTCGAGGAGTACATCCCCAACGAGGTGCAGCGCGAGGTGGATCTCGCTGAACTGTGAACTGAGGACTGAGGACTGAGAACTCCGATCAGGGAAAGGTAGGCTTTCGGTCCACCTTTCTTTTTGGCCGCAATGATTTATGCAAGCCGATGGTCTGCTTTCGAACCGAGACAAGAGCTTTTTCAACCTGGTCGACTCGGTCTTGATCCAGGAAGCAAAGCCTCTCCGCAAGCAGTACAAGGGTCTCAACTTCATTGACCGAACCCATCGCTATGTCGAGAAAGCGTCGAAACTCAGCTTCTGTATCGCGCCCGGCCCCTTCAGCGATATTCGAGGGAATTGATACTGCTGCTCTACGAATCTGATTTTGCATCCCGAATTTCTCGCTTCTTGGAAGTGCACTGCTAACAGAGTAGACAACTTCAACGAGATCCATCGCCCTTTGCCAAACTGTATACTCTTTGTATTTCCTCACTTAGAGACCCCCCGCTAAGAACCCTTCAAGCTTGCGCCAGTATTGAACCATCTTTGATTTTGCCTTCGTTCTCAGTCCTCAGTCCTCAGTTCACAGTTGTTCTTGACACAGCCCAATTGAACTAGTAGACTAGTTCAATGTAACACTAGTACGGGAGGCATAAGCCCATGAATCCCAAGGACAGCGCCACCCCTCAGCTCGATACCCGGAGCGGAGTGCCCATCTATCGTCAAATCGTCGATTGGGTGAAGTTCCGGGTGGCCGCCGGCTTCCTTGAGCCCGGCGAGCAGTTGCCCACGGTGCGCCAACTTGCTGTGGATCTGGGGGTTAACGCGAATACCGTCTCCCGCGCCTATCTCGAACTGGAGCGTATGGACCTCGTGAACATGCTCCAGGGCAAGGGCACCTTCGTCGCGGAGAAGGAGGTGCCCATGGATCAGGTAGTCCGCGGGCTCAAGCTCAAGGAAATCGTCAGTGAGATGCTGTCTCGGGCCAGCGAGTTCGGCTTCAGTCCCGAGGAAGTCATCGACGAGATGAACCACCGAATCTCCGTGACCAAGGAGGAATCATGAACGTGCCCAAACCCACACTGGACCTGCCCAAGGCCCCCAAGGCACCGGCCATTCGACCGGATTTTCGCTTCGGTGCGATCAACTTCCTGATCATGGTCGCGCTGGCCAGCCTGGGCGGAGCGATTCAAAGCTCGCTAGGAGTTCCCGCTGGAACCGTATTGCCCATCGACCTCACCACCTTCGGCGTCATCGCCGGACTGGTCATGGGCGGCTCCCTCTACCTCTTCCCCAACTGGATGAAGGTCATCGCCCTGGGTGTGGCCTACTGGCTGGTGATCCACTTCGTCTTCCCGGATATCAACGCCTGGCCGCTCTATGTCGGCGGCTACCTGGGAATCTTCATCTCGTCCTCGGTTCAGATTGCCAAGCAGTGGGAGAAGGGCGTGGTGCTTCGCCTCGGCAAGTTCCGCGCGCTGAAGGGCCCCGGCAACTTCACCATCTTCCCCCTCATCGATCGGGTGGACAAGCTCATCGACCACCGCGTGCGCGTCACCGACTTCCGCGCGGAGACCACGCTGACCCATGACACGGTGCCGGTGAACGTGGACGCCATCGCCTTCTGGCTGGTCTGGGACGCGAAGATGAGCGTGCTGGAGGTGGAGGACTTCGAGGCCGCGGTGGCCCTGAGCGCGCAGACCGCGCTGCGCGACGCCATCGGCCGTCACGACCTCGCTCAGCTTCTCAGCGAGCGCGAGCGCCTGGGCACGGAAATCCAGAAGGCCCTGGATCGGAAGACCGATCCCTGGGGCATTACCATTCAGGCCATCGAGATTCGAGACATCATCATTCCGCCCGGACTCGAGGACGCCATGAGCCGGCAGGCCCAGGCCGAACGCGAACGCCAGAGCCGCGTGATCCTCGGCACCGCCGAGACGGAGATCGCCGAGAAGTTCGCCAAGGCCAGCGAGTCTTATCGGGACAATCCCGTGGCGCTTCACCTGCGCGCCATGAACATGGTCTTCGAGGGTCTGAAGCAGAAGGGCAGCATGGTCATCGTGCCGTCCTCGGCCGTGGAGACCATGGGCCTCGGCCACCTCGGCGGCATGACCGCCCTGGGCATGCAGAAGGGTGGCGAGCTGCCGACGGTTGAGGACTAGAGGTTCCGCCGACACCCTCCCCGGCTTTCGGGGAGGGTGTTTCGTTTCGCGCCAATAGTTTCCTGCCATCAGTTCCTTGAAGTAATTCCTCCGCCCCCATATCCTCTAGCGACCATGTCCCAACCCATTTTCCTCATCGACGCCATGGCCTGGATCTTCCGCGCCTTCTATTCGGAGGACGAGCTCCACGCCCCCGACGGAACGCCCACCAACGCGAGCTTCGGCTTCCTGCACTTCCTGCTGCGATTCCTCTATCGCGAGAAGCCCGAGCGGGTGGCCGTGGTCTTCGACGCGGGGCCCAAGAGTTTCCGCAACGAGATCTATCCCGACTACAAGGCCAATCGGGGCGAGACGCCGCCAGAACTCCTGCCCCAGTTCGAACAGTGCGAGCGCATCGTGGACGCCCTCGGACTCGCGCGCTTCAAGGTGGAGAACCACGAGGCCGACGACATCATCGCCACCCTCGCCACGCAGGCCCGCGCAGAGGGGCTGGAGGTGACCATCCTCTCGGGCGACAAGGACCTGGCCCAACTCGTGGACGAAGGTTGCCGCGTCATCGATCCATCGCGCAGCAAGCGTTTCACCGTGCGCACGGTGCCCAAGCACTTCGGCGTCGAGCCGAGGCAGATGGTCGACTATCTGGCCATGTGCGGCGACAGCAGCGACAACATCCCGGGCATTCCGGGCGTCGGCCCCAAGACGGCCAGCGCCCTGCTGAACGAACTCGGCAGCCTGGACGGCATCTACGCCAGTCTCGACAAGGTCGCCGACCTTCCCATACGCGGAGCGAAGAAGCTCGGTGCGAAACTCGAGGAGCATCGGGAACTGGCCGAAACCTGTCGGGAACTCGTCTCATTGCGACGAGACATGGACTTGAACGTGAACCTGAACGAACTGGGTTGGAAAGGCGCGAAGCGCGGCGACACCGAATCGCTGTTCGAGCAGCTGGGCTTCCAGCATTCGCTCACCGCCGTCCCCGCCTTCGCCGACGAGGAGAGTTGATGAACTTCGGACTGGCGCTGGGAAGCGGCGGCGCCCGCGGGCTCGCCCATGTGGGAGTGTTGGAAGTCCTGGAAGAAGAGGGCCTGCGGCCCTGCTGCATCACCGGCACCAGCATGGGGTCCATCGTGGGCGCTCTCTACGCCAAGCACATCGACGCGGACGTCGTGGACGAGCGGCTTCGCAGCTACTGGGAGAACCCGGACTTCAAGGAAGTTTGGGCGCCCTTCGTCGAGGATGACGAGTTCGACGAGGACAGCAGCTTCTTCAAGGAATTCCGCCGATCCATCGAGAGGAAGGTCCTCACCTTCAAGACATTCACCTCGCCGGCCCAGCGGGGCTCGGACAAGCTCATGGAGCCCCTGGCCGAACTGCTGGGCGACACTCGCTTCGAGGAACTCGAGATTCCCTTCGCCTCCATCGCGGTCGACCTCATCAGCGGCGACCACGTGGTCTTCAAGGACGGGCCCCTCACCGAGGCCATCTACGCCAGCAGCGCCATCCCCGGCGTCTTCCCTCCCATCGCCCACGAGGGCAAGTTGCTCACCGACGGCGGCGGCAGCTATCGCGTGCCGGTGAGCGACTGCCGCAACCTGGGTGCCGACTTCGTGCTGGCGGTGGACATCCCCACCTTCGAGAAGGATCTCGCGGGCTTCGACCGCGGCCTCGACATCGTCATGCGCAGCGACGCCATCGCGCGAAATCGCCTCAACAAGTTCGTGCTCAAGATGGCCGACTTCGTGATCACGCCCCAGGTCGGACAGTTCCACTGGGCCAACATGAGCGCGGCGCCTGAGATCCGCAAACAGGGCATTCTCGCCGCAAGGGAGGCCCTGCCCGAACTGCGGCGGGCCATGCGGCGGCACAAGAGCATCGGTCAGCGATTCCGCCGGGCCATCCTCGGCAAGACCGCATGACGGGCGTTCCGAGAATCGGGTGGAGCGATTTCGCTCGGGCACGCTGCGTGCCCGGACAGGGCCGCAGCTACTTTCGCGGTACCCACGAGGAACTCGTCGAACTCGTTCGCGAGAACTGGACGAGGCGACGCCCCGGCGCGGGCAGGGAAGACCTCGACAAGGTCGTACTGGTTACCTGCCCACCCGAGCGATTCGCCTGCGCAACCGTGCTCGTGAAGCGCAACACGCCGCTCTTCGCGCGTCTGGAAAACCGGCAGGCCGGCGAGGACGCGCACATCCGCGTGACCGCCGGCGGCGAACCCGAGACCGCTCGCTTCGCCGATGTGGTCCTATATAGCGCGGCGGCGCTGCAGGAGAACGACGGCGAACGATCGGGCGATTTCGACTGGGAGATCGTGGCCATCGTGGCCGGCCCGGTGGAGGACGAGCCCATGAACCCCCTCACCATGGCTCGCAACTTTCTCGAGAAACCCGGGGGGACCTTCTGCGAGTACACGGCCCGGGAATTCGCCGAGGCCATCTACTACTGGAGCGGCCGGGCGGGCCAGGAGCCCGAGGAGTAGTCGGCAGAGGAATGCCATGCGCCCCCAACCCCTGATCGCCGTTCGCGACGTCGAAGTCAGCAGCCGCTGGTACCAGCAACTGCTCGGCTGCCGATCCGGCCACGGCGGGAGGGAGTACGAGCGCCTGTACTTCGGCGAGGAATTGATCCTTCAGTTGCACCACTGGAATGCCCACGAACATCCCCACCTGGGCGACGAGCGGTCGAAGCCCCACGGGAACGGCGTGCTTCTCTGGTTCCAGATCGACGACTTCGATGCCGCCGTCGGCCGAATGATCGAGCTGGATGCCGAAATTCTGCACGAGCCGCAGGTCAATCCGCGGGCCAATCATCGCGAGGTCTGGCTGCGCGATCCGGACGGCTATGTGGTGGTTCTTGCCGGCAATGCGGGTGATCTGGGATAGCTGCCTGGCCCGTTTGACGCGTCCGCCTTCGAGTGGTAAAATCGATGCCTATCACGAAAAGGGAGGCATCGAGATGAGGCAGCTCGCAATCCTGGTATCGGTCATTCTGCTCGTCGCCGGTGGAACCGTCGCCGGCGAGATCCATCCAGCGCTGGAGGACCGGCTCGCCGAACTCGGCGAGGACGACACCATCAAGGCCGTGGTCTTTATGGCCGAGCAGGCCCCCATCGCCGAGTTGAATCTCGAGCTGAAATCGCAGCAGGCCAAACTGCGCGACCGCCATCGCGAGGTGGTCGAGGCGCTGAAGGATGCCGCCCGTTCCCAGTCGGACCTACTCGACTACCTCGATGAGCGCGACGGTGTGCGTGGATACACCAGCCACTGGATCGCCAACCTCATCGTCGTCGTGGCGACTCGCGCCGAGATCGAGGCCATCGCAGCCCGCGACGACGTGCTTCAGGTGGAGCCCGACTTCACACCCGAACTCATCGCGCCAACGGGCGAGTTCCTTCCAGGCGGCGATCGCCAGATCGGCGTCACCGAGGGCCTGCGCGCCATCCGCGCGCCCGAGGTCTGGTACGAGCTAGGCTACAACGGTCTGACCACCCTGGTGGGCAGCTTCGACACGGGCGTGGACGGCAGCCATCCCGCCCTGGCCGAGCGTTGGCGCGGCAACCACGCGCCCTGGAACGAGTGCTGGCTGGATCAGGTGGACAGCGGCACCGACTATCCCTTGGACCTGGACGGCCATGGCACCCACACCTGCGGCACCATCGCTGGCGTGGCGCCGGACGATTCCATCGGCGTTGCCTGGGGCGCCGAGTGGATCGCCTGCAACGGCATCGATCAACCCGTGAGCGAGGATTTCGACAACGACGTCTTCGCCGCCCTCGAATGGTTCACCGATCCCGACGGCGACCCGGGAACCATCGACGACGTGCCCGACGTGGTGCAGAACTCCTGGGGCGTGGGCGAGCACCTGAGTTACCCGTCCTGCTACGACCTCTGGTGGACCACCATCGACAACTGCGAGGCGGCCGGCGTGGTGACGGTCTGGTCGGCCGGCAACCGCGGCCCCGACTCCCTGACCATCGGCTCTCCCGCCGATCGGGCGGCGAGTCTGACCAACTGCTTCTCGGTGGGCGCGGTGGACGCCACCAACTTCGACTGGCCCTATCCCATCACCGACTTCTCCAGCCGCGGTCCGACGACCTGCGAGGTGGACCCGGGCCTGGAGATCAAGCCCGAGGTGGTCGCGCCCGGCGAGGACGTCTATTCCTCGCTACCCGGCGGAATCTACGGATACAACAGCGGCACCAGCATGTCCGGACCTCACGTGGCCGGCGTGGCCGCGCTCATGCGCCAGGCCGACCCCAACCTCGACGTGGACACCATCAAGCAGATCATCATGGACACGGCCGTGGACCTGGGAGATCCGGGCGAGGAGAACACCTACGGCCACGGCCTCATCGACGCCTACGCGGCGGTGAGTGCGGTGATCGAGGGCTTCGGAACCGTGGAGGGCAGCGTGGTCAACGCGAGTTGGGGCAGCGTGCCGCTCCCCGGAGCGACGATCGAGCTCGTGGGCGACGGCTACACCTGGTTCACGGACGAGGCCGGCAATTACAGCGGGCTCGCTGCGCCCGGCGACTACACCCTGCGAGCATCGATGCCGGGCTTCGAGTCGCAGGAGATTCCCATCACCGTGATCGGCGACCTGGCCATCGAGTTCCACTTCGCGCTCACCGACATCGCCGGGCCCATCATCACCGAAGTGAGCGAACCCATCACCCTGCCCGGCGGCGGACTCGCCGATCCCATCACCGCGGACATCCTCGACTACAGTACCGTGGCCTCCGCCACCCTGCACTTCCGACTCAACGGTGGCGACTGGAACCTGAGCTCCATGGTTCCCCGCAGCGGCATCTATGAAGGACTGCTGCCATCGGTGCCGCCCAACACGGCCATCGACTACTACGTGAGCGCTCTGGACGGCCTGGGTCAGGAGGGCCTGGCGCCCGACGGCGCTCCCGCCGAGTTCTACACCCTGCTCGCCACCGAGCAGGTCTACGCCTACGACGGCGAGGATCCGCCCGACTTCCAGTGGCGCCTGGGCATGCCCGGCGACGACGCCACCGGCGGACACTGGGTGCGCGTGGATCCCGTGGGCACCGAGCAGAGCGGCGCGCCGGTGAATCCCGAGGACGACCACACGCCCGACCCCGGCGTGAAGTGCTTCGTCACGGGCAGCGGCACGCCCGGCGAAAACGCCTTCGCCAACGACGTGGACGACGGCTGTACCACCCTGCAGAGCCCGGTCTTCGACATCAGCGAGGCCGACGCCGCCTTCATCAGCTACTGGCGCTGGTTCGCCAACGTGCTGGTCACCGCCGACGACGAATTCGTGGCCGACATCAGCTCCGACGGCGGCGACACCTGGCTGCCGCTGGAGCGGCAGAGCGTCAACGAGAACTTCTGGAAGAAGACATTCGTGGACCTGGACGGGCTCATCCCCTTCACCGATCAGGTGGTGGTGCGCTACGTGATCTGCGACTACGGACTGCCATCGCTCCTGGACGCGGCCGTGGACGACTTCTCCGTGGAGACCTACCGGGCCACCAGCACGGGCGTGGCCGACTGGACGCCGGCCTCGGGACCGGCCCTGAGCCTGGCGGGCAGCCATCCCAATCCCTGGCGGCCCGACGGGGGCGAATCGCTAATCGGCTTCAGCCTGAACCGCAAGGCGGAGATCAGCCTGCGCATCTACGACATCTCCGGACGCCTGGTCCGAAGCCTGGCCCGAGGTGATTTCCCCGCGGGAAGTTACGAGATCTCCTGGGACGGGCGTGACTCGCGGGGCCGCGAGGCCTCCTCGGGCATCTACTTCTACCGCCTCCAGGGGGCCGGGCAGGAGCTGAGCAGCCGGATGGTGCTCATCCGCTGAGGAGGGCCGATCGAGGACCTTCTTAACCCTTGACTTCGCGCCAGTTAGGGCTTTGATTGCCTGGGTCGCGGAGGGGGGGCGAGGCCGCCCATGCCGGTTGCATTCGGCGGGGGCCTACGCTAGACTGTCCCGGCTTTATCATCCCCACCGGCATTTGATCAAAAGAGGCAAGGCGGAGGTGTGCCCGATGGCCGATTCCCGGATCTGGGTCGAAGTTTATACCAACGGTGAGAACTACCAGGTGCGAGCGTCTTCGAAAGGCGCGAAGCTGTTCCGGGAGGGTCTCAACATCGACTCGGCCAAGGACGCCTTGGCTCGCATGGACGACTACGCCGACCTCCGCAACGACGACTACTTCACCGCGGCGAACGGCGACATCTGCTTCGCCTGCGGGTCCGGTCGGCTAGCCCTCATCGCCGAGCTGATGCGCGAGGAAGGCATCAAGGTTCGCGAGGGCGAGAACCTTCTTCCGGACGAGGAAGAGACCAAGCGCATCCTCGAGCGCGAGGGCGCCTTCGGCGAAGAGCTCGCCCACCTGCTCGACCAGAACCTCCCCTTCTACAAGCGCGGACCCAAGGCTCTCATCGTGGGTACGGCCATGCGCCTGGGCATCCTCATCGTCATCCTGGTGGCGGCCCGAATCATCTCGCTGAGAAACTCCGACCACTACACCGCGCGCAGCTTCCCCGCGGTCCTTTCGACCCTCGACAGGGAATTCGAGCCCCAGACCTACTTCAGCTACTTCGCCAAGCCGGTTTACACCCATCGCTCCCTGCTCAAGGTGAAGAAACCCCTCTACATCCGCGGAAACAGGATGATTCTCGAAGGCGGCTACTTCGTCGAGATCGAAGGCGTTCAGAACCTGAAGGCTTCCATCGAGCGACGCGGCGGAGCGCCTCTGGAAATCCGTATCGACGCTCGCGAGGGCGAACTCAAGATGACGAGCCTGCACGTGGGCGATGAGATCGTGGCCCACAAGGGCAAGGTGAACTTCCTCACCCGCATCCCGCTTTCGCCGCTTCCCCTGCGCATCGATCCCACCAGCCAGCGCGTGGGCTACCGCAAGGTCAACGACGCCGATCCCCGCAACGAGGAAAGTTTCGAGTGGATGCTCGGCCAGAAGATCAGCATGATCTGCCGCGTCCAGAGCGACGGCGACCGCTTCCTGGCCTCGGGTTCGGACGGCGAGTTCAAGTTCGCCATCCCCAAGAGCGAGATCAAACCCGTAATCAACGACATCCTGGAGATGGCCGTTGCGGCCGATGAGCGCGTCATCCTCGACATGCGCCTGGACGGCAACGCCTACCCGCTGCGCAACCGCCGCAATCCGCGCGAGCAGCGCCGCGATCTGAATCTGATCACTCGCGGCACTCTGCACTTCGCGCAGGTGCAGGGCGCGGTGATGAAGAACCTCTAGGATTGCCATGGGCGAATCCCCCGCACTGGCCATTCTCCTGACCAGCGGGACTCTCGACAAGATCGTTTCCGCATGCTACCTGGCGGCCAGCGGCATCGCCATGGGCCGCCGCGTTGACTTCTTCCTCTCCTGGGAACCCCTGCTCAGGCTCAACGAGGGCAGTCTCGGCGAAGCTCCCCTTCCCGAAACCACCATGCTGGAAGACGCCGCCGTGCGGGCGGCCATGGACGGGCAGCCCGGCCCCGACCAGCTGCTCGCCGACCTTCGCGCCTCGGGTCTGAAGATCTACGCCTGCACGGCCACCATGCAGATGCTCGGCCTCAGCGAGCGCGACCTGGAAGACAAGGTCGACGACTTCAGCGGCGCCACGGCCTTCCTGGCCATGGCAGGCGGCAGCCAGGTGGTCAACTTCTAGCTCGCGTGCTGTCGGCGGAAGTTGCCGGGCGAGACTCCCCACATTCGCTTGAACACCTTGCTGAACGCGGCTTCCGCCCCGTAGCCCACCCTGGCCGCGATTTCCCCCAGACTCAGCTTCTCGTTTCTGAGGTGATCGGCCGCAAGCTGCATCCTCCAGCGCGTGATGTACTTGAGGGGAGGCTCCCCGACGAGTTCGCTGAATCGACCGGAGAATGCCGACCGACTCATTCCCACCCGCGTGGCGAGTGCATCCACGGTCCAGTTTTCCTGGGGTAGATGATGGATGTAACCCAAGGCTTCGCCGATCTTGGGATCCTTGAGCCCCGCCAGCCAATTGGGACCGGTTTCGTCCGAGGCGGGATCGTCCAGGTAGCTGCGGATCACGCGGATGAAGAGGGTCTCGGTCAGGCGATCGATGAGCACCTCGCTACCGGGACGCGCCGCGCAGGATTCCTCGGCGATGAGGTTCAGCGTCGACTCGAGCCATGGCTGGGCGCGCCCGCCCTCACCCTTGAGCAGGATCATGGAGGGCAGCACCGCGAGAAGGGGATGCACCTGACTCGGGTCGAAGCGGAAATAGCCACAGATGAGGGTGCAGGCTTCACCACCGCCGCCGAAGATCAGTGAGCAGGACTCGCCGCCAGACTGCATGTCCGCGAGCAGATCGCCCAGGGGCTGGGTTGGCGTGCTGGGGTCGTCCACCAGGTCGTGAGGGGAACCTCCGGGGAGCACGACCATGTCGCCGGCTTCCAGTAGCTGGGTCTCGCGGCCCTCGACCATCAGGTAGCATCGACCCCGGCGGATGATGTGGAAGTGGGCAGAGTCGTGCTGAGGCACCTCCATGCCCCAGGGGGCACGGGGCTCGCTGCGACAGAAGAGGCTACCGCTCAGATGGACTGATCTCAGAACGTCCGATAGCGCATCCATTTGTCCGAATACCTCCATCTACATTGGATGATTGGACATGTATTATAGACGAATCACCATTGTTCCGCCAGGGGCTGCGACGCATATTGGGGAAGGAAATCGAACCCGAACCAAGGAGACACTATGCGCATCGTCGTCACCACCCCCACCGGAAACATCGGATCGAAACTCAGCGAGCGCCTCCTCGAGGCCGGCCAGGACCTGGTGGTCGTGGCCCGCGACGCTGCCAAGGTCGCGGCCCTGGCCGAGCGTGGCGCAGAAGTCATCGTGGGCAGCCACGCTGATCCCGAGATCATGAAGCTAGCGACCCAGGGCGCTGACGCCCTCTTCCTTGTCGCTCCGCCCAACATGGTCAGCGAAGACCTGGTCTCGGAGTACAGGAACTACGCCGAAGCGGCGGCCGAGGCCATTCGCGCCAACAAGATCGACCACGTCGTCCACCTCTCCAGCGTTGGAGCGGAAAAGGACGGCGGTACGGGCCCCATTCTCGGCCTGCACCACAACGAGAAGATTCTGGCCGAGGTCGCCGAGAACATCGTGCAGCTGCGGCCCGGTTACTTCATGGAGAACACCCTCTGGCAGGCTCAGAGCATCCAGCAGGCGGGCTCCATGTTCACGAGCTTCCAGGATGATACGCCCATCCCCATGATCGCGACGGCCGACATCGCCGAGCGCGCGGCGGAGCTGCTGACGCGATCGGACTGGGAGGGTGAGAAGATCGTCGAGCTTCAGGGACCGGAAGACATTAGCTACGGCCAGATCGCCGGGATCCTGACCGAGGTGCTCGAGAAGCCTGTTGCTCACACTACGGTTAGCTCCGAGCAGCTGAAGGAGAGCCTGGCGCAGATGGGAGCGAGTGCGCATATCGGTGACCTGTTCGTGGAGCTGGCCGAAGGCGTCGAATCGAAGCACGTGGCCTTCCAAGAACCTCGCGGATCCGAGACCCGCACGCCCACGGACTATCGCCAGTTTGCGGAGACTGTCTTCAAAATGGTCATGACCGCCAGCGCCTAAACCGAATGGAGCCCGCCGCAAGGCGGGCTTTTTCATGTCTCGGCGAAGCTCCCTCCAATATCGTGCTAGACTGATTGGGTAGACGATCCAGCACTGCAGCGGGGAGGAGGGGATGATGCCGAGATTCGCCTTGCTTGCCCTTTTCGCAATGGCCAACGCCGTCGGTGTTTCTGCGGGGGATCTCTCGGGGGGACCGGTCCGGCAGGGCGGCGACACCATCGAACAGGCCACGATCATTCCCGGCCTGCCCTTCCACGCCACGGGCTCCACGGTGGGCTTCGAGAACGACTACGAAGAGGAATGTCCCTGGTCGGGCGGAACTGCGGCCGACGTGGTCTATGTCTATTCGCCCAGCGTGGACGTGACCATCGACATCAGCAGCTGCGGCCCCCTCTACGACACCAAGCTCTACGTCTACGAAGATGAGTTCACGCCCGGCGCACCCCTGGCCTGCAATGACGATCTCGCCGGCTGCCCCGAGCAGCTCTACGTGGCCTGGATTCGCGGGGTCGGGCTAGTGGGCGGGCACGACTACTATATCGTCGTGGACGGCTGGGCGAATCACTCGGGCGGCTACTGGCTCCACGTCGTCGAGTCGCCCGTCGGCGAGACCTGCGATCCGACGGACTATCCCGTGCTCCCCTTCTTCGAGGACGAGACGGACTGTCACGACGACTACGTGGACGAGTTCAACAGCGGTTGCGAGAGCCCGCTCGAACCCTTCACCCATGTGCCGTCCACTGTGCTTATCGCGGGAAAGAGCGGAACCTTCAACGGAAACACGAGCATGGATAGCGACTGGTACCAGATCCTCGTCGAACACAGCTCCACCGTGACCTTCCTCGCCTGCGCGGGCTATCCCATGACTGTTTGGCTCTTCGAGGGAGGGCCCTCCTGCCCGCCCACCGACGTGCTCAGCCAGGTTGGCGGCGATCCCTTCCTCGTGTTCGGGGATGGCGTCGATGTCGAGCCGGGACCCTACTGGTTCGCGGTCCACCCCACCGAGCAATGGGGCACGCCCTGCGGCGCGGACTATCTGCTCTACATCGAGACCCACACTTCTGCATCCCGGTTGATGGACTGGGGAGCGCTGAAATCCATGTATCGGTAGCCTAAAGAATATTCGGTCAGGCAATTGCGCTCAAGCCGATCTCCCTGCTACACTATTCAAGATTGTACACGTGTACAGGGAGGTGCGGAATGCGGATCCGTTTCGCTGCCATCGGCTTGCTCATTCTTCTCGGCCCGGCCTGGGCCAGACCCTCACGAAAGATGGATTCATCAATCCCGGCTCGGGGGATCCAAATTGGCGAGATGTTCGAAGCCTGGTCAACGACGGAAGCTTCGAGTTCGGTGAGTGCGAGTCGGGAAGCGAGTGGACCTGCTGGAGCACAACTAGTTGCGAGTGGATCGTCAACCCGATCGATACGTGGGGTTATCCGGCCTACGATGGAATCAATGCCGCTTGGTTAGGAGGATTCTGCGATGGAAAGGCCAACAACAACTCCTATTGCCAGGAGTATTTTAACGCCTGCATGCATCTGAACTTCTATTTTTCAAGTTACATAAACTCTGGATGCAGCCAGTTCACTATCACGATGCGCGGAAACACAGTCCATTCCAGGACAATGGAATTCGATGACCACAACTATGGAACTTGGGAGACCGCGGCTTCCTACTGGGGACTAATCGATATATCAGCCTACATCGGCATGACCTCGGAACTGTGCTTTTTGTGGACCGCGTGCGGGGAAGACACAAACGGCGACGGCTACCCCGATGAGGACAATGACAACATACTCATCGATTGTATCTACGGTTCTGAGTGCCAGTTGCCAACCGAAGTCTACAGTTTCTCTTTAGTCAAAACCCTGTACTAAGATTATCACGATGGAAACCAGTTGTATGACTTCTACAGAGGAGACATCCCATACCATCGTGAAGACTCTGTACTAGTGTTGGGAGGAGCAATGAATCCTTCAAAAGCGATTCTAATCCTACTAGTCGTCACGACTTTTCCTACGGCAGCCGCCTCGACTGTGCAACGAGACTGGACCGTCCCCGACTACAGCTTCGAGAATGGTCTCTGCGGTGAAGGCAGCGACTGGACCTGCTGGAGCAGCACCGACTGCCAGTGGATCATCGACGCGGAAGATGTCTGGGGAGTGCCCGCGGTGCATGGCGAGAACGTCGCCTGGCTGGGCGCCTACTGCAACGGCCTCGCCAACAACAACTCCTTCTGCCAGACCCTGTTCATCCCATGCTTCCAATATGACTTTCACTGGATGGCCTACATCATGGCGGCCTGTGGCACTCTGACCATCACCCTGGACGGCGAGGTCCGTCTTCAGCACACGATGAACGAGTCCGACCACAGCTACGGCGAATGGCAGAAAGCTTCCGAGACCTGGGGCAGCATAGACACCTCCTACGAGTATGGAGGCTATGCCACCTTCTGCATCGAGTGGACCGCCTGCGGAGGAGATCTCGACGGCGACGGATGGCCCGACACCCTGAACGACAGCGTGATCATCGATGTGATCCAGGGCGATGGTTGTGAGGTGCCCGTCCAGACACTGAGCTTCTCGGCGGTCAAAAGCCTCTACTAGCCACAAAAAAAGCCCGCCGCTTCTGGCGGGCTCCCGATTCGACTCAAACACATCTAGCGATACAGCGCCTTGATGGTGCTCCAGTCGGTGCTCTCTGAGGCCGTGGCTTCCTCTTCCACCGAGAAAGCGTCCAGGTGGATCCAGGCCTCGTAGCCGTCGGCCACCCGCACGGTGAGATAGTCGCCGCCCACCGGCGCCACGAATCCACCGACCACGTGGGTCCAGCCGCCGGTGCCCGAGGCCGCGACGAAGGCCAGGGTTCCGAAGCTGGCGTCGCTGGCCGAGATGCCCACCTCGACCACGCCGACGTCGGGGTCAAAGTCCAGATTGGACTCGGCGTAGAACTCGATGGTGTAGGCGGTGCCCGCGACGATGGACGAGGACAGGCCGAAGGAGAAGGCGTCGGTCACGCCGCCCGTGACCGCAGTCCTATGGATGGAGATCTTCGACACGCCGCTGGCCGGCGCGCTGGCATAGCCGCAGCTGGTGCCGTCGTTCATGACGTCGATCTCGTCCGCGCCGCCGAAGGCGACGATGTCGGACATGCCTGCGGTCACGGTCGCATTGGCCAGATTGAAGTTGCAGCCGGCGGCGATGGTGGTGGCTTCGAAGTCGCCGTTCAGGATGATGTTCGAGCGTTCGCTGGAGCTGGGGGGCGACTCCGCGGGAATCTCGATCTCGGTGCTCTCAAGCGGCGATGAAGTGCCCTCAAACGCGAAGGCCGAAGCGGTCAATCCGAAGAGTGAGAACATGGCAAACAATACGATCAGTTTCTTCATCTTGGACCATCCTTGTTGAGACGGGTGAGGGGAGGATGGTTTCATCCTCGCGAAACAAGGCTAGCAAGGCTATTCGAAAAGATGAAGAAAATTCGCCATACTTGATTATCGGGCCCATGGGATATCAAGGCCTGAGAAATGAAAGCCGGGCTAAGCCGTTTGAACCGAGGGAAATACGTTCGACTCGGATGTGCAGTGGCCTCAGTCCACCTCTTCGGCGCCCTTCAGTTCGAAGTAGCGCCCTTCGAAGAAGTATCCCAGCTTGGGCGGACGCCCGTAGCGCGCCGCAGCGGAGTCGATGGCGCCGAGGATATCCCGCTTGAGATAGCGCCCCGACAGGTGCATGAGCACCAGGTGCTTCACGCCGGCCTCGGCGGCCGCGCGGAAACTGGCCTCGATGTGGCCGTGGCTCATGCGGCTCTCTTTCATCTCATCAGAGTTCAGAAAGGTCGAATCGATGAGCAGGGTCTCGGCGCCGCGCAGCTCGGTGACGTCCTCCACCGGCCGCGTGTCCCCGGTATAGACCAGCAGCGGATGCCAGACCGCTTCGAGGACGGCCTCCTTGCCCTTCTCCTGAACCAGGCGCCGGATCTCGTCGCCGTCCGCGCCCGCGAATTCGGTTTTGGGAGCGTGGCGCTTCTCCTCGATGCGCCAGCCCAGCGCCTGCCATCCCCGGGTGTGATCCACGGCGAAGGAACGTACGCGGGTGCGGCGTCGGGTGACCTCCACGTCCACCGTCGCCCCGGGGCCGACGGGATGCCAGTCCAGGTCGTAGCGCAGGCGATGCTTCTGTTTCTTGTCGAGGTACTCGCGGAGGTATCCGATGAAGGGATCGCCCTCGGGATAGTACACCGCGATGGGGATCTCGCGGTCGCCGTTGCTCAGGTTGCGCAGATTGACCACGCTGGGCAGCCCCGCGATGTGGTCCTCATGGCCATGGGTGAGGAAGACCTTTCGGATGCCGAAGATCTTCTTGCCCAGGGCCTGGGATATGCCCTCCCCCGCGTCCAGCATGAGCCGGGCGGGCTTGTAGTAGAACCAGGTGGAGTAGAGGGCCTTGGAGTAGCCGGTCAGCGTGTTCTGCATAGGGGCCTACCATAGTTTCCAGCCTACCGGGGCGCAAGGGTCCGACTTGAAGGATTCCGTTCCCTCGACTAAGCGGCAAAATTCAGAAATCACAGATAACTCTTTTGTATTCAATCACTTAGGAAAAACTCCGGGTGCCCATGATCGAGCTTGTTTGGTATTATGAAGATTACTCACCCATAGACGATCCAGCACCATGGAGGCAACATGCGCACATTGCTCACGGCCCTAATCATCCTCGCCACAAGCAGCTTCGCCGCGGCCGTGGATATCACCATCACACCCCTGGAGTACGCTCCGGAAGGTCGTTGGTACGAAGGCCCCGAAAGCTTCGAGAACGCCTTCCCCCCTAGCGGGTGGCACCTGAACATCGAGAACTCGTCATACACCTGGTTCAAGGGCGGAGAGCCGGCCTTCGACGGCGTCCACAGCGCCACCATCTTCGGCGACACCCACGGCAGCTACTCGGACGAGTGGTTGGGCTTCAACTACTCCTACACTGCCAACGAGATTCTCACCTTCGCCATGCGTGGCGACCGGACCCTCACCGGCACCTGTTACATGTACATCGGTGAAGATCTGATCCTCGACTTCAGCGCAGATTGGCCCCTGAACTGGGACGAATGGGGACTGGTCACCGTGGACCTCGGAACCACGAACTACGTGGGCTTCCCCAACGTGGCATTCGACTGGAACTACGTGGGCACCATGGGCCCTACCGTCCGCCTGGACATGGTCGAGATCACGCAGGGCGTCTCGACTGCGGTCGGCGATTGGAGCACGCTGAAGACCCTCTACTAGACCGAGCGGGATTGACGCGCGAGGCCCCCGTCCCGGGCGGGGGCCTTTTTCGTGGGCCTCGGGCGGCCTCCGGCCACCTTGACATTGGCCTAAGGCCTTGTATTATTTGACCCTATCCAAATAAGGATCAACTCACCCTAGCTCGGAGGAGTCCCCGTCCGCGGGTAGGACTCCGCCCCGATCAAGGAGCCGAAATGGCGCGCAAGAGAATCGTCATCATGGGCGCGGCGGGCCGCGACTTCCACAACTTCAACGTCCTCTATCGCGACAACGAGGACTACGAAGTCGTCGCCTTCACCGCCACGCAGATTCCCGATATCGAAGGCCGCAAGTACCCGGCCGCCCTGGCGGGCGATCTTTATCCCAAGGGCATCCCCATTCTCGCCGAGGAGGACCTGGGCGACATCATCGTCGAGTACGGCGTGGACGAGGTCGTCTTCGCCTACAGCGACGTGACCCACGAGCATGTGATGCACGCCGCCAGCTTCGTGAACGCCATGGGCCCGGACTTCCGTCTCATCGGCACCAGCGACACGATGATCGAGAGCAGCAAGCCGGTCATCTCCATCTGCGCCACGCGCACCGGCTGCGGCAAGAGCCAGACCACCCGCGCGGTGGTCGACGTGCTCAAGAGCATGGGCCTGAAGGTCGTCTCGATCCGCCACCCGATGCCCTACGGCGATCTGGCCAAGCAGGCCGTGCAGCGTTTCGCCACCCTGGCCGACCTGAAGAAGCACAAGTGCACCATCGAGGAGATGGAGGAGTACGAGCCTCACATCGTCGACGGCAACGTGATCTACGCGGGCGTGGACTACGAGGCCATCCTCCGCGAGGCCGAGAAGGAAGCGGACGTCATCCTCTGGGACGGCGGCAACAACGACACCAGCTTCTACCTTCCCGACCTGCTCATCACCGTGGTGGACCCGCTTCGCCCGGGCCATGAGATCGCCTACTACCCCGGCGAGACCAACCTGCTTCAGGCCGACGTGGTGGTCATCAACAAGATCGACAGCGCCAGCCTCGACGATATCGAGGACGTGCGCGACACGGTGCGCCAGCTGAATCCCCTGGCCGTGATCGTCGACGCCGCCAGCCCGGTGAGCGTGGAGGATCCCGAGGTCATCGAGGGCAAGCGCGTGCTCGTGGTCGAGGACGGTCCCACCCTGACCCACGGCGAGATGAAACTCGGCGCGGGCACCGTGGCCGCCCTCAAGCACGGCGCTCAGCCTGTGGATCCCCGCCCCTACCTGAAGGGCACGCTCATCGACACCTTCGAGAAGTACTCGGAGATCGGCGTGCTGCTTCCGGCCATGGGATACGGCGGACAGCAGGTCAAAGACCTCGAGGCCACCATCAAGGCCACCGAGTGCGACGCCGTGGTCATCGGCACGCCCATCGATCTGCGCCGCGTGGTGAAGATCGACAAGCCCAGCACCCGCGTGACCTATGAGCTGAACCCCATCGGCCGTCCGGATATCGAGGACGTGGTCGGCGCCTTCCTCCATCAGTACGCCGAGGAGCACGCTCCGAAGCCCAAGCCGAAGGCGAAGAAGAAGGCCGCCAAGAAAGCCACTAAGAAGACGGCCAAGAAGAAGACTTCGAAGAAGAAGTAGAACTTCGAACCTGAACTTGTACGTGAACCTGAACTCCCCCCACCCTGCCGGGCGGGGGGGGGTTTCTTTGTCCAAGTTCATGTCCACGTTCAATAGAAAAAGCCGGGACGCCACGCGTCGTCCCGGCCACCCTTTCCCGCCATCGAATCCACAGCTATTCGGCGGGACCCCCGAGTGAGAAACCTAGAAGATCTTGCTCAGATCCATCCCCTTCCTGATCGAGGATCGCGTGGCATAGGTGCGGTCCTCCGCCTGCCCGAATATCCGGTAGAGGAACCAGCCCGAGTGGATACCGAAGGCTTCCAGCAGCGCACGTTGGGCGTAGCGAAGGGCACCGCCCGCGCCGTGGCCGCGGAAGTACTGCTCGAAAAAAGCCATGCGGAAGATGCGCGCCTCGCGGGCGTCGCGGAAGGCGGCCAGGGGCGATAGCACGCGGCGATAGCCGCGGGCAAGCAACCGACCCGCGAAGTCTTCGGCGTCCACGGGTTCTTCCCATTCGTTGGGCTTCTCCAGGAAGATCAGGTCGCCGCCCCCTTCGCCGTCTTCGCTAAGCAGCTTCTCCCAGGCCTCGATGCCTTCCGCGTAGAACACCGAATGGACGGACTCCGCGTCGCCATCCTCCACCAATTCGGCGCCGCCGCGATGGAGGAGATTGCGAAGCTCCTGATGAAGTCCGCTTCGACGTTCCTCTTCCGCGCGAACCTCGATGCGATAGGCCGCGTCGCCGGCCTGTGCACGTCCGCCCAGCACGTAGAAGCTCGAACCGCGAGGGAAGATGAAGCGCTCGCCCAGGAAGGTGGAACCGTCCCGGAGCAGCTCCCATGGCAGACGCTGCAGAAGACCCGAACCGAGGACGCGAAGAATCCCCGGCAGGTCCTCCAGCTCCTCGCCCGGCTCCAGCGCGCCGGTGAAGGCCTTGGACATGGGTGCAGCCAGGAGCCCGAGGGCGTCGTCCAGGGGACGTCCGTCGCGATAGTCCTCGAGCAGCCTCTCCAGAGCCTGCTCCAGGTCCAGGCCCACGGGCAGCACCGGCCTCAGCGCCCCCTCCAGATTTCCCGCCGCGATCTCACGACCGGAATCGGGTCGAGGCGCGGCAGCGGCTCCCCGGCGCCGCTGCAGGAAACGCCGAAGATACTCGGCGCGGAGATCGTCTTCCTCCACCAGGAGGCGCAGTCGGATGCGGCCCTCGCCTTCCTCGTTCCAGCTCTCCCAAAGAGCCTCCACCAGCTCCGTGAAGTCCTCTCCCGCGTCGGCGAACTGGCCTATGGGGAACGCCAGGTCACGCAGGGCAAGGACACGCGCATGCCGGAAAGAGTCGCCCAGGCGCTTGCGTAGCAGCTTCCTGCTCGCTTCGCCCTGTGCGGGAAGGCTGAGATGCAGAAGGAAACGCAGGGGCAGCATGCCGGCCGATGTCAGTCGGATGTCGCGATCCTCGGGATACTCCCTCAGCTGGGCGAGCACGCCGGGGGCGCCCTCTTCCAGCAAGGACGGCAGAACGCCTTCGTCTCCACGCCAGGGAAGGACGAGAGCGTCTGCAGACACTTCGCGCGGATCGCGCAGGGCGACTTCGACACCGGGTCGAGTTTTATCGAGGAGTTTCGGGCACATACGCCCGACGGAGAGCAAGGAAAGTGACAGGCCGCGTTCGGTTTATGGCAAGGATTCAGGACGCGGCGGTCCGCGCTGCGAGGACGATTGTCCCAAACGGAGACGGCTTCATCAGGATTGCCGCGACTTCCTCGACGGGCGGATTTCGACCAGTGACGACCTGCGAAATCCCGCCGCAGCCAGAGGAGGGTTTCTAGGGAAAAGGAGCGCCGCTTGGCTCCGCGCTAGAATTCCTCTACCCGCGAAATTTCTTTGGCCGAACCGAACTCGAATCGCCGTTCACCGCAGATTTCCGAGCTCACGCGGCATCGGAAGCAGGCAGATTTTACATCGCAGATGGAAGAAAGTCCTATGCGCTCATCGCCGGTGGCGAAGATCTCGAGCAGGAAGTCCACTTCCTCCACGCTTCGTCCGGATGCGGCGGCCATGTCCACGATGGCCTTCTCGATTCCTTCGAGGTCGAGAGATCCGTCGACGAGGTCATTCATCCGCGATACAACCCTTCGCACGGCGGGCTGGGAGCCGGGCTTGCGGCGGCCCATCTCGCGGGCGAACTCGCGGGTCGCATCTTCGGAGAGATAGCTGAACATCTCTTCCATGCCCGCGGCGAGGTCTTCCTCGCTTTCGAAGGACTCGACGAGATCGGACAGGGAGCCGAAGTCACCCTGAAGCATCACGGCCGTGCGGGCGTTCTTGGCCACCGAGCGGATCTGCTGAAGGTTGAGTCCGAGGCTCTCGTCCGCGGCCATGACCTTCTTGTCCTTCTCCTCCATTTCCGCGAGCACCTGCAGATTTCCGAGCTTCTCCCGGATCATGGGCTGCATGGCGTGGGAATACTTGAAGCGATTGAAACCAAAGCGCAGCATCTGAAGTACGATGGACATCCAAATCTCATCGTCACTGGTCTTGGCCGCCTCCCAGCGAGCCACTTCGTCCTGCACGAAAGCCTGCGGATCGGGGGTCTCGTCGCCCAAGCTGTCTTCACGAAGGGTTTCGACGATCTCCTCATAGAGCTTCTTCAAGCGAGCATCCATGACACACTCCGACATAGCGTCTTGGGTGAAAGCAAAATGCATTGGGAAATTGATGAACGGAAGGTGCGCATACTATAGGCAATTCCCCGGGCGGATGCCAGAGGAAAGCCACGGCCTTGCCAGGCCCCCTGGCCCATGCTAGATTCCGCGCGACCTTGTCCCAGAGGTGGAGAATGAGCCTAAAAACGACCCTGGCCCTGCTGGTTCCACTCGCCCTGATGCTGACGGCCGGGCCCCTGGCGGCCGAGGGTAAGGTGGATGCCCACAGCCGTCTGCAGGAACTGGCCAAGAAGGCCAAGAAGAGCGGTGAGGAGGCCTCCGAGGCCCTCGAGGCCGTGGATCTGCCGGAGGGCGTGATCCGGTTCACCTCGAACTCGGCCCGCCAGTCCATGCCCGACTGGGACCCCAGCGGAGAGTGGATCTATTTCGCCGAAAAGGGCGGCGGACCCAGTCGCATCATGCGCCAGGCTCTGAGCGAGGCCGAAGCCGACACCGTAGTCGCCGCTTCCTATTTCAATTCCTCGCAGCCGGCCGTCTCCCCGGATGGCGAGTTTCTCGCCTACCAGACCCGCAAGCTCGACACGGCCAATTCGGTTTGGATCCGCCGTCTGGCGGACGGCGTCGAAGGCAAGCTCGTCGACGACCAGGAGACCATCGAGAGCGGACCGGCCTGGAACAAGCTGGGCGGGAAACTCTACTTCAACCGCAAGACCACGAACTCCGAGTATCATCGAGCCGTGAGCTGTCTCAAGAACGGTGACGCCCTCAAGGTCGTCGGTCGTGAGCAGGGCAGCTACTTCAATCCATCCGTGAACGAGGACGGCAGCGAGGTGGCCTGGCTGCACCGGCTGGGACGCGAATCGAAAATCGTGATCATGAACGTCGAACTGACCGCCCTCTCCCGCGAGGTGATCACTCCCGGCTACACGGTGGCCTCCATGGATTGGCTTCCCGATGGTCGCCGGATGGTCGTGTCCTACATGGACAACAGCAACCCCGATCACGGCTTCGACCTCGGCGTGCTGGATCTCGGTAGTGGAAGCATCGAGGCCCTGCTCGACCTCGGCCACTACGATTCGGATCCCTGCGTCTCGCCGGACGGCCGGAAGGTGGTATTCGTGGCGAATCCGAAGAAGCAGCAGGATCTCTACATTCTCAGCCTACCCGCGCAGTTCATTTCGGAGGACTAGGGTGCCCGACTCGCAAAAAGTCATCGTGGTCATGCCGGCCTACAACGCCGAGAGCACACTCGAGCGCACCCTGCGCGACATCCCCGCCGGCAGCGTGGACGAGGTCATCCTCGTGGACGACTGCAGCGCCGACAACACGGTGGAGCTGGCGAGAAGCCTCGGCATCACCGTCATCGAGCACGACGAGAACCGCGGCTACGGGGCCAACCAGAAGACCTGCTATCGCGAGGCCCTGGATCGTGGCGCGGACATCGTGGTGATGATCCATCCGGACTATCAGTATGACGCGAGCCTGGTGCCCGCCATCGTCGAACTGCTGCAGGGCGATCACTGCGACGTGATTCTCGGCAACCGGATCCGCTCCAGGCGGGAAGCTCTGGACGGCGGCATGCCCGTGTACAAGTATCTCGCCAATCGCCTGCTCACCATCGTCGAGAATCTCTGGACCGGCGAGAACCTGGGCGAGTGGCACTCGGGCCTGCGCGCCTACAAGCGCGAGGTCCTGGAGATGCTGCCCTGGGAGCTCAACAGCGACGACTTCGTCTTCGACAGTCAGTTCCTCGTGCAATGCGTGCACTTCGGTTTCCGCATCGGCGACCTGCCGGTGCCGGTGCGCTACATGCGCGAGGCCAGCAGCATCAACTTCACCCGCAGCATGGAATACGGAATGCTTACCCTCGAGGTCTTCGTGCGCTGGACCCTGCACAAGTGGAAATGGCGCAAGGACAGCCTCTTCACCGAGGAGGCGGCGAGCCCGCCGCTCTAGTTTCCTGCGATCGCGATAAATGTTATAATCCCCTCGCCCCGAGCGAGGAGGATGTGATGAGGTATTTGGCGATTGCCTTCCTATTGATTCCCGCCGTCGTTCAGGCCAACTCCATCGGAGTCTACAACCTGGGCGGCCCCTACGATCCCGGCGGCGGCTGAGGCAGCGGTTGGCACTGCGGGACGGTCGTCCCCTACGTACCCACCGATCTGGTCGTCGTCGCGAATTTCACGCTTGAAGAGGGCATCACGGCCGCCGAGTTCAGAATCGACAATCTCCCCACCAATGACGGATATCCTTCCGGAACGGTCACCGTGAGCTCCACCTCCGACCTGGTCATCGGTGACTTGTGGTGGGATTTCTCCATCGCATGGTCCGAGCCCGTCGGGGCCGGCCTGGGCTACGCGGTCATCGCCGAGATCGAATTGCTCATGTTCGATCCGGCCTGGATCGGTTCGGACCGATGGCTCCAGGTTGCGCCGGGCTACGACTGCGACTGCCTGGTACTCGTCGACTCGATGTTCGATACCCATGATGCCTGGGGAGACACCATGATCCTGAACTGCAATGCCGATTGCTGGATGTGCCTGACGGCCACGGCGGAAAGCAGCTGGTCGGAAGTGAAGTTGCTCTACTAGATTCCGAACCAGTGTCCCATCAGAGGTGTGCCCGCGTAACGCAGAATCAGCGTGACCAGGGCCATCGAGAAAGAGAATGGCGCGGTGAAGCGCATCAGGGGCATGAGCCGCGCCAATACCAGGGCCAGCACGAAGATCAGGATGATGGCCAGTGGCCCGACGAAGGCGCCCACCATGGCGATGAGGGCGTAGTCCTCGCCCAGCAGTTTCTCCTTTTCCGGCCGGTCCCCCGACAGTCCCCTCATGAGGCCCGGCACCAGGGCCAGGATTCCCGAGACCAGGTAGCCCGCCACGATTCCCAGGCCCGAGTGTGACCAGGCGAAATCCGGCGTACGGATCAGGTAGATGGTCGACAGCACGGCCAGCACCATGCCGAGATAGCTGATCCAGTAGGGCAGCCGCCCGCGTTTCCAGTCATTGGCCAGCAGGGCGCCCAGAAGGGCGAGGAAGACGATTTCGCGGACGAAAATCATGACGGTCTCCAAGGGGGAGCAGCCAGCCACCAGCGGCCAGCTGCCAGCCAGATCATACTAAACCCAGGGATCTCGGCAATAGGGAAGACCAGTGCCCAGGAATCAAAAACCCCTTGCAGGATACGGGGCCCTCACCTAGTGTGCCGGAAGTTTAAGCGAACCCCACCCCGACTGGACTCGATGCAGGCCACCATCGCTCTCGAAAACGGCCGCGTTTTCCGCGGTCGATTGCTGGGCGCGCCGCGCGAAGCGGGCGGGGAACTCGTTTTCCACACCGGGATGACCGGCTACCAGGAAATCCTCACCGATCCGAGCTACGCTGGCCAGATCGTCCTCTTCACCGCCTCCCACATCGGCAACTACGGCATCCAGGCCGGGGATGACGAGTCCCGCCGCATCCAGCCCGCGGCCATGGTGGTGCGCGACTTCTGCCGCCGCAGCTTCCACCGACGTTCCGAGCGCGGGCTCGACGAGGTCTTGCGGCGCGCCGGCGTACCCGCCCTGTCCGACGTCGACACCCGCGCCCTGGTGCACCTCATCCGCGAGGAGGGCAACCTTCGCGCATGGATCGGCCATGGGGATCCCGAGAATCTCGTCGAGAAAGCTCGGGCCCTGCCTCCCATGGGCGAGGTGGACTGGGTATCCCGAGTGACCAGCCGGGAGCCCTGGGCCCTGGAACCCGAGGGGGATACGTCCGAACCCTGGGAAGTGGCGGTGCTCGATCTGGGCGTGAAGAGGAGCATCCTCGACAGCCTTGCGGCGAGGGGATGCCGCCTGCGGATCTATCCCGCCGGCACCGATATCGACTCATTGACGTCCCCTCCCACGGAGGGGATTTTCATTAGCAACGGTCCCGGCGATCCGGCTTCGCTGCCTTGGGTGGTGGCCAGCGTCGAGAAGCTCCTGGAGTCGGAACTGCCCCTCTTCGGCATCTGCCTGGGCCACCAGGTGCTCGCCCGCGCCCTGGGTGCCCGGACCGAGCGCCTGCCCTTCGGACACCATGGGGCAAATCATCCCGTGCAACGCCTGTCGGACGGACGGGTCGAGATCAGCAGCCAGAATCACAATTACTGCGTGCCGCGAGAATCCCTGGTGGGCACCGGCGCCGAGGTGACCCACCTCAGCCTCAACGATCACAGCGTCGAGGGACTGGAACTGCCGGGCCGTCCGGTCTATTCGGTGCAGTATCACCCCGAAGCGGCTCCCGGACCCAGCGACAGCCTCTACCTCTTCGATCGATTCATCCGTGAGATGCGTGCGCGTAGGAATGCGATTGCCCAAGGAAAGGGTGCCTGATGCCCCGGCGTCACGATCTGAACTCCGTGCTGGTGCTGGGATCCGGTCCTATCGTGATCGGACAGGCCTGCGAGTTCGACTACTCGGGCACCCAGGCCCTCAAGGCCCTGCGCGGCGAAGGCTTGAGAACCATTCTGGTGAACAGCAATCCGGCCACCATCATGACCGACCCGGGCCTTGCCGACGCCACCTACCTTGAGCCGCTCTGTGCCTCGCGAGTCGCGAAGATCATCGAGCAGGAAAGGCCCGATGCCGTCCTGCCCACCGTGGGCGGGCAGACGGGTCTGAACCTCGGACTGGAGCTCGCGGAATCGGGTCTGCTCGAGAAGTTCGGCGTGGAGATGATCGGCGCGGGCGTCCGGAGCGTGCGTCTGGCCGAGGATCGGGAGCGCTTCAAGCAGGCCATGGAGGCCATCGGCCTGCGCACCCCGCGAAGTCTGCTCCTTCGCAGCCTGGACGAGGCCGAGGCGGCCATGGACCAGCTGGGCTTTCCCGCCATTCTGAGGGCCAGTTTCACCCTGGGCGGGTCCGGCAGCGGCATCGCCGAAAGCCGGGAGGAGTTTCTTGCCATCCTGGCCGAGGGTCTCTCGCTTTCGCCCGTGGGAAGCGTGCTCGCGGAAGAGAGCGTGCTCGGCTGGAAGGAGTACGAACTCGAGGTGGTGCGCGACCGCGTCGGCAACGGCATCGTGGTCTGTTCCATCGAGAACTTCGACGCCATGGGCGTGCACACGGGCGACAGCATCACCGTCGCGCCAGCCCAGACCCTCAGCGACCGCGAGTATCAGTTGCTGCGCGACGAGGCCCTCCGCGTGATGGACGCCGTGGGCGTGGCCACCGGCGGCTCCAACGTGCAGTTCGCCGTGGATCCCGAGAGCGGCGAGCACGTGGTCATCGAGATGAATCCGCGGGTGAGCCGGTCCAGCGCCCTGGCCAGCAAGGCCACGGGCTACCCCATCGCCAAGATCGCCACCCTGCTCGCCATCGGCTACACCCTCGACGAGCTTCCCAACGAGATCACGGGCCAAAGCTCGGCCTGCTTCGAACCGAGCATCGACTACACGGTGGTGAAGGTCCCCCGCTGGTCCTTCGAGAAGTTCCCCGGCACTCCAGACAGGTTGGGAACCAGCATGCAGTCGGTGGGCGAGGTCATGGCCATGGGCCGCAGTTTCCGCGAGGCCCTGCAGAAGGCCCTGCGCTCCCTGGAGCTGGGCCTGGACGGATGGTGCTCCACGGCCACCGGCCGCAGCGGCGAGGAACTGATGGCGGCCCTGGCCCGTCCTCATCCCGACCGGCTCCGCGACCTGCACGAGGCGCTCCGGCGCGGCTTCGGCACCGAGGAGATTCACCGGACCACGGGCATCGATCCCTGGTTCCTGGATAACCTCACCCGCCTGACCGAAGTGGAAGGCCGCCTCCGCAGCTTCAGCCTGGAGGAACTGCCCGAGGAGCTCCTTCGTGAGGCCAAGCGCGAGGGCTTCAGCGACCGGCGCATCGCCTCCCTGCTGCAGGGCGAGGCTCTCGCCGAAGATCTGCGGGCGAGGCGTGGTTCCCTCGGGCTCGAGCCCGTCTTCCGACGGGTGGACAGCTGCGCCGCGGAATTCCCCGCCGACACGCCCTATCTTTACTCCACCTGGGAGGACGGGCCCTGCGAGAGCCGACCCACGGATCGCCCCAAGGTGATCGTGCTGGGCAGCGGCCCCAATCGCATCGGCCAGGGCATCGAGTTCGACGCCTGCTGCTGTCACGCGGTGGAAGCCCTGCGGGAGGACGGCATCGAGGCCGTCATGATCAACTGCAATCCGGAAACCGTGAGCACGGACTACGACATCTCCGACCGGCTCTACTTCGAACCGCTGCGTTTCGAGGAGGTCATGCAGATCGTCGAGATCGAGAAACCCCAGGGCGTGATCCCCACCCTCGGCGGACAGACGCCCCTGAAGCTGGCCGGCGAACTGGCGGCGGCGGGTGTTGCCCTGCTCGGCACCTCCGTGGAGGCCATCGACAGGGCGGAAGATCGCGATCGTTTCGGTGCGACCCTCGAGAAGCTCGACATTCCCGCCCCCGCCTTCGGCACGGCGCGATCCCCGGACGAGGCCCTGAGCGTCGCGGACAAACTCGGCTATCCGGTCATGATGCGTCCCAGCTTCGTGCTCGGTGGCCGCGCCATGCGAGTGGTCTACGATGACGCAGAACTTCGGGAGTTTTTCCACGAAGCCGCTCGGGTCTCGCCGGATCATCCCGTGCTCATCGACCAGTTCCTCGAAGGTGCGACGGAGTACGATCTGGACGCCGTGGCCGACGGCGACCAGGTGCTCATCGGCGGCATCATGCAGCACATCGAGGAGGCGGGGATTCACAGCGGGGATAGCTTCGCCGTCTATCCGCCTCACGACTCCGGCGCCCAGGAGCTCAGGCTCATGGGCGAGTACGCGGAGCGCATCGCCGTGGAACTGGGCGTGCGGGGGCTGCTGAACATCCAGTTCGCGTGCCGGGGTGGCGAAGTCTTCGTGCTCGAGGTGAATCCGCGCGCCTCGCGCACCGTGCCCTTCCTCGAGAAGGCCACCGGCCTGCCCCTCAGCAAGATCGCCACGCGCTGCATGCTGGGACGGAGCCTCGCCGACCAGGGCGTCGCCGGGCCGCCGCCTCCCGATGGCTTCTACGTGAAGGCGCCGGTCTTCCCCTTCCGTCGATTCCCGAGGAGCGACCGGCTTCTGGGACCCGAGATGAAGAGTACGGGTGAGGTCATGGGCATGGGCCAGAGCTTCGCCGAAGCCTTCGCCAAGGCCCATCTCGCCACCGGACAGGGACTCCCCGACCAGGGTCGCGTCTTCCTCAGCGTGAACGATCTGGACAAGCCCGCGCTCTTCTCCATCGCCCGTCAGCTGGACACCATGGGTTTCGCGCTGGTGGCCACCCGCGGCTGCGCGGCCTATCTGCGCGACCGGGGACTCGAGGTGGAAACTGTGGCCAAGGTCGGCGAGGGCAGCCCTCACGTGGCCGATCTCATTCGGGCCGGCCAGGTGCAGATGGTCATCAATACGCCCCTGGGACAGGCCAGTCGCTACGACGAGGTGCCCATCCGATCCAGCGCCACGGCCATGGACATTCCATGCATCACCACACTGGCCGGCGCCCGCGCCGCGGTGGACGGCATCCGCGCTCAGCGCGAGGGCCTAGGGGAAGCTCGTGGCCTTCCTTCGCGCTCCGGTTCGGGCGCTCGAGCGGCCAGCCATAGCTAAGCCACAAGGCCGCCTCACAAGTCGCGTCTCAGGAAGCCACTGCGCTTCTTGTTCTGGGATTCCGTACCCGGGTGCAATCGCATAGGTGGATAGTCCACCCGGGTGGACAGAAACGAAGCGGTCCTTGCAGGGTGCGAAGCAGTACACGTGTACAGTCTCGCTCCGAAACGAAGGGGCTTTCTCCACTCGCTTCGCTTCGCAAAAATAGAAAACGGGGGAGGCAGGATGCCTCCCCCGAACGATTTGCGAAGCTCTAGTGAGGGGGAGGCGTCCTGCCTCCCTCGCTCTCTACTTGATGAGAACCATGGTCCGGCTCTTCACCTCTCCGTTCGCCGAGAGGCGATAGAGGTAGACGCCGCTGCCCACGGGGTTGCCCTTCTGATCGCGACCTTCCCAGATGACGCGGTGCTCGCCGGCGACCATCTGGTCGGCGATGAGGGTGCGCACCAGGCGGCCGTTGACGTCGAAGACCTTCAGATCCACGCGTCCGTCGGTCTCAAGAGCGAACTTGATCTCGGTGCGCGGGTTGAAGGGATTCGGATGGTTCTGCTCGAGGCGCAGGGGCACGCCGATGGTGAACTCGTCGTCCACGTTCGTGCCGCCGATGACCGCGTGGATCATGAGGTCATCCAGGGCGCCCTCGACCAAGGTCGGGATGGTGCCGTCCTTGACCTCGAACTTGAACTGAACCTGTCCGGGCTGTGCGAACAGATCGTGCAGGTAGAACTCGTTGTCCTTCCAATACGCTTCCATCGAACCGGTGTCGACATCCAGTTCGACCCAGTTGGACCCGCCGTCATTCGAGATGGACGCCGTCCAGGAATCACCCGTGCGACCGTAGTACCAGTACCAGTAGCTGATGTAAACCTCGCTGGCCTGGGTCAAGTCGTAGATGGGCGAAAGCAGCGTGACCGTACCGCCGGTGACGTCGTTGAAGTTGTCGGCCTCGCCGGGGGTGTGCTGACCGGTCACCCAACACAGGGTTCCGGGGTGGCTGATGTCGTCCTCGGGCTGTGCGGTGGTTCCGATGGGATCCGCGCGCTCCCAGTGTCCCGTGCTGGCGGTGGCTTCGGTGCTCCAACCGGCGTCGATCTCCATGTCCTCGAGGCGCCAGGCCACGAAGAACTTGTGGAAGACGTTCGGAGCGCCCCAAGGCGAGGTTCCCGTGGTGCCCACGGTGTCCTCGGCGTAGATGTAGTAGTCCACCTGACCGGCCTGCTGCCCCGGAATCTGTCCGAAGAAGTAGGAACCGTTCATGGTATCCATATCCACGCTGTTCCAGCTGCCGCCGTTGTGGCGGTAGTAGATGGTGGCGGATTCGGGATCCAGCGGACCCTCGGTGGACGAGATGGTCGCGCCCACGGTGTAGGGACCATCCATGTCGCCGGTGTCCGTCAGCGGAGTGTGCTCGAAGAGCACGCCCACGAGGATGGGCGGCACGTCGTAACCGTGATGCGTGGCCGCCGCGGAGAGAATGCTGTAGTGAGGCGTTCCATTGTCGAGGTCGCCGTCGTCGTCGTCGGCCATGAAGGTCCAGAAGACCTGGTCGGGCTGGTTGGTGGGATGCCCCATCAAACGCCCGTAGTGCCAGCGCTCGGCGGCCATGATGGTGCCCAACTCGTCACCGTAGTTGGACTGCATTCCCATCATGATGTCCCAGTGGAAGCCCGCGATGATCTGACCGTCGTGGTGGATCTGCCCGTTCATGTCTTCGGGGTAGATCAGGTCGTTGTCGGAGTTGCGGATTCCGTCGGTGCAGTTGCCCAGGTAGAAGCCGCGGCCGATGATGGACTCCTGCGTCATGAGGTTGGCCAGAACGTCGGAGTTACCTTCACCCAATCCCTGATCGCCCTGCCATCCGAGGATGGCGGCCTGCACGCCGTGACCGAACTCGTGATGCACCACTCCCTGGATCTCACCGGTGTTGGCGCAGCCGCCGCCTTCGGTGAAGAAGTTGATGCTGCCGTTCCAGTAGGCATTGCAGTTGTCGTTGAGGCTCACGTAAGCGTTCATCCGCTGGTTCGGCAGCGCGAACTCCGGAGCCCAGAGCTGGAAGAAGTCATGAATATCGTTGACGGCGTTGAAGACGTCGCGCTCGTCGTTCTGAGCGTTGAGGTCATCGTAAGAGATCGTCAGCGGAGTCCCTTCCCAGGCGGTTCCCGTGAATGTCGCCTCGGGGCCCCCCGAGTTCGTGATGTTGCAATAGGGACCATAGAGGTCGGCCGTGATCTGGGCCGTACCGCTGGGGCTGCTCCAATCACCATTCTCGTCGGTATAGACCGTTCCGCTGCCCGCAACCTGAACGCGCAGGTAGGGCACGGACTGATCATGGATGCCGTTGCACCAGGTGTCCGGCTGCACTTCGGAGTTCGTGTCGCCTTCGATGAAGAAGTGCACATCGTTGTAGCGCCAGACGATCTCGCCGGTATGGGCGTCCACGTGGGTCACCCAGATACCGACCGGATCGGCCGTATGCACGCGCAGGCGCCAGACCAGGTGATACTCCACGCTCTCCTCGCTGAGGGGCACAGGGAGCACGACCAGTTCGGGCGCGGCTTCGACGCTGTCCTCGGCGGGATTGAAGCCGACATCCATGCGCGCGATCTGCTCAGCCTGATCGGCGGAGATGGCAGGCATGGCGGACAGATCGATATCGTTGTAGAGATCCGAGCCCGCAGCAATCAAGCGTCCATCTTCGGTGAAGGCGGCGAAGGCCTTGCCCTGCCAGACTTCGATTCCCTCGAAGGTCTGAGCGAGATGAGCGACCCACTTGCCCTTGTAGTTCACGCGATCGGTGATCTGCAACTCAACGCCGGCGGCACCGAGGTGCTCGGCCTGCTCGTCGAAGAGACGAAGCGTGGCGGCGTCAAGATCCACCGCGGAGCGCATGCCAGCGGTGTAGGCAGTGTTGCCGTAGACGATATGAGGCGTGCCGGCCTGGGAGTTCCAAGACCAGACATGCCAGTTGCCGCCCAGATCCTGGGCGAGTCCCTCTTCCACCGCGGCGCTAGCCTGGAGCGTCGCGAAGGATTCATAGATGTGGAGGTCGTAGGTGCCGAGAGGGATGGCGAAATCTTGCGAGTGTTCCGGTGCCTTGAACGCCTGGCTCGTGATGAGAACCAGCGCAAGACCGAGGGTGGTCAGAGCAAGGCTGAAGCGGGACTGCTTCACGGGGAGCCTCCTATATGGAAGGGGGACATGGGGATTGGATGAGGCGATAATTGTAAATTGTACCACATATGAACGGAAATTGGGAACGGGGAAGGGGCCGTGCTGCGGTTCTATGGGGAAGATCGGGGCCCCAACCCCTCATCGAGGCTGACGCCCCGAATTCAAGAAGGTGAAGATTTTCCAAGAAAATATAAACTTGCCAGGTCCGCAAGAGGCTAACAGCGTTACCCACCACTTCAAAAAACAGCCAGTTGTGGATCAGAATAGCTGCTTAATGGCACTCCAGCTGGATTCATGGGTCGCTGTCGGGAACCAGGAACAGTAGCACCAGGATGGATCCGTGCAGTTGAAAGTAAACTGCCCTCCCATGACATCGACGATCTCGAAATCCGCGTCCACGACCACGAGGCACTCGCAGTCGGCTCCCTCTCCAACCGTCATGATCCAGTCATCGAGGATCCAGGTGGGATCGAACATCGTGAATTCGATGGATCCCAGGTGGATCAAGGGACCCGGCTGGGGCTCGGAGAAGGCGATGGAGAAGTCCCAGGTGATGTCGCCGATGATCAAATCGCTGTTCCAGTACTCGTAGGCAGATCCTATCGGATAACCTGGGTTACCCGGATAGTTGGCAATTCGGAATTCAGCGGCCGTGACTGCATCGATATCCGGTACGACGGCCATCACATGCACCATCATGGGGACGTACTCTTCGATCGGAGCATGGCATTCGGAGCCCCAGACATCGTCGGCGAAGATTCCGATGAGACCCTGGGCAATGCCAGGACCGGCTACGGCGAGGCACAACATCACAAGCACGAGTTGGCGCATCACATCCCTCCCGTCGAATCGTGGAGCAGAACAATTATACACAAATGCCCCATCCTATGGAAAGCGATGGGTAATCTATCGATGCAAATGGAAAGGGGAGGGCAGAGGCCCTCCCCGAGTGACATGTGAAGCTGGAACGAGGGGAGGGCCTCTGCCCTCCCCTATGCTTACTTGATCAGAACCATCCTCTTGCTCTGGGTGCCCTCTTCCGTGGCGAGTCGATAAAAGTAGACGCCGCTTCCCACGGGCTCGCCCTGCTCGTCGCGACCGTCCCAGATCACGCGATGCTCGCCGGCGTCCATGTTTCCGGCGGCGAGGTTCTTCACCATGCGGCCGGCCACATCGAAGACGCTCAGGTCCACGCGTCCGCTCGCCGGCAGCGAGAAGGTGATCTCCGTTCGCGGGTTGAAGGGATTGGGCGCGTTCTGCTCCAGACGCAGAGGCACGCTCACGGCGAAGTCCTCATCGAGATCGGTGCCGAAGAGCGCGGTGATGGACACGTCGTCGATGGCGGCCTCCACCAGCGAGTTGTCGCCGGAGTCGTCCGCCACGAACTTGAACTGCACCTGTCCGTACTCGGTCACCCAGTCGTTCAGATCGAAGATCACCGAGACCCAGGCGTTGGTGCTGGCAGTCGTGGACTCCAGGGCGGTCCAGCTGGAGCCGCCGTCATTGGAGAAGTAGCTGCGCCAGGTGTCCTCGCCCGGATTGGGACCCTTGTCGTTGGAGTACCACTTCCAGTAGCGCACGTTCACGGAGCTGGCGCCGGTGAGGTCGTAGACGGGGCTGAAGAGCGTGGTCTTGCCGCCGTCCACGTCGTTGGCGCCGTCGCTGCTGCCCATGCGTCCGTCGGTGACCCAGCAATCGGTGCCCTCGCTGGTGTGATCGTCCTCGGGCTGAGCGCTGGTGCCGTCGGGATCCATGCGGTTCCACTCGCCGTCGTCGGCGGTGTCGAAGATGTCCCCCACCGTCCAGCCACCATCCTCCTCGGCCGGATCGATGGCCCAGGCCACCAGGAAACTGAAGGGCTCGCCCGGCGCGTCATCGGGATGATAGCCCACGGTACCCAGATCGTCCTCGGCGTAGAGGTAGTAATCGACCCGGCCGCCGGAGGTGGGCGGAATCGAGGCCTCGAACTGGCCGCCGCCCAGATCGCTCATGCCCGACTCGACCCAGAGGCCGCCCTCGTAGCGATAGCGCAGTTTCACGGTGGACGGGTCGATGTTGCCCTCCACGGACCAGATGGTCGCCTCGATGGGGTAAGCATTGTCGCTGTCGGTGGTGTCGTCCAGAGGCGCGTGCACGAAGACGATGCCCGCGGGAATCGGACACTCGAAGCAGTGGTTCTCGGCCGCCTCGCAGTAGATGTCGCCGTGGGGCGTGCCGTTGAGGATGTCATCGTCGTCGTCGTCGGCGATGAAGGTCCAGAGCACCTGGTCGGGCTGGTACTCGGGATGTCCGAGCACGCGGCCGTAGTGCCAGTTGCTCGCCGCCACGATCGTACCCGGCGAGTCCCAGGCGCTTTCGCCGCCGTCGTAGAGTTCCTGCAGCAAGACCATGGCGTCCCAGTTGAAGCCGGCGATGATCTGGCCATCATGGTGAACGCTGCCGTTGAGGTCGGAGGGATAGCAGAGATCGTTGTCCGAGTTCCGGATGCCGCTCACGCAGTTGCCCAGGTAGAAGCCCCGGCCGATCACCGAATCCTGGGTGATCAGGTTGCCGAGAATGTCGCTGTTGCCCTCGCCCAGGCCCTCTTCGCCCTGGTATCCCAGGATGGCCGCCTGCACGCCGTGACCGAACTCGTGGTGCACCACCTGCTGCAGCTCGCCCGTATTGGCGCAGCCGCCGGCGCTGTAGCAGAAGTTGATGGTGCCGTCCCACCAGGCGTTGCAGGGACAGTAGCCGTCGTCCCGGTTGATGGTCGCGTGGATTTGCTGGTTGGCATAGGCGAACTCCGGCGCGAAGAGCTGGAAGAAATCGTGGATGTCGTTCACCGCGTCGAAGGTGTCCAGCTCGTCCTGGCGCGCGTTGCCGGAGTCGAAGTCGACGGTGAAGGGAACATCCTCGCTCACGACGCCGCTGAAGGAAGCTTCCTGCCCCTGGAAGTTGGTCACGTAGACATAGGGACCGTGAAGGTCGGCGCTGACGCTGCGATCGCCTCCGCTTCCCGCGATGGTCCAGTTGCCGTTCTCGTCGCTGGTCACCGTGCCGAGGCCGGCCACGTCAATGTCGAGGTAGGGAATCGTGGCCACGGTGATGCCGTCGCACCAGCCGTAGATCTGGGCGTCGATCTCCGTGTCGCCGCCGTAGGCAAAGTGGATGTCGTTTCGGCGCTGAAGGATCTCGCCGCTGTGGGCGTCCACGTCGGTGACCCAGATGCCCAGGGGCTCTTCGGTGCGCACCCGCACTCGCCAGACCAGGTGATGCTCCACCTCTTCCTCATTCAGGGCAACCGGCAGCACATGGAGCACGCTCTCCCCGTCGAGGCGATCGGTGCTCGGGTCGAAGGGCAGATCGCCTCGGGCGATGTCCTCGGCCGCCAGGCGCGAGTAGGCGGGCAGGGTCGAGAGCTCGAGATCCGAGTAGACGTCCGATCCCATGAGCAGTAGTGAGCCGCTGTCGCTGAAGAGCACCACGGCCTTGCCGCCCTTGACCTCTACGCCTTCATGGACCTGCTGGAAGTGTACGGCCCACTTGCCCCTCGCATGTTCCACGGCCGCGAGGCGCAGGTTCTCACCGTTCGTGCCGAAGACCGAGGGGTGATCCGCGATGACCCGCCAGGCCGCGGCCTCGGCATCGGCCTCTCTGGACAGACTCGCGCCCATGGCGATGGGCGAACCATAGACGTAGTGCGGCGTGCCGGTGCGCGCATTCCAGGACCAGACCTCCCAGTCCACGTCATGGCGCGCCTTGAGCTCGGATTTCAGCGAGCTCATGGCCTGCTCGACCGCAAAGGATCGGTACCCATGAAAATCGAACTCGGGAAAACGGATTTCATACTCGTCGTTCTGATCGACGGGCATGAAGGCGAAGCTGGCGGGCGCGAAGAGGGCCAGGATGGCCGCGATGAGACGTAAGGGGACGTTCGGGCGCATGAACCGGAGACCTCCGATGGAGCGGGAATGGGATTCGGTGCAGGGTTTAAGTATACCGCTTCCGGCCCCCGCGACCAAGGCCGCCGGCCATCGAGGACTCCTGGATCCTAAAGCCCTCGCAGGAAGGGGTTTGAGGCGGCCTCCTCCACGAGACTGCTGTCGGGACCGTGTCCGCTGTGAAGAACCGTGGAAGGCGGCAGCGCATCGATGATGCGCTCCTTGATCGAGCGCATGAGCGTGTCGTAGTCGCCGCCCGGCAGGTCGGTGCGGCCGATGGATCCGGCGAAGAGGGTGTCGCCGGCGAAAAGATGACCGTTCAGGCTGAGACACACGCCCCCGGGACTGTGACCCGGCGTGTGGATGACGCGCACCTCCAGCTCCCCCACCGCGACGGTTTCGCCATCGCGAAGGGGCTCGTCCAGGCGAGGAGGCTTCGCGGGCTCGATGCCATAGAGGCCACAGATCTGCTCGAGGTTCTCGACCAGGAAGCGGTCGTCCTCATGCATGCGGAAGGGGATCTCGAGACGGCTCTGCAGCTCCGCCGCGCCCAGCACGTGGTCCACATGGCCGTGAGTGTTCAGGATGCTCTCGATCTGGAGTCCATGCTGCTCGGCGCGGGCGATGAGGGTCTCCACCTCGCCGCCTGGATCCACCACGAAGGCCTTCTTCGTCGCGGGATCGCCCACGAGGAAGGTGTTCTCCTGGAATGCGCCCACGGTGAGCATCTCGACGATCATCTATCCTCCGATACGGGCCAGGGAATGCAGTTCGCCGTCGTCACCGTCTTCGAGACGGTGCTTCTCGGGCTTGTGCAGGAGCGCGGCGCGGATGCCCTCCTCCAGCGCGCGCTCCCAGGCCTCGCCCTCGAGAAGATGGCGCAGGGAGAAATTCTGCGCGCCGAAGAGGCAGCCGCGCATCTCGCCGCGATGGGTCAGGCGCACGCGATTGCAGTTGTCGCAGAAGTTCTCGCCCAGGGGGTGGATGATCCCCACGCGCAGGCCGTCGGACTCGCGCCTGAACATGCGCGCCGGTCCGTCGGGACCGCGGCGTTCGAGCTCCGTCCAGTCGCCGTTCTCGCTCATCCGCGCGAGAATGTCCTCGCCGCTCATTCGCCTCGTCTCGAAGAGTTCGCGCGCCACGCCCACGGGCATCAATTCGATGAAGCGAAGTCGCAGACCGCGATCGGCGGACAGGTCCAGGAAGTCCGTGAGCTCTTCGTCGTTGATGCCGAGCATGGGCACCACGTTGAGCTTGATGGGATCGAGCCCCGCCGAGAGGGCGGCGTCGATGCCCTCGATGACGCGGGCAAGTTCCCCGCGGCCGGAGATCTCGCGGAAGCGCTCGGCATCGAGGGTGTCCAGGCTCACGTTCACGCGGGACAGCCCCGCGCGGGCAAGATCATCGGCCAGGGGCGCTAGGTGCATGGCGTGTGTCGAAAGGCTCACCTCGCCGATGCCATCGATCTTCGTAAGCCGGCCCACGATTTCCACGAGATCTTTTCTGAGCGTGGGTTCGCCGCCCGAGAGGCGCACCTTTTCGACACCCAGGCGTGCGAAAAGGGTCACCAGTCTCTCCCATTCCAGTGGGCTCAGTTCTTCCCGCGGGCCCTCGGGCAGCACGGGGCCGCCGGGCTGGCAGTAGAGGCAGCGGAAGTTGCAATAGGGAGTCACCGAGATCCGCAGGTAGCGGATGGACCTGCCGAAAGGATCGATGAGGGGGGCCAGGGTCACGGTGCTCCTCGGGTGGGAAGGGGTTCGGGCAGAATAGAAAAGGGGCCCGGCGCGGTCAAGCGCGGGCCCCTCGGAGGCGTTGCCGGACAGCTATTTCCAGTGACCGGCCACCCAGACGTGTCCGCGGGCCGTTTTCTTCCAATGGCCCTTCACCCAGGTCTTGCCGGCCTTTCCCTTGACCCAATGGCCCTTCACCCAGACATAGCGGTGCCCGTTCCACTTCCAGTGGCCGTCCACCCAGATGTACTTGGGCCCAGGCTTGGCGGGACGCACCTCGCTCTTGGCCGGAGGCGGATCGGTGGGAACGTAGGTCACGGTGGTGCAACCGGCGCTCAGGGCGGCCAGTGCGAAGGCGAGGATGAGGGTCTTCAATTGGCGTTTCATGATCGGCTCCTTGGCTGGAGATTCGCTTCGTCCATCTCGACCCGGTCACTGCATCGTCCATGCCATATATCACTAGAGCCGGCGCCAGCCCCTGGGCAGGCTCAGCTCCTTCGCGCCCAGGAATCCTGCCAGATCTCTCAACGATTCGCCCAGCGCTGATTTGAACCTGGCGTCGGCCGCAAACCCCTTCTCCAGATGGATGGCCTTGATCTCCAGCTCCTCACGGTCGCGATGGAACTTCGGGTCGAGCCGTCCCACCAGCCTTCCCTCATGGAGAATGGGCAGCACGTAGTAGCCGAACTCGCGCTTAGGCGCGGGCACGTAGATCTCGATGCGGTAGCGGAAGTCGAGCAGTTCCTCCGCCCGTTCGCGCTGCCAGAGAAAGGAGTCGAAGGGACAGATCAGGGTCGTCCCGCGAGGCTTGGGTAGACGCCTCAGGGATTCGAGGGTTTCCGGAAGAGCGTAATAGGTGTCGGCATGGCCCGGCACCTCCACCTCCACGATGCGCTTCTTGCGGAGGTTGCGCGCGAGCACGGCCCTTCGCTCGGGAGCTTTGAGCCGGGGCGAGGTGAAGTAGAAGGACAGGTGCTTCTCGCTGGCGATGCCGTTGCCCGAAAGCCCCGTGAAGAGCCAACCGTCCTCGAATTCATGGCGTGTGGCGGCCGGTCCCTCGGGATACACGTGTTCGGCGAGATCGTAGACCCGGCGGAAGTGACGCCGGTCGGCGATGGCCAGCTCGCCCTTCCGCCAGAGGATCTCCAGGGCCATCTTCTCCTGCTTCCAGCCCCACCAGGGACCGGGACGACCCCGTGCGCTCTTGAAGTGCGCACTTTCCAGGGGCCCCTCTTCGCGGATGCGTCCGCGCACCTCGCGCATGACCCCCGCGGGCGGGCGGTGTTGTTTCCACCAGCTGCTGTGGAGGTGGAAGCTGCGAAAGCTGCGACGGCTGAGGGGCAGGTGGCGAGTAGGCAGCACGCAGGCCTCGTGTCCCCAGAACTCGTAGGCGAGCTTCTCCTCGTAGATCCAGCGGCGGAGTTTGTCGCGGTCGAAGGCCCCGAAGCGGCTCCAGAGGGTCAGGTGATGGGCGCGGTCGATCACGTTGACGCTGTCCAGCTGCAGACCGCCGGTCCTCTCGAGATGATCCACCAGCGCCTTGCGACTGAGCTTCACGCCGCGGGGCTTGTGCAGGCCCTGGTTGCGGAACCAGAGGCGGCGCACCTTCTCGGCATCCACGCGATAGGTCTTGGTCATGAAATCCTCCGGAGGCGAGGCTATCAGATCGTCGCTGGCTGTGCTAGCCTGGGGCCATGAGCATCTATTCGGATCTCGCGCCCTGGTATGACCGCCTCTTCCCCGTGGGAACGGAGCAGGCAGAGCTTCTCGTGAATCGTCTGCGATCCGCCGAAGCGCGAAGCGTGCTCGACGCCGGTTGCGGCACGGGAAGGCACCTGGAAATCCTCGCCGATGCCGGCTTTGCTGTGGCCGGACTCGAACCCGAGGCCGACATGGCCGCCGAGGCCAACCGGCGACTCGCCGAACGCGGGCGCGTGGAGGTGCTGAGCCTCGATCAGGCCGCGCAGGTTCCCGGCGCGCCCTTCGACGCGGCTCTCTGCCTCGGCAACACCCTGGCACATCTGCTGGAAGAGGCCGATCTCTCGGCCGGATTGAAGGCCATCGCCTCGGTCCTGGGGCCCGGTGGACTCTTCATCGCGCAATTGGTGCACTTCGAGAAGGTGCTGCGCGAGGGCAAGGATCCTTTCGCCCCGAAGCGACTCGAGGACGGATCGCTCTTCCATCGAACCTACGACTTCTCCCGCGCTCCGGCTCGACTCGGCTTCGGCCTGCGTTTCGAGAGCGGCGATCTTCGCTTCGAGGAATCCTTCGACCTTCGCCCATGGACTCTCGCCGAACTTCGAGCCCACTACTCGAGCGCGAATCTCGACATGGTCGAAGTTCTGGGGGACTGGCGGGGCGCGCCCCGCGGCGAGAAATCGCCGGCAACCATCATTCTGGCGAGTCGCCTCTAGCGGAAGATGCGGCGCCCCATGGCGGCGTTGAGCCTCTCGGCTTCGGGTTCATCGAAGACGTGGAAGCGCCAGGCCAGCGCTCCGTAGACCGCGGCCCCCGCCAGGATGACCAGGAGCAGGGTCGGGATGCCTCCGATGAATCCGGAGAGCGGCCAGAGGGCCAGGGCCATGATCCCTCCGTAGAGCACCGTGCGCAGATTCGCGGCCCAGGGAATACGCACCCGTATGTGTCGCCTCAGCATCGCGAAGCTGAGAATGTATCCGAAGATCAGCGCGCTGCCCGTGGCGATGGCCGCGCCGTTGGCGCCGCCGAAGGGCCCGTCCAGGGGAATCAGGATGAAGTCCATGACGATGTTGTAGACCAGGAAGAGCCGGCTCCAGAGCGTGATCTCGGGCCGCTCGAGGATGAGCGGCAGGAAGCTCATGGTGTTCAGGAAGTGCGTGGCCACCATGGCCGCGAAGTAGATGCGGAAGGGAGAGACCGCGTCGATCCACTTGGGGTCGTAGATGTGCACGATGAGCGGCTCGGCCAGGATCAGGGCTCCCACCAGGAGCGGAAACAGGAAGACCGTCACCACCTTGTTGTAGAAGCGGAAGACCTGGGCGAGCTGGGCCTTGTCCTTCTTCTCCGTGTACTCCTTCACGTAGACCGGCACGATCACCTTGAGCAGCAGGTGCATGGGCACCAGTGCGATGAGCGCGGTGACGATCTGCGTGGCGATGCGATAGACCCCCGCCACGCTGGCCTGCTGGTAGTGGCTGATGATCCAGGTGTCGATGTCAGTGTAGAGCGCGATGAGGGTGAGGCTCGTGGCGTATTGCAGCAATCCGTAGCGCGCCATGCGCTTGACGGGAAGGGGTTCGTCGGCGCCGCCTTCGATCTTGCGGCTCAGGCCGAAGATGCGTCCGAGATAGGCGAGCAGGTAGACCGCGTTGCTCAGGGCCAGGAAGGTGAAGAGGTTCTCGAGAGTGCCCACGAGAGGAACATCGCCCTCGCTGGGCAGCCAGACGATGAAGAGCGTCAGTTTCATGGCCTGGAAACCCACGGTGGCCGCGTTGCGGAAGGCCTGGCTGCGGTGAGCCGTGAGCATCTCGTCGAAGACGGTGGCTTCGAATTTGAGAATGGTGAAGAGCGCGAAGTAGGGCAGCAGGCCGTTCCACTCGGACACGTTAAGCCAGCTGGAGAGCGCGTCGCGGAAGAACCAGGCCAGGAAGACGAGGATGCTTCCCCCGAGCAGATGCCCCAGTGCACCGATCATCTGCAGGCTGAGCGCGCCCCTGCGATTCTTCTTGCCCAGGAATTCGGGAAGGTAACGCTGGATGATGGGCGCGATACCGAGGGAAAGCGCCATGGCGCCCTGCATGTAACCACCCAGCATCACCGAGTAGACGCCGTAGTTGTGGTTGCTGAGCTTGCGCGCCAGCACGATGGAGATGATCAGCGACAGGAAATAGGTGGAGTAGGTTCCGAGCAACACGAAGATCGTGTCGCGGAACATCCCCTTCAGTTTGCCGCCGCCGGTCTCGCTCATGCTACCAGACCGTCACTGCGCCGACGGTCACATCGTAGCTGCGGTCCTCGCCCTCGGCCGGTTCCGGGCTGCGCAGCTCCAGGATGAGTTCGACTTCATTGGTGGAAGGCACGTTGAGGCCGATCGCCGTGGTGTTGTGCTCGAGCTCGTCGTCCACTTCGGCGAATCCCGCCTCCACGAAGAACTCCGCGATGCCGGCGACCGCGTACCATGCCCCGGCCGCGAGGGAAAGGGCGCTGTCTCCCTCGCCTTCGCCGTCGTGGAACCAGTTCAAGGCGGGACGTCCGTAGAGGCCGATGCCGTCCGCATCATAGTTGAGCTCAAGACCGGCCATCATGCCGCTCATGCCCAGCCCCGGTCCGAAGGCCGAGATGTCGAAATAGATGTCGAGCTTCAAGGGGGCGGTGAATCCACCGTAGAGATTCTTGAAGATGCCAAGACTCAGGAAGTCCACGCCACCCGGACCCATCTTGGGATGGCTGATGCCCGTGAAGAGATAGAGATGCGCGGTGTCATGGATGCCCCAGGCCGGTCCCAGCACGAGGCTCTTGGACCCCGCCGCGTCATCGTCGATGCCGATGCCGCTCTGGGTGAAGTAGAACTCGATGGCGCCGGGTCCCATGGGATAGGGCTCCCAGGTGTCCACGGCGAAGGCCGTCATGGGCAGGGCCAGGACCAGAAGTACGCTCGCGATGACGTTCACGGATTGCCTCCCTGAAAAGGGTCGGGCGACCTGGCGGAGAGAATAGCTCCGGGGCCGTCGGGCGCTACATTAACGAGCGGGCCCGTCCGCCGTCCACCGTGAAAACCTGTCCCGTGATGAAGGATGCCCGCGCGCTGGCCAGGAAAACCGCCGCGGCGGCGATCTCCTCGGCCTCGCCCAGGCGATTCAGGGGAGTGGCCTCGCCCCAGCCCCGCATCACGGCATCTTCGCTCGCGCCGGAATCGGCCGACACCCGGGCGGCCAGCTCGCCGAGACGTTCGGTGCGCGTGTATCCCGGCGCCACCGAGTTTACGGTGATGCCGTAGGCACCCAGCTCGTTGGCCAGGGTGCGCGCGTACCCTGTGACGCCCGCCCGCAGGGCATTACTGAGCAACAATCCGTCGATGGGCTCCCGAACGCTCACGGAAGTCAGGAAAAGGATGCGCCCCCAGGCCGCCTTCTTCATGGCGGGAATCACCGAATCGCTGAGCCCCACCGCGCCGTGCAGAATGAGATCGGCGGCCGAGCGCCAGGTTTCCTCGTCTAGCTGGTCGTGGGTACCCGCCGGAGGTCCGCCGGAGTTCACGAATAGGATCTCCGCGTCTCCCAGGGCATCGCGGCAGGCGACGGTCCAGGCCTGCCGTGAGGTGGCCGAAGCCAGGTCCAGCTCATGGATGAAGGGGCGCCGTCCCGAGGCGGCTTCGATCCGGGCCGCCGCCTCATCGAGTTTCCGGGATGATCGCGACCCCATGGCCACCCTCGCGCCCTCCAGGGCGAGTTCCCTGGCCACCGCAAATCCGATGCCCGCCGATGCGCCGGCCACCCAGGCCACGCGATCCTTGATTCCAAGATCCATGTCCGCCTCCTCCTTGGCCTCAGTGTACACGGGTGGAGTCTTCCGGTAAAAAAGAAACCCCCGCCCATGGCAGGGGTTTCTGGCTGGTAGCTGGTAGCTTGTAGCTGGCGGCTAGAACATCACCGGGACGTTCTCGACCCGCGTCACTTCGGGCACCTGCTCCTTCAGCGTGGCTTCCACGCCGGCCTGCAGGGTGATGGCGGCCGAGGGGCAGCCCACGCAGGCGCCCTGAAGGCGCACGCGGACCACGCCGTCGTCGGTGACTTCCACCAGTTCGATGTCGCCGCCGTCCATGCGCAGGGCCGGACGGATCATGTCGAGGGCGCGCTCGACGCGCTGGGTGAGTTCCTGATTCACGCTCACGGCTCCTCCTCGGGGCCTGGGTACACCGCCAATCTAGCCGAGGGGAGCGGACTCTGCAAGGTCCCCGGATCGGGATCAGGCACCCTCGTGGGCAGTACGGCGGATGATCTCGTCCTGCAGCTCCCGGCTGAGATCGCAGAAGTAGTCGCTGTAGCCGGCCACCCGCACGATGAGGTCGCCATGCTCCTCGGGCCTGGCCTGGGCGGCGCGGAGGGTGTCGGCGTCCACCACGTTGAGCTGCAGGTGATGGCCGTCCAGGCGGAAGTAGCCCCGCACGAGCATGGCCAGCTTCTCGATGCCGGCCCTCTCCTCGAGGAGCCGGGGCAGAAACTTCATGTTGAGTAGGGTGCCGCAGGTGCGGGCGTGGTCCATCTTGGCCGCCGACTTGAGTACGGCCGTCGGCCCCTGGCGGTCGGCGCCCTGAACCGGCGAGATGCCCTCGCTCACGGGAACTCCGGCGCCGCGTCCGTCGGGCGTGGCACCGAGTACGGAGCCGAAGTAGATGTGGCAGGTGGTGGGCAGCATGTCGAGGTGGTAGCGACCGCCTCGCAGGTTCGGCCGCCCGTCCACCGCCTCGAAGAGCGCGTCGAAAACGGCGCGCATGATGTCGTCGGCCGCGTCTTCGTCGTTGCCGTAGCGAGGAGTGCGCTCGGCGAGCTCCTTGCGGCGGGCGGGCTCGCCCTCGAAATCGGAGGCGAGCAGCGAGAGCAACTCGTCCATGTCCAGCTCGCCCTCGAAGACATGATGCTTGATGGCCGACAGGCTGTCGGTGATGGTCCCGATGCCCACGCCCTGGATGAAGCTCGTATTGTAGCGCGCGCCGCCCGCGTTGTAGTCCAGGCCCTTCTCGATGCAGTCGTCGATGAGCACCGACAGGAAGACCGCGGGCATCGCCTCGGCGTAGATGGCCTCGATGATGTCGTTGCCCCGAAGCTTGATCTCCACGAAGTGTTCGAGCTGCCGGCGGAAGGCCGAGAAGAACCCCTCGAAGGAAGTTAAGTTTCCGGGATCCCCCGTGGACAGCCCCACCCGCTCCCCCGTGCGCGGATCCATGCCATCGTGCAAGGTCACCTCGAGCACCTTGGGCGTGTTGAAGTAGCCCGTGAGGATGTAGGCCTCCTTGCCGAAGGCGCCGGTCTCCACGCATCCGCTGCTGCCGCCCTCCCGTGCATCGGCCAGGGTCTTGCCACAGCGCAGCATCTGCGTGACCACGCCGTCGGCATTGAAGATCGAGGGGTAGCCGTAGCCCTTGCGAAGTACGCGCAGGGCCGACTTGAGGAAAGCGTCGGGGCTCTTGCGGCTGAGCTGGATGTTCCCCTGGGGCTGCAGCAGATGGATGTCGTCCATCACCTCGAGGATGAGCTGGCTCAGCTCGCTCACGCCATCGGAACCGTCCGCCAGGATTCCGCCGAGGTTGATATTGGTGAAGTCGTTGTAGGTGCCGCTCTCTGCCGCCGTCACCCCGACCTTGGGCGGAGCCGGCTGGTTGTTGAACTTGATGAAGAAGCACTGAAGCAACTCGCGGGCATCCTCGCGGCTCAGGGTGCCCGCGGCGAGTTCGCGCTCGTAGAAGGGCAGCAGGTGGCGGTCGAGGTGGCCGGGATTCATGGCGTCCCAGCCGTTCAGTTCCGTGATGGTGCCCAGGTGCAGGAACCAGTACATCTGCAGGGCCTCGTGGAAATCGCGGGGAGGGTGAGCGGGCACTCGCCGACAGATTCCCGCGATGCGTAGGAGCTCTGCCTCGCGCTTCTCGTCCGGTTCGGACTCGGCCCGAGTCTCGGCCAGATCCGCGTGTCGCTCGGCGAAACGGATGGCCCCATCACAGGCCAGGTCCATGGCTCTCAGCTGCTCCCGGCGCAGATCATCCTCTTCGTCGCGTCTCAGGGAATCCAGGGCCGCGGCGATCTCGGCCTTGAAGTCGAGCAGACCCTTCTCGTAGGGCTTGCCGTCGAGGGTGGTGTGGCCCGGCGCACGCTGCTCCATGAACTCGGTGAACAGGCCCGCGGCGAAGGCCTTCTTCCAGTCCTCGGGCAGCTTCTCGAAGATGCGATCGCGCAGACTACGGCCATCCCAGAAGGGCTTCACCTCGCTCAGGTGGATGGCGATGTCCGCGTCGTTCACCGCGTAGGGAATCTTCTCCCGATCGCGGAGGATGCGAAGGTCTTCCTCGCTGTGGCAGGTGAGTTCGGGAAAGGTGGGTACGGCCCGCGGCGAAGGTCCGCGCTCTCCCACGATGAGCTCGCCCTCGCCCAGGTGGATGCTCTTGCGCTCGCAGAGATGCGCGAAGGCCCCCGCCCGCAGCATGGGAGTGGAAAGCTTCTCCTCGTTCTCACGGTAGAATTCCGTGACCAGCAGGGCCCGCTCCATGGAGATGCTCACCGGCGTCTCGCGGCTTTCACGTCTCAGGGCTGCGACGCGTTCATTCATCCTTCTCGCCTCCGATGGTCACGGGCAGGCCCGCTTCCCGCAGAATCGTTGCCAGGGTTTCCAGACGTTCCGGCGAGGCCTTCATGTCCCCTGGCAGATTCCAGTCCATGCCGAATCGCGCATGCTTGTCGCGGGATCCGGCGTGGAAGGGCAGCAGGGTCACGCCGCTCAAGTTTAGCATGCCCGAAAGCCGCGCGGCAGTAGCCCGCATGTTTTCCGCGTCGTCGTTGACGCCGGGAATCACCGGCACACGCACCTCCAGGGAGCGTCCCATGCTCTCGAGCGTGTCGAGGTTCGATAGGAGCTGCCGGTTGCTCGACCCGGTGAAGCGCCGATGTCGTTGCTCGTCCATGAGCTTCAGGTCGAAAAGGATGAGCTCGGCCCGCTCGGCCACGGCCGCGAAGAGCTCGGGCTCGGCGTGGCCCGTGGTGTCCACGGCCCGATGCAGGTCGGCCTGGCCGCAGAGCTCCAGGGCTTCGATCAGGAACTCGGGCTGGGCCAGGGGCTCGCCACCGGAGAAGGTCACGCCGCCGCCGGACTCCTCGTAGAAGACTCGATCCCGCTCGAGTTCCGCGAGCAATTCGGCCGTGTCCACCGAACGTCCCAACATCTCACGAGCGTTTGTGGGACAGGCCGCAACGCATTCCCCCCGCAGACGACAGCCCGACTCGTCGGTAAGACTCTTGCCCGCCGCCAGCCTGATCGCCTCTTCGGGACATGCCTCGACGCATTTACCGCAGCCCAGGCAGAGTTCGGCGCGGAAGAGCAGCATGGCCTCGGCGGCCCGGCTCTCGGGATTGTGGCACCAGGGACAGAGAAAGGGACAGCCCTTGAGGAAGACCGTGCTGCGGATTCCCGGACCGTCATGCACCGAGAACCGCTTCAGGTCGAAGATCAGGCCTCGGACCATGGCGCCTGCGCCTTCTCCTGCTGCGAGAACTGCATCTCGTAGAGCTGGCGATAGAGTCCGCCGGCCGCCATGAGTTCCTCGTGCCGACCCTCCTGGACGAGGCGGCCACCCTCGATCACGGCGATGCGATCCGCGCCGCGAATGGTCGAGAGCCGGTGGGCGATGACCAGGGCCGTGCGGCCGGCCATGAGCCGGTCGATGGCCTCCTGCACCAGAAGCTCGCTCTCGGTGTCCAGAGCGCTGGTCGCTTCATCGAATATGAGGATCTCGGGATCCTTGAGCAGGGCCCGCGCGATGGCGAGCCGCTGCCGTTGCCCGCCCGATAGCTGAAGACCGCGTTCGCCGATGATGGTGTCGTAACCCTCGGGCGCCTCGAGGATGAAGTCGTGGGCCCGGGCCGCGCGCGCGGCCTCTTCCACCTGTTCGCGGGTCGCCGATGGACGTCCGTAGGCGATGTTGTTCAGGATACTGTCGTTGAAGAGCAGCACGTCCTGGGTGACGATGCCGAACTTGTCGCGCCAGGCCGAGAGCGAGAACTCGCGCAGGTCCCGTCCGTCCATGGAAAGCCGTCCGCCGCCGGGCTCGTAGAAGCGCGCCAGCAGGTCGGCCAGGGTGCTCTTGCCACCGCCGCTGGGTCCGACCAGAGCCACCACCTGGCCCCTGGGAATGTCGAGATTCAGCTCGCGTATGACCGGCAGATCCTTGCGGTACTCGAAGTCCACCGACTCGAAACGGATGGCCTGCTCCAACGGACCCGGCGCATCACCCTTGTCGAGGCTTGTGCGCTCGGATTCCTCGTCGAGAATCTGGAAGATGCGCTCCCCTGCGGCCACGCCCTCCTGCACGATCTGGTTGAGCTCGGAGATGCGGCGCAGGGGACCCACGATGCTGAGCACCGCCACCACGAAGAGCACGAGATGGCTCGCCTCCATGTGGCCCTGCAGAACCTGCACGCCGCCATACCCCACGATGATGACCACGGACAGGCTGCCAAGCATCTCCGAGAGCGGTGCGTTGAGGGCACCGAGGGCCCGCAGGCGCACGGAGCTCTTGAAGTAGTCCCAGTTGAAGTAGCCGAAGCGCTTGACCTCGTCGGCCTCCCGACCGAAGGCCTTCACCACGCGGGCGCCGGTGACGGTCTCACCGATGGCGGCGGCCATGTCGCCCATGCGCACCTGGATGCGCGTGCTGTCCCGCTTGAGCAGTCGGCCGAGGGTGCGCAGCAGCAGGGCGTTCACCGGCACGATGAGGAAGGTGAGCAGGCTGAGCCGCCAGCTGATGGCGAAGATGATGACCAGGCCCACCACCACCATGAGTCCGTTGCGGAAAAAGGAGGCCGTGGCGCCGACGATGGCGCCCTTGAGCGTATTCACGTCATTGACCACGCGGCTGATGAGCACGCCGGTCTGCTGCCCGTGGAAGAAGCCCAGCGGCAGGCGCTGGAGGTGCCCGTAGAGGTCGCGCCGGATATCGTAGAGGCTCTTCTGTTCCAGGAAATGAACCAGGTAAGCCTGGATGTAGTCGAAGAGGTTCTTCAGGAAATAGGCCAGCAAGATGACCAGCAGCCCGCGCAGCAACCGCTCGCGGCGCTCGCCTTGATCCAGCCAGCCGCGGGCGCTGGCGAGGGTGCGATCCTTCCAGGCGCCTGCCTTGTCCACGAAGTTCGGATCCACGGCCACCGGATCGCTCAGCTCGATCTGCACGGGGCCGGGGGGTTCGTCCTTGAAGAGGTTGTCCAAGAAGGGGACGATGAGGGTGAGCGAGATGCCATTCATGGCCGCGAAGAGGAAGATCGCCGCCAGGGCCAGGATGCAGCGGCGCCAGTAGGGCCGCAGGTAGGACAGCAATCTCGACGTGGTGCTCATGGCCGGGAATGTAGCAAATTGAGGTCGAAAACCGCCAGCCCTGTGCTAGGCTCTCACGGAAGGATGGAAATCGCCTAAGGTCCCGATTCAAGGGGAAAGGGAGGATCCATGCATATTCTGGCCATTCTGGGACAGTTCTTCGTCGGCGTCCGGGTGTTGCTCATCGGCGTCGCGGCAATCTGGTTCGTGACCATGTACAACGAGAAGCAGGGCTAGAGCACTCGTCGGCAGCCGCCTCGAAAGGAATTCGCCTTGCCCGAGGACAGGAAGATCAACTATCTCGAGCTTCCGGCCGAGGATCTCGACGCGGTACAGAAGTTCTACGCGGCCGTCTTCGGGTGGACCTTCACGGACTACGGCCCAGACTACCGCGCCTTCAACGATGGCTTCATGGACGGCGGTTTCTATCGAGCACCGCTCTCCTCGAAGACGGGCGACGGCGCCGCGCTCATCGTGCTCTATGCCGAGGAGTTGGAGAAGGTGCTGGCGGAGGTCCGGGCGGCGGGCGGATCCATCGTGAAAGAGATCTTCTCCTTTCCGGGCGGTCGGCGATTCCACTTCGCCGATCCCGCGGGCAACGAGTTGGCCGTCTGGACCGACCGGTAGCCAACAGCCGTCTAAGTTGTTAATTTGTTAGGTATTGTGCCCAATCAGGATCCCTGCTCCTGCTTGCCCAGTCCGTGACTTGAGCTATACTTTTCTTACGGAATCGCCGAGTTGTCTGGATCGAGTGGTGTGGTGGATTCGGCCCATTCTGCAATCATGAATCACCTCATGTTTTCCGCTGCGCACTGATCCTGTTGATCTCATCATCGCCGACGATGGCCTCAGGGGCCGTTCGGTGATCCGATCCAATAGGAGGCGCCCGATGCCCAGAACGCCGCACGTTTCGCTCGCACTCGCCCTCTTCCTGTTCCTCTCTGCCATGTCCGCGCTGGCCCACTGGGATCCTGGCGACGGGCACAGATGCACTTCCCCCAGCTTCCCTATGACCTGGTCTATCCCTCCGAATTCGGAATCGATGTGGCATTCGCGAACACGCGACTGGCCGATGATTGGGGCTGCATCGAGTCCGGTCCGGTCGACGAAATCCATGTCTGGGTATCCTGGCGCAACAATATCGTCATTCCAGTGGGCCTGATCGGGGTTAGAATCTGGTCCAATGATCCTGACGGGCCTGGAGGCTACCCCGTTCCTGGTCAGCTCCTGTGGGAACGCTTCTTCGACCCCTCGGAGTACACCGTGCGGCCGATGGAAGACCATATACAGGGCTGGTTCGATTTCGTGGCCGGGAATTTCTGGGAGAACAATCACGAATCCTGGCATCAGATCAACATCGTCGACATCGTCGAGCCCTTCCATCAGGAGTATGCAACTCTGTACTGGCTCGAGCTCGAATTCGATCAGTCCGATTTCGCCATCGGCTGGAAGGTGGCGGGCGTCGCCGGCTTCCAGGGCACGGCCCTCTACTGGGACGGCGATTGGAAGGAGATGATCAATCCCCTCACCATGCAGCGGATCAGCCTGTCCTTCGTCATCGACGGCGCCGCCCAGCCCGAGGGCTGCTGGCTCTGCTGTCCCCTGGAAGGCGACATCCTCGTGAGCACCACGGGGTCGGGCCGGACCACGCCTGACTTCAACGGAGACAAGGCTGTCACCATCGCCGACCTCGGGATCTTCGCCACCTGCCTCTTCGGCCCCTACGACCCCTGCTGCGATTTCGACTGCAACGGGGTCACCGACATCGCCGACTTCGCCATCTTCGCCTCGCACTACTATCATAGCGGGAGCCACGAGTGCAGCTGCCCCTGATCGCGTACTCAGACCCATGAAAAAACCCCCGCCACATGGCGGGGGTTTCGCATTGGGATGCTCGTATCGCTAGCCGACCAATTCCTTGGTCTTCGCGAGCAGTTCCATCGGCTGACGCGCGCCGTCGGGACCGACGGACTTGGACCAGAGGACCTTGCCATTCTTGTCGATCAGAATGGTGGCGCGGTCGGAGATGCCCGCTTCATCCAGCCACAGGCCGTAGGCCTTGGACACTTCGCCCTTGGGATGGAAGTCGGCCATCAGGGGAAACTTGATGCCGTCAAAGGTGCTCGCCCAGCCCTTGTGTGTGAACTTCGAATCCACGCTCATACCCAGAACCTGGGTATCGATGGCCTCGAACTCTTCGAGAAGAGCGTTGAGGCCAGGGATCTCGATGCTTCAAGTGGGCGTGAAGTCGAGGGGATAGGAAACGAAAAGCACATTCTTGGAGCCCTTGAAATCCGAGAGCTTGACGATCTCGTCCAAGTGGCTGTCCAGGCTGAAATCCGGAGCGTTCGCGCCGGCTTCGATCAGGGCCATGGATTGCCTCCGTTTGAGGTGAAAGTGAATCGCTTGCTTGGCGACAATATCCCACAAGGCTTCGGCTTTCTCAACAGGCAGAGTGCACTCAGGATTCCGCGATCCTGAACTCCGCATCTGAAGGGCCTTCGACGACGAATCGTGGCAGTGGGCCGGCGGCGGGCATGAAAAATCCCCCACCTGCTGGCGGGGGGTTTTTTTATGGCTTTGGCCTTGTTTACAGGTGTTTTTCGAGCCGAGAGATCAAGCTGTATCGTGGTGGAACGCCGGCGATGGTGTCCACGGGGCGGCCTTTCTCGAAAACGAGCAGGGTCGGCAGGCTCTTAACCTCATAGCGAATGGCCAGGTCGCGGTCCTGGTCCACGTTGACCTTCGCGAAGCGGAGCTTACCGCCCATCAGCTCATTCATCTCCTCGAGCATGGGCTCCATGGACTTGCACGGCTGGCACCAATCTGCCCAAAAGTCAACAATGACAGGGGTTTCCGAGTCCGAGATGACTTCATCGAAGTTCTGGGCGTTCAGGGGCTGGAGCTTGTCCAAGTAAGGGTCCTCCTCAAGGGTACTCTGCGCGGCGAATGTCACCATAGCCCGGACCCTCAGGTCCATCACAAGGACTTTTTTGAAGAAAATTTGGGGCCTCCAGAATTAAGGTAAACGCGGAATGAAGTCGCCCAGTTTTCAAGACTTGCGGGACCTATATCAATAAAGAGCAGGTTAGACAGATAACGGGTTGTCCACATAATCTAATAAAGATGCTCACTCGGCTCTTCGTTTCCGGCAAATCCTTTCTTCCCAACTTCTTGCCGAGCCCCTTTAGCTGTGCTATATCATGCCGGAACTTTCCCCTGCCCCCGGCGTAGATGCGCGCCCTTTCCCCAGCGGGGCAAACCCTTACAAACAGTAACCTTCAGGATCAGGGAGCCTTCCCATGGAGACGAATTACGACATCGAGGTGCTCAACGAGCGGGTGGAGCGCGAGAGCCGTTTCGCGCGGGAGATCAGCGAGGAGGTTGGCAAGGTCATCGTGGGCCAGCGCTACCTGGTTGACCGCCTCCTCATCGGACTTCTCTGCGGCGGCCACGTGCTGCTGGAGGGACTGCCCGGCCTGGCCAAGACCCTGGCCGTCTCCAGCCTGGCCGGCGCCGTGAAGGCCGACTTCCGGCGCATCCAGTTCACTCCCGACCTGCTGCCGGCCGACCTGGTGGGCACGCAGATCTTCGATCCGGGCAGCGGCGACTTCCACACGCGCAAGGGCCCCATCTTCGCCAACTTCATCCTGGCCGACGAGATCAACCGCGCGCCGGCCAAGGTGCAGAGCGCGCTTCTGGAATCCATGCAGGAACGGCAGGTCACCCTGGGCGGCGAGACCCATCCCCTTCCCGATCCCTTCCTGGTGCTCGCCACGCAGAATCCCATCGAGCAGGAGGGCACCTATCCCCTGCCCGAGGCCCAGGTGGACCGCTTCATGTTGAAGGTGAGGGTGGGATACCCCAGCCGCGACGAGGAGAAGCAGATCCTCGGTCGCATGGGCGGATTGGATTCGCCCTCGGTGACCGCGGTGACCGATCCGGCGAAGATCGCCGAGGCGCGCAGGCTCATCCACGACATCTATATGGACGAGAAGGTGAAGGACTACATCATCGACCTCGTCTTCGCCACCCGCGAGCCGGCCAGCGTCGGACTCGGCGAGCTGATCACCTACGGCGCCAGCCCGCGTGCGACGCTCTACCTGGCCCAGGCGGCCCGGGCCCACGCCTTCCTGCGCGGGCGGGGTTACGTGACCCCCGAGGACGTGAAGAAGATCGGCCTGGACGTGCTGCGCCACCGCATCATCGTGAGCTATGAGGCCGAGGCGGAGGAAATGGACAGCGACGCGGTCATCGCGCGCCTCTTCGACGCGGTGGAAGTGCCCTAGGCCATGTCGGAAAACGGACGCATCCCTCCCGAGATTCTCAAGAAGGTGCGGCGCATCGAACTTTCGACCCGCGGCCTGGTCGAGGATCTCATCGGCGGCGAATACCACTCGGTGTTCAAGGGCACCGGCATGGAATTCGACGAGGTGAGGGAGTACGCCCCCGGCGACGAGGTGCGGAGCATCGACTGGAACGTCACCGCCCGCATGGGCCGTCCCTTCGTGAAACGATTCCGGGAGGAGCGCGAGCTCACCGTGTTGCTGGTGGTCGACGCCAGCGCCAGCGGCCTTTTCGGCAGCGCCGACCACCTCAAGAGCGAGATCATCGCCGAGGTGGCCAGCGTGCTCGCCTTCAGCGCCATCCGCAACCAGGACAAGGTGGGATGCCTCATCTTCACCGACCGGGTGGAGAAATACATCCCCCCGGCCTCGGGGCGCCGCCATGTGCTGCGCATCATCCGCGAGCTGCTCTACTTCAAGCCCGAAGGCGAGGGCACCGACATCGGCAATGCCCTGGAAACCGTCTCGCGACTTCAGAAGAAGAAGGCCGTGGTCTTCCTGGTCAGCGACTTCATGGACGAGGGCTACGAGACGCCCCTGCGCCTGGCCGCTCGGCGTCACGACCTCATCGCCCTGAGCGTCCACGATCCCCTTGAGGAGCGCCTGCCCGACGTGGGACTGCTCCACCTGCGCGACTCCGAGACCGGCGAGGATCACTGGATCGACACCCGCAGCGAGGGCATCCGCACGGCCTTCGGCGCCGAGGCCATCGGCCGGCGCCTGGCTCTGGAGAAACTGCTGTCCCGCAACGCGGTGGATCAGATCGCCCTGAACGTGAGCGAGGACTATGTGCTGCCGCTCACGCGCTTCTTCAAACGCCGCATGAAGCGTCTGGCACGCGGTTTCCGGCGGGTGGCGCCAGTGTTGCTGCTGGGGATGATGCTGGCAGCATCAAGCGTGGAGGCTCAGCAGCCAACAGCTACCAGCGGCCAGCCACCAGCCGGGATGCCTCAGCAGGCCCAGCAGCCGCAGATCCCCGTGATTCCCCGCGGCGAGATCGAGAAGCTCGGCGAACCCAGCGCCGCCGAACTGACGGCGGCAGGCAGGCCCCGTCGCCTGAGCGAGAACGACGGCAAACTCTTCGTGGAGAGCTTTCTCGCCCGCGATCTGCAGACCATCGGCGACCGCAACGAACTCGTCTGGTCCCTGGTTATGCCCGAAGATCATGAGCTGGTCAGGCTTCGTTGGGACTTCGGCGACCGATCGCCCCTGGTGCCCTGGATGGACCCCGAAGCCATGGACGAGTCCTTGCTCGCCGAACTGGCGGGCAAGTCCCCCGACTCTCTTGGCCTGGCAGACTTCGTCACCCGGGAAGTCGCCGGCGACACCCTGCGCTTCCGTCTGCCCTTCACACTGCTCGCGCCCGACACCCTGAGCATTCCCGGGCAGGCCTTCCACTATACCGTTCCCGGCGAGAAGGGCTCACGCCGCATGGAGACCGCCCCCCTGGAGCTGGCCTGCATGTCGGTGCTGGCCGCGGCCCCCGACAGCGCCGCCCTGCGCGACTGGAAGGCCCCCGGCGAGCTGCGCGGCGACTGGATCACGCCGCTTCTAAGCTGGGGCATCCCCGGGCTTCTGCTTCTTGTCGCGATCCTGCTGCTTCTGCGCTGGTGGATGCGCCGCGCCCGCCCGCTGCCCGAGATTCCGCCCGTACCCGCCGATGAGGAAGCCCTGTCCGCCCTACGCGAACTGGAGCGCGAGGGCCTGCCCGCCGAGGGCGCCTTCCACGCCTTCTATCTGCGCCTGTCCATGATCCTGCGTCGATACCTGGGACGTCTGGCGGGGCTGCCCTTCGCCGACTGGACCACCGAGGAGATCGAGCCCGAGATGCCGCGCGCGGTGGCCGATCCGAAGTTCGCCGGCGAACTGCTCGAACTCATGCGCCGTGGCGATCTGGTGAAGTTCGCCAAGAGGCAGCCCACGGCCTCCGAGTGCGACGCCTCCCTGGACTTCGCCCGCGACCTTGTCATCGCCACCCGGCCGAGGGCCATGGACGAGGAGGGCGCGGCATGATCGAGCGCTTCGCCCATCCGCAATTGCTCTGGCTTCTGCTTCTGGTGCCGGCCATGCTGGCCTGGCGCTGGTGGATCCGCGATCGCGCGCAGCTGGTGCTGCGGGTTTCCGACACGCGGTCCCACTCGGCGCAGTCCGGCCGCGGACTCGCGCGCCTTCGCCACCTGCCCTTCGGGCTGAGGGTGGCGGGGCTCCTGCTGCTGGTCTTCGCCCTGGCGCGTCCCCAGTTCGGCACGCACAGCCGGGAGATCACCAGCGAGGGGGTGGACATCATCCTGGCCCTGGACATCTCCACCTCAATGGCCGGCGAGGATTTCCGCCCCAACAATCGCCTTGAGGAAGCCAAGGCCCAGGCCGAGCAGTTCGTCGCCAAGCGCGAGCAGGACCGCATCGGACTGGTGGTCTTCGCGAGGCAGGCCTACACCCAGTGTCCCCTGACCCTCGACCATGAACTGCTGCGCGAGTTCCTGAGCGGCCTGGAGATGGGCCTCATCGAGGACGGCACGGCCATCGGCAGCGCCATCGCCACGGGCACCAATCGCCTGCGCGAGAGCAAGGCCGACAGCCGCGTGCTCGTGCTGCTCACCGACGGCGACAACAACGCTGGCAGTGTCGATCCCCTCAGCGCGGCCCGCGCCGCCGCGGCCATGGGCGTGAAGATCTACACCATCGGCATGGGCAAGCAGGGCAAGGTTCCCTATCCGGTGGATGATCCCTTCTTCGGGCGCCGCTACCAGTACATGCAGACCAATCTCGACGAGGAAACCCTGCGCGAGGTGGCCTCGGTGACCAAGGGTCAGTACTTCCGCGCCGAGAATTCCGAGGCGCTCACCGACATCTACGAAGAGATCGACAAGCTCGAGAAGACCGAGATCGCCAGCGTGGAGCGCGTGGACTATCGCGAGGCCAGCAGCCTCTTCCTGCTGCCCGCGGCCATTGTCCTGCTGCTGGAGTTCCTGCTTTCGCGCACGCTGCTGAGGAGGCTGCCATGAGCTTCGGCGAATCGCGCCTACTCATCTTCCTCTACCTGGGCCTGCCCCTGCTCATCGCTGCGGCCATCTTCGCCGCCCGCCGGGGCCGGGCCGCCCGCCAGCGGCTCATGAGCGCGCCCCTCTTCGCGCGCCTCGTGGAGGGGTACGAACCCTCCCGCCTCCGCTGGAAGGCCACCCTGGCCCTGCTCGGGCTGGCGGCACTGCTCTTCGCCCTGCCGCGTCCGCAGATCGGCAGCGAGCTCACCGAGGTTAAGCGGCGCGGTCTCGACGTGATCATCGCCCTGGACACCAGCCGCAGCATGCTGGCCGAGGACCTGCGCCCCAATCGCCTCGACGCCGCCAAGCGCGAGATCGAGGATCTCTTCGGCCTGCTTCGGGGCAACCGCATGGGACTGGTGAGCTTCGCCGGCGAGAGCTTCGCCAACATGCCCCTGACCCTCGACGCTTCGGCCGCTACGCTCTTCCTGGACGGCATCAGCGTGAACAGCATTCCGGTGCCGGGCACCAACCTCGAGAAGGCCATCCGCCGTTCCCTGGCGGCCTTCCGCAGCGAGGAACGTCGCTTCAAGGTGCTGGTCATGGTCACCGATGGCGAGAGTCACGAGGGCAACGCCATCGACGCCGCCAGGAAGGCGGCCGAGGAAGGCGTGGTGATCTTCACCATCGGCGTGGGCACCCCCGAAGGTCACACGGTGCCCCTGCGCGACGAGGTCACCGGCACGCTCAAGGAGAACCTGCGCGACCGCGAGGGACGTCCGGTGTTCAGCCGCCTGGATCGTCAGACCCTGCAGCAGGTGGCGGCCCTCACCGGCGGCGCCTACTACGAGAGCAGCGGCGCCACCCTCGATCTGGATCACCTGAAGGACACCATCTCGAACATGGAGACCCGCGAACTCTCGGGACGGGAAGCGCGTAAGCCCATCGAGCGATTCCAGTGGTTCGTGGCCCTGGCCCTGGCCGCCCTCATCTTCGAGGCGGCCCTGCCCGAACGGCGCGGAAAGGAGGCGGCATGGACCGGAAGATTCTAGCGATCATCGCGCTGCTTGCCGCCGCCGGTGCCTCGGCCGAGGAGCGCGTGCCCCTGTCCACCGCCCGGGCCAATGCCGAGGGCAACAAGAAAGTCGCCGAGGGACAATTCGAGGAGGCGGCCGGGCTCTACCGCGGCGAGGCTCTCAAGATGCCCGAGAACGGCATCCTCCAGCGCAACCTCGCCGGCGCTCTGGCCCGCGCGGGCCTGGGCGATGAGGCCCTGGCATCTTACGGTCAGGCTCTCCGTTTCGCGGAGGGACGCCAGGAGCAGGCCAAGGTCTACTACGACCTCGCCAACACCCTGGCCCTGGGCGGACAGCTAGAGCCGGCCCTCGAGCAGTACACCCGCGCCCTCATGCTCACGCCCGAGGATATGGACATCAAACACAACATCGAATTCCTGCAGCGCATGATGCAGGAACAGCAGCAGCAGGAGCAGCAACAGCAGAACGAAAACTCCGACGAGAACCAGGATCAGCAGGAGCAGCAGCAGGACGGGCAGCAGCAGCAACAGGAAGGTCAGGACCAGCAACAGCAGGAACAGGATCAGAGCCAGCAGCAGCAGCCCGAGCAGGAACCCGAACAGGAGCAACAGCCCCAGCCTCAGCCGGGCGAGCAGGAAGAGCAGCCCATGAGCGAGGAAGACGCGCAACGCCTGCTGGACGCCATGATGGAAGAGGAGCGCGAGTTCCAGGAGATGCGCGCCCGCCAGGAGATCGAGGAGAAGAAAGACGTGGAGAAGGACTGGTAGCCATGACCCTTCGCATCGCCCTCATCGCGCTCATGATCGCCTCGGCCTTCGCCCTGGCAGCCGACGTGAAGGTCAGTGCCGAGATCGACAGTCGCCGCGTCGTGGAAGGCGAGTCCTTCACCCTCACGGTACGCGTGGAGGGTCCTCTGCGTGGCATCGAGGCGCCCGAGCTGCCCGAGCTCGTCGACTTCTTCCTGGTGGGAACCTCCAGTTCCAGCAACTTCAGCTTCATCAACGGGCGCACGCGCAACGAGAAGATCTACCACTACAATCTCATCGCGGACCGCAAGGGAGAGTACACCCTTCCCGCCATTCCCGTGACGGTGAAGGGCGAGGTCTACGTGACCGATCCCATCGCGATCACCGTGCATCCCGGAGCCGGCGCGCCTCCGGTGGATCCGCCTTCGGGAGTGCCCGCCCCCGCGCCCGAGCAGGCCTCCGGCGCTGGCGACCAGTCGGGCCAGGTCTTCATCCGCAGCTGGACCGACGGCGAGAGGGTCTACGTGGGCGAGCAGGTCACCCATCACTTCGCCCTCTACCGCGATGCGCGTGTGCGTTTCCGGGGAAACCCCCAGTACGAGGCGCCGGAGACGCCGGGTTTCTGGGCCGAGTCCCTGGGCGATGAGATCAGCGGATTCCAGAAGATCGAAGGCCGGGACTTCGCGGTCACCGAACTGCGCACGGCCCTCTTCCCCCACGAACCCGGCCCCCTGGAAGTGGGCGCGGCTTCGCTCCGCGTGACTCTCTACGATCCCTATCGGGACGACTTCTTCAGCTTCGGGCGCGGACGCGAGAAGATCCTGCGCACCCAGTCGGTCCCCATCGAGGTGCTGCCCCTGCCCGAGGAAGGGCGTCCCGCGGGATTCGGCGGCACCGTGGCCCGGGAACTCGACCTGCGGGCCAAACTGGATCCCGGTCCCTACGAGGCCGGTCAGCCGGTCACCCTCACCGTCATGCTTACGGGCTACGGCAACCCCCGCACCTTCGCCATGCCCGAGCTGCAGATCGGTGAGGACTTCCGCGACTACGACTCCGATCTGCAGAGCCGCGTGTCGGTGGACGAGAACCGCATCCGCGTGCGCAAGGATTTCACCTGGGTGCTGGTGCCCCAGCGGGAAGGTGAGCTGGAGATTCCGGCCCTGGAGTATCCCTGGTTCGATCCGGCCGAGGGGCGATACCGCATGGCCCGAAGCGCGGCCATGCCCCTGCGGGTCGCGCCCTCCAGCGCTTCGGAAACCGAGCCGGTGGTCTTCACAGAGATGCCCCAGGGCGTTGAGACTCTGGTCCGGAGCATCCACCACATCAAGACCGATCCCCTGCTCGCCGGCGACGGCAAGCGCTTCCCGCGCTCGCCCGCATTCTGGACGGCCCTGGCCCTGCCCTGGCCGGTTCTCGCCGGCGCGTGGCTCCTGCGCCGCCGCCGCGACGCCATCGCCGCCGACGCCACGGCCCATCGTGCCCGCGGCGCGGGCAAGGCGGCTCGCCGGCACCTGAAGGAAGCTTCGGCCGCGCTGGGCGCGGGGGAATTCGAGAGCTTCTGCGATGCCCTGGCCCGGGGCCTGCGCGGCTACCTAGCCGACCGCCTGGGTGCCTCGGCCGCTGGTCTCAGCGACGAGGACATCGATGCCCGCCTCTCGGCCGGAGGCGTCCCGGAAACTCTGCGCGAGAAGGTGCGGGGACTGCTGTCCGAATGCGACTTCGCCCGTTTCGCGCCCGGAGCCAAGGACGAAGCGCGCATGCGCGAGCTTCTCGAGCGCGCCGTAGCGCTCATCGGCGATCTGGATCGCGTAAAGGGCAAGGGCCGCGGATCGGTCATCATGGGCATGCTGCTCCTGCTTCTGCTGCCCGCCGCGGCGCCGGCCATGGAAGGCGCCGAGGCCCTGATGGGCGAGGCGGCCCGACTCTACGAAGCGGGCGACTTCCCCGCCGCCGCGCGCCATTGGGAGACCCTGGCCGAGGCCGGCCTGGAAGACAGCCGCCTCTGGTACAACCTGGGCGGGGCCTACTTCCAGCAGGACGAGATCGGCCCGGCCATCCTCGCCTACAAGCGCGCCCTCCGGCTCGCCCCCCGCGACAAGGAGATCCGCGAGAACCTCGAGATCGCGCGGGCCCGGCGCAGGGAGTCGCTGAATCTCGAAGACGGAGGCGGCCTGGCCCGCATCTGGTCCTGGACGCGCCGCAGCCTCTCCCCCGGCGAGATGGCGGTCATGGGGCTGGCCACGCTCTGGTTCGCGGCGATTCTGGCCTTGCTGGGAATCCTGCGACGTATTGGCTGGCGACAACTCCGCGGAGCGCTCATCACCGCGACCCTGCTGCTGGTCTTCCTGAGCGTGGGCGCCTGGCGCGCGGAGTGGGAGGATTGGAGCGGACGCGAGGGCGTGCTCACCGCCTCGGCCGTTGCCGCCCAATCGGGTCCGGGCGCGGATTACATCACCCTGTTCGAACTTCATGAGGGCGCCGAGCTGCGTCTTCTGGGGAAGCGGGGCGACTGGTTGCGAGTGAGCCTGGGCGCCGACCTGGAGGGATGGGTGCCCGCCCGCGCGGTGGAGACTCTCTAGCCGGAAAAGACTCCCATTGGGGATGGTCCCATTTTCCCTCCCTTCTCGGCGCTGTTCCAAATCCCGTTCAAGGGCAAGGAAACATGCGGCACTCTCCGCCTTCCATGGCGTCAACCTTGCCTTTCCGGAAGCCCCCCTCGGTTCAGGTCAAAAAGACCGAACGGGGAACGCGCATTGCTTTGCTCGATCGACGGCCATGAGGATCGTCGGCTACGCAAGGATGGAATCATGCGCAAGATCTTTTGCATCGCGGTGGCGCTCGTGGGGATGATGGCCGCAACGATCAGCGCGTCGGAAGTCTTCACCTTCACTCCGGATCCTGAGGATCTCGACGACCTTGACCACTACAAGTGGTACACCTGGGGCATCGATGTGACCGTGCTCGAAGCGCGCTTCATCGAAGAGGTGGAACTGCGTTTCGAGAACATCAGCAACTGGGACGACGAGACCAACGTGCTCTACCTGCACCTGCTCGACGACGCCGACCTGGGAGTGTCCTCCGGCGAAGACGACCAGGACCCGGCCGATCACTTCGAAGGAATGGGGCCGCTCATCGCGACATGGTCGGACGAGAACGGCGCCGGCAACTCCGAGAATCTCAGTTTCTTCTTCTCGGATGCCGACCTCATCGACGACGCGCAGGTGTTCGTCCTAGATGGACTGCTGGGCATCGCCTTCGATCCGGATTGCCACTACTACAACGATGGCGTCAGTCTGATCATCACCGCTTCGGGTGAAACCGCCGCCGCGGAGCACAGCTGGTCGGATCTGAAGGGTAGATTCTGATTCCGAGGCGACCCTGCCGGACAGGATCGCAGATAGAAATCGCCGGGCGATGGAACGCCCGGCGGTTTTTTGTGGCTGTTGTAGGCTTTTAGACTTGGTCGGTATAGGGGCGAGGGTCAGAGGATACGCTGAAGGGATTTGCATGGACCGAAGTACAAGCTGTAGCGGGAGTGTCAACATATCTGTGTAAACGGCCGCTCTCATCTTAGACCGGCAACCTT
>CAYPGS010000019.1:0-34501 GCA_964410395.1 uncultured bacterium
AGACTACAAGACTCTCTGCGACATGTTTGATGGTCCCGACAAGGTGATGTGCAACTCGCTGTTCTCATGGGTAAACGCTGGTTCGCATTCTGCTCTTGACGATGTGCATATCACTCCGAGCGATGCAGTGGTTAGAACAGCGCTGAGGGTATTCAGGGAGATCTTTATGAAGAGCGACCACCAGGGGCACTATGAAATGATGAACCCGCCGCCTACCGCCGGAGTAGCAACATGAGCATCAAGTTTGCCGCATCGTTCAGTTCTCACAGCGCCGGGTGCACCACCAATGACAGCGCGATGCATTGCATTTCGCACAACCGGGCAAGAGGGAGTTGATAGTATGAGCACGCTGCGGCCTAACGGGGGTGCGGGCTAAGCCGTGGAGTATAAGCTTCCAGCGTGCCAAGCCACTCGTCTTCGCCGTGCTTGCGCACAGCCCGCGGCAAAGGCCTTTGCAGCTGAAGCCGACGTTGGCCCTGGAGAACGATGAGCGGCGATGTATGACAAAGACAGCTTGAGGAGAGAAACCCAACATGTTCGAACAGGCATTCAGAAACATCGACGACATCCTCTGGAAGGAATCCGGCTGTACCACGGAGCTGGACTACACAGAGCAGACCTCCTGGCTGCTGTTCCTGAAGTATCTGGATGGCCTGGAGCAGGACCGGGCCGACGAGGCGGCGCTTTCCGGCAAGGACTATACCTACATTCTCGATGAGCCGTACCGCTGGAACAGTTGGGCCGCGCCTAAGGGAGCCAACGGCAAACTCGACCACAATGTCGCGTTGACCGGGGATGACCTGTGCGATTTCGTGAACCGGAAGCTCTTTCCCTACCTGCACGGCTTCAAACAGAAGGCCAGCGGCGCGAATACCATCGAATACAAGATCGGGGAGATTTTCGGGGAGATCAAAAACAAGATTTCCAGCGGCTACAACCTGCGCGAGATCATCGACCATGTGGATGAGCTGCGCTTCCGCTCGCAGACCGAGAAGCATGAACTCTCCATGCTCTACGAAGAGAAGATCGCCCGCATGGGCAATGCCGGGCGCAACGGCGGCGAGTATTACACCCCGCGCCCGCTGATCCGCGCCATCGTGCAGGTGGTGCAGCCGGTCATCGGGGAGACCGTCTATGACGCCGCCTGCGGCTCCTGCGGCTTCCTCTGTGAAGCGTATGACCACATGAAGGCCGGCAAGAAGAAGCTGACTACCAAAGATGTCGCAACGCTGCAGACCGCCACCTTCAGCGGCAAGGAGAAGAAGTCGCTGGCCTATGTGATCGCCATCATGAACATGATCCTGCACGGCATCGAGGCACCCAACATCATCCATACCAATACATTGACAGAGAACCTGGCCGACGTGCAGGAGAAAGACCGCTTCGATGTGATCCTCGCCAATCCGCCCTTCGGCGGCAAGGAGCGCAAGGAGGTCCAGCAGAACTTCCCTATCCGCACCGGCGAGACCGCATTTCTGTTCCTGCAGCACTTCATCAAGATGCTCAAGGCCGGCGGCCGGGCGGGCGTGGTGATCAAGAACACCTTTTTGTCCAACACCGACAACGCCTCGGTGAGCCTGAGGAAACTGCTGCTGGAATCCTGCAACCTGCACACCGTGCTCGACTGCCCCGGCGGCACCTTCCAGGGCGCGGGCGTCAAAACCGTGGTGCTCTTCTTCGAGAAGGGCAAACCCACCCGCAAGACCTGGTACTACCAGCTCGACCCCGGCCGCAACCTGGGCAAGACCAATCCGCTGAACGATGATGACCTGGCGGAGTTTGTGAAGCTCCAGAAGACAAAAGCGGACTCCGACAAGAGCTGGACCGTGGACATCAAGGATGTGGACACCGCCACCTTTGACCTGAGCGTGAAAAACCCCAATGGCGGCGAGGAAGTGGTACACCGCAGCCCGCAGGAGATTCTAAAAGAGATCGCCAGGCTGGATGCAGAGAGCGCAAAGGTGCTGGCGAAAGTGGAGGGGTTGCTGTGAAGAAGGGGTGGCAGACGAAGACGCTTGGTGAAGTCATGAGGCTTGAGTATGGCAAGCCGCTGCCAAAAGCCGACCGCACTCCTGATGGCGAGTATCCCGTCTACGGAGCCAATGGCGAAAAGGACCGCACCAACAAGTTCTATTGCGACAGGCCCAGCATCATTGTCGGTCGAAAAGGATCTGCTGGAGAACTCAATCTGACCGAACCACGCTTCTGGCCTCTGGATGTAACCTACTTCGCCACATTCGATGACAACCAATGCGAGTTGCAGTTCCTGTATCACCTTCTCGCAACACTCGATCTTCCAAGTCTTGCCAAGGGCGTGAAGCCGGGAATTAACCGGAACGAAGTCTATGCGCTGCCAGTTAATATCCCCCCACTCCCCGAGCAGAAGCGGATTGTGGGGATTCTGGATGAAGCGTTTGCGGGGATCGCCACCGCCCGGGCCAACGCCGAGAAGAACCTTGAGAACGCCCGCGCCCTCTTCGAGAGCCACCTCAACCAGGTCTTCACCCAGCGCGGTGAGGGGTGGGAAGCAAGACCACTAGATGGACACGCTAAAATTGGAACCGGCAAACGTGACGCGAATCATCAAGTTGAAGATGGCCCGTATCCTTTTTACACCTGTGCCGTTGGGCAGTTCAGAAGCCCTACGTTTTCATTTGATGGCCCTTCGATCATTCTGCCCGGGAATGGAGCGAACGTCGGGAAAGTGTTCTTCTACGATGGTAAGTTTGAAGCCTACCAGAGAACCTATGTCGTCAATGAGTTGAACCAAGCCATCAACCCGCGCTTTTTGTATTTCTGTTTCAGCGCGACTTGGCCCGACTGGATTGCGACCAAGCAGTTCGGTTCGGCAACAAATTACATTGTCGTCGGCGACTTGAAGGCGTTCCCAGTTCCGACGCCATCACTGCCGGTGCAGAAAGCAACCGTTGAACAATTGGAATCGTTCACGAAAGAAACCCGCCACCTCGAAACCATCTACCGGCAAAAACTCAACGAGCTGGAGGCGTTGAAGAAGTCGCTGCTGGATCGGGCGTTTAAGGGGGAGTTGTAATGCCATGAACGAAGCCGAAACCAGAGCCGAACATATCGACCCCGCGCTGACAGCCGCAGGCTGGGGTGTGGTTGAGGGGAGCCGTATCCAGCGGGAGTACCCCATCACGCCCGGACGCATCGAGGGACCTGGGCGACGCCGCAAGCCGGTGATCGCCGACTACGTGTTGGTTTATCGCAACCGTAAGCTAGCCGTGATCGAGGCCAAGGCCTGGGACAAGCCGCTTACTGAAGGGGTTGCACAGGCCAAGGATTACGCGGGAAAGCTGGGCGTCCGATTTACCTACGCTAGCAACGGACAGGGCATCTACGGCATCGACATGCAGACGGGCGACGAGAGCGAGCTGGCGAACTACCCGACGCCAGAGGAACTCTGGCAGCAGACCTATGCCGAGCGAAACGCATGGCGGGACCGCTTCTCCGATGTTCCCTTCGAGGACAAGGGCGGCAGTCATCCGGCGCGCTACTATCAGGACATCGCAGTCGAGAAGGTGATGCAGGCGGTGGCTGAGGATCAGAAGCGGATTCTCCTGACGCTGGCCACCGGCACGGGCAAGACATTCATCGCCTTCCAGATCGCCTGGAAGCTGTTCCACAGCCGCTGGAATCTATCGGGCGAGCCGACCCGGCGACCGCGCATCCTCTTTCTGGCAGACCGCAACATCCTGGCGAACCAGGCCTACAACCAGTTCTCCGCATTTCCGGAAGATGCGATGGTGCGGATCGCCCCCGATGAGATCCGCAAGAAGGGCAAGGTGCCCAAGAACGGCAGCCTCTTCTTCACCATCTTCCAGACCTTCATGACCGGGCGTGATGAACGTGGCGAGCCCGCGCCCTCCTTCGGAGAGTATCCGCCAGACTTCTTTGACTTCATCATCATCGACGAGTGCCACCGGGGTGGCGCCAACGACGAGAGCAACTGGCGCGATATCATGGAGCACTTCGCTCCTGCCGTGCAGCTCGGTCTTACCGCCACGCCAAAGCGCAGGGACAACGCGGACACTTACGCCTACTTCGGCGAGCCGGTCTACATCTACTCGCTCAAGGACGGAATCAACGACGGTTTCCTAACGCCCTTCAAGGTGCGGCAAATCCAGACCACGCTGGACGAGTACATCTACACCCCCGACGACAACGTGGTTGAAGGCGAAATCGAGACCGGCCGGATGTACACCGAAGATGACTTCAACAAGGTCATCGAGATCAAGGAACGTGAAGCCCACCGCGTAAGGCTGTTTCTTGAGCAGATCGACCAGCGAGAGAAAACGCTCGTGTTCTGCGCCACCCAGACCCATGCCCTGGCCGTGCGCGATCTCATCAACCAGATGAAGGAGAGCGACGACCCGAACTACTGCCAGCGGGTCACCGCCAACGACGGCGCACTGGGCGAGCAGCACTTGAGAGACTTCCAGGACAACGAGAAGACGATACCAACCATCCTTACGACCTCCCAGAAGCTGAGCACTGGGGTCGATGCCCGCAATATCCGCAACATCGTCCTGATGCGCCCGGTCAACAGCATCATCGAGTTCAAGCAGATTGTCGGACGCGGCACGCGGCTCTACGACGGCAAGGACCACTTCACCATCTACGACTTCGTGAAGGCCTACCAGCACTTCAATGACCCGGAGTGGGATGGCGAGCCCGCCGAACCGGAGACGGTGGAAACGGGCAAACGCGACAAACACAGAAAGGCGGCGACGGTAGTCCGGGAAAAGCCTGTGGAAAGCACGGCCAAGAAGAAGGTGAAGGTCAAGCTCGCCGACGGTAAGGAGCGGCAGATCCAGAGCATGATGGTCACCAGCTTCTGGCACCCCGATGGCACTCCCATGTCGGCCCAGCAGTTCATGGAGCTGCTGTTCGGCAAACTGCCGGACTTCTTCAAGGACGAGGATGAGCTGCGGACGATCTGGAGCGCCCCGGATACTCGCAAGCGACTATTAGGAGGATTGGCGGAGAGCGGATTCGGAGCGGAGCAACTGGCGGAGATGCGGCGCATCATAGATGCTGAAAAGAGCGACCTGTTCGACGTTCTTGCCTATATCGCCTATGCGCGCGCTCCGGTCACCAGGGAAGCCCGGGCCGCCAACGCTCGTGTTTACATCAACGACTCGTTCAACGTGAAGCAGCAGGAGTTTCTGGACTTCGTGCTTTCGCACTACGTGGATGTCGGCGTCGAGGAGCTTGATCAGGCGAAACTCACGCCGCTTCTGAAGATCAAGTATCACGACTCCATCGCTGATGCGATGGCCGATCTGGGCACGGCAGCAGAGATTGGCGCTGTGTTTACCGACTTTCAGAAGTACTTGTACCAAGAAAACGGCGCAGCGTGATCGCACCAATGCGCAAAGCTAGCATCCGAAGAGAGCGGCGGCATGCAAATCACCCCGCCGTTGTATGGCATTGAAGCGATGAAATGATCGTCCTCCGCGCAACCCAGAAAGTACTGCGGCACCTGCCACCGCCAGTTGCAACTCCCGGCGAGTCAGATACGGCACTCGGCGACTGGTATGTCAACCGTCTCATGGTCGGACGCAGGCCGGTGCTGCTGCTCGTCAGCGCGCTCTCTATTCTGCCGGTCCTCGTTCCCGCGAGAGATGTCCGCGGACTGCCCGATCGTCTCACCGAGATCGTCGCCGCCCGCCTGAGATCCCTCGGGGTGCCGAACCTGCTGATTGATCGGGAGCTGTCCGCCATGGACAGTGTGCAGGTGGCGAAGACCAGAGATCGCTCCGTGCTCGGCTTCATGAACGACTTCGGCCAGGTCTTGTCTTTCTATTTCGACGAGCTCGACTCCTTCGATGCTTCACTCAAGGTGGCGGAAGCTCGTCTCGCGGACACTCCCTGTCACGCCGGCAGGGGCCTGTCGAAATCGTTCTATCCCGGGCGGAAAGCCGTCGAGTTGCTCTGGGGGAAGTGGGGAAACCCTGATCGACAGTAGTCGGCTCTCAATCTGATGGCCTCGCGGATCCGGGCTTTTATGCTGAGCACTAGGCTTGCGGGCCTCCTATGTAACTAGTCGACTGGCCCTGGGCGGTAGAAACCGGTGCCACACCCAATATCGATATTGCAGAATTGATGCGATATATAGTATAATATGCCCCGTCCGGGCCGCGGCGGCCCGGCGCTTCCATGTTCCTGTCAGGAGTTTGTCGATGAAACCCACAGCTATCCTGTTGACCCTAGTTTTGCTCGGCTCCTTCGCCTCTACTTCTGTCGCAGAGGCATGGTGCGATTACGAAGAATCGACCGTCTGCATCCGAACACTCGGCACGCTCGAGAACCCGAGTTGGGAATATGAGCACGGCAGCCTTGATCAGGATTGCATCGAATTGATCAACATCCAGAACTTTGCGGGAATCTACACCTGTGGATTCAAGCTGACCGATCTCGACAGCAGCTCGGTGGTTTACGAAGGAGACATCCCGCCCAGCGAAAGCGCGGCGCTTCACCTGCCGGGCGAGTCGAACTATCGATTGAGGACCTGGTCGCACGTCGATCACAGCGGAGGCGAAGAGATCTTCGAAATCGACTTCGACAACTTCTGCGAGCCGGTTTCCACCGAATTGATCACCTGGAGCCTCGTGAAGTCACGGTACCGCTAAGGGCGTGGTGGTAACTTCTCGGCCCAGGCGGGTGGGAAATCAAAGCATGTCTCGCCTGGCCGTGCTGCTTTGAGCCGATTCCACCCGGCATTCTCGCATCTTGACAAGAATGACTACAAAGTGTAGTTAAATGACTACGAAATGTAGTCAACTTGTGCGAGGGCCACATGTCCGAGGGCTTTGACCTAACTCATTCATTGACAAGCCTTTTCCCCAATCAGGTCGTTCTGGACGTCCTGACCTTGCTTCTGCTCCATCCCGACCAGGAGTTCTATCAGCGGGAAATCTCCGAGCGAACGAACACAGGCACCATCGAGGTGCAGCGTGCTCTGAAGCGCATCCAGGCCGCCGGACTGGCCCTGAGCCACCGCCGGGGGAATCGAGTCTACTATCGTTCCGACACCAAGCACCCGGCCCATGAGGACCTGAAACGCGCCTTGATCAAGACCGTGGCCTTTGGGGATCAATTGCGCGAGAGTCTGCTGCCGATTCGTGAGCAGATTCGTCTCGCGTTCATCTACGGTTCGCTGGCGACGGGGGGCGAGAACCGGGACAGCGACGTCGATCTGTTCATCGTCGGCGAATTGACCTCGCGACAGATCACGAAAGTGCTCGGCCCATTGGGGCGCGAGTTGGATCGAGAGTTCAACGCAACACTCTATCCGGAGAAGGAGTTTCGCAAAAAGGCACGAAGCGGGAACCAATTCATTGGGAATGTAATCGCAGAGCAGAAGATCTGGCTCATCGGAAATGAAGAAAAGCTTAGAGAACTGGTTGAGTGAGGGGCGCCTCCGACGGCTCGACAGCTCCAGGCAGGAGATCTCCGATCTCCTGGGTGTGGTGGATCGCGACCTGAAAGACGTCGACATCGAGCAACTCTCCACAGACCGGCGCTTCGCCACCGCCTACAACGCCGTTCTCCAGCTCGCATCCATCACCTTGAGGGCATGTGGCTACCGGACTAGAGGTGCGGGCCATCATTGGATCACCTTTCAAATGTTGCCCCTAGTCATGGGGGACGATCAGCAGGATCGTGCCGACTATTTCAATGCCTGTCGAACGAAGCGAAACGATGCTGACTATGATGCTTCCGGTGAGATCTCCGATGCCGAGGTCGAAGAGTTGATCGCAGAAGCGAAGCAATTCCGTACTGTTGTACTTGGATGGCTTGAGTCGAATCACGGAGAGCTGGCCGAGGGTCTCTGCTAGACGGCGCTGATACCGGAGAGTAACGACATGGCGACAACACGCAAAGGCGACAAGACAATCCTCCTCATCGTCGACATGCAGACCGGCGTCATCGACGGCATGCATGACCAGGAAGGTGTCGTCAGCAGGACCGCCCTCGTCGTGGAGCGCGCACGCGCTCAGGGCGCGCCGGTGATCTGGGTGCATCACGAGAACGAAGGGATGCCCGAAGGCAGTCCCCAGTGGCAGCTCGCCGCAGGTCTCGACGCCGCGGCGGGCGAGCGCATCATCCGCAAGAGCTACAACTCGTCCTTCGAAGAGACCGACCTCGAAGACCAGCTCAAGAAAATCGGTGCCACGCACATCGTGCTGGCCGGCGCATCCACCAACTGGTGCGTGCGGGCCACGGCCTACGCGGCCCTGGAGCGCGGCTTCGACCTCACCCTGCTCAGCGACGCCCATGGCACCGAGATCCTCGATCCCGAGGACGGCGGTCCGCAGATTCCGGCCGAGGACATCGTCCGCGAGCTGAATACCATCATGAGTTGGCTGCGCTACCCCGGCCGCCGCTGCGGCACCGCCAGGGCCGCCGAAATCGACTTCGGATAGTCGCGGCTCAATGGGCATCGACTGTTCAAGTTCACAGATCTTACTCGGAGAAGAATGTCCAACCCACTCCGAGAACCAGTCCCGTGTTTCCATGAGCGAGTGTAGTGGTAGCCGCTCCGAGATCTAAGTCAACGGTCTCAAACAACCGCACACCTAGCCCGACACTTGGGCAGATTCGACTTCTCTCATCAACACGAAATCCCCACCTAAGGTCATAGAAACTGAAGCGATGCTCGGCGCCCAAACTCGAGGAGTGAACTCCGTCTCTCGCCTGGAGTTGAACCGCGATGATCCATGACCGCATCCGATATGAGCTACTACACGTTAGAACGGGTTTTAAGTACTCACGAATCAACAAAGTTTGGGCAGGGCCAACTCTACGATATGCAATTCCCTGGTTATCCAGAAACTCCAGGGAATAGTCAGATCGCACAGAATCTCTCCAGAGAATTGCCGAACCAAGATTCTGAGCGCCGAAACCGAAATCGAAGGCACTGAATCGTAGTGCCAGTCCGAAATCGAAGCCGAGTCCAACTCCCAAGCTCTCTGACTCGATGAGTTCAATGGAGGATTCAACTGAATGGAGGTTGGGACCTGAAAAGAGACCCTCACCAGTTTCTAGTTCAAAATCCAACTGTCCCGCAGCGCGGTAGACTCCCAAATGCAGGGCGGGAGACATTCCCAGTGCTAGGGTGCAGTTCTCTCCGATAGAAATGGCTGAAGTCACCCCTGGATTCAAAGTGGCAATGCCCGTCACATGAGAACGAATCTGTGCTCGGTACCTTTCAAGTTCGGAGATTTCATCCAAATTGTTGAGAAAGTCGTAGCTCCCGTCATCCACCAAGTAAGTCAGATTGGTTTCGAGACTGGGCCTTGCCGAGAGATGAAGGTCGATCGGTCCCGCAGAGCAGGCGGGCAACAGCGAAACATTGGCATGCCAGGTTTCTCCAAGAGTTCGCTCATGTTGGTCGAAGAGGCTCGAAGCTTCATCCCAATCGAGGGAAAGGTGATTGTCGCTCGCGGATACAGAGATATCACCAATCAAAGAGGACACATCGCTGATGTGGAAGTGCCAGGGAGGGGAGACCAGAAGGTTTGCCAATGAGACAGGTTCGGCATCTTTGACGAAGCTGTGATTCGCCAGGGCGAGCAATCCAATCGGGAGAGAGATTGATCGTCGAGATTTCGATTGAGGGACGCTCCACTCTTGCGAATGGTAGGCGTAGTTCCACTTCGTCAATGCTGGTCCAGGCGGGCACACCGATCCCATGGCCATCTCGCGAACACTGATGGCAACTCCTTGAGAACTAGTGCTTTGGCCAGCAATGAATGCAACCGCTAGGGCGAGAGAGAGTAGATACACAGGGTAACGCACGAATCAGTACCGCCTATTTGCCGTAATCCTGGCGGGAATACAACGATCTAATTCACAGTGGGACTATTGAATTCGAATCCTAGCATATCGTATGATCAAATTATACTACTTGGTCGAGTCAATCTTACAAGGCGCGATGTCATGCTATTCAAGAGCTTCAAGCCGAGGAGGGCCGTGCTGTGGCCCATTCTGATTTTCATTTTCTGTTCTTTGCTGTCATGTGGCCGCTACCTCTACGTCGAGGGAACTATTCATCTTGTCGACTACATCGATGAGGAGGATCGTTCATTCGGTGTTGATGGAGAGTCCATTGGTTCGGGTGAGGAATTGCCCGTCGAGAACAGCCCGGTCATTTCCCTGGAGCTGTCCTCAGAGCTGAACGAAGTCGTTGTGACCGACGAGATGTGGTCCACGGTTGGTGTCCAGATAGACATGGAATCATTCTCCGGCGAAGTCGATTTGAACCTGCATATCAAGGCATTCATCTCGGATCACGGCGAACCGGAGATCTGGAGCGAAACTCCGGCCTTCGAGGTCGTCATCGAACATGTTCAGGATTCGGCCTCGAGCTATTCGGAAAGCACCTACGACCTTCTCGAACGATTCCAGGATGTTCTGCACTCGGCCGAACCTGTCTATCTGGCCTTGAAAGGCTCCCTGGAAAACACTGGCGGTGCTGGTAGTTACGCTGGGCGGGTTACAATCCAGCTGCTGGACATCCACTACTCAGGTCACAAAGAGCTCTAGGCCCTTTCCGAGCCAGCTAAAGCCTTTATTCTAGGCAAATTGGCTCATTCCCCCATTGACTCGGGCTAACTCAAGCCCTAAGCTATTCCATCTCGAATAGCCGGAAATCCGGCTTTTTTTAACACCCCCACCTGGATGGGCCCATGATCATCATTCTGAAGAAAGAGGCCACCAAGGCCCAGGCCGATGAACTGCTGAAGATCATCGAGGACCAGGGCCTCAAGCCCCTCTACATGCCCGGCAGCGAGCGCACCGTGCTGGGCGCCCTGGGCGATGAGCGCGTGCTCGGCACCCTCAGCCTCGAGGCCTATCCCTATGTGGACCGGGTCCTGCCCATCCTCACTCCTTATAAGATGGTGTCCCGCGAGCTGCAGGCCCACGACTCCGTGGTCGAGGTGGACGGCGTTCCCATCGGCCCCGGACACTTCACCGTGATGGCCGGGCCCTGCGCCGTGGAATCCGAGGAGCAGATCGTCGAGTCGGCCCGGCGCGTGAAGGCGGCTGGCGCAAAGATCCTGCGCGGCGGCGCTTACAAGCCGCGTTCCAGTCCCTACACCTTCCAGGGTCTCGAGGAAGAGGGGCTCAAGCTTCTCACCCTCGCCAAGGAAGAGACCGGCCTGCCGGTGGTCACCGAGATCATCGACATGCACGACATCGAAAAGGTCGCCGCCCACGCCGACATGTTCCAGGTGGGCGCCCGCAACATGCAGAACTTCCGCCTGCTGCGCGAGCTGGGCAAGAGCCGCAAGCCGGTGCTGCTCAAGCGCGGCATGAGCGCGGGCTACGACGACTTCCTCATGAGCGCCGAGTACATCATGAGCGAGGGCAACCCCAACGTGGTGCTCTGCGAGCGCGGCATCAAGACCTTCGTCACCGGCACGCGCAACACCCTCGACCTGAACGCCGTGCCCTACCTCAAGGCCAAGACGCATCTGCCGGTGGTGGTGGATCCGAGTCACGGCACGGGCATCCGCGACATGGTCCTGCCCATGAGCAAGGCCGCACTGGGCGCCGGCGCCGACGGTCTCATGGTCGAGGTGCATCCGCATCCTGATCACGCGCTCAGCGACGGCATGCAGTCGCTCTTCCCCGAGCAGTTCGAGAAGCTCATGGACGTGATTCGCCGCTTCGCCGAGCTGGAGGGCCGGGTCCTGCCATGAAGACCGTCCCCGCGGGAAGGGCCCAGCCCCTGAGCAAGGTCCTTCCCGGGGCCGTCGACCCCCTGCGCCTGTTCAGCGCGCTGTCCGAGCGCGGCACCCTGCCCCACGCCTTCCTGCTCGAATCCGCCGACGTGCACAGCGGCAGCGCCGAGCGCAGCCTGGGATGCGCCGAGCCCTGCCTGCGCCTGTCCGGTCGCGGCGCGGGCTTCGAGCTGCTGGCCTTGAACCGCAGCGGCGAGAAGATGATCGCGGCCGTCGCGCCGTCACTCGACTTCGCCGACATTCTCGAAACCACGCCAACCCGCCTCACGGGACGCCTTCCCAAACCCCGCGCGGGACTGGAGGAGCGCGAGCGACTGCGCGAGCCCGGTCCCATGGACCTGCTGCGGGCCCTCAAGAACGCCTTCGTCCCCGACTCCGGTGCGGGTTTCCCCCCGGGCGGGCTCTTCGGCGCCTTCGCCTACGACTTCATCGACCAGTTCGAACGGTTACCCAGCGGCCAGGACGATCCCCACCCGGCGCCGGACTACCTCTTCTACTTCGCCGATCACCTCTTCCTGGTGGATCACATCCACGACCGCACCGTGCTCGTGGCCACGGCCCTGGGCCTTCCCGACTCCGAAGAGGAGTACGCCCGCGCCCAAGAATTACTGCGCCATATGGTTGAGGCGGCAGAGTCGGCGCCCGAACTCGACGGGCTTCCGGATCCGCCGGCGGCCGAGTCCGCCACGCCGGATCTGTCCGACGCCGAGTACGAATCGGTGGTGGAGAAGCTGAAGGAACACATCCTCGCCGGTGACGTCTTCCAGATCGTGCCCTCCCGCAGTTTCGAAGCGCCGGCCGTGGAAGACGCTCTGACCACCTATCGCCGCCTGCGCGGGCTGAATCCCAGCCCCTACATGTTCTTCCTGCGCATGCAGGACGACACGCTCCTCGGCGCATCCCCCGAAACCGCGCTCAAGGTTTCGAACGGCGTCGCGGAGATCCGCCCCATCGCGGGCACCAAGCCGCGGGGCCTGCGCGATGGCGTCATCGATCGCGATCTCGATGCACGCTACGAGGCCGAACTCAAACTCGACGCCAAAGAGCTGGCCGAGCACGTCATGCTCGTGGACCTGGCCCGCAACGACGTGGCCCGGGTGAGCAAGGCGGGCACGCGGCGGGTGGATCAGCTCATTACCATCGAGAAGTACAGCCACGTGCAGCACCTGGTGAGCAGTGTCAGCGGCGAGTTGAGGGGCGACCTCGATCCGCTGCACGCCTATCTCGCCACCATGAACATGGGCACGCTCACCGGCGCGCCCAAGGTCGAGGCCATGCGCCTGCTCCGCGAGACCGAGCGCACACGCCGCGGCTTCTACGGAGGCGCCGTGGGCTACTGGATGCTCGACGGCGACTTCGACACCTGCATCGTCATCCGCTCGCTGCATCTGGCGGACGGCAAGGCCATCGCCCGGGCCGGCGCCGGCGTGGTCTACGACTCGGTGCCCGAACGCGAGGCCGACGAGACCCGCCGCAAGGCCGCCGCGCCGCTGGCCGCGCTGGGTCGCGCGAAGGAGGGGGCATGAAGATCCTCTTCCTGGACAACTTCGATTCCTTCAGCTGGAATCTCGTGGATGAATTCGAGAAGCGGGGACACGAGGTGCTCGTGTACCGCAACGACGTGCCCCTCGATCTGCTGAAGCAGGTGGAAGCCGAGGCGAAGCCCAAGCTGCTCGTGATCTCGCCAGGGCCGTCAACGCCCGATCGCGCGGGGGTCTGCACCGAGGCTTTGCTCGAGTTCGCACCGCGCATGCCGGTCTTCGGCGTCTGCCTGGGCCTGCAGGTCATGGTCGAGGCCTGGGGCGGCAAGGTGGGACGCGCACCCGAGGTGGTGCACGGCAAGGCCAGCGCGGTGAGCCACGACGGGCGCGGCGTCTTCGAGGGACTCGCCAGCCCCATGGCCGTGGGACGCTATCACAGCCTGGTGGGCCTCGACATTCCCGCCGAGCTCGAAGTCAGTGCGGAGCTGGACGGGCTCGTCATGGCCGCGCGGCATCGTGAACTGCCTGTGGAAGGCGTGCAGTTCCATCCCGAGAGCATCCTGACGCCCACGGGCGGACTCATCATCGACCGCGTGCTCGCGCGCGCCGAGGAGGCTTAGATGGAAGCCACCCTGAACAAGCTCTACGGCGGCGAGGACCTCGGCTTCGAGGAAACCCGTGAACTGCTCGGCGGCATCATGGCCGGCGATCTCGCACCCGAGGTTATCGCGGCGATACTCATGGCCCTCAAGATGAAGGGCGAGACGCCGTCCGAGATCGCGGGCGCCGCCCGCGCCCTGCAGGATGCCGCGCTACCGGTGAAATGCGATCGCCGTCCCCTGCTGGACACCTGTGGCACCGGCGGCGACGGTTCGGGCAGCATCAATATTTCGACCGCGGCTGCGATCGCCCTCGCAGCCTCGGGTGTGGCCGTGGCCAAGCACGGCAATCGCGCGGTGTCGTCCAAGAGCGGCAGCGCCGACGTGCTCGAGGCCCTGGGCGTGAAGCTCGACCTCGAACCCGAGTCCAACGAGCAGCTGCTCGAATACTTCGGCATCGCCTTCCTCTTCGCCCCGCGCTATCACAAGGCCATGAAGGAAGTCATGCCCGTGCGGCAGGCCCTGGCGACGAAGACCATCTTCAATCTGATCGGTCCGCTCAGCAACCCGGCTCGGCCCACGGCCCAGGTGCTCGGCGTGAGTCGCGAGGATCTGCTCGTACCCATGGCCCAGGCCCTCCGCGACATGAAATTGGAACGCGCCTTCGTGGTGCATGGCGCGGGCATGGATGAGCTCGGCCTGCACGGCACCAATCGCATCGTGAGGCTCGAAGGCGGCGAGCTTTCCGAACTCGATCTCACGCCGGCCGACCTCGGCGTGGAGCCCATCGATCCGGCGGCACTGGCCGGGGGAGAGGCCGAGGAGAATGCGGCCATGCTCCGCGAGATCCTCGGTGGCCGTGACACCGGTCCCCGCGCGCAGGCCGTGGCCGTCAACGTGGGCGCGGGACTCATCCTCGCCGGACACGAGCGAAGCTGGTCGGCCGCCTACGAACGCGGTATGGATATCCTCGCCAGCGGCGCGCCCGAGGGGCTGCTGAACCGCTGGGCCGAGGCGAGCAAGGATCTGGCATGAGCGTGCTCGACAGGATACTCGAAGCCAAGCGCGCGGAAGTGGCCGCGCTCAAGGCGGACCACCCGGGCTTCGGCGAGCTGACGCCGTCGGACCGCGACTTCCGCGGGGCCCTGGCCGCGCCGGGCCGCCGATTCATTCTGGAAGTGAAGAAGGCGAGTCCGTCGAGGGGACCCATCCGTCCGGATCTTCGCCTGGAGGATCTGCTGCCGCTCTATGACCGTCACGCCGACGCGGTGAGCGTGCTCACCGACGGCGAATTCTTCGGCGGCAGCGGCGAAGATCTGACCCGTGCACGACAGCTCACGAGTCGGCCCTTGCTCCGCAAGGACTTCATGGTCGATCCCTGGCAGATCGACGAGGCGCGACATCTCGGAGCCGACGCGGTGCTGCTCATCGTGGCGGCGCTCTCGGGCGAGGAGCTCGTGTCCTTTCGCGAACGCGCCGAGGCCCTGGGCATGGATGCCCTCGTGGAGGTGCACGACGAAGCGGAACTCGATCGCGCCATCGGCAGCGGCGCGAAGATCATCGGCGTGAACAACCGCGATCTGCGCGATCTCAGCACCGATCTCGCGACCACCGAGCGTCTCGCCGCGAAGATTCCCGAAGGCGTGATCACCGTGACCGAGTCGGGCGTGGAGACGCGTCACGACGTCATGCGCCTGTCCGGCCGCACCGATGCCTACCTCATCGGCTCGTCCATCCTCGCCGCCGAGAACATGGCGGCCAAGGTGAAGGAGCTGGTCTACGGCCCGGTGAAGATCTGCGGCATCACCCGCCGCAGCGATGCGCTCATGGCCCTGGATGCCGGCGCCACCTGGCTCGGCTTCATCTTTCACCCGGCGAGTCCGCGCGCGGTTACCGTGGACCAGTGTCTCGAGATCACCCGCGGCCTGCCCGGCCTCAAGGTCGGTGTCTTCGTGGAACAGAAGGGCGAGGAGATCGCGAAGATCGCGCGGCGCTGCGCGCTCCACGGCGTGCAGGTGCACGGCGCCCATCGCGCCGACACCATTCGCTATCTCAAGAGTCACTTGGACGGCGTCTTCGTGACCTGGGCCCTGCCAGTGGGGGACGATGCGCCCGAGATTCCCGAAGTGCCCGCCGACTACTTCCTGCTCGACACCGCCACGCCCCAGCACGGCGGCAGCGGCCGCAGTTTCAATTGGGATCTGCTCTCGGGCATCGACGCCGAGTTCCTGGCGACGCGGGTCTTCCTGGCGGGAGGCATCGGACCCGCGAACGTGGTGGAGGCCGCCGGCGTGAGGGCCTACGCCCTGGATCTCGCCAGCGGCGTGGAGTCGGAGCCGGGGGTGAAGGACGGCGCCAGGCTGTCGGCCCTTTTTGCGGCTTTGCGCGAGTGACTGTACCCGGGTACAATCTCCGAGTGTACACGTGTACAGTTTGACTCTATCACTGAATCAAGCCAATAGCCTTGATACTTGAGAAATCAAGGCTATTAGCTTGAGTATCAGATGGGAACCAGACCATGCGCCAAGACGGTCGATTCGGATCCTTCGGCGGCTTCTACGTGCCGGAAATCCTCATGCCCGCCCTCACGGAGCTGGAGGCGGCCTGGCTCGACGCGCGTCGCGACTCCGAGTTCAAGACCGAACTCAAGCGCCTGCTCGCCGAGTACGCCGGCCGTCCCACAGCACTCACCCTCTGCGAGAATCTGAGCGCGCGCTTAGGCTGGCCCATCCTGCTCAAACGCGAGGACCTCGTTCACGGCGGTGCGCACAAGACCAACCAGGTGCTCGGCCAGGCCCTGCTCACCAAACGCATGGGCAAGACGCGACTCATCGCCGAGACCGGAGCCGGACAGCACGGCGTGGCCACGGCCATGATGGGCGCGCTGTTCAATCTCAAAACCGACATCTACATGGGCGCTGTGGACGTGGAACGTCAGGCCCTCAACGTTTTCCGCATGCGACTCATGGGCGCCAACGTGATTCCCGTGGACAGCGGCAGCGCCACGCTCAAGGACGCCATCAACGAAGCCCTGCGCGACTGGGCAACAAACGTGCGGGACACGCACTACCTGCTCGGTACCGTGGCGGGTCCGCATCCCTATCCGAAAATGGTCGCCGACTTCCAGCGGGTCATCGGACGCGAGGCCCGCGCGCAGTTCAAGCGCCGCTACGGCGGAGTGCCGCGGGCCGTGGTGGCCTGCGTGGGCGGCGGCAGCAACGCCATCGGGCTGTTCAAGGATTTCATCCCCACCGAGGCCTCGCTCTTCGGTATCGAACCCGCGGGCGAGGGCCTTCGCAGCGGCAAGCACGGCGCGACCCTCGGCAAGGGTTCGCCGGGCATCCTCCACGGGGCGCGAAGCTATCTGCTGCAGGACGAACACGGGCAGATCACCGAAACCCACAGCGTGAGCGCGGGGCTGGACTATCCCGGCGTGGGGCCGGAGCATTCCCATCTGAAGGACACGGAGCGCGCCGAGTACTTCGCCGTCACCGACCGCGAAGCGCTGGATGCCTTCCACCTGCTCGCCGAAACCGAGGGCATCGTGCCGGCGCTCGAAAGCGCCCACGCGGTGGCCGGCGCGGTAACGCTGGCCCGACGCTTTCGCCGTGAGGTCGGCGGAAAGAAAACCGACTGGCGCGAGCGACTGGGCGACGCGATTCTCATCGGCCTGTCCGGCCGTGGCGACAAGGACATGGAAACCGCTCGCCACCACTTCCCGGAACTCGACGAAGGTGCGAAATGAGCCGCGACCGCTACGCCGAAAGTTTCGCGCGACTGGCCGAGAAAGGCGAAGGCGCCTTCGTGCCCTTCACGGTGCTGGGCGATCCCGACGCGAAGACCAGCCTCGAGGTGCTTCGCGCCATGGCCGCCGGCGGCGCCGACATGCTCGAGCTGGGCATCCCCTTCAGCGATCCGGTGGCCGACGGTCCCACCATCCAGGCCGCCGACATCCGCGCCTTGAAGGCCGGCATCACGCCTCCCGCGGCCTTCGACATCATCCGCGAGTTCCGCAGCGAGAACGACGACATTCCCATTGGCCTGCTCGTCTACGCGAACCTCGTGCACGAGCCCGGCCTGGTGAAGTTCTACGAAGCGGCGGCCGACGCGGGCGTGGACAGCATCCTGGTGGCCGACGTGCCCCTGGAGGAGTCGGCGCCCTTCCGATGGGTGGGCGAGAAGACCGGCGTGGGACACGTGTCCATGGCCACACCTCTCACCGACGATGCTCGTCTCGCCGAGACCGCCAAGTTCGGAGGCCCTTACCTATACGTGGTCAGCCGTCTGGGCGTCACCGGCCGCGATGCCAGCCTGGCGAAGAGCGCCAAGCCGCTGCTCAGGCGCATCAGGACGCAGGGCGGCCCGCCCACTCTGCTGGGCTTCGGCATCAGCAAGCCCGATCATGTCAGGCAGGCCATCGCCGCCGGCGCCGATGGGGCCATCAGCGGGAGCGCGGTGGTGGAGATCGTGGCTCGCCATGGCCGTGGGGCCAGGCGACGCATGGCTGCGGAAATCAAAGGCTTCGTTGAACTTATGAAGCGCGCCACCCGGCCGAAGAAGTAGCTTTCATTTCTCCATATCTATAAAAGCGAAGTTATAATGTCCCCTGCGGGCGCCCCTTTGCGTGTCTTGGGATGCCGCGAGCGCTAGCGGCTACACAGGTATGTTGGTGAGCGAGGAGGCTACCTATGCGCATTGCGATCACTATGCTATTGGCCTGGGTCTCGATGTCATCGGCAGTGCTTTTCGATGATTTCGAGTATATCGGTATCGAAAACGGTGGCTGGGTCGTCATCGAGCGGACGGGCGACATCGCCGGAGCGGGCACGACGCCCCAGACCTACTTCGAGGGCCAACGGTCCCTCATCCTCGAGAACAAGAATCTGGATCACTCGCAGCCCGAAGAGTGCGATCGTCGCAAATACGTGTCGATCAAGAGGAACCTTCCGGACTTCACGGAATCGGTGACCTTCGTCTATCGGCACCACATCACCTGGGACGGGCTCGGTTACCCATACAACCACGGCCATTCGTCGGGCTCGGTCGAGGTCGGTTTCTCCGATGCGAGCGGATGCACGGGCTGGGACGATCTCTGCATCAACGCCTGCGGAAACCTCGAGTTCATTGTGACCAACGAGTGGGTGGAGGATGGACTCCAGTGGATCCACGATGGCGAGGTCACCGGCGCGGACGGCCAGACCTGGTATCAGCTGACAGTTCCCGTACCTCCGGGAGCTGACCCGACAAGCCTGGCAATCTATTTCACGGTCAACACTCGAAACTGGGCCGGGGATGAGAACTGGTGGACCCACATCAAACTCTTCATCGACATGATCGACCTGCAGATCGGCACGGCCACCGAAAGTGGAACCTGGAGTCAGGTCAAAGCGCTGTACTAATCACCGGCATGAGTTTTCAGGCGGGAAATCGGACCATTCGAACCCGGTTTCCCGTCTTCACTTACCCGATATTGCTTCATTGACCGCCCTTCCCGTCCCTTGCTAGCCTCCCCGGAAACCCGAGGAGGTCCCCTTGAGCGAGGAGCAACAGCAACTCCCGACCAGTCTGGATCCGTCCGCCTATGAGCCGGGCGCGGGCGACACCTACAAGCCCGTGGTTCCAGACAGTTACAGCCTCACCGAGTTCACCTGGCGGGCCGTCATCGTGGGTATCGTGCTGGGCGCGCTCTTCGGCGCGGCCAACGCCTACCTGGGCCTGAAGGTGGGTCTCACGGTGACCGCTTCGATTCCCGCCGCCGTCATCGCGGCCTTCTTCTTCCGCATCGCCAAGAAGAGCACCCTGCTGGAGAGCAACATGGTGCAGACCGTCGGCAGCGCCGGCGAGTCGGTGGCCGCAGGGGTCATCTTCACCATCCCCGCCTTCTTCCTCTGGTCGGCCACCGATCCCGCGGCCGACCCCGGGGTGCTGAAGATCTTCATCCTGGCCCTCTTCGGCGGACTGCTCGGCGTGCTTTTCATGATTCCGCTACGCCGCTACCTCATCGTGAAGGAGCACGGTCACCTTCCGTATCCGGAAGGCACGGCCTGCGCCGAGGTGCTGGTGAGTAACCAGAAGGGATCGAGCAAGGCCTACCTGCTCTTCCAGGGGCTCGGACTCGGCGCTGCCTACCAGTTCTTCATGCACGAGAAGCTCTGGCAGTTCTGGCACAAGGACGCCGGCGTCACATTGCGCAATCGCTACCATGTGGGCGCGGAGGTCACGCCGGAACTTCTCGGCGTGGGATACATCATCGGCCCGCGCATCGCCGGCCTCATGCTCGGTGGCGCCGTCCTCGGATTCCTGGTGCTGGTGCCCACCATCTCCTACTTCCGCGAGGCCAGCGGCATGGGCTTCATGGGCGTCAGCGAGATCCACGGCAACTACGTGAAGCTCATCGGCGCAGGCGCTGTGGCCTTCGGCGGCATCATCACCCTGGTCAAGAGCCTGCCCACGATCATCAGCAGCTTCACGGCCGGCATCAAGGGGTTGGCCAATTCCGGCGAGACCCAGGAAGTCAGGCGAACCCAGAACGATCTGCCCCTCAAGGGCGTCATGATCACCGCGGCCGTCCTGGCCGTGGCCCTCTGGCTGCTGCCCGACTCCATCGTGCCGGTGAACCTGGCCGGCGCGGCCGCCATGGTGGTCTTCGCCTTCATCTTCGTCACCGTGGCCAGCCGCATCGTCGGACTCCTCGGCGGCAGCAGCCTGCCGGTGAGCGGCATGACCATCGCCACCCTGCTGGGCACCGCCGCGCTCTTCGTGGCCATGGGACACACGGGCAACGCGGCCAAATACGCCGTGCTCAGCGTGGGCGCGGTGGTCTGCATCGCGGCCTCCATCGCCGGCGACACGAGCCAGGACCTGAAGACGGGCTTCCTGCTCGGCGCCACGCCTCGCCGTCAGCAGGTCGGCGAATTCATCGGCGTGATCACGGCGGCCCTGGTGATGAGCTTCACCATCTACCTCTTCCGCACCGACATCTCCAACGGCACTCTGCTCGCGCCCCAGGCCAATCTGATGCGCACCGTCATCGACAGCGTCATCGGCGGCGACGTGGCCTGGGACCTGCTCGCCATCGGCGGCTTCTCGGCCATCGTGGTGGAGCTGCTCGGCATGAACAGCCTGGCCTTCGCGGTGGGGCTCTACCTGCCCATCGAGCTTTCGATGCCCATCATGGCCGGCGGTATCATCCGCTGGTGGACCGAGCGCCACTTCAAGGGCGACGAACGCAACGAGCGCCGTGAGCGCGGTGTGCTCTTCAGCAGCGGACTCATCGCCGGCGCGGCCTTCATCGGACTGCTCGCCATGATCTGGGTCATGCTGGCCGAGAAGGTCGCCTTCATGGCCAGCGCCCGCGACTGGCTGCTGAATCTCACCGAGGGAGCCGGCGGCGCCTGGCCGCTGATCCCCTTCGCGATCCTGGTGGTCGCCCTCTGGTGGCGCAGCCATGGCAAGATGAAAGAAGAGATCTAAATGTGGAGCCTCTTCCTCAGCTTTCTGAAGGTGGGCGTCTTCGGCTTCGGCAGCGGGCCGGCCATGGTGGCGCTCATCGAAAAGGAGATCGTGGGGAAGGGGCTCATGAGCCCGGAGCAGTTCACCGAGGGCGTGGCCTCGAGCATGGCCCTGCCCGGCCCCCTGGCCACAAAGGCCAGCCTCTATTGCGGATACCACGTGGCCGGCGTGCCCGGCGCCATCGTCGCTCTGGTGGGGATGCTCCTGCCCAGCACCATCGCCATGCTCGTGCTGGCCCGGGTGATTCATCAATTCCGTGGAAATCCGAAACTGGAAGGCGCTCTGCGCGCTATGAAGCCCGTGGTGGTCGCCGTCTTCCTCTTCCTGGCCCTCGGTGCCACCCGGGGAATCCGTCCCAGTTGGGACGCCGTTCTTCTCGGCGCCGTTGCGCTGGTTCTCCTGCTTCTGAAAGTGGATCCCGCCTGGGTCATCATCGGGGCCCTGGGGATTGGCTTTCTGTTCTACTAGATAAGGAGTAAAGATGGGTAAGCTTCAATTCGGTCCGGCCCTGACGCGGGGCTGGCAGATCTTCACGAAGGATCCCCTGAACCTGATCCTGGGCGCGTTCATCGCGATCCTGCTCAGCTTCACGATCGTGCTCTTCCCGGCCATGACCGCGGGCTACGTCTACATGGTCCGCCGCATCGCCAAGGGCGAGAAGGCCGAGCTGGGGGATATCTTCCATGGCTTCAACGATTTCGTCCGCTACCTGGTGGGTGGACTCATCTACCTGCTCGCCCTGTTGCCGGCCTATCTGCTCGGCCTGGCGACCCAGGGCCTGGGCGTCATCGCCAGCGCCGTCATCGCCGGCCTGCTGCTGCCCTTCTGGCCGCTCATGGTCGACCGCGGCATGAGCGGACCGGACGCCTTCAAGGAAGGCCTCGAGTTCTACAAGAAAGAGTACCTCACGGCGACGATCATCGCGCTGCTATTCATCGCGTTCAGCTTCATCGCCATGCTGACCTTCGGCGTCGCGAATCTGATCACGGTGCCCCTGACGGCCGCCATCATGCTGGCCGCCTACGAGCAGTGCTACGGATTCTCGGACGATGCCGAGTCCGAGCCCGTGCGGGAGGGTGAGTTCGAGGACGTGCAGCCCGAGCCCGCGCCGGCGCCCGCGCCCGAGCCGGAAACCGTGGCCGAGGCGCCCGCGCCCGAGGAAGAGGAGAAACCGGAGGCCTAGCATGGCCGATCGCGCGGTCCTCGGAAGCTCGCAGCCGCTCATCGCCATGCTGCATGTGCCGCCCGGCCCCGGGGTGGAAGGCCACCGGGGCGCGGAGGCATCCGTGGCAAGCGTTCTGGAAGAGGCCCGTCTCTACAAGGAGGCGGGCCTTTCCGCGCTCATGATCGAGAACATGCACGACTTCCCCTGCATCCGCGAAGCGGACATGGGGCCGGAAGTCGCGGCCTATCTGACCCGGATCGCCTGCGAATTGCGAAGGGAAGTGGGGGAAGACTACCTCCTGGGCATCCAGGTGCTCTTCGCCGCCTCGAAGACGGCCCTGGCCGTGGCCCAGTCGGCGGGCCTCGACTTCATCCGCGCGGAGGGATGGATCTACGGGCACCTGTCCGACAAGGGCTGGATCGACGGGCAGGCCGGGCCGGTCAAACGCTATCAGCATGGGATCGGCGCGGGCGAGGTCGCCATCTTCACGGACATCCAGAAGAAGCACGCCAGCCACGCGGCCACGGCGGACCTGTCCATCGCCGACCTGGCGGCCATGCTCGAGCTGCACAGGAGCGATGGGGCCGTGGTCACCGGAGGCGCCACCGGGCAGCCGCCGAGCCTCGCCGACCTCGAGGCCGTGCGCGGCGCCACTCCCCTACCGGTGATCATCGGCAGCGGTCTCACGGCCGAGAACCTGGCCGACTACGCACCCTTGGCTGACGCCTTCATCGTGGGAAGCGTCTTCAAGGAAAAAGGGCGCTGGAACGCGCCCCTGGACCGTCGACGGATCGATGCCTTCTTGGATTCCTATAGCCGCCTTTGAAGCCTTGCCTCGCCATCCGCCTCCGGCTGGTAGCTGGTAGCTGGTAGCTGGTAGCTGGTAGCCCTAGAACAGTGACGGGTGCCTCACCAACTCACCTTCCACCATGAAGATCACGTCCTCGGCGATGTTGGTGGCCAGGTCGCCGATGCGCTCCAGGTTGCGGGAAATGCTGATGGCCTGGATGCCGCGATAGGTGTCCTCGGCGTTCTGCTCGAGAGCTTCGCGCACCCGGACGAACATGTTGCGATTGGCCTCGTCGATGCCGTCGTCCAGGGAGAGGACCTGGCGGGCGAGATCCACGTCGGTGCTCACCAGCGCGTCCAGGCTCATGGACAGCATCTTCCGCACCTCCGCGGCCATGCGATTCAGTTCAGGCGCGCACTCGAGGGCGGGCCCGTCCGCGAGGGAGGCCGCGCGCCGGGCCATGTTCTTGGTCAGGTCACCCATGCGTTCCAGGTCGTTGTTCACCTTGAGCACGGCGATGATGAAGCGAAGATCGGCGGCTACGGGCTGATGCAGGGCCAGGATCTTCAAGCAGCTCTCCTCAACCTCCACCTCGCGGCGATCGATCTCGTTGTCGCCAATCATGACCTCTTCGGCCAGGGCCGCGTCGCGGTGCGAAAGCACTCGCTCGGCCTTCTCCATGGCCTGCTCCACCAGGGAGCCAACGATGAGGATCTCTTTCTTCAGCTGATCCAGATCCCTCTGCAGATGTTTCACGATCTCTCCTACTGTGCGCGGGTGTGGATCCCGCGGATGGCTGCTAGCCGAATCGGCCGGTGACGTAGTCCTCGGTGCGCTTCTCGCGCGGACGGGTGAAGACCTGATCGGTTTCGCCGAACTCCACCATGGTGCCCAGATCCATGAAGGCGGTGTAGTCGCTGATGCGCGCCGCCTGCTGCATGTTGTGGGTGACGATGACGATGGAGTAGTGCTCCTTGAGCTCGAAGCAGAGGTCTTCGATACGTCCCGTGGAAATGGGGTCGAGCGCCGAGGCGGGCTCGTCCATGAGAATGATCTCCGGCTTCATGGCCAGGGCGCGGGCGATGCAGAGGCGCTGCTGCTGGCCGCCAGACAGTGAAAGCCCCGACTCGTTCAGACGATCCTTGACCTCGTCCCAAAGGTTGGCCTGACGCAGGCTGGTTTCCACCAGCTCGGGCGCTTCCTTCTTGCCGATCTGTCCGTTGATGACCGGTCCCCAGGCCACGTTCTGGAAGATGGACTTGGGGAATGGGTTGGGCTTCTGGAAGACCATGCCGATACGCGCGCGAACCTCGACGGGGTCGACATCCTTAGCGTAGAGGTTCTTGCCCATGTAGAGCACCTCGCCCTTCATGCTCACGTCGGCGATGAACTCGTTCATGCGGTTCAGGGAACGAAGCAGGGTGCTCTTGCCGCATCCCGAGGGACCGATGATGGCCGTGATGTGCTTCTCGGCGATGGGCAGGCTGGCCTTCTTCACGGCCTCGGTCTTGCCGTAAAAGATGCTCAGGTCGCGAGTCTCAAGAATGAGCGGCGCCGTTGGCCGGGTGAAACTCGTACTCCGCGTTTCGGCGGTAGAACTCTCAGTCATTGTCGGGGCCTCGCTTGCGAGCCGGGCCGTCGCTGTCGCGGCGCTCATCGGCGTGTCCTCTGGGTTCGGTAGCGGATGAAGACCGCCGCCGCGTTCATGAGCAACAGCACGACGAGCAGCACGATGATGCCCGCCGCGGCCAAAGAATGGAATTCTTTCTGGGGCCGAGCCGTCCAGTTGAAGATCTGGATGGGCAGGGCGGTGAAGTCGTCCATGGGACCTTCGGGCGTGAAGGCGATATAGGTGAGCGCGCCGATCATGATCATCGGCGCCGTCTCGCCGATGGCCCGGGAAAGCGCCAGGATGACGCCAGTAAGCATACCGGGCAGGGCCGAGGGCATCACGTGATGCCGCACGGTCTGCCAGCGAGTGGCGCCCAGGGCCATGGCGCCCTGGCGCAGCGACTGGGGCACGGCCTTGATGGCCTCGCGCGAGGCGATGATGATCACCGGCAGGATCAGCAGGCTCATGGTGAGCGCGCCGGCCAGCACGCTGCGGCCGAGTGCCAGTCCGCGCACGAAGACGGCGAGTCCGAGAATGCCGTAGACGATGGACGGCACGCCGGCCAGGTTCGCGATGTTGATCTCGATGAAGGTCTTGAGCCGTCCGGGCCGGGAGAACTCTTCCAGATAGACGGCCGCGGCCACTCCCACGGGTACCGAGATGATGGCGGTCAGGCTGATGAGCCAGAGGGTTCCGGCCAGGGCCGAGAGGATGCCCGCCTTCTCGGGGAAGCGAGAGGGAAAGCTCGACAGGAACTGTATGTCCAACCAGCCTAAGCCCTCCCTCGCCACGCGCGCCAGCAGGATGGCCAACAGCACCACTCCCAGCCATGTGAGAATCGAGAAGCCACGCCTCGCCCAACGCGCCTGTTTGTGGCGCTTGCCCAGGTTGTCGATGCCGCGCCATTTGCTCCGGCTCATTCGTAGACCTCCTGGTACTTCTTGAGGATGCGACTGGCCAGAATGTTCATCCCCAAGGTGATCAGGAAGAGAAGCGAGCCCACGGCGAAGATGGTCTTGTACTCCACGCCGCCCGCGGGCGTGTCGCCCAGGCTGACCTGAACGATGTAGGCGGTCATGGTCTGAATGCTCTCCAGGGGGTTGGCCGTCAGGTTCGGCGTGGCGCCGGCGGCCAGGGTCACGGCCATGGTCTCGCCGAAGGCGCGAGAGGCCGCGAGCACGAAGGATGCGAGGATGCCCGACAGCGCTCCGGGTACGACCACCTGGGTGCTGACTTCCAGCCGCGTGGCGCCGAGGGCGTGTCCCGCCTGGCGCAGGGAAGAGGGCACGGCGCGGAGGGCGTCGTCACAGAGCGAGGCCACCATGGGCAGGATCATGATGCCCACCACCACCGAGGCGCTCGCCGCGTTGAAGATCTTGGTCTGCGGCAGAATCGACTTGAGCACGGGGGTCACCGTGGTCAAAGCGAAGTAGCCGTAGACCACCGTGGGTACGCCCGCCAGAACTTCCAGGATGGGCTTGATGATGCTGCGAGTTCGTTCGCTGGCGTACTCGGAAAGGAAGATGGCGCTGCCCAGTCCCACGGGAATGGCGATGAGCGCCGATCCGATCACGATCATGGTCGTGCCGCCGAGCAGGGGCAGCACTCCGTAGGATCGGGGTTCGAGCAGGGGGGTCCAGCTCAGACCGAAGAGAAAACTGAAGACCGGGACCTCTCGAAAGAAGCCCCAGGTTTCGCGGCCAAGCACCGCAATGATGCCCGCCGTAGTCAAAATGGAGAGGAGGGCGCTAAGTAGCAGAAGGGTTTTGATGCCCTCCTCTCCGGGTCGACGCCGCTTGGCGAATCGGAGGTCGATTGTGTCTCTCATTTCCTCTTCCCAGCCGCGTCTAAAGGTTGGCCTTAACTACCACTTGAGAATGTCGGTGATGCTGTGCTCGCCGCTCTTGGCCTCTTCGGTGCTGAAGACGGTTCCGGTCTTCAGGCCGCTGAACTTGGCCATGGCGAGGGTGTAGGCTTCGGCGGGAAGACCCACATAGCCCACCTCGGCCGAGAGCTCGGCGGCGTGATCCATGTAGAACTTGATGAAGGCCTTGATCTCGTCGCGCTGGGCGGCCGGCTTGTTCACGTAGATGAACAGGGGACGGCTCAGCGGCGAGTAGCTGCCGTTGTTGATCGTGCTCTCGGAAGGGAGCACCGGTCCGGCGCCGCCGTCGATGGGCACGAGCTTGAGCTTGTCCTTGTTCTCTTCGTAGTAGGCGTAGCCGAAGTAGCCGAGAGCGTTCACGTCGCCGGAGATGCCGGTCACGAGGACGTTGTCGTCCGCGCTGGCGGTGTAGTCCGGGCGGCAGACCTGGCTCTTGCCGTTCACGACTTCCGTGAAGTAGTCGAAGGTGCCGCTGTCCACGTCCGGCCCGTAGAGGGCGATGGGCTGGTCGGGCCAGTCGGGACGCACGTCCTTCCAGGTCTTCACGGTGCTGCCGGGCTGCCAGATCTTATGAAGTTCGTCGATGGTCATGTGGTCGACCCAGTCGTTCTTAGGATTGACCAGGACCGAAAGACCGTCGAAGGCGACGGGAATCTCGATGAATTCCATGCCGGCCTCGTTGGCTTTTTTGACTTCCTTCCCCTTGATGGGGCGCGAGGCATCGTTGATGTCCGTCTCGCCCGCGAGGAACTTCTTGAAGCCGCCGCCCGTGCCGGAGATGCCCACCGTCACGCGAACGCCGCGATGGAGGTTCTGGAACTCCTCGCCCACGGCTTCGGTGATGGGGAAGACCGTGCTCGAGCCGTCAACGCGGACGACTCCGGTCAAACCGTCATCCGAACCCTTGTCATTTCCGCCACAGGCGGTCAGGAAGAGAACCGGAAGCAGTGCCGCCAGGAAGAATCGCTTCATCTCATCACTCCTTGTGTCCGGCCGATGCCGGGCTGATCGTTGGCTAGATCTTGCCGTAGAAGGTCAGGACGAACTCCGACTCGCCATCGACGCCGTCGGCCTCGTAGCTGGTCATCCGGAAGCTGGGCTGGAAGAAGAAGTTCTCGTGAGCTTCCAGGTCCACGCCGAAGAGCATCCAGTTGTGGCCGTCGTTATCGGTGTCGGTGTCCGGGTCGATCATGTCGTAGCGAGCCACGGCAAAGACTCCGTCGGTCAGGGCCGCGCGGCCGAAGACCGAGATGCCGCTGCTCTTCAGGTCGTCGGCGTTCCCGTTGGTGAACATGCCGTACTGACCGTAGAGCTCGAAGGCGCCCGCGTCGTAGCCGGCCAGGCCCTCGAAGTAGGTATTGGCCTCGGTGTGGTCTCCACCGGGGGTGTTGCTGGTGAACAGTCCGGCGAGGTAGAGACCGGAAACGGGCTGGAAGGCCAGACGTCCGGCGAAACCGACGCCATCCTTGGCCACGGGCTTCTTGTAGCTGTTGCCGTTGTTGAAGTCGAAGTAGTACTCCACGGCGCCATCGGATGCCTTGCCCTGCAGGCCGATGCCCAGCTGGGAGGAGTGGGTCCACTTGTTCATGTCGCCCATGGTCTTGGCCATGGAGCGATAGTGCCAGCGCTTCTCGACCCAGGCCTGGGTCTTGGGGCTGTGCAGACCCAGCACGATCTTCGAGCCAGGCAGCAGCAAGCACTTGCGCTCGACGTAGGCGTACTTCGTGAAGGTGTTCAGGTTGCCGGTCTCTTCGCTGAAGCTCACGTCGCTCGTGTAGCGGAAGAGCATGTCTCCCCAGCCCTTCTTCACCGTGAGATAGGCCCGGCGAAGATGCCAGCCCTTGGTCGCGTCGTCGCCCTCGTCGGCGCCATCGGTGGTGTTGACGAAGTAGTCGTAGTAGAAGGTGCCGCCGATCTTGGTCTTGGACTCGCCGGCCCAGGAAACGGAGGCCATGGCCGCGAGCGCGACCAAGACCCACAGAATGCGCAGGTACAGTTTCATGTCTGCCCTCGTTTGGTTTTGATTCGGGTGACTGGTAAATCGAGCAGGGGGAATCTCAGTTTTTTATGTGAAGATTCGATAAAGGCCCGATAAAGATCGGCTGACGATCGGGATTCTCTAGCCGATCTGGGGAATGCGCAGGCGGAAGCGGCTGCCCCGCCCGGGATCGCTCTCAACGGAGATCTCGCCCCCGTGGCCCAGTACCGTGTGCTTCACGATGGACAGCCCCAGGCCCGTCCCGCCCAGATCGCGGCTGCGGGCCTTGTCCACGCGATAGAAGCGTTCGAATATTCTCACCTGGTCTTCAGGCTCGATGCCGATGCCCGTATCTTCTACGATAACAACGACATGTCCATTCTCGGCCAGCACCTCGATACGCACCTGACCCCCCTCGGGAGTGTATTTCAGGGCGTTGTCCAACAGGTTGTCGAGAGCCTGGCGCAGGGCGGAGCGGTCTCCCTTGATGGGAAGTGGACCCTCGGGGAGCTGGGCGACCAGGTCGATGCGCTTCTGTTCGGCAACTCCCTGCTGGCCCGCGATGCAGTCACGGGCCAGTTCGATCAAGTCCAGTTCGACCATCTCGAAATGGGCTCGTTCGTCTTCCAGCCGCGAAAGCGAGAGCAGGTCGCTCACGAGACCCGCCAGACGCGCCACCTGCCGATTCAGTTTCTCCACGAATCGGGTGCGAGTCTCGCCGGACATCTCGGGATCTTCATGAAGGGTTTCGGCCAGCCCTCGGATGACGGTCAAGGGGGTCTTCAGCTCGTGGGATGCGTTGGCGATGAAATCGCGGCGCATGGCCTCGAGCTGTCGAAGTTCGGTGACCTCGTTGAGCACGAGCACCGCGCCCGCGGGGCGCCCGCCCTCTCCCGGAAGGGGCGAGGCCTTCAGCTCGATGATCCTCTGCCGCGGGCCGCCCACCTGGGTGATTTCCCGGCGGAGGAAGCGGTTTTCCTCGAGAGCCTGTCCCACGAGTTCGCATGCCTCGGTGACGCGACTGCATTCCCAAACCGGACGGCCGATGTCCTTGTCGATCTCCAGGCGAAGCAGTTCCGCCCCCAGGCCGTTGACGTGCAGGATGCGCTCCTGGTCGTCCACCGCGAGCACTCCTTCGCTCATTCCCGCGAGGATGGCGGCGAGCTTGTTGCGCTCGCCGGCGATGGCGTCCATTCGCTCCTGAAGCTGCTCGCCCATGGAATTGAAGGCGGCGGCCAGCTCGCGCATCTCCACGCTGCCGCGGGTTTCGGGGACGCGACCGTGGCTCTTGCCGGCCGCCATGTCTTTCGCCGCCCGGGTCATGCTGCGCAGGGGAAAGGTGGCCCGCCTGGCGAGAACGATGCCGATGAGCAGAGCCAGCACGCTCGCCAGGCCCGCGCCGAGAAGAATGCTACGGCGAGCGTTCGCGAGACGTCGCTCGACATTGTCGAGGGGAAGGGCCGCGCGCACGTATCCTAGTAGCTCGCCATCATCGTAGGCGGGCAGGGCCAGGTAGAGCATTTCAACCCGGAGAGTCTGACTGAATCTCGACACAGTGCCGTGCCCGCTGCTCAGGGCTTCGAGAACTTCCGGACGGGTGTGGTGGGGGTCCATTCGCGCGGGATCTTCTTCCGAATCGGCGAGCACCAGGCCATCTGCGGCGATGATGGTGAAGCGTGTGCGCGTTTCACGTCCCAGAGCAACTACGCGCTCCTGGAGAAGGGTGGGGTCCTTGTCCTTCAAGGCCGGCAGGGCGATTTCGCGGATAAGGTAGGCCTCGGCCAGAAGCGTCTGCTCGATCTCCTCCCTGGATTCCTGCTGCACCGATCGCGACACCAGGACCACCGCCGTGAGCGAGGCCAGAAGGATGAGCAGGATGTAGCCGGCGTATAGCCGCCATATGAAGCGGGTCGGCAACAAGGTTCGGTCTCCCGAAAGTGTCTGGAGGGACTAGAGCTCGCCTCCCCGGAAGCGGTAGCCCACCCCCCGGAGAGTTTCGATGCGATCACGATGATCGCCAAGCTTTTTTCTGAGGGCCCGTACGTGCACGTCGATGTTGCGGTCGATGACGATGGCGTCCTCGCCGATGACGCGATTGAGCAGTTGCTGACGGGTGAAGGCCCGGCCGGGATAGCGCGCGAGGAACTCGAGAAGCCGGAACTCGGTGGCGGTGAAATCGATGGGGCTGCCGTCCACCAGGACTTCGTGCTTCACGGGGTCGACGATGAGTCCCGGAAAGCTGTAGCGCTCTGAGGCCTGACCGTCCTCTTTACGCGATCTGCGTCGCAGCACGGCCCGGGAGCGGGCGGCCAGTTCACGGGGGCTGAATGGCTTGACCAGGTAGTCATCGGCGCCCAGTTCGAGACCGGTGACCACGTCGCTCTCCTCGCCCTTGGCCGAGACGATGATGATGGGGATGGCCTCCGTGACCGGGTCGCGCTTGAGCCGGCGGCAGACCTCCAGACCGTCCAGGCCGGGAAGCATGATGTCCAGCAGCACGAGGTCGGGATCGGAAAGTCGAGCCAACTCCAGACCCGACTCGCCGTCGCTGGCCTGCAGAACCTGGAAGCCTTCCTGGGAGAGCTTGTAGTCGATCAATTCGAGTATGTCGGCTTCGTCTTCAACGACGAGAATCTTCTCGCGGGACATCACGCCTCCTTCAGCGCATCTGCCTCATTAAGGAATGCGGAGGATGCCATTGTCAATCGAGGCCCATGATTTTTATGGGATCTTCATGGGTACGACCGAGACGGAAGCGAAAGCCGGAGCAAGAAAGAACCCTCCTCCGACATCGGGGAGGGTCTCTTGCTCCATCTCCGGCTTCGGCTACTTCAACAATACCAGCTTCGCCACGTCCTCGATTCCCTCGCCATGCAGCTTGGCGAAGTAGATGCCGCTGACAAGTTCGCGACCGGCATCGTCCCGGCCGTTCCACTCGACTCGGTGCTCGCCGGACTCGAAACGCCGCTCGACCAGCTCACGGACCATGCGTCCCGAGGCATCGTAGATCGACAGGTTCGCGTTCATGTTCATGTTCAAGTTGAACCGGATCTCGGTCTTCGGATTGAAGGGATTCGGCCAGTTGCCGAGAATGCCGAAGGCGCTGGCCTGCTCCTCGACGTCCGTACCGAGGGCCAGCACGGCCTCGTAGGCGTTCACCTTCACGCCGAGGGGCTGATCGTAGACCACGTCGTCGCCGCTGGCCTTCAGGTGCGCGTCCATGTCGTCGCTGTCCATGGAGGGCACCGCCGACTTCACCAGGGCCGCGACGCCCGCCACCATGGGACAGGCCATGCTCGTGCCGTCGCTGTACATGTAGGGATTCACGCCATCCCATTCATAGTTGAGCATGAAGAGCAGGCCGGTGAGGAAGTCGACCTCGTAGTTGCTCATGATGGTCGACCAGATACGCTCGCCCGGCGCCGCGAGGTCGACCCAGCTGCCGTAGGTCGAGAAGGACGCGCGCTGGTTGGCGCTGTTGGTGGCGCCCACGCTGATCACGTGATCCAGTCCGGCCGGATACATCACCGTGCTGTTGTTGTTGTTGCCGGCCGCGGCCACGCAGACCACGCCGGCCGCGTTGGCGTCGTTCACCAGGGACTGCATGAAGCCGAAGTCGGAGTAGCCGCCGCCGAAACTCATGGAGATGACATCGGCCCCGTTGTCGATGGCGTAGTTGAATGCCATGGTCACGGAGGCCACCGAGAAGGGATCCGCTCCACCGGTGAGTTTCAGTCCCATGAGCGAGCAGCTCCAGCCCGTGCCGGCCACACCGATACCGTTGTTGGTGGCCGCCGAGGCGATGCCGCCGCAGTGGGTGCCGTGGAATCCCACGTCGATGCCCGCTTCGAAGTAGGCCTCGGGTCGCGGATCGCTGTCGTTGCGCCCGCAGTCCCATCCATAGATGTCATCGATGAATCCGTTGGCGTCGTCGTCCACGCCGTTGGACGGAATCTCGTCGGTGTTGCGCCAGGCGTTGGGATTGATATCGGGATGACTCCAGTCCAGCCCCGTGTCGAGGATGGCGATGACGGCGTCCTCGCTGCCCGTGTTCTCGTCCCAGGCCTGGGGTAATCTGATGCCCGAGGTGGGATTGGTCACGGCCCACTGGCGGGAGAGGTAAGCGTCGTTGGGCGTGATGAAGGGCCGCATGAGCCAGTTGGGGGAGACCGCATCGAAGAGCTGCGTGGCCGCGAGATCGTCACGGGCGGCCATGACGTCGAGATCGGCGGGACCGCGATAACGAAGATAGCGGGACTCCCGCTCGGTGGGGCCGTCGAGTCGTTGGCTCAGCACGACTCCCTGGTCCAGCCCGTGCCGCGCGAGCACGGGCGCCAGGTTCGGCGCATGCTGCGCTTGGACGGAATTGGGATCCGGCAGAACGACGAGCAGTTCTCCGGGCACGAATTCCGCGGCGCCGGCGATCGTCGGAAGCGCGATTGTCCACATCAAAAGAATGGCGATCTTCTTCATGTCTTCCCCCCGATAGCTTGAATGTTGGTTCATCGATTATATCACAGGCCCGAGAGTCGCGATCATGAAAAACCCCTCCCCCGAAGGGGAGGGGACTTCATGCTGACTGCAGAAAGCCGTAGCTGACCGCTAGTACAGCGCTTTAACGGTGCTCCAGTCGCTGCTCTCGGTACCGACCGGGTTCACGATCTCACCGTAGACGTTGACCAGACCGCAGCTGGAGTAGGCGTCCACCATCAGGTAGTACATGCCGCCGCCAGTCGAGGTGTAGTTGATGCACTCGGGATTGCCGCTGTCGTCGCCGGCCACGCAGGTGCCGTCGATGTCGTTGCAATCGGTGACCAGGTAGATGGACAGGTCGAAGCCGCCATCTTCACAGACGTCCAGGACGCCGCCGGGCTCGAGATAGACTTCATAGACGACTTCGGGGCCGTTGGCACTCCAGCCGGTGCAGCCGCCGTAGCTCGGGCTATAGTCGTTCTCGAAGAGGCAGAGGTCCACTTCGAAGGCGAAGGGTCCGTCGCCCAGAGGCAGGGCGGTATCGCAGGTGTCGCCCGGCTCCGGAGGAAGGATGATGTCTTCGGTGATGTTGAGTTCGTAGACGCCGCTGCTGCTGCTGTAGCCATCCACGAAGATGTAGTAGGTCTCGCCGCCCATAAGGGCCACGTCGAAGAGCTCGGACATGTAGCCCGGGCAGGAGTCATCGTTACAGTCGATGACGTTCAGCCCGGAGTCGGCGATGTACAGCTTCGTGTCGTAGCTGGAAGCGCAGAGGTCCAGATCGATGGCCATGTCATAGGCCGGAGTGAACGAGTAGACGACGTCGGGAGCGGTGCCGGCCCAGGGGCAGGCCACGTCGTAGTCGTCGGCGAAGACGCTGGTGTCGCCGCCATCGGTGAAGGGCAGGCCAGCGATCGGAACGGCGGTGGCGATGTCTTCGCCGCCGACGCGACCGGAGTTGCCGCCCTTAATGACGAGTTCGCCACAGGTGTATTCGACCTTCTCTTTGGCGAATGCAGTGCCGACAGCAAGGCTGAGCACCAGGAACAGGAACAGAAGCTTTTTCATCGATGAATCCTCCGATGTTGGTTCAAACCCGGGGCTATGAGGCCTCGCGCCCCGGACCGGATGATGGGTTCCAGAGACAGCCTGTGCCGGACCTCCGCGGTAGCGCACCGCGCCCGACTCACTTCGTCACTCGCAAACCCACGTTTCAGAAGGACGATCTT
>CAYPGS010000019.1:34601-57819 GCA_964410395.1 uncultured bacterium
ACCGCGCCCGACTCACTTCGTCACTCGCAAACCCACGTTTCAGAAGGACGATCTTACCATATTCAGACTAAAAGGTAAATAATACCGATAGATAAATCGCATTCATTTCAAGGGTTTGAGAGGATTCAACCGAGGAAAATGCACCCTCATGGGGAAGGATCGGGAGTCCTGGGCTCAGGTCCGCCGGGATGGTGAAAACATCAAGCTTTTCGGGCGAGGACCGCCGTGGCGATACCTCCGCTTAACTCGATGCGCTGCTTCACTTCCATGCCGAGTCCCGCGAGAAGCTGGTCGAAGGCGTTTCGGCTGAGGAAATCGCCCACGCTCCGTGGCAGGTAGGAGTAGGCCTCCCGGTCGCCGGAGATCCATCCTCCCACGCGGGGGAGCACGTGGTGGAAGTAGATGCGGAAGAGCCGGTCCTGGAAGGCGCTGCGTGGAGGAAAGAACTCGAGCACGAGCATCTCGCCACCGGGGCGGATGACGCGCGCCATCTCGGCAAGTCCGTCGCGCAGCCCGGCGAAGTTGCGCACGCCGAAGGCCGCCATGACCCCGTCGAAGGATTCGTCCGCGAAGGGAAGCGCGAGAGCGTCGGCGGCGGCGAAGCCCGACAGCCGGGAGTTCCCGGCCAGCTTCGACGCACCGAGCCGGCACATCTCCGGCACGAAGTCCGTGGCGACCGCGCGTGCGGCGGGCCGGTCGGCCAGCCAGGCGGCCGTCAGATCGCCCGTGCCCGCGGCCACGTCGAGCACGCGCTCGATGTCCGCGGAGAAAAGCCCCACGGCCCGTGCGCGCCAACGCCGGTCCATACCGGCGCTGAGCAGGCGATTGAGCAGATCGTAGCGGTGGGAAATGGCGGCGAACATCCCCTGCACGGCCTGGCGTTTTTCTGGGGCCTCGCCGGTGGGAACTCGGCTCACTTCTTCTCCAGGAGGATGCCCAGGGCGGGCCAGATCTCGTCGACGCGCGCCTTAACCTCGGGGCTCATCTCGAGCACCTCGGGCCATTCGCGCTCGAAGCCCTCCTCGGGCCACTTGCGCGTTGCGTCGATGCCCATCTTGCCCGAGAGGCCGAGCTTGTCGCTGGCGTGATCGAGCACGTCGGTGATGCCGTCGGCGAAGACCGTGTCGCGCTTCGGATCGATGTTGGCGGTGACGCGCCAGAAGACCTCGGCCTTGTTCTGCACGTCCACGTCCTCGTCGACCACGATGACGATCTTGGTGAAGGCCAGCTGGCCCGTGCCCCAGAGGCTGCTCATCATCTTGCGCGCGTGCCCGGGATAGCGCTTGCGGATGCTCAGGATCGCCACGTTGTGGAAGACGCCTTCCACGGGCAGGTGCATGTCGACCAGCTCGGGGAACTGCAGTTTGATCAGGGGCAGGAAGAGGCGCTCGGTGGCCTTGCCCATGGGACCGTCCTCCTGGATGGGCGGGCCCACGACGATGCTCGGATAGATCGGGTTGCGGCGATGGGTGATGGCGGTCACGTGCATCACGGGATACATGTCGGCCAGGGAGTAGTAACCGGTGTGATCGCCGAAGGGGCCTTCGAGCCGCCGCTCACCGGGCTCCACATATCCCTCGATGACGTACTCGGCCTCGGCGGGCACCTCGAGATCCACGGTCACGCCGGGCGCCATCTCGATGGCCTCGCCGGCGAGGAATCCGCCCAGCAGCACCTCGTCCACGCCCTCGGGCAGCGGTGCCGTGGCCGCGTAGATCATGGCCGGATGTCCGCCCAGGGCGATGGCCACCTCGACCCGCTCGCCCCGCGCTTCGGCCTCGCGATGATGCTGCGCGCCCACCTTGTGCATCTGCCAGTGCATGCCGCAGGTCTTCTCGTCGAAGATCTGTACGCGGTACATGCCCACGTTGCGCGCGCCGGTTTCGGGATCCTTGCTGAAGACCTGGGTCTGCGTGATGTATCGGCCGCCGTCGTCGGGCCAGCAGAGCTGCGCCGGTAGGATGTTCAGGTCGACCTCGTCGCCGGTGAGGACCACGTCCTGGCATGCGCCCCTCGACACCTTCTTGGGAAGGATGCGCCCTAAGGAGGCCAGCTTGGGAAGCATGCGGAGCTTTTCGCGCCAGTCGCCCGGCGGCGCCATCTCGACGGTCTCGGCGATGCGGCCCGCCGCCTCCTCGAGGGTCTCGGCGCCGAGGGCCCAGGCCATACGACGGTCCGTGCCGAAGAGGTTGATGACCAGCGGCGTCTCGTAGCCCTTCACCTTCTCGAAGAGCAGGGCCGGGCCGCCGGCCTTGACCACCCGGTCGGTGATCTCGGTGATCTCGAGGTCGCGGTCCACGGGCTCGCGCACCCGGACCAGCTCGCCCTTGAGTTCGAGGAAGTCGATGTAATCGCGGAGGTTCTTGAAGTTTTCCATAGGCAAGGAAGTTACCGGGAACGAGCACCGGAGGCAATAGGGAGAAGCAACAGCAACAGCAGCAGCAAGAGCCAAGACCCGCCGCTCCACATGGAAGTAGCTAAATGCGTTTGCTGTAGCTGTGGCTGTAGCTGTTGCTACAATCGCCTCAGGCGCTTCGTCGCCACGCCGACCAGGCCGCAGATCATGCCCAAGATTCCCCAGATGCCGAAAAGGATGTGGGTGGGGATGATATCCACCAGCAGGCCCGTGACTCCGGCCGAGAGGGCCGTCATTCCCACCACGCTCATGCCCATGAAGCTGAAGACCCGGCCCCGCATGGCGTCGGGGGTCAGATCCTGGATCAGGGAGACCCGTGCGATGGTGATCCAGGGAATGAAAATGGCGTGGGCGAAGATCAGGGGCACCAGCCAGCCGAAGGCCGGCGCCAGCAGCATGGGACCGTAGGTGGCGCCGTCGGCGATCATGCCCGTCAGCCAGAGCCGACCCTTGGACCACTTCGGCCAGCCCTTGAGGATCATGGCCGAGCCCGTGAGCATGCCCGCGGCCAGCACCGCCTCGATCCCTCCATAGTAGCTGCCGCCCAGGCCCAGATCCTGGCGGATATAGATGGGCATGGCCACGATGGCCGGTCCCATGATGAAGAAGTTGTTCACCGCCGTGAGGACAAGCAGCCAACGCAGCTCCCTGTGACTCCAGGCCAGCTTCAAGCCCTCCCGGGCATCATGCCAGGCGAGACGGGCACCGGCGGGCCCTCCGGTTTCGCCGGCCTGGAGCAGGGCGTCCGGACCTTCGGCCGGCTCCAGGGCCATGTCGTCCCTCATGAAGCGGAGCATCACGAAGCTGACCCCGAAGAGCAGCGCCGCCCCCCAGAAGAGCTGCACCGCGCCCACCAGTCCCAGCAGGCCCGCCGCGATGAGGGGGCCCAGGAACCAGGCGAACTGGTCGGAGCCCTGGACCAGGGTGTTGGCCTGGAGCCGGTCCGCCTCCGGCACCAGGCTCGGAATCATCGAATCGCGGGCCGGCATGAAGAGGCTCATGGCCATGGCGAAGATGAAGGCCCAGACCAGGATGACCGGAATGCTGAGCCCTCCGGCCAGGGCGATCAGGGGAATGCCCACCATGAGCGCCCCCCGGAAGAGGCTGCTGCCCAGCATAACCCGGCGGCGATCGAGGCGGTCCACAACCACGCCGGCCACCAGGCCGAAGAGCAGGATGGGCAGGTGCTCCACCATGGCCACCGCTCCGGTGGCTCTTCTCGACTCAGATATCTCAAGGACGAGCCAGAGTAGGCCGATATGGAAGACGGTGTCCCCCAAGCGGCTAAGGAACTGTCCGCCCACGAGAAGCAGAAGATTTCGATCGCGAATCAAGGTTGCCCGCTCTCTTCGAATAAGATTACACTGCCCGCGGACCCGGAGGAATTCCCATGGCCTTCCGAGAGAACAATGCCCAGGTGTTCCTGATTCTGCTCGGAATCGCCTTCCTGCTCTTCTTCCCCATTCTCAACAACGAGTTCTGGACGGCCGAGGAGTACGAGTATCTCCGGAAGGCCCTCAATCCGGACCAGGCCGGAGCGGTCTACCCGACCACGGGCGACGCCCACCCGCTGGTGGATCTCTTCCATCTGCTCGAGTACAAACTCTTCGGCGACATCCCTACGGGATACTACCTGCTAAACATCCTGCTGCACGCGGTCAACGCCTTTCTGCTCTTCCTGCTCATACACATGAGCCTCAAGGATTTCGGCATCGCCTTCCTCGCCAGCCTTCTTTTCGTCTTCTCCGTGGGCAACTACGGCAAGGAGGTCATGTACGCGGCGGGGGTGAGTAGCATCCTCATGCACACCACCTTCCTGCTCACCGTGCTGGCCTATATGCTCAATGAGACGCGCGGACGGGGCAAGCTCATGAGCATCTGGTTCCTGGTGACCCTGGTGCTCTTCACCCTGTCATTGATCAACGTGCTCTCGTCCATCGGCATCATCGGCGTGCTCCTGTTCTACAACGTCTTCTTCAAGAAGGAGCGCCGCCGTCCCGTGCTCGCGCCGCCTTTCCTGGTACTTTTCTTCGTGAGCATCGTGCTGATCTCCACCCAGCAGGAGCTCTTCGGCAACGCCACCGCGGGCTATCCCGAGGGTTCGGGCCTCGGCTTCACCTTCGGAAACTTCATCCGGAACATTCCCCGCTTCCTCATCCACATGGTCTTCCCCATCCACTTCACGGAGATCATCGAGCAGGGAAGCTTCGTTTCGGCCATCTTCCACGCTCGCGTGTGGATACGCCCCATTCTGGGCGTCATCATCTTCAGCTACGCGGTCTACGGATTCGTCTTCGGCAATACCACCCTGCGTTTCTTCATCGCCTGGACCTTCGTGACCATACTGCCCTTCTGCATCTACTACTTCCCGGGGGACTGGCTGAACATCAAGTACCTGTACCTGTCCTCGGCGGGCTTCTGCCTGATTCTCGCCACGGGCACCATGAAGATGTACCGCGTGCTCCTGACACGAGGCTGGCGACGCTGGGTGCCGATCCTGATACCCGCCTTCTTCATCATCCTGGCGGTGAGCATTGTCAATCGCCTGGACCGGGCCTATGAGCAGAGGGCCCAGTCGCCTCAGATCAAGGCCATGAAATTCCACTACCTGAGGATGAAACAGGAGAGCCTGAGCCGCCGGGCCCAGGACTAGCAGACAATCCCAGGCAAAAAGAAACCCCGCGCCCTGAGGCGCGGGGTTCTTTGTTTCAACTCACCTAGACGGCGAGGTCCGAAGGCTTGTCTCTAGTACAGAGCCTTGAGGGTGGACCAGTCGCTGCTCTGGGTGGCGGTGGTGCAGACGATCTCAAAATCGGTGGCGCCGCCGAGCTCATGGGGCTCTTCGCCGTAGATGTCACCGAAGAGATACCAGTCAAACACGTTCGGACCGCAGTCAGCATCGGCCGGAACGTCGATGGTGGTGTAAACTTCACAGATGTCGCCATCATAGATCTGACCCCAGCCGCCATCGGGATCGTCCATGCTCAGGACGCCACCGGCGATCGAGAACAGGATGTCATTGCCCGAAGGGTTCAGGAAGCCATCAACCGACACGAAGGTCAGCGTGCTGGGCAGAGTGATGGTCGAGGTACCGGCCTCGCTGACGATCCACTCAACATCCGTACTGGCGTTGTAGATGTAGAAGGTCACGGGAACGACGGTGCCAGCATTGACGCTGACGGGATCGCTGGTCACGGTGCTGCCGGCGATCGAACGATCGGCGAGAGCCGGGGTCGCCGCGAGGGCGATCAGAGCGAGAAGCGCAAGCACTTTCTTCATTGGTTGTTCCTCCAAATGGTGAAAAATCAAACGTTGCAGTGTCAAAGCTCACGACAGGCCAGCTGGCTGAAATCCGAAGACGGTGGGGAACCGTGTAATTCGAAAAGTACTGTCGTGCCCGAGATGTTCTGACACGCGACAAGTCTATCCTATCCGGACAATGACTTCAAGAATTTCCTCAATGGGCTGAGGGTAATCCTATGATTTGCACTAAGTTGGAATACCGGCCTGAGTCGAATTCAGACCCGGCCGGTCACATTTTCTTGTCAGCAGTTTTTAGACGAAAAAAACCCGCGCCGATCGGCGCGGGCCTAAATGGCAATTGAATCGGATCTAGTACAGGGCCTTGAGAGTGGACCAGCTGCTCTCCTCGGCACCGGTCTGATCGCAGATCTCGATGTCGATGAAGCCTTCGACGAAGTGAGGCTCATCGCCGTAGATATCACCCTGCTGATACCAGTGGATGACATCCGGGCCGCACTCGCAATCCTCGCCGACGTAGACTTCCACATAGAAGTAGCCGCTGGTGTCATCGTAGATTTCACCCCAGCCACCGTCGCCGTCATAGAAGAGGGCGCCGTTCTGGCAGTCGCCGAAGACGTCGAAGAAGAATGTCCAGCCCTGGCCGAGATCATCGTACCAGCCGCTGAGAACGTTGAAGCAGCAGGGGAAAAGGAACCAGACCTCTGCCGTCCACTCCACGTCCACGCTGCCGTTGTAGACGAAGAACTCGCAGGTGACGGTTGTTCCGGGAATGAAGACTGCCGGATCGGGGCTGGTCAGTAGGGCATAGCCACCGGTCATGCTTCTCTCAGCAACAGCGGGGAGGGCAATGGCCACAATGGCTACAAAAAGAATCAGTTTCTTCATGTCATTCCTCCAATGATGCGTTGCGCTTCGGGGGCCCAAGATTCCGCGGATGTGGGCCCCATACGGAACTCCGCATTGCAATTCTACACGAGCCTCCGGGGAGCTTCAATAACAGAAGGTGAAACTGTCCGATTTGCCCGAAACTCGCCGAGTATTCGTTAATTACGGTATATAAAACGGCCCCGCCGGCCGATTTGAAGCGCCAGCGGGGCAAAGACTTGCAAGAACCCTGAACTAAGCCATCGTATAGAAGCTGCGAAGGTCGGCCAGGCCCTTCTTCACGGCTTCCGCAGATTTGTCAAGCAGGGCCTTCTCGTCGGCGTCCAGATCCAGCTCGATGATCTTCTCGGCCCCGTTGGCGCCGATGAGCACCGGCACGCCCAGGTAGATGGCCTCGTGCCCGTACTCGCCGCGCAGGTAGGCCGCGCAGGGTGCGATGCGCTTCTCGTTGGTGAGAATCGCCTCGACCATCTCGGCGCTGCTGGCGGCCGGCGCGTAGTAGGCCGACCCGGTCTTCAGATACTTCACGATCTCCGCGCCGCCGTTGCGGGTGCGGTCGACCAGGGCCTCGATGTCCTCCGGGCTCATCAGTTCGGTGATGGGAATGCCCGACACCGTCGTGAATCGCGGGAAGGGCACCATGGTGTCGCCATGGCCGCCCAGCACCATGGCCTGCACGTCGGTCACCGCCACGTTCAGCTTCTCCGCCACGAAGTAGCGGAAGCGCGTGCTGTCGAGGATGCCCGCCATGCCGAAGACGCGCTTGAGCGCGAAGCCACTGGCGTCCAGGGCTACCATGCACATGATGTCCAGGGGATTGCTCACCACGATGATGGTGGAGTTGGGCGCGTACTCGGCGCAGTTGCGGGCGGCCGTCTTGACGATGTCGGTGTTGATCTTGAGCAGGTCCATGCGGTCCATGCCCGGCTTGCGGGGAACGCCCGCGGTGATCACCACGACGTCGCTGTCGGCGATCTCCGCATAGTCATTGGTGCCCACGGTGGTCACGCCATAGTTGCGCAGAGGCGCGGCGTGGCCGAAGTCGAGGCCCTTGGCCTGGGGCATGCCCTCGACGATGTCCACCATGACCACGTTGGCGATATTCTTCTCGGCGATGTAGTAGGTCGTCTTGGCTCCCACGTGTCCGGCGCCGATCACACTGACTTTCTTCATGTCCGTCCTCCTCTAAGCCAGGTCGCGGATGGGCTCGGCGGAAGCCTGGAATTCCTTCCAAGTGTCCTCGGCCAGTTTCAGTTCGATGATCTCCTCGGCGCCGTTCGCGCCCAGCTTGCAGGGCACGCTCAGGGCCACGCCCTTCATCTCGTACTCACCGTCCAGCATCACGCTCACCGAGAGGATCTTTCCGGTGTCGATGGCGATGGCCTCGACCACCTGGGCGATGGCCGAAGCCGGCGCGTAGTAGGCGTTGGCCCGCTTGGCCAGGTCGACGATGAGGTTGCCCGCCTGCCGGGTGTTGTGAACCACACGCTCGATGGCGCTGTCGTCAAGGAGCGTGGTCACCTCGATGCCGCTCACCCGGGAGTAGTAGGGCAGGGGGACCATCTTCTTGGTATGGCTGCCGATGACCGTGGCGTTCACGTCACTGGCGCTGATGCCCAACTCTTCGGCGATGAAGCTCGCCATGCGGGTGGAATCGAGAACTCCACCGATTCCCATGACGCGCTTGCGGTCGAATCCCGACTTCTCGACGAAGATCTTCACCATGGCGTCCACGGGCTCCGGAGCCATGATGACCTTGGCGTCGGGGGCGTACTTGACGATGGGATCGACCAGGCTGAGCACGATGTCGCGGTTTTCCTCGAAGTGCTCGGTGCGGTCCTTGCCCGGTTCGCGGATCAGGCCGGCCGCGAGCACGACGATGTCGCTGCCCTCGATGGCCTCGATGTTGTCGCTGCCGTCGATCTTCGTGCGGTAGCGCCGGATGGGCGCTGCCTCCATCATGTCCAGGGCCTTGCCTGCGGCCCGACCCTCCTCGATGTCGATCAGCGTGACATGAGCGGCCGCCATCTCCGCGATGAAAAAGGCGGCGTTGGCGCCCACGTTTCCACTGCCGATGATACTCACCTTTTTCATGCTATCCGCTCCTTGAAAAGGGTTGTCGGCCGGGGCTTCGCCCCGAGGAAGGCCACTATGCCAGAGCGATTGGGCCAGTTCAAGATTTCACAAAGGTTAGTGTTGCTTTTGTTCTATGAAAAAACCCCGGCGCCGAAGCGCCGGGGTTTCTTACCGTTTCGCCATTCTTTTCCCTATGCGGGCTCTCCCGCAGCCTCCTCCTCGCGCTCGAAGAGCGGCGTGCTGAGGTAGCGCTCGCCGGTGTCGGGCAGCACCACGAGGATGCGCTTGCCCTGGTTCTCGGCACGTCCGGCCACGAGCATGGCGGCGTGCAGGGCCGCACCGCTGGAGATGCCCCCGAGGACACCCTCCTCCAGGGCCAAGCGCCTGGTGGCCTCGGCGGCCTGCTCCCCTCGGACTCGCACGATCTCGTCGATGAGCTCGGGCTCGAGCACCTCGGGCACGAAGCCCGCGCCGATGCCCATGATGGGGTGGGGGCCCGGCTCGCCGCCGGACAGCACCGGGCTTTCCTCGGGTTCCACCGCCACGGTCATCAGGCCGGGACGGCGATCCTTCAGGGCGCGGCTCACGCCCGTGAGCGTGCCGCCCGTGCCCACGCCGCTAACCAGGATGTCCACTTCGCCGCCGGTATCCCGCCAGATCTCCTCGGCGGTGCTCCGCACGTGAATCTCGGGATTGGCCGGGTTGCTGAACTGGCTGGGCTGGAACCATCCGGGATTGCCGACCAGCAGCTTGTCGGCCGCCGCGATGGCCCCCTTCATGCCTTCGGGGCCGGGGGTCAGCACCAGCTCCGCCCCGAAGGCCCGCAGCAGTTTCCGCCGTTCCACGCTCATGGTCTCGGGCATGGTGAGCACCAGCCGGTAGCCTCGGGCCGCGGCCACCATGGCCAGGGCGATGCCCGTGTTGCCGCTGGTGGGCTCGACGAGGGTGTCCCCCGGCCGGATCTTCCCCGCCCGCTCGGCCTCGTCCACCATGGCCCAGCCGATACGGTCCTTCACGCTGGACATGGGATTGAAGCTCTCCAGCTTGGCAACGATCTCGCCGGGCAGCTGGGCGTCGATGCGGGCCAGGCGCAGCAGCGGCGTGCCGCCGATGAGGTCGGTGATGTTCTGATGGATGCGGCTCATGTCGGACTCCTTCTAGCTAGATATTGAAATCGCCGGTCTCGGGCAGCTCCTCGCCGCCGTGGGCCCGCTGCTCCAGAAAACGGATGCGCTCCTCCAGTCGCCTCAGCGACTGTTCCAGGGGATCGCCCAGCAGGTCATGTCTCAATCGGATACGCGAGTCGCGCCGCCGGTCCACCCGCCGGGCGGGGATGCCCACCATCACATCGCCGGGGGCCACGTCGCGGATGACCACCGAGCTCGCGCCGATGCGCGCGCCTTCTCCCACGCGGATGGGTCCCAGTACCTTCGCGCCGGCACCCACGACCACGCTGGCCTCCAGGGTGGGGTGCCGCTTGCCGCGGTCCAGGCGCGTACCGCCGAGGGTCACGCCCTGGTAGAGCAGCACGTCGTCGCCCACCTCGGCCGTCTCGCCGATGACCACGCCCACTCCGTGGTCGATGAATACCCGCCGGCCCAGGGTGGCGCCGGGGTGGATCTCGATGCCGGTGAAGACGCGGACCCATCCCATGAGCAGACGGGCCAGGAAGCGCAGGCGCCGACGCCAGAGGCCGTTGGCGATGCGGTAGGTCCAGAGGGCGTGCAGGCTCGTGTAGAGGAGGGCCACTTCCAGGCGTCCGCGGGCCGCGGGGTCCTTGGACAGGGCCGAATCCAGGTCTTCCTTCATCAGTTTCAGTGCGTTCATGGTGTCTCCCGGGCGGTCAGGCCCAAAAAAAACGCCGCAGACCCGAAGGTCTGCGGCGCTGGTGCTTCACTTATGGACAGCCGTTAACCTTCCCTAGCTCCTGGATGTGCCGGGCAACAACAGCAAAGCAGGCTGGAAAGGTATGTCGCGGTCATTGGGATACCTCGAAAAGGAGAAGATCAGAGGCGGTAATCATACTGAAATTCTTCTCGTTTGTCAAATATGCTCGATTCCCGGCCCCCCTGGACCCACGGGTCCGGATCGCCTATATTCGGTTTTCTTCGAACCTTACCCTCTTGGAATCGAGAACCATGAAGATCCCCAGCACCACCGAAGGCCGCCTGGAAAACCTCTCCCAGACCATCTGGGCCCTGGAGGAGAACCACCGCAGCGAGCCTTTGCCCCCGCTGGAGCGCCTGAATCTCCTGCGCAGCCACTACGAGATCCAGCAGCTGCGCGAGGAAGAGCTCGAGATTCCCAAGAAGGATCGCTCCTTCCTCTATCTCAATGAGAGCAGCAAGATCCAGGTGCTGCTGGTTCATGGCGGACACAGCACACCGGCCTCCTTCATCCAGCTGGGCAAGCGGCTCTACCGGGCGGGCATGACGGTCTACGCCACCCTGCTGCCCAACGAGGAGACCGTGGGATTCCAGCGCGGCGGCGTGCCCTGGCAGCTTTCCCGAGCCGAGCTGGAGATGCGCTACGACCTGCTGTCTCATCTGGGCGAGGACATCCATGTGATCGGCTCCAGTTTCGGCGCGGTGCTGGCCATCGGGCTGGCCAAGGAGCGTCCCGTGAAGAGCATCACCCTGCTATCGCCGCCCCTGCGTCCTACCCTTAGATTCGTGGAGCGCATGGCCCTTGCCTGGAAGCGGCTCTTCCCCAATCTCTTCGAGAACATGGTGGCCAGCTCACCCCATCGATGGATGGCCGACCGTTACTCGGCACTGAAGGAAGCGCGCAAGCGCGTTAGGGAACTGGAGTGCCCCATCCTCGCCATCCATGCGCGGAACAATATGGAGCTGGACCATCGCGGCCTCGATATGGTGCGGCGCCACGCCCGGAACCAGGCCAGCAAGGCGGTTCTGCTGGAGGAGGGCGGCCACAAGCTGCTTCACGGGAAGAGCGCGTCGAAGGTGGAGGACGAAATCCTGGCCTTCATCCAGTCCCAATCCTGAGTTTTCGGCCCGGTCACTTTTTCCCATCCCTCCGGCGGCCTTTCCGTTCGCGGGACAAGAAATTCCCCAGGCCTCCCGGTCCAAATGCCCGTAAGTGGCGAATATCCTGCTAAGTCATTGAAAAGTGGTGGAAAAAGCCGCCTCGCCCTTTGGCATACGCATTGCTTTACGAAGGCAATCACCCGCCGATGGAGCAAATCGTAGGGAGTAGGGTGTTTTTTGATAGCTTGCTTGGCCGGGCCTTTTCCCGTCGAAGAAGCTTAGTCATCGAAAGATCACCATATGGTCTGCCACAGCGAAGGAAGTAACAATGGCTGAGTGGAATGGCACCGACTACTCCAACGTTATTGTCGGCGATGAACGTGCGAGTGAAGTCATGACCTCGTTAGAGGCCGCCGATTATCTCAAGATGCACGTGAAGACCGTCTGCCGGCTCGCGAAGGAAGGCAAGATTCCAGCGAAGAAAGTCGGCAGCGAATGGCGCTTCCTCAAGGGAGTGCTGGATCGTTGGCTGGCTATGGAGATCGTCTCTTAAGAGTGTCGAAGGTGGGGGCTTCGCACCCCGCCTCCTCCAAACGTTGCAAGCGCAAGGCATGAAGGCCGCCTCCCCGGGCGGCTTTCATGCTTGTTTTTTGGATCCCCCGCTCCTAGGGTGAGGCCGCTCATCCAGGAGGATGCCCTTGCGACGCCTCGTTCTCGCCTGTTTTCTCATACTCTCGCTCAGCGCCGTCTTCGCCCGCGCCACCGCGCCGGGCGCGCTGGCTCTTCCCGCGGACAGTCCCCTCTACGCGGATCTCGAGCACTTTCGCGCTCTGGGCCTCTGGTCCGGAGGGCTCGAACTGCGTCCCATCAGCCGTGCCAGGGTCGCTCGGGCACTGCGCGTCATCGAGCGGAATCTGGGCGAGGATGAACTCGGTCGAGGCGACCGGCTGCGACTGCGCCGACTTCGTCGCGCTGTGAGGATATGGGGCCTCGGGCCACGGGCCTCGGGCCACGAGCCTCGGGCCACGGGTCGCGGATCCCGGTGGGAACCGGGATTGGCATTTCGATTCGACGGCGGGCCCACGAACCTGGAGCAGGTGGTCGACCTGGATCGCCGCCCCCGCCGCGAAGGGGCCTTCTTCCTGAAGCTCGACGCCTCGGTGGGGCGCAATCTCGGCGCCCAGTGGCGTTGGCACGAAGACTACAGCTCGCTCACGCCACAGCCCGTGGACAACTGGGTGGACAACCTCCCCAGCAGCGCGCGAAAGCTCCTGACCGACGCCAGCTCGCGCAACGACCGGGCGGTGGTGGCCTGGGCCCAGGGCCCGGTGGACCTTCGCCTGGGTCGCGAGGAACGGCGATGGGGCCAGGGCCGCCGGGGCACGCTCTTCCTGAGCGAGAACCCCTTCCCCCTGGACGGCGTGAGCTTCCGCTTCCGCAGCCGCTGGGTATCCGGCGCCTCGCTCATGGCACAGAGCTGGCGCAAACCGCATCACGTGCTGGGCGACGGCCCTTCCGAAGAGGAGCTTGAGCTCGGCGACGGCTACTACGCGGCCCACCGCTTCGAGCTGCACCCCTGTCGCGACTGGAGTCTGGGCGTCTTCGAGGCCGTGGCCTGGGGCGGGCGGGGTATCGACTTCGCTTACCTGAACCCCGTGGGATTCTTCGTGGCCCAGACCCAGGACATCTGGGACCGCTCCGAGGCCGACGACAAGAAGGTGCTCGGCTTCGATTTCCGCCTGCGCCGCGCCCCGGTGGAAATCTACGGCGAGTTCCTCATCAACCGCGTCGTCACCCTGGACGCCGCCGAGGGCGGCGACGAGGCGGGCATCACCAGCCTGGCCCAGCTGGCGGGATTGCACTGGGCCAATCCCTTCGGGTGGTCTGGCGCCGACCTCGCCATGGAGTACGCGCACCTGGATGCCGAGGTCTACTTCCATCCCGACGGCGACTCCCGCCGTTCCCTGCTCACCGAAGGCGAAGTCATCGGCCACTGGGCGGGTCCCAACAGCGACGTGTTCTTCGCTTCCTTCCGCTTCCCCGAACTGTCCTATGGTTCCTTCCGTCTCGAGTTCGAACACGCTCGCTGGGGGCTGGTGGACGGCATGACCGGCACCGAGTTCGGGTTCATCGGACTGACCAAGGCCGAGAAGGAATGGATCGTGGGCGAGGTCGCCACCGAGCGGGTCATCGCCCTGCACTGGGAGCGCCAGGGCTGGCGCATGCCGCGGGGCCGGCTGGACAGCCGGGTCATCCTCGCCCGCGTGGATCACGGCGGCGTCTGGGAGGGTGGCGGATGGCAGGCCGAGGCGCGCCTCACATGGCGCTGGGGGGCGGTCTTCCGCGATTAGCGCCATCGCCGTTAACTTATGACCCCTTCTGCGATCCGCGGAAATTTGGTATAATTCCCTGATACGTAAAACTCCCGGAATTCACACGGGCATCCTCATCAAGGAGAGAGAAATGAAGCTGCGGAGCCTCGCTCTCGCGGCGGCGGTCCTCATTCTCGCAATGCCGGCCGCGGCCATCGACATCATCGATCTGCATCAGAACACCTCCACCGGCGTTCCCACCATGCTGGGTCAGAACGTGTCGGTCACCGGCATCGTGACCGTGCCGGAGAACGTCTACAGCACCTACAACTTCGAGATCTACGTGCAGGACGCCACCGCGGGCATCAACGTGTGGGTCAGCGGCGCCATCGACGATTTCGAAGCGGCCTTCGGAGACAGCGTGACCATCGACGCGCCCGTGGCCCAGTACAACGGCCTGACCGAGCTGGGCACCAGCGTGGGCGACGTGACGGTGACCAATCATGGTCCCGGCAGCGGCCTGCCCGAGCCTCACGTGATGACCTGCGCCGAGGTTCTCGACGCCTTCCAGCCCGACTACAGCGAGCCGGACGAGAGCCGCCTCATCCGCATCAACGACGTGAGTATCGTGGACGGCACATGGCCCACGGTTCCCAGCGGCGGCAACTCCTACATCGACATCAACGACGGCACCGGCACCCTGCTCCTCTTCATCGACGTGGACTGCGAGGTCAACGGTAGCCCCGAACCCGACGGCACCTTCGACGTGGTCGGAATCCTCAAGCAGTACGACAGCAGCCAGCCTTACACGGACGGATATCAGATCCAGCCGCGCTTCATCGAGGACGTGATCATCGACATCCCCGGGCCGCCGATTCTCGGTCTGCCCTACGTGCGCAACGTCACCGAAAGCAGCGCCGACATCTTCTTCGAGACCACCACTCCCGGCTCCAGCGAAGTGGAATACGGCCTGGACGACAGCTATGGCATGACCGCCGGCGATCCGGGCGCGGAAGAGACCCTGCACGAGGTGAACCTCACGGGTCTCACCGAGAACACCATCTATCACTATCGCGTGAAGACCACCGACGACACGGGCACCAACTACGGTCCCGACCAGCTGCTCGCCACGGCCTCGACCATCCCCGGGCAGATTCACGTGTACATGAGCTACACCACCGACGAGAGCTACTCCGACGGCGAGACCGTGCCCGAGAATCAGAACTTCTCGAACATCGTGGTGCAGCAGATCGACCAGGCCAACGTCTCGGTGGACGCCTGCCTCTACAGCTTCAGCCTGGACAACGTGCGCGACGCGCTCATCGACGCCCACCTGCGCGGCTGCCAGGTACGCATCATCATCGACGACGGCAACTCCAGTACCTGGGCGGCCCAGTGCGGATCCTACGGAATCCCCTGGATCACCAGCACCTTCGCCGGCAACCACGGCGCGGACGACGGCTACGGCTCCATGCACAACAAGTGGATCACCGTGGACGCTTTCGACGATGACGGCAACAAGTTCAACGACTGGGTCTGGACCGGCAGCGGCAACATGAGCATCTCGGGCAACGATGACGTGAACAACGGCATCCGGATTCGGGACTACGGTCTCGCCCAGACCTTCACCTACGAGTTCGACGAGATGTGGGGCAACCACGGTCCGGGACCGCACCCCAACGCGGTCATGGGCATCAACAAGAGCGACAACACGCCCCACGAGTTCCTGATCAACGGCATCCGCTTCGAGCAGTACATGAGCCCGAGCGATCAGGTGCGTTATCACATCATCCAGGCCGTGGAGTCGGCGGATCAGTCGATCTACTTCGCGATCCTCGCCTTCACCGACTGGCAGATCACCAATGCCATGGAAGATTTGAGCTACGCCATTCCGGGGCTCGAGATCCGCGGTGTCTTCAACCAGGACCAGGACTGCGGCTCTGGAAGCCAGTACTTCCCCATGGCCGGAGATCCCTGCTCGGCCTATGCCTGGGCGAACCCGGCCGACGTCTGGCTGGACACGGCCCTTCCCGGCAGCCGCCTGATGCATCACAAGTACATGATCGTCGACGTGAACCAGTTCGGCGCCGATCCCCAGGTGGTTACCGGCAGTCATAACTGGAGCTACTCGGCGGAGAACTTCAACGACGAGAACACGCTGATCATCCACGACCAGACCATCGCGAATCTCTATCTCCAGGAATTCGCCGATCGCTACCACGAGTCCGGCGGCACCGCGCCTCTGGGCGAGACCGTGGACGTGGGTGAGCTGCCCGACATGAGCGACAGGCTCATCGGCGGACTGAACAGCTATCCGAACCCCTTCAACCCCTTCACCAACGTGAGCTTCATGACCAGCGAGATGGCTCGTGTGTCGGTGAAGATCTACGACGCCAGCGGCAGGCTCGTGAGCACCCTGGCCGACGACGATCTCATGGAGCCGGGGCTCCACATCCTGGGTTGGGACGGCAAGGACGATCAGGGCCGCCGCCAGCCCAGCGGCGCCTACTTCGCCCGCGTGAGCGGCTCGGCTTCGAGCGGCCTCAGCGGCGACGAGAATGCCAAGCTAATCCTTCTTCAGTAGGCTCAGGTCAAAAGGTCTTTCGGGCCCTCGGCGATAAGCCGAGGGCTTTTTTGTTGATATTCAATAGGTTAGCGATTCTAACGGTCTGGGCGAGTTTAGGCGGTGACCTGAATAAGCAAAGATTAAGGTTGACACCTTAATTAATGCCGACTAAAGTACACTGTCTTAATCGAAGGGGCTTGTCATGATCGCAGTGCTGACCGGTGATGTGATCTCTTCATCCCGAATTGATAGCTCGAAACGAGCGGCTTTCGCCGAGGTCTTGGTTGAAAGCCTGGATCCGAAGAACCTGACTTCCGTGACAGCGGATCTGGGGAAGGTCCGCATGGAGGTGTTTCGCGGCGATTCCTTTCAAATAGTTCTGGATCAAGCGCACTCCTCACACGCTCTACTCGCAGCCCTGCTCGTGTTACTTCAGCTTAGGGTGAACGGGGCACGTAGGGGTATGAAGATCGAGTCTCGAATCGGTATCGGAATCGGAAACCTGTCCTATGGCAAGGAAGATCAATCTATTGGGTTGTGGTCGGGTGAAGCTTTTGAGTTGGCCTCCGCGAGTCTGCTTGGGGCATCGGTCACCGATCGGAACAGGATCAGCCTTCGCACGACATGGGGCGGCCGTTTCGACGAAGGTGTCAACGCCGCTCTTGGTCTTCTCGACTTCATGATCGCGCGCTGGACGGATAAGGAGTGCGAAGCAGTGCTGGGCGTCTACAAGATGCGCCTGCTCACTCGCATCGCCCCCAGCCTCGGAATCAGCACTTCGGCGGTCTCCCAGCGTCTCATGAGTGGAGGCTGGTGGGCAGTTCGGGATTTCGAGAAGGAGATCAGGTTGCAGCTGGCCGAACGCTTGGACCAGGAAAGCTAGAAAGGGCATCAATGGAACAGACCTGGATTGAAGGATTGTTGTCCTCCATTTCGAGGCGTTCCGACCTGCTCCTGCCGCTGATGGTGGGGCATTTGCTCGCCGACTTTCCCCTTCAACCTCGATCCTGGGTCCTGGGCAAGAGCAGGCGGGTTTTCACTAGGGAGTTATGGCTCCACTCAGCGGTAGTGTCGGGAGTCAGCTACCTCTTACTAGCCAGGTTCGAACAGTGGTGGCTCATTCCCGCGGTTTTCATTGGACACGCTTCTATCGATGCAGCGAAGGGGCGGTTCAGGATGGGCGTCTCATCCTTTCTGCTCGATCAAGCAGCACACCTAGTTCATATCGTTGTACTCGTACGAGTCCTATCTTCGACCGCTCCCGACATCCATTCGTGGTTGCCATTGGAGATCTGGAGCTATTCTCTCGCAATCCTATTCCTTTGGTTCTTCCAGGGCGTTTTTGTTGGTGAGGCGACTCGAGAGTGGAGATCTCAGCTGTATTCGGTAGATGCAGATGCTCTGGAGCTAAGTGACGCGGGACTCTGGATCGGCCGGATCGAGCGTTTGCTGATATTCCTTTTCGTGCTCCATGGCGACTACCAGGTCGTGGGATTTCTCGTTGCCGCGAAATCGGTTTTCAGATTCTCACCTAAGGACGGCCGAAATCGCCGCTCGGAGTCGGAGTACTTCCTCGTGGGCACATTGATCAGTTTCGCTCTAGCAATCGTAACCGCGCTGATTTGGCGTGGAGGTTTGTGATAAAATCTATGGCGCTCTGTTAAACCCCGAAACTCAGGGATTCATTCGTAGAGAAGCCCCGTGCATGAAAGGAGTGTGCCATGCGAGTAACGACGGTTCTTGCCATCGCCCTGGTCGGCATCCTGTTCGCCACGGTAGGGGCGAAGCCCCCTGCGGTCTTGGAAGTCGAGGGCGGGGAGATCCCCCAGGCGGCCGATCGCCAACCGGACACCCTCAGCTACTTCTTCGCCGCCGAGGGTCCCGGCGCCCAGGGCATGCCCGGCACCTTCGAGGCCGGCTACAACTTCGAGGTCATGGAGCCCGCCGGATGGTTCGCCGTGAATCCCTGGGACAACGCCATCCACTGGCACGTGGAGGACGTGTCCTTCACCGCCGGACACGGCACGGACATGAGCCAGGCCGACCCCTTCTATCCCAATGTTCCGCCGAACACCTACGCGCTCTGGTGCGGCGATCCGGACCTTCCCGGCTACGGCAGAAACTGGAACGAGGCGGTCCAGGTGAACCTGCCGCTGGGAGTGAGCGACAATCTCGAAATCGTCTTCGCCTATTCGGGCAGTTTCGAAGGTCAGGTCTACGACTACTTCGAGGTGCATGTGATCTCGGCCGCCGGCACCCTCGTGGCCTACCACAATGAGGAAGAGCTGGAGGAGACCTTCCTGAACGTCGGTCTCGAGCTGAGCGCGGCGGAACTGGGAGGCGCCGTGGAGGCCATCCAGTTCTGGTTCTTCTCCGACAGCGCCTGGGACGACGAGGACGGCCTCATCGACAGCGACATCGGAGCGGTCTGGTTGGACAACCTCATGGTCGCAGCGGACAACACGGTCTACGTGATGGAGGATTTCGAATCCGGCGAGCTTCCTCCCACCATGGAGTTCATCAGCCCGATTCCCCCGGAGGTGTATCCGGACATCCACCAGAACGTGGAAGTTCCCTACGAATGCTGGACCAACGAGAGCACGGTCTGGGGTTTCTTCGATCCGGAAACCGTGGAGCCCGGCTACCCCGACGGCGTGATTCCCTACGGACCGCCCTATCCCCTGCTCATGATCCAGTCGCCGGACCTGACCGTGGATCAGTACGGCGACCCCATGCATATCCAGTGGGGGCAGGAGATCGAGGAACTCGCCTTCGTCTATGATCTCTACGAGGACCTTCCCTTCGAGGCCCTGCTCGCATGGAACTATCACGTTTCGGCCCGTGATGCCGACACGGGGAATTGGGGGCCCTGGAAGAGCCCCGACACCGTGATATTCCCTCCCGAATTGAACTGCTACTACCCCGATTTCCGTCTCATCAGGGATTGGGCCATCGAGAGCGCGGGCGGATACGACAAGACCATCGACGGCATCCGCCTCCGGGTCGAAATCATGGACATGTGTCCCTTCTGGTGCGACGTGTTAGGTTCGGGAGAGCCCCACACGGCGGGCATTCTCCTGGACAACATACGCCTCTGCACCCTCGCCACCGCCTCGGGTGCCGGGGAGCCGGAGCTGCCGGCGATGACGCGTCTGCACCCCGTAAGTCCCAATCCCTTCAACCCCAAAACGGAGATCCGATTCGAGCTGAGCGAGGCCGGTCTGGCCCTGCTGACGGTGCACGATGTCGGCGGCAGGAGGCTCAGAACCTTGGCCGACAAGCACTTCGGGGTCGGAACTCACCTTGAAAGCTGGAACGGCTTGGACGATAATGGCCGGGCCCTGCCAAGCGGGGTCTATTTCATCCGGCTGGAAACGCGCCTCGGCGTGGAGAGTCGGAAGGCGGTACTCGTCCAGTAGGAAGGCGATTTGGGTTTCTACCTAGTCCTGCGCCTGGGCCTGCTGTTGGCCCGGGCGTTTCCGTTTCGGCGATTCAGCGATCTCTGCGCCCGCATCGGCCGCGCTGTGGGATGGCTGTCGCCCGCACGGCGCATCGTGGTGAACAACCTACGGACCATCGGCTCGGCCGGGGGGCGCCGGGTCGTCGCGGGTGATGTCTTCGCATCCTACGGAAGGTATTGGGGCGAATTCATGGCCCTGGCGGCGCGTCCCCTGCGCCAATCGAAGCTTTCCCTGGATGTTCAGGGCCTGGAGTATCTGATCGAGGCCAGATCCCGCGGGCCGGTCTGCGCGCTCACCGCGCATCTGGCCAGCTGGGACGTACTGGCTCACTGGCTCGCGCGGGAACTCCCCGATTTCGTCTTCGTGGCGGAGCGGGTGCGCCCCGAAAGGCTGTTCAGGCTCTTCTGCGCCATGCGCGCGGCTCTGGGCTATCCGGTCATCCCGGCAAGAGGCGGAGGGCCGGAGCTGTCCCGACATCTGTGCAGCGGTGCAAGCACCCTGCTCGTCGTCGACCGAACCCTCGGCGCCAGAAGTCGCGAGGCTCAGCTTCTGGGCGGCCGACGCCAGCTGCCGTCCAGCGGTATGGATCTGGCCAGGGAGGCCGGCGCCGCCCTGCTGCCCGTATTCCTCCGCCGCGAGGGATTGAGTTTCGTGGTGCAGGTGCATCCGCCCCTGACCGCCAGCGAAGATCCCGTCGCCGGATTCGCCCGCGCTTTGGAGAGCGAACTCACCGAGGCGCCTGAACAGTGGTGCGTGCTCTATCCCCTGCACGATGCGGCGGGAATCGTCGAGCCCGCCCTCGCCGCCAGGAAGGCCGTGGCTTCATGAAGATCGGGATGGTCAGCGAGTTCTTCTATCCGCAGCCCGGCGGCATCAGCGAGCATATCCGCGCGCTGTCCAGAGACCTGCGTCTGCGCGGACACGAGGTGACGGTGATCACCAGCGAGATCCGCGGCAGCGTGGAGGAGCGCGATCCCCGTGTCCTGCGCCTGGGCAAGAGCCAGCCGGTGCACTACAACGGCGCCGTATCGCGGGTCACCTACGGCCGCAAACTCGGACCGCGCATGGCCGCCTTGCTCGAGGCCGAGAACTTCGACGTTCTGCACATACACAATCCGCACATGCCCACGCTTCCGCTGCATGCGCTGCGGAAGGCGCGCTGTCCGGTGGTGGGCACTTTCCACAGCAACAATCCCTACGACCTGGGAAGCACCCTCTTTCATCCCATCATGCGCAGATGGGTGGACAACACCGCGGTGCGCATCGCCGTGAGTCCCACGGCCCTTCGAGCGGCGGCCAGGCACTACCCGGGCGACTACCGCATCGTACCCAACGGCGTGGACTACGAGTTCTTCGCCGAGGCGGCATGCCGGGGCGAGACCCATTTTCCCGGGCTGGATCCGCGCAAGAAGAAGATCCTCTTCGTGGGCGCGGCGGTGCGCCGCAAGGGCCTGCCCTACCTCATGCGCGCCTTCACGCGCCTGCGCGAGACCCGCGACGACCTCGAACTCGTCGTGGTGGGGGACGGTCCCTGTCGGCGCCGCATGCAGGGGCGGGTGCCGTCCTCGCTCTCGGCGGACGTGCACTTCGTGGGCACGGTGCCCCGTGCCAAGCTCGCCGAGTACTACGCCTCCGCCGACATCTTCTGCGCGCCCAGCCTCGGGTCGGAGAGTTTCGGCATGGTCCTGATCGAAGCCATGGCCGCGGGCCTGCCCGTGACGGGATTCGCCATCGACGGCTACACCGACGTGGTGAAGAACGGCGAGGAGGGCATCCTCGTTCCGCCGAAAGACGTGAAGGCTCTGGCCGAGTCGCTGGCCTACTTCCTGGACTCGCGGGAGGAGCGCGCGCGCTTCGGGCGTCACGGTCAGATCAAGGCCAAGGCCCATGACTGGAGCGAGATCGCGCGCCTGGTGGAAATCGCCTACAGGGATGCGCTGGGAGAGCCCCGCCAGGAAGAGCTGCCCTTCGGTGGCAGGGCCGAGGCGGCGAAGGCGAAGTAGCCTCGAGCCTCGGGCCTGGGGCCTCGAGCCAGATGCAGGCAGCGTCTAGCTAACTGATGTGATCTTCGCGCCCCACTCGTCGATGATCCGCTTCAGCTTCGGCCGGTCGATGGGCTTGCTGAGATAGTCGTCCATGCCGGCGGCGAGGCATCGTTCACGGTCGCCCTTCATGGCGTTGGCGGTCAAGGCGATGATGGGCACCCTGGCGACGGCACCGGTCAGCTGCCGGATGGCGCAGGTGGCCTCGAAGCCGTCCATCTCGGGCATCTGGCAGTCCATGAGAATCAGGTCGTAGGGAAGGTCCTGCATGGCCTTCAGGGCCTCGAGCCCGTTGCCCGCGCAGTCCACCTGATGGCCCAGCTTCTGGATCATCTTCAGGGCCACCTTCTGATTCACGATGTTGTCCTCGACGAGCAGAATTCGCAGACGACGGTTTGGTCCAAGGGCAGCATGTTCGGCGCTCTCCAGCACGCCCTGCTTTCCCGTCACCTGACCCTCGACCGCCACGAGGGGAATCTGGAACCAGAAAGTCGATCCGCGTTCCTCGACACTCTCGAATCCTATTTCACCGCCCATGAGCTCCACGAGCTGCTTGCTGATCGACAGGCCCAGTCCCGTGCCGCCGAATCGTCGTTGGGTGGATGAGTCGGCTTGGGTGAAGGGGTTGAAGAGCTTCTCCTGCGCCGCTTCGGGAATGCCTACACCGGTGTCTTTCACCATGAAGCGAACCTGGTAGTTCGCGTCGGGCAAGGCCTTCAGCTCGCAGCTGAGCTCGACCCAGCCTTCCTGGGTGAACTTGCACGCGTTGCCCAGCAGGTTGAGCAGAACCTGCCGGATGCGACTGGGATCGCCATGGAAGAACCTGGGGCCGCTTTCGATGGCCTGAATGCGAAGCTCCAGGCCCTTCTCGCGAACACGAACTTCGGCAAGCTCTCGAACCTCATCGATGAGTTGAGGCAGGTGGAAGTCGACGTTCTCGAGCTCGAACTTGCCCGCCTCCACCTTGCTGAAGTCGAGGATGTCGTTGATCACGCTGAGCAGGGCCTCCGAGGAGTTCTTGATGGTGCTCACGTAGTCCTGCTGCTCGGTGTCCAATTGCGTGTCCTTGAGAATGCCGGACATCCCGATGATGGCGTTCATGGGAGTGCGAATCTCGTGGCTCATGGCCGCCAGGAAGGAACTCTTCGCCTCGGTGGCCGACTCGGCTTCCGCCTTCGCCTCAAGCAGCGCCGATTCGGTCTTGCGGTG
>CAYPGS010000019.1:57919-68123 GCA_964410395.1 uncultured bacterium
CTTGGCGATGGCCGAACAGATCTTGCCACAGGCGCAGGAGTCGTGGGTGGCGTGCAGAGATTTGTCCTGAATCTCCATGAGCACCTGCGAGATGGATGCGAACTCCGGTTTGCGCGCGGCCAACTGCTCGATGGTCAGGAACTCCTGGCTGAGGTTCCCTTCCTTGTCGTAGTGCATGCGCTTGGCGATGCTTTCATCGGGGAAGGATAGGAATCGGCCTTCGCGATCCAGGACGAAGGCGTAGCCGCCGAACTTGTCCGTGGCGCTCTCCAGAAGGTTGCGCAGGCCCTCGAGTTTAATGTCCACCGTGGAAACGCCGTAGAATTCGCCGTCCCTGAACATGGGCACGGTGCAGGTGACCATGGGCTGGTAGGAATAGGGATCCATGTAGGATCGCGACCAGTAGGCCCTGCCCTCGCTTAGGAAGGTCGCCGGCACGTATCATTCCTCGTTGTGGTACCCAAGTCCGTCAGGATCGTTGTAGTCGTCGTAGTAGATGAGTTCGCCCGAGGCATCGCGGCCCCAGAAGAAACTGCGGCGCTTGACCTCAGGGTCGAAGGCGAAGGGCTCCGGCCAGATTCCACCTCCGGCGATCGTGCTCTCGCGACCTTCCAGGTTCATGAGCTTCGGCACGGTGCCTTTGTGGAGTTCGATGTCCTTGGGCAGCTCTTCGCCCAGGTTGGCGAGGGCCTGTCCCAGGGCACGAGTCTCGGAACTGAGCTTCTCGAGTTCGGTGACGAGATTGTCTCCCGACTGGCGATGCAGACTGAAGGCTTCGCGCTCGAGCATGCCCTTGCCGAAGGTTCCGTGGAGAATGGCAGCGGTGACTGAGATGAGCAGAAGCAGGGCGAGGATGGTCAGGGGAATCCGCACCAGGAGGCTCTCGGTCCAGGGAACCGGTAGCCAGGTGCGCTTCCTTGCCCGACGCCAGGGAATACGAAACTGCGGCATGAATCCCACGACTCACCTTCCTTGGACCCAGGAGACTCATCCCGGAGTCATATATTGAATCGGGATCAATCAGCGAATCTTGAGCGGGGAGTGAGGGTAGAATCCGAAATGTTGAGCAGGGAGAGGGGCGTGGCTATCTCTTTGAATGAGTTGGGCTTATAGTTTCGATATTCATGCGCATGCAGGCGCTGGTCCAGTGGACGAAGCCCTGCTTTTCATAGAAAGGAATGGTCTCCGGGTCGGTGAGGAGAACGGTCTGATAGATCGTACCGAGAGGCTCGCAGAGGCGATCCATGAGCTGGCCGGCCAGCCCTCGACCCTGGAAATCGGGGTGCACGAGCAGATCGCAGACGTAGAGGGTGGTGTGTCCGTCGGTGATGGCGCGAGCGAGGCCGGCAAGTCGCCCATCCACTCGGGCCGCCACTCGCGGGTTTGAGTTTTTCCAGGCACCGGACAGCATGGCGGCGTCCACGGCACGCTGGTCCCGCACCGAAGCGTAGAGTTCGCAGAGCTCAGCGGCTGAGATGTCGCCATCGAAGAAATCAATTTCCATGAGCACTCCTTCAATGAAGAAGCCGACCGCATCGCTGCGATCGGCTCGATCAGGCTCCTACAATTCGTCTAGTCCGAGCATCGCCAGGGCGTGAGCTTCCACACGTCCAGCTTGCCGAACTGGCTGTCGGGTCCGCGTCCGGCGAAGATGTAGATGGACTCGCCGATGACGTGGGCCGTGGCGCCGCTGAGTTCCCGCGGCAGGTCGGGACCGTTGTGCCAGGATTCGTTCTCGAGGTCGAAGACCTCCAGCACGTCGCTGGCCGCCGTGTCCATTGTCTCCCCGCCGAACACGTAGATGTGATTGTCCAGGGCCGCCATGGCCGGAAGGCGACGCGGCGTGGGCAGGTCGGGCTCGATGACCCAGACCTTGGGATCGGGATCGTAGCGCTCGAAGGCGCTCGAGGGTTGGGCGCCGTCCTCGGTGCCGCCGGCCGTCCAGGTGAATCCCGCCAGGGTGGCGTAGCCGAAGTCGCGGCGGGGCGAACGCATCTCGTTGCTGAAATCGTGGGACCAGACACCGGGATCCACATCGTACTTCATGCTGAAGCCCTGGGCCTGGCCGGCCGCGAAGCCGCCGAAGAGCATGATGAATCCTTCTTCGCCCTGATGCCGGCGCTCGTCGAGACCGAATCCGATGCGCGCCTCGGGCATGTTCTTGCCCGGATCGTCGGGGTCGTAGGCGGCCCAGGTGTCGGTGCCTGGATGATAGGCGTCGATGCGGAGGTGCACGGCGCCGTTGGGTTCGTATCCGCCTACGAGGTAGATGCTGTCGCCCCAGGCGTAGGCCCGCGACTGCCAGCGCATGGACGGCATGGGCGCGCCTTCGGACCAGGTGTCCGTTTCGAGGTCGTAGATCTCGACGCTGTCGAGAATGTCGCCGCCGTCACGTCCGCCGAAGAGGTAGACCCTGTCGCCGAAGAGCGCGGAGGCGTGGCCCCAGCGTCCCTGCTCCATCGGTGCGGGGCTGTCCTCTTCCGAGGCCCATTCGGGCTCGAGGCCCATGATGATGTCGTAGCGCTCTTCCACGCGATGGTTGTCGTTGTCCAGGGTGCCGAAGATCACGCTGCGCACCCCGGGTCCGCCGGGGAGGTACTCGGCGTCGAGCACCAGGGTGTCCAGATAGTTCACGACGGTGTCGGGGCTGCCGTTGGCGTCGAGATCCCACCAGGCCTTGAACCCTCCGTCGTCGATGACCGTGGCCGTGATGAAGGCGGTCTCGTCGCAGGCGAGGTTCGTGGGCACCGTGGCGTCCACGACGGGGGTGCGGTCGCTGATGTGCACCTCGCTGGTGGTGCGGTACATCTTGTTGGTGACGGTGGTGACCTGCAGGGTCACCGTGAAATCACCGGGCTGCCCGTAGGCGTAGTCGAAGCCCAGGGTGTCGATGGGCATGCTCTGGTTGGTGTAGACGTAGTCGAAGATGCCGTCGCTGGTCACGTCCCAGGAGAAGCGGGACACGTCGGTGGGCTCGCCCTCGAAGACGCCGAGCAGCGTGATCGTGTCGTTGACGGTGGCCCAAAGATGTTCGGGGGCCCAGACCATGGCCTCGGGTATGGTGATCTTCTCGTCGCAGGCGGACATCAACACTCCCGCGGCGGCGGCCAGCAGGAGCATCCAAAACATGATCGGGCGCGGCATGCTTCTCCTCGAATGATCCGAATCGGGGTTCCGGACAGACTAACCCTCCGGCCCGGCGGAAACAAGCCCCTCCTGAGCCCTCTCGAGATGTTCACAATGTGGACATTCCCGCCAGCTCCGGCGGCGCCAGTCCGCGCCCTGGGGCATGGCCCCGTTCCTGCCATGGAAATGCCGCAGCGAAAGCGCAAGCGATCCGGCGGCCGGAACCCAGCTCACGGCTACCTTGGACCCATGCGGCGCGGCCGGACAGGCGACACGTTTTCGGTGGCATAGGGATCGGCGGGCAGTGGCTTTCGCGCGGGGCGCACTGGGAGGAGGCGTCTCGCAGGCGCGGCGGCGGGTGCCGCTGGGGGTGTCGAGGTCATTCCGGCTGGGGAGACGGATTCGGATTCGCGCGGGTAAGCAGGCGCGATGAAGAGCCGAGATGCCGAAAGGGGGGAAGCTCGCCGACGACCCGCCGGTCCCTTTTAGACCTGCTTCGTGGCCTTGACCTCGCCCTCGGCCGCCTCGGTCTTCTCTTCCGGCGGCGTCAGGCGGCCGATCAGCTCCTGGCGCAGGGTCGCCTGATCGAGATCGCGGTCGAGGATTCCGTGCTCGCAGAGGCTCACCTTCTGGGTCTCCTCGCTCACCACGACAACCACCGCGTCGGACTCCTCGCTGATGCCCAGGGCCGCGCGATGCCGCGTGCCCAGATGGGCCTCGCCGCGTCCCGACTCTGAGAGCGGCAAAATCACGCGGGCGGCCACCACGGTGTTCGACCTCACGATGACTCCGCCGTCGTGCAGGGGCGAGGGCGGCGTGAAGAGGGTTTCGAGCAGCTCCGCGGAGATGCCCGCCTCGAGCATGACCCCGTTCTCGGCGTAGTTGCGAAGACCCGTCTCGCGCTCGATGACGATGAGGGCGCCGAGCCCGGCGCGCTTCAGGTCGCCCACGGCCCGCACGATCTCCTGGATGTATCCCGTATCCTCCTTCACCCGCAGGAAGCGCCCGACCAGACGGTTGCGGCCGATCTGCGCCAGGGCCGCCCGCAGCTCGTGCTGGAAGAGCACGATGAAGGCGATGGCCCAGACCGTGCGCAGACTGTCGACGATCCAGCTCAAGGTGGTGAAGCCCAGCCAGCGGGCGAGCAGACCCGCGAGGAAGATGACCAGGAAGCCGTTGAGCATGAGCGCGGCGCGTGTGTCGCGGATCAGGATGTAGAGGCGATAGAAGAGGAAGGCGACGATGAGGATGTCCAGGGCGCTGACCAAAGGGAGGATGTACTGATTCACGCGGGGACCTCCTCGGCGGCGGGTCTTTCGGACCGGCGATGCAGCGGCGCGTAAGCGTCGAGGAATCGCCGGGTGGCCGACACGTCGTGCACGCGCAGCATCTGCACGCCGGCCTCGGCCCCGCGGGCTGCGGCGGCCAGGCTGCCCTCGAGCCTGCGGCCGGGATCCTCCTCGCCGGTGAGCGCGCCGATGAAGCTCTTGCGGCTCGCGCCGAGCATGATCGGGCATCCCAGCGAGTGCAACTCGCCGACACGGCGGACGAGCTCCGTGTTGTCTTCCACGCGCTTGCCGAAACCGATGCCGGGATCGAGCGCCACCCGCTCGGCCTCGACGCCGGACTCCAGCGCGAGCTGGAGGCGGTCCTCCAGCCAGCGGTAGACCTCGTCCACGCAGTCCTCGTAGCGAGGATTCGCCTGCATGGTCGCGGGCTCGCCGCGCATGTGCATGAGCACGAGGCCGGCCTCACGGTCGGCGACCACCTTCGCCATGCCCGCGTCGCCCAGGGCCGAGACGTCATTGACGATCACGGCGCCGGCTTCGAGGGCCGCCGCGGCGACCTCGGCTTTTCTTGTATCGATGGACAGAGGAATCTCCGTGCGCCGGGCCAGCTCACGGATCACCGGGGTTGTGCGGTTCGATTCTTCGACGGCGCTCACGCCAGCCGAGCCCGGGCGGGTGGATTCCCCGCCTACGTCTATCATATCGGCACCTTCGGCCGCCAAGCTAAGTCCTTTTTCGACAGCAGCTTCCGTATCGAGGTATTTGCCGCCGTCGGAAAAACTGTCCGGCGTCACGTTCAGAATGCCGCAAACCAGAGGCTTTTCGCCGAACTCGAGCAGGCCGCCGGCATGGGCCAGACTTGCCGGGCGTCGGGCGAGGCCGTCGAGCAGGGCGACTACCCTCTCGGCCAGTTTGGTAAGACCGAAGGGTTGGGCTCGAAGTTTCCGGGGAAGCTGGCGCAGGATGGTCTCATCGCCGATGAGGTGCACGCTGCATCGCTCGGGGCGCCCCAGGATCACCTCGCGGTGGTTGGAGCACTCGCCGCCGAGGGAGAGCATCTCCTGCTTGAGGATGTTCGCCGCGGGCGCCTTAAGGTCGTCCACGCGGATGACCCGCGCCGAAGCTTTTCGGTGCATGTAGGCAGCCCCCGCGCCGTCGGCCCCGGCGGCCTCGAGCAGTCGTTTCAGCTCGGGACCGCGGGCCAGGATTTCGCGGGGGCCGTTCACGTCAATCTCCGTCGTCGAAGAGACGCTTCTGCGTCTCCTCCTTGTCGGACTCGTCCTCGCCGCGCTCGGGAACCTCGACGGGGTCGGGTTCGTCCTCACCGGTGCTTCGCGCCTCCTCCAGCACCGCGTCGATGCGCTCGGCGGTGGTCATGGCCTCGCGGGCCACGTGCTGCCGCGCCGCCTCCAGGGCTTCGCGGTCGAAGGGGGGCAGTTCGCCGCCGTCCAGAATCGTGAGCACGTCGTCACCGGAGAGGGTCTCGCGCTCGAGCAGGGCCTCGGCCAGCCCGTGCAGGGCGTCCATGTTCTCTTCGAGAATCTCCCGGCAGCGGCGCTGGCACTGCTCCACGATGCCGAGCACCTCGGCGTCGATCTTCTGGGCCGTGTCCTCGCTGAAGTTCTTGTTCTGCTGGATACTCCGGCCGAGGAAGACCATCTCCTCGTTCTCGCCGTAGGCGATGGGCCCGAGATCCTCGCTCATGCCCCACTGGGTGACCATGCGACGGGCCACGCCGGTGATGGTGCGGATGTCGCCGGCCGCGCCGCTGGAGATCTTGCCGAAGACCAGTTCCTCGGCGGTGCGCCCGCCCAGGGCCACCACGATCTTCTCGAGCAGGTAGTCGCGGTCGTAGAGCTGGTCGTCGTCCTTGGGCAGGAAGTAGGTGACGCCGCCGGTCATGCCGCGGCTGACGATGGTCACCTTGTGCAGCACGTCGCTGTCCTTGAGCACGGCGCCGGCGATGGCGTGTCCGGCTTCGTGGTAGGCGACCGTTCGGCGCTTCTCCTCGCTGGGCACCCGGCTGCGACGCTCGGGGCCGAGCATGATCTTGTCCTTGGCGTCGTCGAGATCCTCCATGTAGACCATGTCGTGATTGCGACGAGCGGCCAGCAGCGCGCCCTCGTTGACGATGTTCGCCAGGTCCGCACCGCTCAGTCCCGGCGTGCTGCGCGCCAGCACCTCGGCGCTCACCTCCTCGGAGAGCAGGGGAATCTTGCGCAGGTGCACCTTGAGGATGCCCTCGCGGCCCTTCACGTCGGGCATGTCCACGACCACCTGGCGGTCGAAACGGCCGGGACGCAGCAGGGCCGGGTCGAGCACGTCGGGGCGGTTCGTCGCCGCCAGCAGGATCACGCCGTCGCTGGTGTCGAATCCATCCATCTCGACCAGCAGCTGGTTGAGGGTCTGCTCGCGCTCGTCGTGTCCGCCGCCCAGGCCTGCGCCACGATGGCGACCCACGGCGTCGAGCTCGTCCACGAAGATGATGCAGGGCGCGTTCTTCTTGCCCTGCTCGAAGAGGTCGCGTACGCGGCTCGCACCGACGCCCACGAACATCTCCACGAAGTCCGAACCGCTCATCTGGAAGAAGGGCACCCGCGCCTCGCCGGCCACGGCCTTGGCGAGCAGGGTCTTGCCCGTTCCGGGCGGGCCCACCAGCAGCACGCCGCGGGGAATGCGCGCGCCCATGCGCTGGAACTTCTTCGGGTCGCTCAGGAATTCGACGACCTCGCCGAGTTCGACCTTGGCCTCATCGGCGCCGGCCACGTCCTCGAAGGTGACACGCGGCTTGTCGCCGCCCACCAGCTTCGCCCGGCTCTTGCCGAAGGTGAAGGCGCGGTTGCTGCCGCCCTGCATCTGTCGGATGAAGAAGAACCAGAGCAGTACCAAGAGCAGAATGGGACCCCAGGCGAAGAGGGCCGTGCCCCAGCTGAAACCCTGCTCTTTGGTGCGAATCTGGATGGGCGAATCGGCCGTGCTGAAACCGCGCACGGTCTCGAGCAGATCCGGCACGTTGTAGGGCAGGTCGAAATAGAAGTTCTGCGCTTCCACATCGCCCTGCGGTCCTTCCAGAGTTACCGGCTCCCGGAAGGTGCCGCTGATGCGGTTGCCGTTGAAGACGACTTCCTTCAGGTTGCCCCGCTCGAGCTGGTCCATGAAGCCCGAGTAGTAGATTTCGTATTCCCTGGGCTTCCCATAGGAGATCCACTGGAAGATCACCAGCACGGCGATGATCATGAGGATCCAGAAGCTCATGGCCCGGGTGGGACGAGGCATCTGTCCGCCGGGGCGCTTGGGACTCTTGTTATCGTTTCCGTTCATTCGCTTCCCTTCGGAAGGATCGGCTCAGACCTGGTCGGGATCGAGCACGGCGAGGAAGGGCAGGTTGCGGTATAGCTGGTTGTAGTCCAGGCCGTATCCCACCACGAATTCGTTGGGAATGGTGAAGCCCACGCGCTCCACTTCCACGTCGACCGTGCGGGCCTCGGCCTTGTCCAGCAGGCTCACCACTTCCAGGCTGGCCGGGTTGCGCGTCTGCAGGTTGCGGCGCATGTATTCGAGGGTCAGCCCCGAATCCACGATGTCCTCCACGAGAATTACGTGTCGATCCTCGATGCTCTGGTGCAGATCCTCGAGAATCCGCACCGTGCCGGAGGACTGGGTGCCCTCATAACTCTTAACCACCATGAAATCGATCTCATGGGGGATAGCCATGGCGCGGGTCAGATCGGCCAGGAAGATGAAGGCGCCCTTGAGGATACTGACGAGCAGAGGACGCTTGTCCTCATAGTCGCGGGCGAGTTCCGAGCCCAACTCCTGGACGCGGCTCTTGATCTGGTCTTCGGTCAGCAGGATCCGGGCAATCTTGTAGCCGGAGTGCGTCATGGGGCTCACCGCCGCTTTCATGTAAACCTCGCGATATGGAGAACTTGGCTAGGCCTATATTAGGAGGAAGCCCTTTCCAGGTCCAGGCTTAGGCAGGATTTTGTTTGTGGACCCACCGGCGCGCCTTCCCCCCGGGCCAATCCGGCCACCCAGAGCAGCTCGCCGGCCCCATCCAGCAGCACTACCAGATTACGGCGCCAGTGGCGAGGCACCTTCCGGTCGATGAGCAGGTCGGACAGGCTCTTCCCGCCCCCCAGGCCCATGGGGCGCAGCCGCATGCCGGGGCGGGGGTTGTCCAGTCGCAGGGGCTCGCGGAGCAGATCGCGGTCGAAGCGGGCGACGGTGGGCCCCTCCGGCCCCTCATGCACGTCGCTCAGCTCGCGGACCCGAAGGGTCCAGCCGCCGATCTTCAGGTCGCCCCAGTCAGGCAGGGCCTTGCCGCCGGTGGGGAATCGGTGAAGGGGGATTTCCTCGGCCACGGGCAGGGGCAACTCTTCGGGTCCGATGTAGATGTGCATGCTCGTGAACTGGGCCAGCAGGCTCTCGCCCAGTTCCAGAATTTTCCCCGTTCCCGCGCCGCGATTCATGTCGAGGATGCGCGCCACGTTCAGATCGCTGGCCACCCCCTTGGCGCTCAAGGCGCCGGAAAGCGCCCATCGAGCCAGGGTGGCCGGTCGCGAGATCAGTGCCTCGCGGTCTAGGCGATGGAAATCGCCCAGGATCTCGGGGGCCATGCCATGCTCCTCGATTTCCCGGTCGAGGAAGTCGGTGAGGTCGCGGGCCTGGGTGCCCAGCCTCGCCGCGCCCGGCACCGGATCGATCTCGAACTGTTCCCGCAGGTAGGGCAGCAGCTCATGCCGGATACGATTGCGCCGAAGGTCACGGTCCTCGTTGCTGGGATCCTCGAGCCAGGCCGTGCCCATGGTCTCGAGGTACTCCCTCAATTGTTCCCGGGTAGTGTCGAGCAGCGGGCGCAGGACCCGGATCGCACTTCCCTCGCGGATGGGCCGCGCCGGCGCGATGCCCCGCAGTCCACGCAGCCCCGTGCCTCGCAGCAGCCAGAGCCAGAGAGTCTCGGCCTGGTCGTCGGCCGTATGTCCGGTGAGGACGATCTTCGCGCCGCGTTCCCTGGCGATGCGCTCCAGCTCCCGGTAGCGAAGATCCCGGGCGCGAGCCTCGAGGTTGCCGGGATCCTCCTTCAGGCTCCGGGGCAGTTCGATGTCGCGGCTGAGAAACTCGACGCCCCGGCCCTTGGACCAGTTCATCAGGTGCTCCCGCTCGCCGGAATCCTCACGCAGCCCGTGATCGAGATGCACGATCACGATTTTCCAGCCTTCGATCTTCGCGGCCTCCGCGCTCAGTTCGGCAAGGGCCAGAGAATCGGAGCCTCCCGAGCAGGCGACGAGCAGAGGCGCATCGATTTCGCAGGCGAGACGAAGGAGGGTTTTTCTGAAGTGCTGGAGCATGGGGGCATACTAGGCTCGGAGTCGCGCAGACTCAAGTGCGCGATGAAGATAGCAAGATCCTTCGAGCGAAAACGGCCAGTCATTTGACCTTGCGGATTTCCTAAACTATCATGAATTCCCTTCACCCCTGGGACAGGTCCATGACTCCGCGCTCGATCTTCCTCGCGTGCACTCTGCTCGCTTTTCCTATATCCGCCGCCTTCGCCGTGGATGTGAGCATCGGCGTGTACGCGGACACTCACGAGAACCAGCTGGCCTGCACCACCACGCTCACGCCCTACATCAGTCACGAGGTGCATATCTTCGCGGTCTTCGACAAGGGGCTGCTCGCCGGTATCGAGGCGGCGCGCTTCCGCGTGCACAACTTCCCGACCCTGCCCGACGAGTCCTACGGCATGATCGAGGAGCACTGGACTTCCGACTATGTGAGCGGCGATA
>CAYPGS010000020.1:0-66893 GCA_964410395.1 uncultured bacterium
CATCCCAGTTGATATCTCGATCAGGGGGATCGGAGCCAAAAGTGCAAGGAAGAGCCTGAACGGCCAGGGGGAGGAAAACGAAGAGAATCAAGCATGCCAAGGCAAAACGCTCGTCTTTCATTGCACCTCCAACCCCTAGAGGAAACAAAAAAAAACTAACGATCCAGTACTATAAAAGTATACCCGTGGCGACAAAGCCAATGCAAGTGTTAACAAGAAATCTCGATCGAGGGCGTGTTGCTTGTTCGCGGCCAGTCCGTGAGAAGCCCTTCAAGGTCTGAAGGCACATGTCGGTTTTATGGTAAGTAGCGTCTTTACTTCCTCTTTGCCTTTCGCTAGTTTCCTCCCATGTCCAGACTACGCCGGATGCTTCCGGCGCTTGTGATGATCGCGGCGGTCGCCTTGAGCGGCTGCGTGTATTGGCGCCTCCTGCAATTCAAGAAGCAGTTCAGCGACTTTCACGAGAACTTCGAATTCCGCAACGACGGACGTTACGCGCTCATCATCAAGAAACCCCTGCTCAGCGGGGACGACGTGGACTTCCTCATGAAGGCCGAGCCGACACACACCGAAAGCGTGAGTGGCGTGGTCGTCGGAAGAAGCTACGTCTTCCACCTCGATGAAGGGACGGGCTCCGGAAGCGTGCTCGACTACGACCTGCGTTTCGACGACGACCTCTTCGAGGAGATGCACTTTCCCGAGGAGTTCAGGGAGCTGTTTCCCGAGGATGTTCTCGTCGCGCTTCTCGCCAGCCTGGGCGACGCGAAAGCCGATCGCAGGACCGAGAACGTGAGCGCGAAGATCCGCAAGGAGCGCATTCGCGAACTCATGCCGAGCCGGAGCCGGGTTCTGGAAGTGTTGGGCAAACCCAGCGAGAAATGGCGGGAAAGGGACGGCCTTGACCGGCTCTACTACCGCTATCAGCTCGAGACCGTCACCCGCGATCTCAAGCCTCACGAGACACGCGCCTTCGGTCGTTTCCACTACGAGGGCGAGGTGCTGAAGAAAGTGGACGCCTCCTTCGCGGGGCATGTTTTTTCATTCGAGATTCCATAAAGCCTATTTCGAGGATGGGAATCGCAAAGGAGTCATCATGGCCAAGGCCGCTATTCTAATCGACGGCGCATACCTGGAGATGCTGCTCATCAAGGAGCACGACAGGGCGCAGGTGGACTATCACAAGCTCACGCTCGGCCTGATCAAGAAGGTCTCGCGCTACGTGGGCAGTCACGTGAACCTGTTGCGTACCTACTACTATCACGCGCTACCCTGGGCCCCGGCCGAACCGGACGAGGAGGAGCAGGAGCGCGTCTACAAGAAGCGCGGGTTCTTCCATCGCCTGGAATACCTGCCGCGCTTCGAGGTGAGGCTGGGCCGCACCCAGCGCGTGCTCACCGAGGAGGGCGCCACCAGCTTCGAGCAGCGCGGCGTCGACGTGCAGCTCGTAGCCGACATGGTGCACCTGGCGGCGAAGGGCATGGTGGACCACATTGTCCTGGTCGCCCCCGATTCGGACTTCGTGCCGGCGGTGAAGATGGTCAAGGACATGGGCGTGGTCGTCCACCTGGTGCACGGGGGGAACCTGTCGGCCAGCGCCGACATGCGTATGGCCTGCGACGAGCGCATCGAACTGGACGACGACTTCGTCTATGACGTACGCCGGGGCGGAAACGTGAAGCAGCCGGAAAACATCGGCGATCGTAACTACGACGACTACAACTACTAGACTGCAGTCGGGAGGAAGCATGAACGAGACGGTGGCGAAGCTCTGGCCGGAGCTCGAATGGATCGAAGACGCGGACCTGCGCGAGAAGACCGCCAAGGTCTGGGAGTTCGCGCTCGAGAAGAGTGTGCTCAGCGCCGAAGACCTGGAAACCATCCCCTTCACCCTGCTAACCAAGAAGGCCGTGACCTTCATGGCGCACAAGCGCAGCGTGGTGCACGTGTGTTGGGACAGCGCGCTGAAGATGCGCGAATTCTACGGCGACACCATCCCCATCGACATGGATCTGCTCATCTCGGGAGCCATCCTCATCGATGTGGGCAAGCTGCTCGAGTACGAACTCGATGAGAGCGGCAAGGCCGTTCAGAGCGAGTACGGCAAGCTGCTGCGCCACCCCTTCAGCGGCGTGGGCCTGGCCATGCGCTTCGATCTGCCTGCGGAGGTCTGCCACATGATCGCCATGCACGCCAAGGAAGGCGACACGGGGCAGCGCACCATCGAGGGACTCATCGTTCATCATGCGGATTTCATGACCTTCGAGCCGTTCAAACTGATCTAGCTACCAGCTACCAGCAAGAACCCTCCCCCGACACTGGGGGAGGGTTTTGTCTGGCTGGATGCTGGTGGCTGGTTGCTGGCGGCTATTCCCTCATCGTCGCCTTGATCTTGTAGTTGAGCGCGAGCAATCCCACCGACAGGAACTCGTCCTGGATCACCACGCCTTCGGGCGCGCTCAGGTCCACCGGCGCGAAATTCCAGATACCCCGAATGCCGCCGGCCACCATCTGGTCGCAGATGTCCTGGGCCGCGCTGGGGGGCACCGCGATGGCGCCGATCTGAATGCCCTCCTGGTCGAGAAATTCGGGCATCTCTTCCAGGTGGCGGATGGGCATGTCCTTCACGGTCATGCCGAGGATGCGCGGATTGATGTCGAAGATGCCGCGGAGCGTGAAGCCGTCGTCCTCGAAGCGGGAGTAGTTGGCGATGGCCTGTCCGAGCAGCCCGGCTCCGGCGATGACGTAGGGAGTGGGGTGGCCCAGACACATGATCTCGCTGAGACGGGCGATGAGGGCCTCGACCTCGTAGGGGCGCCCGGGGCGACTGAAGTTGCCGAAGTAGTGGAAGTCGTGGCGGAGCTGTCCGGCCTTGATGTTCATGGGCTCGGCGAGATCGCGACTGCTGATCTGCACCACGCCGCGGGCCTTGAGGGCCTTGAGTCGATTCAGGTAGACGGGAAGCCTGAGGATGGTGGCCTCGGGAACCTTGGCCAGGGCGTCGCAGTTTCGCGGCGTGTTGTCGGGCATGGAAGCTCACTTGTTAGTGTGTTAACAGGCTGCCACAAGAAAAGCAGCCCGGTGGGGGCTGTCAAGGTGTGGGGAATCCTGTTGTCTGGGGGGCTAAATCGGTTAGATTGCTTCCATTGCGCGCATGCGCGGAAAGGCGCTCATGGACGAGAATCGCTCCTGTTCCCTCACGGATTTCGCCTCGGCGGGCGGCTGAGCCGCTAAAATGGGTCCGGAGGACCTCGCCGAAATCGTCGCGAATCTGGCCGTGGACAAGTCGCCGGAACTGCTCGTGGGACTCGAGCACTCCGATGACGCGGGGGTTTTCTATGTCTCCGAGGACCTGGCCCTGGTGCAGACCCTCGACTTCATCACGCCTCTGGTGGACGATCCCTTCCGCTTCGGCCGCATCGCCGCGGTGAACTCGCTCAGCGACGTCTACGCCATGGGCGGCCGTCCCATGACCGCGCTCAACGCCTGCGCCTTTCCGGCCAAGGGTCTCGAGAAGAGCTACCTGGCCGACATCCTCCGTGGCGGATACGAGGCCATCAAGGAGGCCGGCGCCGTGCTCGCCGGCGGGCACACCATCAAGGACGAGGAACTGAAGTACGGCCTTTCGGTGACCGGCCGCGTGCACCCGCGCCGCGTGTTGCCGAACTCCACCGCCCGAGCGGGCGATGTGCTAATCCTCACCAAGCCTCTGGGCACGGCCACGATCTTCGCGGGCCTCGACGCCGGCGCCATCGGCGAGGAAGACGTGGAGCCGGCCATCCTCGGCATGATGACCCTCAACCGCGCCGCGGCCGAATGCCTGGATCCCTTCGTGGAAGAAGTCGCCGATCGCGCGAAGGCCGATCCGGTCCGAGGCGTGCACGCCCTCACCGATGTGACGGGTTTCGGACTGGCCGGCCACGCCCTCGAGATGGCCGAAGGTTCGGATGTGAGCATCGAACTGGACGGGTCGAACCTGCCGGAGTATCCCCACGCTCGCGCCATGGCCGAGCGCGAGTTCCTCTGTGGAGGATCCCGCGGCAATCGCAAGGCCGTGGAGGCCAAGGCCGACTTCGGCGGGGCGCGGGAAACCGACATCTGGCTGGCCTGCGACGCGCAGACCAGCGGCGGCCTGCTCATCGCCGTGGCCGAGCCCGACGCCGACGCCCTCCTGGGCGATCTCATCGAATCGGGCGTCACCGACGCCTGCGTGGTGGGACGCGTTCTGGAGCGAGGATCCGCTCGGATCCTGATGCGCGGGTGAGTTTCGGACTCGACTGGCCCCTGGGCCTGCGCGTGACGGCGCTGGCCCTTAGCATTTTCGTGATCTGCCTGCCCTTCGGCGCCTGGCGCGTGCGCGCGAGGTCGAAGTCTCTCTCCTGGTGGCTGGCGATTCACGTGCCCATCCCGCTCTTCTTCCTGCTGCGGCGCGGGCTGGACCTGAGTTTCTGGTTCATCGCGGTTTCGGTGGCGGCGGCTATCGCCGGCCAGTACACCGGCGGTCGCATCTGGCCCCCCGATTCCGCACTGCGCAAGACTCATGATTCATAACTCATGACCCGCGGAGGTCTCCCATGAGAACCGCACTCCTGATGATCCTGGCCCTCCTGGTCCTGGGCTGCTCCTCGTCCGTGGACGAGGGGTCCATGTCCCACTCGCCGGCGGCGCCGGAGCTGGATCAGGCCCTGACGGTGAACTTCCATCCCGATCGATCCGTGTCGGCGCTGGCCGAATCGGAGAACGTGCAGCTGCGATTCACCCTGGTCGCCGGCGACGGAACGCTCTACTCCTCCGCCCTGCCTATGGAGAAGCGGGGAAGCAAGTGGCAGGCGAGCCTTACGCCCAGCGAGTTGCAGGATGATCCCGCCGTGATCGTCTTCGCCTTCGTGGACGGTGATGATCTCGAACTCTTCGACAACAACCAGGGCAACAGCTGGAAGATCCTGCTGAACCAGGACGGGCAGCCCGCCCCCGGCGCCAACTTCCAGAACTATCGCCTGCTGGGCGGACAGCTTCGCCTGGCCGACGTGCTGGCCTTCCCTCGCGATCGCGACGGCGCGCCGGACTTCATTGCCAAGGAACTCGAACTGCACCCCCAGAACTTCCGGGCCCAGCGTGAGCAGTGGCTCAAGGAAATGGACGAGTACGGCGAAGAGGTTCCCGATTCGCTGATCCAACACATCGAGCTGCAACTGGGCGAGCGCCTGACCGGCTGGCAGGAGTGGGAGGAGCTTCCCAACGAGATCGTCGACCTGCTCGACCTCTATACGAAGATCGATCGCCGCGAGGCCATGGAGAACGTGCGCGACGCCATGCTGCATCAGTTCAAGGGCAGCGAGGCACATCGCGAGATTCTTCACTACAAGGCCCTGCACGAGGCCAACATGGACCTGCGCATCGAATGGCTCCAGAACCTGCACCGCATCTTCCCCGAGTGGGATGGCGCCAATGAGGATCGCGGATACATCGTGTACTGGTCCCTCGGCTCGGAGGACGGGCTTCCCAAGGCCCAGGAGGTCGTGGACTCCGGCCTGCCCATCGAGCCAGGCTTCGCCAACTACCTGGCTCAGCGATTCACGGGCCTGGGCGACACCCAGCGCGCTTCGGCCCTGCTGACCCAGAGTCTCGAACTCCTGGGCGAAGGCGAGTGGTCCGCCGAAGGCACTCTGAGCGAAGCCGAGTGGAAGCGCGACAACGCCGAAGGTACCGCGGCCGCACACTTCGCCCTGGCGCAGCTGCGCGTTCGCGAGGGCCTGAGCCGCGACGCCCTGCCGCACCTGGAGCGCATCGTGTCGGACTATCCCGACTACGCGGATGCGGAAGTGCTGCGCGGACTGGTGGACATTCAGGTGCGCATGGAGAGACTCGACGAGGCGCGAGTCACCTACGAACTGCTGGCGCGGGAAGCGGAGCTGACTCCCGAGGAGCTGGAAGACTGGCGTGAGATCTACGAGGGCGAGCAGCCCTTCCTGTCCCACCTCGCCGAGGTCCAGGACGCCGATCGCGAAGCGGACTGGGCGCTCTTCCAGAAACACGCATTGGGGTGGGACGCTCCCGAGGCCGTCTTCACCGACATGGACGGCAATGCCCTGCGACTGAGCGAACTGCAGGGCAAGGTCGTGCTGCTCGACTTCTGGGCGACCTGGTGCGGCCCCTGCAAGATGGCTCTGCCCGGCATCGACGCGATGACGCCCGAGTTCGTGGAGACCGGCGAGTTCGTGGTGATTCCCGCCAACACCTGGGAGCGCGTCGAGGGCGAGGCCCGCAAGACCGCCGCACAGGGCACCTGGGACGAGCTTGGCCTGAGCATGCCCATCTACTTCGACAAGACCCGCGACGAGGGGGATCCCGCGGTGGAGGCCTTCGGCGTGTCGGGAATTCCCACGAGCTTCCTCATCGGCAAGGACGGGAAGATCCTCTTCAAGACCATCGGATTCGGAGGGGAAGCCGGAGAGCTGGAACTCAAGAACAAGATCAAGTGGGCTTTGAGCAACTGAGAACTGAGAACTGAGAACAGCCCCGCCCCCTTGGGCGGGGTTTTTGTACACGTGTACAATTTGCTAGAAGATGGACTTGACCTGGCTCCAGGTGCTTGGCTCAGCAGCGTCCGGAATACAAGAGCACCAACAATCGTAGCTAGAGCAATTGATGTAGAAATCGCCGCTGCAAACATGATACTCGTGGCCCTCTTGGTCGTAGAGCTTCGGATAGCCATGTGTAGAGATGGGTCCGATTTGCATGTAGTAGTCGGGTCCAAGCCAATTTGGGTCGAAAATCAACACTTCCAGGGTTCCAAGGAGCACAAGTGGGCCGGATTGCGGCTCATTCCAGTGAAGGTTGATCTCCGTTTGGAGATCGCCGTCAACGGTGTCGGAATGCCAGATCACTTCAATCAGTCCAAGCGGATAACCGGGGGACCCTGGGTAGTTATCTATGTTGAAGTGAGCGCGACTTATGCTTGATAAGTCGTCAAACAGGGCGACGATATAGATAACTCGAGGGGTATAAGGGTAGATGGTCGCATAGCACCAGCCGTTTACGGGGTTGTCCCAGATGCCGATCGTGTCCCACAAGTTCGCGGATGAAGGGGTATGGAAGCAGATCAAAAGGATCGAGACTAGCAGCATCCTCATCATGGCTCACCTCCCACGATAAAGTATATCGAAGGAGTGTGGATTAGGTCAAGGTAACGAGTGGACGACCTATCACATCAGGTCGCTGCGATAGTTCCGGTTTCGGAAGATGAGCGCCAGGCAAACCAGGGCCGGCGCGAGCATGAGCAACGTGGCGACTCCGCCGATGCCGCCGGGCCTGAGGGCGCTCGTCAGGGCATAGGCCAGCAACGAGACGAAGGCCACCAGATAGGGCATGAAGCAACGCATGCGCATCTCGCCGGCGCAGACCTTTCGATAGATGAAGAGCAGGCCGGCGGCGGCGAGGATGAAGCCGGCGGCCGCGATCAGTATCCAGTAGGACATGGGGGTTCTCCTTTGACTGTTTGGCCTACGAGGCCGGGCGGCCTTTGTTCCCGTCTGTTTCGCGCCGCCCCAATCCGCTATAATCAGGGCATGAAAATGGCACGACACCTTCTCGCTCTGGGCCTCATCCTGTTCGGCATCGCCACGGCCGGCGCCGAAACCTCGGTGCTCTTCATCGGGAACAGTCATACGGGGGCCAACGACTTAGCGGGGCTTTTCGAGGGGCTCGCCCTCGCCGGCGGCCACGAGGTCTACGTGGACCGGTCGGTGGTCGGCGGATCATCCCTGGCCTTCCACTTCGAATACGAACTAACACGGCAACTTATCATCGAACGCGAATGGGACCGCGTGGTGCTGCAGGAACACAGCCTCTATCCCGTGATCGATCACTGGAGGGAAGAGGCCTTCTTCCCGGCGGCCCACGACCTGGACGAGCTCATCACCAGCACTGGCTCGGCTACGGCCCTGTTCATGACCTGGGGATATGAGGACGCCGCCGGTCCCTACTGCGTCGGCGGCTACTGCAGTCGCGAATTCGCCGACTACTTCGACATGCAGAGCGATGTGACCGCCTCCTACACGAGCATCGCCTTCGAGCTGGGCGCCATGCTCTCGCCGGTGGGCGAGGCTTTTTCCGCGGCGCTCACCATGGACCCGAGCCTACCCCTGTGGTTGCCGGACGGTTACCATCCGAGCCCGGACGGCAGCTACCTGGCCGCCTGCGTGTTCTATGTTCGTCTCTTCAGCGAAAGCCCCGAAGGCCTCGATTTCCACGGGGCGCTCGATCCGACCCGCGCGCTTCTCTACCAGCAGATCGCGGCCGAGGCTTCGGGCGCGCCAAGGCCGGCGCATGACCGTTTCAGGCTCACGGCCTTTCCTAACCCCTTCAATCCCAGGACCGAAATTCGCTTTGCACTCGCCCGTTCCGCCACGGTCGGGCTCGCCATCTATGACGGCGGCGGGCGTCTCGTGCGCGAACTGTACCCGGGTACACCACTGAGCGCGGGTGAACACGGGTTCGAATGGAAGGGAAGGGATGATCAGGGTCGCGCGCTTCCGTCGGGAATCTATCTGCTGCGTCTCTTGGTGGATGACGAAACCGCGATGCGGAAGCTCATCATTCTCAAGTAGGGATTATCCCCGTGATTTGGGGGCGGATATCCTCTAGAATTATGGTATGAAAAACACAACCCTGCTTCTCATCCTGCTCGCCCTCTCGCTGTGCCTTCCCACATACGCCCAAGAGACCAGCGTGCTCTTCGTCGGCAACAGCCACACCTTCTACAACGACATGCCGGCGCTTTTCGAAGGCCTTGCCACAGCAGGTTTCCATAGTGTGTACGTGTCCGAGTCCACCTATGGCGGTTCGACACTCAGCTTCCATTCGCACTACGACCCGACGCTCGAGAAGATCGCCGAGCGCGATTGGGATCGCGTGGTCCTGCAGGAGCACAGCCTCTTTCCAGCGATCGAACACTGGCGCGACCATTCATTCTATCCTTCGGCGCGAACCTTGGACTCACTGATCACGGATACCGGATCGCAAACCGCCTTCTACATCACCCAGGGATGGGAAGATGCCTCAGGTCCCTACTGCATCGAAGACTATTGCAGCCCGAAGTTCGACGGCTACTTCGACATGCAGCAGGACGTGACCGCCGCCTATCGCAGCATCGGCAACGAACTCGATGCCCTCATCGTGCCCTGCGGCGAGGCCTGGGCCGCGGCCCTCAGCGTCGATCCTGAACTGCCGCTCTGGGCCTTCGACGGATACCATCCCAGCCTCGAGGGCAGTTACCTCACCGCCTGCACCTTCTACGCTCATATCCTCGGCGAAAGCCCCTATGGCGTGGAGTTCTTCGGTGGGCTCGATCTGCAAACCGCGCTTTTCTATCAGCAGATCGCCTGGTTGGTGACAAGCAGTCAAGACCAGGCGCCCGATGTTTCCATGAGGCTGCACCCGGCCTATCCGAACCCCTTCAATCCGAGTACGGCCATTCGCTTCGAGCTCGGCGAGATGGCGCGGGTGGACCTGAGCATCTACGACAGCCGCGGCCGCCGAGTGAGAGAGCTGTACTCGGGCTCGATCATCGGCGCGGGAGAGCACAGCGCGTACTGGAACGGGAAAGACGATTCGGGACGCCCGCTATCCTCGGGCATCTATCTGGCGAAGTTGAAGGCGGGACGCAGCGAGAGCGAGATCAAACTGACGCTGCTGAAGTAGATCTCAGTACAAGCCCTTGATGTGACTCCAACTGCTCTCGATGGGCGTGGCCCCGGGAATGCAGCTGCAGGCTTCCTCGCAGTTGAAGGTGAACTGCAGGCCTCTGGCTTCGTAGATCTCGAAGAGCCCGTCCACCACCACGATGCAGTCGCAATCGTAGCCGGGACCGACCACGACTTCCTGGCCGTCCTCGATCCAATCCTCGCTGAACATCTGCAGGGTCAAGGTTCCCAACTCCACGATGGATCCCTGTAGTGGCTCGGAGAAGGCGATGGAGAAGTCATCGTCCAGCTCGCCGAGGAGAAGGTCGGTGTTCCAGTTCGCCGTGACCATTCCCAGCGGGTAGCCAGGATTGCCAGGCCAGTTCTCCAGACGGAATTCCGCCGCGGTAAGACCCCCGTAGATATCGTAGGAGTCCAGGAAGACGAGCACGTGAAGTTCGATCTCCACGTAGGGCTCGATGTCGGCCCAACACTGGTCGCCTGATTCGTCGGCGAAGAGACCGATGAGCGTATCGGCGTGCACGGGCAGCGCGAGAAGCAGCAGGGCGATTGCGGCGAGCGTCTTCATCACATCCTCCTTGATGGCGGATGAAGGATAGCAGGCGATCAGGGCTCGCGCCAGAGGCCGCGTTCCTGGATCAGTGCCTGCAGGCGGTCCACGGCATCTTCGCTGGGAAGGTTGCGCTGCACGCGTTTATGACCCTCGTAGAGGTCCACCTTGCCCGGCGCGGCGCCCACGTAGCCGAAGTCGGCGTCGGCCATCTCGCCGGGTCCGTTCACGATGCATCCCATCACGGCGATCTTCACGCCCGGCAGGTGGGCGAAACGATTCTTGATGCGCTGGGTGGTCGTCTGCAAGTCGAAGTGGGTGCGTCCGCAGGACGGACAGGCGATGAAGTCGGCTCGGCTCATGCGCAGGCGCGTGACCTGCAGGATGGCGAAGGCGAGGCGGCAGCCCTCGACGGCTTCTTCCTCGCCCGAGGCCTCCACCGCGATGGCTCGTCCACGGCCTTCGAGCAGAGGCAGGCCGACCTTCACCGCTAGATCGAGATAGGCGCGCTCACGGGTGTCGACATCGCTGGACTGCAGGGTCGTCAGATCGGGACGGAAACGGACAAGTCCGCCCTCCTCCCGAGGCTCGGTGAGTACATGGTCCGGTGCGCTCGCGCCCCAGGGCAGTTCGAGGAGGGTATCGATGTCGGGCATCCATCCGGCCACGGGCACCAGGGTGACCGGATGGCGTTCGGACGGTTCGCGCGGGCCCTCCGGCGTGGGAAGAGCGCCAGTTTCACCGTCGGCGCCGGACTCGGCGAAGGCCGCGGCGAGGGTGTCGGCGGTCCAGGGCTCGGCCTTCTCCCGGAGTGGATCGTAGCGATGGGCCAGAGCCCGGCAGGCCGGCAGTTCGTGGACGGGATCTTCAGTGAGCGACACGCGCACCGTGTCGCCGATGCCGTACTCGAGCAGGGATGCCATGCCGATGTAGCTCTTGAGTCGGGCGTCCTCGCCGTCGCCGGCCTCGGTCACGCCCAGGTGCACGGGGTAGACTGGAACGCCTTCGCTCTCGTTTCGGCGCAGCATCTCGATGGCCAGCAGGCGATAGGCGTCGATCATCACTCGCACGTTGCTGGCCTTCATGGAGATGACGAGGTCGTGGTAGCCCATCTTCTCGGCGATGCGGCAGTATTCGAGGGCGCTTTCCACCATGCCGCGGGGCGTGTCGCCGTATCGCGCGAGCACGCGATCGGAGAGTGAACCGTGGTTCGCGCCGATGCGCATGGCCCGACCGAGCCTCTTGCACTTCTCCACGAGCGGAGCGAAGACCTCTTCCACGCGTGCCAGTTCGGCCTCGTACTCCTCGTCGCTGTACTCGGGATTCTCGAAGCGCTTCCTGTCGGCGAAGTTTCCCGGATTGATGCGCACCTTCTCCACGTGGTCGGCCGCGATCATGGCCGCCTCGGGGCTGAAGTGGATGTCGGCAACCAGGGGAACGGTGACGCCCTCCTCGCGCATGCGCTCACGCAGAGGCGCCAGGGACTCGGCCACCTTGCGGCTCTGCACCGTGAGGCGCACGAGTTGGGCGCCGGCCTCGGTGAGGGCCTTGATCTCGGCGAGGGCGGCATCGGTGTCCGTGGTTTCCGCCACGATCATGGACTGGGAAACAATGCGGACAGGATCGCCGGCACTCCCGTTCGAAAGGCTGGGCCATTGAGCGTTCAGGATTCGGATCGACATGGCTCGGAAAATAGCCGGAAAGGAAGGGGCTGGCAAGCAGGCCGAAGGATTGTCAAGGGTTTGATCCATCCGAGCGTCCACCCGGGTGGACAACTGCCGACGCGTGGACGAAGCGGACAATCAAACTGAAACGCTGAAAGGCAGCTAGTAGAAATCCACTCGCTGCTTGGCCTTGCCCATCCAGTAGATGTCCAGTGAGATCAGGCCCAGAAGGCCACTGCCGGCCACCAAGTAGGCGATGAAGAGGCCCCCCTCGGCGCCGCGAATGAGCGACATCACCACGAGCACGAAGAGGCTGGACCAGAGCGGGATGCGCAGCCAGGCCAGCACGTGCAACCGGGCCTTATCGGCGGCGTCCGCCACCCGCTCCACCGCGATGCGCTTGCCCCAGGCGTTGATGCCCGTGGTCAACGGCATCATCTCCGTGATCATAGTCAAGAGTCCGAAGGCGTAGCCGATGCCGAGCACGAGGGCGGCGCCGAAGCCGACCAGCCCGAGGCCGTGGTGAATGATCAGGTCGATGCGTGGGGTGATGCCGTAGCGAACCTTGCCCACGGCCATCCAGATGAAGTCGGCGAGGAGATGTCCGTAGACGGCCAACAGACCGATGCGCATCCAGTCGCCTTCGGCGTGGCGATAGAGGAAGGCCTCACGCCAGTGATCGAAGCCTCCAATGAGTGCTGAGATGCCGAGCAGGGTCAGGACCAGGGCCGCGCCGCCGCGGGACAGCTTGAAGGCCCTCGTGTAGGCGGGTTCCACGCGCAGAATCGCCAGCACGTGCAGCAGCACGAAGATAGCCGTGAAGCCGATGATCGGCCAGAAGGTATCGGTCCATCCGAAGGTCATGGGCCGAACATAGCATAATTACTGAGGGAAAGTTAAGCCCCTTCGGCCTTCGCCGCTTCCTCGCACAACCCTATCCAGGAGCGCTTCTTGGCTGCGGGGATCAACACATAGTTACTCATCACCTTACCGGTTCCGGGATCGTAGGGCAGGCCGCGTCCGGCAGCGACCAAGGCTTCAACCCGTTCCGGCGGGAGCTTGAGTAGCAGGTCTCCTTTAGAGAACATCGCGAACATCTTCTTGCCCACCTTGAGCCCCTGGGCTCCGCGCCCCGCGTTGACGGTGACTCCCTCCACCTCTTCGAAGTGCGCCTTCAAGCCTGCATAGGGGTCAGTCATTACAACTCCTTAGCTACGGCTGCCACAGTCCATGTTGAACTCCATCGAGAATGTAGATCGCCCAGGTGCCGGTCTCCCCCTGTTTGGTGGGAGGGTAGGCGATCTCGGCGCCAAGCGCCTGGGCCTCCTCGACGGCCTTCTCGATGTCGTCGACCGCGAAGTAGATGCGTATGATGGGCTGCTCATGTTCCGCCAATGGCGCGCGAACTCCGATCATGCTTCCGGTCGCGGTTCTCGCGGTTCGCGCCAGACCGAGATCTGGAACCTCCGCACCGAAGGACAATCCGTGCAGCTTCTCCAAGGTCTGGCATTCCTTATCGACGGACGTCGTCACGATCTCGATGTAGTGGGCCTGCAAATCTGGAGCTCCTTTTAGATTTGCTGTCTCGGACGAGTGACCGGCCAAGGGCAGGGCAAGGAGTACTATCGCAAAGAGCCTCTTGGTCCAGATGGATTGCGCAATCATAGTCCTTTGGATCGAAGCAGCCGATGTCGAGCTTGCGACGGCGACCCTGGAGGGCGAGCGGGTCAGCTGCCAGATCAGGCACAGAACTCGCAACGGTGAATGCATCGCGATGGAGATACGAATGGCTGAGGACGAGGGCGAATCGTTGATCCTCGCTCGCGGCGAGGAGGCTGTCGAGGAGGTCAGTGGCCCCAAGGATGCGGACGACGAGGCCACGGTAAGCGGCACCCTGCACACCATCGCCCGCATCGTCGAGGAACAGAACCCCGGCTACAAGTGCTCCATCCTTCTCGTCGCCGACGGACGATTCGTGCGCGGTGCAGGGCCGAGCCTGCCCGAGGAATACAACGCCGCCATCGACGGCTCCGCCATCGGTCCCACGATCGGATCATGTGGCACCGCGATCTACTGGAACGTTCCGATCATCGCGGAGGACATCCAGAAAGACCCCCTCTGGGTGCCTTTCGCCGAGCTGGCCAAGAAAGCCGGTGTTGCCGCTTGCTGGTCACATCCCTTCGCCAGCAAGACCGGAAGCGTGCTCGGGGCCCTGGCCCTGTATTCACCGGTGCCGCAGGCCCCCACCGAGGAGCAGCTGGGACGGCTCAAGGCCGCGGCGCGTATGACCGGCCTTGCCGTCGAGAGGGGGCGCGCCGAAGAGGCCTTCCGGGCAAAGCGAAAGCGTGAGTTGGAATTGGAAGAGCAGCTCAGGCAGGCGGCCAAGCTGGAGGCCCTGGGTGTTCTCGCCGGGGGAATCGCCCACGACTTCAACAATGTCCTGTCGACGGTTCTCGCCAATGCGGAACTCGGTCGTGAGCTCATCTCGAGAGACTCCGAGGCCCAGGAAATCCTGGGCAACATCGTGGATGCGAGCAAGCGAGCCGGGCAGCTGTGCCAACAGATGCTCAGCTACGCGGGGCGCGGCTCCCTCTCGAGTTCGAGAATCGAGATCGGAGCGCTGGTTCCGGAGTTGAGCAAGCTCTTGCAGGCCGCATTGTCCAAGAAGATCACCCTGGAATATGAGCTCCTCGATCATCCGGCCTATGTGGACGGCGACGAAACTCAATTGCTGCAGGTGATCATGAATCTCGTCACCAATGCCGCCGAAGCCATCGGCGAGCACGAGGGACGTATCGTGGTAAGCACGGAGCTCGCCCAGTATGACGAGGGCGAGCTGCACTTTCTCGACCCCCAGGCGGAGTTGACCCCGGGCGAGTACCTTCGCCTCGGGGTGAGCGACACGGGCTGTGGCATGACCCAGGATACGATAGCCCGCATCTTCGATCCTTTCTTTACCACGAAGCTGGCGGGCCGAGGTCTGGGACTGTCGGCGGTGCGGGGAATCGTCAGCCGGCACGGTGGCGCGATCCAGATCGAAAGCGAGGTGGGGAGGGGAACGGACTTCACCGTGATCCTTCCGACCATGAAGAAGGTGCCCAGTATCGAAGATACGGCGGTGCCACCCGCTCACGATGTCGAACGCAAGCGCATCCTTGTAACCGACGACGAGAGCGATCTCCGCTACATCCTGACCCGAATACTGAAACGAGCCGGCTACGATGTTCTCGAAGCGGCCGACGGGCATGAGGCCCTGGACGTTTTCGCCGAGCATCGCGATTCCATAGACTGCGTCCTGCTGGACTTCAGCATGCCCAAGCTGAATGGAGAAGAGACGCAACAGGCTCTTCGCGAGATTCGGAAGGATCTTCCCATCGTGATGATGAGCGGCTTCAGCGAACAGGAAGTCGTGGACCGGTTCCGGGATTCGGGGATCGCGGGTTGTCTGCAGAAGCCGGTTTCCGCCGACGTGCTTCTGGATACGATTCGGAACGCCATCGCCAATGGAAAATAGCCGATGACCCCCAAAGACCGGCGGCGTATTGACTTGCCGCCGGCCACCCACTAGCTTCAGCCCCATGGCCTCCCGAGAGATATTCCTGCGCGACACCATCCACGGCATCATCACGCTCGACCGTGAGGATCCCGCCGACGGGCTCATCTGGCGCCTGGTGAACACGCCTGAGTTCCAACGACTTAGGCGCATCCGCCAGCTGGGCCTCACCAACCTGGTCTATCAGGGCGCCGAGCACACGCGCTTCGCCCATAGCATCGGCGTGATGCATCTGGCCGGACGCATTCTCGACCAGCTCGGCAAGAGCTGCGAGATCACCGAGCAGGATCGCCTGGAGACCCGGGTCGCCGCCCTCCTTCATGACCTCGGTCACGGCCCCTTCAGCCATGTGAGCGAGATGGTTCTCGGTGTGGGACACGAGGAGTGGACCCGCCGCATCGTCCTGGACCCGACCACGGAAGTGAACCGCATCCTGGTCGAACACGAGCTGGACCTGCCCGAGAGCATCGCCGAGATGATCGCCCATCGGCATCCCAAGAAATTCCTGCCGCGGGTGATCAGCGGACAGCTCGACGCCGACCGTCTCGATTACCTGCTGCGCGACAGCACCATGACCGGCGTGAAGTACGGCATCTTCGATCTCGAACGCCTGCTGCTCGGCCTCGAGGTCCTGCGCGACGAGCACCACGACATGGTTATCGTGGGCGTGAAGGGCTTCCACCCCACCGAGGCCTACCTGCTCGCGCGCTACCATATGTACCGGCAGGTCTACTTCCACAAGACCGTCTGGAGCGCCGAGGCCATGTTCATGGCCCTGGTGCGTCGAGCGCAGGAACTGCTTCGCGCGGACAAGCTCTACTACGCGCCGGCTGGCAATCCGGTGATCCGCATTCTGAGCGGCGAAGAGATGGCGCTGGATGACTACCTGCTGCTGGACGACGCGGAGCTGAAGGTCTGCATGAAGATCTGGACACGCGAGCCCGACCCCATCCTGGCCGATCTCGCGCGGCGGATCATCCACCGCGATCTCTACAAGGTTCGGCTCTTTCACGCGCCGGCAGATCGGCCCGAGCTGGCCGCCCTGCGCGAACGCGCCTTCGAGCTCATGCGCGACAAGCACGGCAGCGAAGTGAACTACCGCTTCCTCTTCGAGGATGCCACCGACATCTTCTACAAGCAGTACGACCCCAGCCGTCTGGCGAGCAGCGGCATCCTCGTGCGACAGCGGGATGGATCCATCGCCGAGATCGACGAGATCAGTCCATCCATCTCGGCGCTCGAGAAAGTCTATCCCATGCACATGTGGTGCTATCCGTCAGAGGACGCTGAGGTGCTCCAGGCCCTCCGCGTGGAAGACCTGGAGCTGGGGGATGAACACGCAGACAGCGGGTTCAGTGAGGAATCGAACTAGTCGTCATCCTTGAACATCCGGTTGTAGTTCATCTTGTCGTTGATCAGCAGAGCCAGGCCGATCAGTACGACGACCGCTCCCATTCCCATGAAGATGAATTTCGGTTCCGGGTCGTTCTCCACCATGCTGATGGTCAACCCGAAAATCACCACGCCGATGCCGCAGGCCGTCGTCACCATTCCGCTGCGGTAGGGCATTCGTTTCTTCGGCTCATCCAGCTTCAGATTGTCGATGGGCGTTCCCATCTCGATGGCCTTCTTGACGATCTCGGCCTTCTTGCTCTTCTGAAGGTGCTCGGTGATGATCGCCACGATGGGAATGCTGAAAACCATGACGATGGCGATGATGGGAATGAAAAGAGCTCCGGTTTCCATGTTTTCTCCTGATTCAGCTTAGCGGATGGCCCGGGGCCCCCGCTCCCTTTCTCGCACCCTCTGACCCCGTCACCGGAAAAAGGGTTTCACCCGGATGCGCCGCCCCGTAACCTTTCCGCCATGGACCGGTCCAAGTCACCGATGGAAGCGGCGACTATTCAAAAGCAGGGCACCGAGGACCCCCGGGAGGAGGCCCAGACCTACCTTCCCCTCGACCGGCGGCGGGCAACCCGCTTCCTGGCCGACTGGGAATCCTATGTCGGCGCCCTGCTCCGCCGCATGCGCGTCGAGGAAGAGGAGGTCCTCTACCGGGTTTTCGACCGGGCCCTCGGCGCCCTACCGGAATTCCGCGGCGAGAGCCGGATATCCACCTGGCTCTACCGCATCGCATGGCGTGAAGGCGTCCGCCACCTGGAGAAGGCTGGCCGGCTGGGCGACCGCGAGGCCCCCATCGAGGCGGCGGCCACCCATGCCGATCCCGGCGACGATCCCGAGCGGGTGCTCGAGCGCCTGGAGTCGGCCGAGAGGGTGCACGCGGCGCTGGATCGCCTGGGACCGCGAGATCGAGAAGTCCTGGCCCTGCGCTACCTGGAGGAGCTGAAACTGTCGGAACTCGCTGAGCGGCTTGACATTCCTCTTGGAACCGCGAAAGTTAGGGTGCACCGGGCCCTGGCCCGGCTCAAAGACGAACTGGAGGACGAGTCATGACGGAGCGCTGGGCACGCATCGGCGAACATCTGAAGAACGCCGCGCTCTACGAAGAGACCGGAGTGCGGCCGGTGGGCCAGGCCTGGAAACGCCGGGTCCTGGCTCGCCATGGCGGCGAGGCCATCGTCATGGAGACCAGCGGCTCTAAGCTCAAGCCCCTGTTGATCTTCCTGCCTCTGGTCCTGCTCGTTGCGATGATGGTCATTTCGGTCTGGGGCGCCTACACGCCTTCGGCCGGTGACGACGACGGTCCCGGTGGCGCGGTGAAGCTCGCCATGCAACTACTGGACATCCAGATGCCGGCCTTCAAGCTCTGGTATGTGGTCGCCCTGGGCGGAGCCGTGACCCTCATCACCTTCCTGGTTCGAGGACGCACACCTAACTTCCTTCCCCTGGACTGGTAAGCTTGCGACTCAATCCCTTCAAGAATCCCGGCGGGGCACGCATCGGCCCGGGCATCCGGCGCCTGGCCCTGCCCGTGGACCAGCCTCGCGCCCTGGCCAATCCCAAGGACATCCCCCTCTCGCTCACCCTGCGCCAGGGCGAGAATCGGCACGGTATCCTGGCGCCCGACGGAAGCACGCCCTGGGGCTGCCTCTTCTTCATGATCTTCGGCGCCTCGCTGCTCACCGCCATCTTCTCGCGCAACTGGGCGGTGGTCATTTCATTGGGCGGGCTGATCCTGCTCTGGGGCTTCTACAACCATCCCCGGCGAAAGGCCGCCGAACCCATGATGCGCGCCCTGGGCCGCATCGGCCAGGGACACGTGGGCGAGGCCCTTCGTGAAATGGAGCAGGCCCTCGATCGCATGCCCGACAGTGACGCCGTGCACTACATGGCGGCCCTGGCTCGGGCCACGGCCGGCCAGTGGGACCGGGTCCTCGAGCACCTGGAGCTGGCCGAGTTGAAATTCAGGGGGTACGCCGAGTACTACCACCTTCGCGGCATGGCGCGGAAAGCCTTGGGGCAAAACGACTTGGCGCTGGAAGATTTCCGGGTGGCCCTGGAGTTCGCGGACTATCCGCAGCGGGAACGTCTGGAAAGGGAGCTTCAGTGAAGATTCCTGGAACTTGAGAAGGGCCGGACCGTAGAGAGGCTACCTTGAGCGATTGAGAGACCTCCTGCAGTAAACATCCTCCTTAGGCAAAGGGTTGAGACGAAAGGGCGGGCCGAGTGGCCCGCCCTTCTTCATGCCAGTCCGTCCAGTGCCTCGAGCACCTCTCGCGCCGGAAGCGTCTCTTCCGGGCTGGGAAGGATCTTCTTCCATGCCACGATTCCCTTTTCGTCGACGATGAACACGCCCTTGCGGTGAGCGCGCTCGGGACCTCCCAGGAAGAGACCCCATCGCCGGGCCACGGCGCTGTTCATGTCGGACAGCAGGTGTGCGCTGATGAAGTCGTACTCGTCGGCCCAGGCCCGATGGGTGTAGGGGTTGTCGCGGTTGATGGCCAGCACCACGGCGCCCCGCTTGTCGAACTCCTCGCGATGCCGGGCCAGGTCGTGGAGCAGGTCCGTACAGGAGGGGCTGAAGTCGTAGCGATAGAAAACCAGCACCACCTTCTTGCCCGCATACTCGCCGAGGGTCATGGGATTCATCCGCGAATCCATCACCTCGAAATCCGGCGCGGGCTGGCCGACCTCGGGAGGAGGATCGGCCGGCGGCTCGTCCGCTTCTTCGACGGGACCGCGCCAATCGCCCGGCGCGGGAGGCGGCCCGTCCAGGAACTCCGGCAGATCCAGGAGCAACTTGTTGATGTCGAACTTGGCCGGCTGAAGCGTGATGTCGTGGCTGAAGCGCACGGTGTTGTCGGCGTCGAGGACGAAGAAGGCGCGCTTGTTCACGCGCTGGGATCCCCGCGGAATGTAGGTGCCCCAGCTGCGGGCGACTCGATTGTCCAGATCGGAATAGAGGAGGTAGTGCTCCAGGCCGAGAATCTCCACGAAGCTTCGACTGGCGTAGATGGACTCGCGGCTGATGCCCAGGAAGTGATCGATGCCCACGCCCTTCATGTCGGGAGCGACGGCATCCATGCCGGGCATCTTGCTGCCGCAGTAGAACGAGAAGACCGTCGGGAAGAAGAACACGGCCTTGCAGCCGGAGAGCTCGGACAAACGTACTCGCTCGCCGAGGTGGTTCTGGAGCGTGAAGTCGGGCGCCGTGTGTCCGAGGGGAAGAATCATGAAGCCTCCATTGTCAGCATGAACAGGTTAGAGTGTTGATATTCAAGCGTCAACCGCTGCGCTTGAGCGATCTTCCCTCCCCTGCTAGCCTGCGGCCATGAGCGACTCCTTCCCACAGCCCGCAGACGATCACGGGGCCCTGGCCCGAGTTCCCCTCGCCGAGTGGCTTCCCCCGGAGGACATGCTCGCGGCCCTCGGCGGCGGCAGTGCCTTCATTCTGGAAAGCGCGGGAGAGTCGCGATCCTTCGCGCGATGGTCGCTGCTGGGAAGCCATCCGGTGGCGCGCTTTCTCAGCCGCGGAGGAACGAACCGTTTTCACTGGATCAGCCGTGGGCAAAGCTGGACCTGGGACGAGTCGCCCCTGGACGCCCTTCGCCGGGCCATGGCGGCCTTTCCCCCGCCGGTGCCGCTGGAGGGGCTGCCCTTCACCGGCGGCGCGGTGGGCGTGCTGTCTTACGAGCTCGGTCGCGTCCTGCTGCCCGTGCCGCCACGGGCCCGCGACGACCTCGACCTGCCGGAACTCTCATTCTATTTCTTCGACCGCTGCCTGCTCTTCGACCGGGAGGAGGGTCTCGCCTGGTCCCTGGCCTACGCGCGAGGGGATTCGGCGAAAGAGGCCGAGGCCGAAGCGAAGATCAAGGCTCAGTTGCTCGCGGAATCGGTGGCCGGGGCAAAACCCTGCGATGAGCATGGGCCTCGCAGCGGCGAGGGCATCCTGCCCTTGCAGGCATCGCTGGATGCCGATGCTTATCGCCGCAGCGTCGATCGATGCCTCCGGGAGATCCACGAAGGGGAGGCCTACGAGCTCTGCCTCACGGGTCGTTTCGAGACGGAGTACGATGGCGACCCTCTTGCGCTCTATCGCGAACTGCGGCGGAACAATCCCGCGCCCTACGCGGGCATGCTTCGCTATCCCGAGGCCACCCTGATCAGTTCGAGCCCCGAGCGCTTTCTGAAGGTCGACTCCAGGGGTGGAGTCGAGGCCCGTCCCATCAAGGGAACGCGCCCGCGCGGGCGAACGCCAGCGGAAGACGCGGTGCTTCGTTCCGAGCTGGAAACGAGTCGCAAGGATCGGGCGGAAAACACCATGATCGTCGACCTCTTGCGCAACGACCTCACCCGGGTTTGCGAACTCGGCAGCGTGGACGTTCCGCAGCTATGCGTCATCGAAGACTATCCAACGGTCTTTCAGATGGTCTCGACCATCACGGGACGCCTTGCCGAAGGGCGCGACCGTTTCGACCTTCTGGCCTCGGCCTTTCCCGGCGGGTCCATGACGGGCGCGCCGAAGATCGCCGCCATGAAGATTCTCGAAGAACTCGAGCCCTGCGTTCGCGGCTACTATTCCGGTGCCATGGGATACCTGGGCTTCGACGGCGCCATGGATCTGTCCATGGTGATACGCGCCGTGCAGCTCCTGGGCAAGCGCGCCTTGGTTGGCGCGGGTGGCGCGGTGGTGGCGGCCAGCGAGGCGGGTGCGGAATGGCGCGAGGCACTGACCAAGGCGCGAAGCCCTCTGCAGGCCATCGCCCATGCCCAGGGCTTGAAACTGGGGGATGAGTGGCAATGATTTCTTAGCTGGTAGCTGGTAGCTGGTAGCTGGTAGCTGGCAGCTGGTCGCTGGAAGCTGGCGGCTAAAAAAAGAGGGCCCTTGGCGGGCCCTGAAGACGATCGTGCGCCGGATGAGTGCATCCACTTGTAAGCGGTGGCGACGATAGGTCTTCGAATGTCCCTCCGCCGGCGAGCGTCCACAGGCACTCAGAGCGGGGTGTGATTCCCCGACAAAGCCGTTCGGTCGGGACACTGTTAGTATAGCAAAGCGCGGGCCGCGTGGACAGCGATTGATGTCGCGACGCGAAAGAGAGATCACGAAATGGCCGGACGAGTGCGCATGCTCTTGATTTGCTTTCTTCTGTCATTGCTCTCGGTAAATGCGGGACAGGCGGAGGAACTTCGTTGGCACGTCCTTCACAGCCTCACACCGCAGTTGCCGGAAGATCCAGGTGACGCCTTTCTTGCCGCCTATGAGACCACTCCGCGCCTTTCGGCGTCATGGGGAGAGCGGGAATCCCTTTACCTCTATCTCCACTCACCCGAGAAAATGTCCGAAAGCATGACGCTTTCGCCCAGAACCTTCGTGCACCAGAGCGGTGAGATCATGGAATCCGCCAGCTTGAGCCTGCATTGGTGCGACGGAAGTGGGCGAGCCTGGGCCGATGGAAGCTGGCCCGTGGATCTCGAAAAAGATAAGGGCATGTGGATCCGCCTGGATTGGCGCGCTCCCGTGGACGCCGAGCCCGGCGCCTACTTCGGCGGAGTCACCATGAGAAGCGATGGGGAATCATGGGACATCCCCTTCGAGCTTCAGGTCTGGGAGTTCGATCTGCCTCTCGCATCGCCCCTGATTCGAAGCCGCGCGGGCGAAGCACCGAGTCTTGCGACACTGTTTATGGATTCTGACAAGCCGATCGTAGCCCGGGCGGACAGCGTCACCCGCGGCGACCTGCCTGGCCCCGGTGGCGGCGCACTTTCCACGCGAATGCTCCCGCTCTGCGCCTGGCGCGTGGGTCTGCGCGAGTTGATCGTCGCGGAAGGCGACGAATCCTTCGAGCGACACTTCGCCGAAGGACTCGAGGATCTTTCCTACTACACGCTCCTGCTCGACGATGCCTCCCTGCTCGCGGAACGCATCGCGGCGCTGCTTCCGGTGCGAGGCCTCACCGACTGGAACCAGGACCCCGCCAAGATTCTGCACTGGCGTCTGGCGGCCGGGTCCTATCTCGCCGGCGAGGAGGACATCGCCTTGCACCTCGTCCGCGAGATGGAGGCCCTGCGCGACGGCGTACGCAGCGAGACGCGTTCGCTCTTCGACGATCAGGGTCAGGCCTGGGGCTGGAAGGGTGCCGCCTCCATGGATGTGCTGGATGACGGATCCCTGGTCCTGCACATGGACGGCGATCGCTCCTCGGCGCGCTTCAAGCCACGGCAACGGGATTGGCGCCAAGACGGATTCCTCGAGCTCGACCTGGAGCTTGAAGAAGAACCGGCCGCCATAGTCGAGCTCAGCCTCGAGCAGGCCGGATTCAGAAAGACGCGCTGGAGTTTCAGGATTCACCTGAGCCCCAAGGAAAGACGCAGAGTCGCCGTGCCCCTGCCTCGGGGCGAACTGGATCTCGGCAAGATTCATCAGCTGGAACTGGAGTTCCTGGAAAAGGCCGAGAGGCGAACTCTGGTCCTAAGGGAACTGCGTCTGCGCTAGCCCGGCTTCCTTGCGAGCACCTGCATGATGCAGGCTTCACCCATGTGCAGAACCCCTTCGGACAGATCCCGCTCGATGCTTTGGTGCACGAGAAGCTCCGCCCGAGGCAGGTCGAGGGGAATCTCGGCAGGATCGTAGAGGAAGTCGGGATTCCTCGGTCCTCCGCTCTCGCGCTCGATCTGTTCGCTACGGAAGAGCTCCATGGCGAGCAGCCCGCCAGGTCTCAGGGCCGACCAGAGTTTCGAATGCAGTCCCGGCCGGCTCGCGCTTCCCACATGCAGGAAGATCATGACGGCCGCGTCGAAGGCTTCGGCCTCGGGTTCGAACTCGAGCGCGTCGGCGAGGACGGTCTCCACCCGCACGCCACGCGCCTCGGCCAGCTTGTTCAACTTCTCGAGGCCCACGGCGGAACTGTCCACCGCGGTGACCCGGAAGCCCTGCTCGGCGAGCCAGATCTCATTGCGACCCTCGCCCGCGCCGAGAGAAAGCAGGCGCCCGCCGGGCTGGAATTGCTCGGCCACCTGAACCAGGAAGGTGTTGGGATCGATGCCGTAGACGAATTCCTCGGCGGCGAACCGCTCGTCCCACATGTTGCGTTCGTTCATCGCAGTGGCCTCTGTTCTCGGCTGAAGTAGTCCTTCAGCATCTTGGCCACCACGGGGCTCAGGAAGATGAGCCCCACCAGGTTCGGGAAGGCCATGAGGCCGTTGGTGATGTCGGCGATGGTCCACATGAGCTTCACCTTCATCGCCGCGCCGATGGGGATGAGCAGGATGTAGATCCAGCGGTAGATCCGGATGCCCCGGATTCCGAAGAGGTAGTCCACGCTGCGATCGCCGTAGTAGCTCCAGCCGATGATGGTCGAGAAGGTGAAGAGCACGATGGCCAGGGACACGATGTGTCCGCCGAAGCCCGGCAGCCCGATCTCGAAGGCGGTCTTGCTGAGCAGGGTGCTGTCCAGCTGGGTTCCTGTGGCCGGGTCCACCTGGGTCCAGGCGCCGGACATGAGAATCACCAGCGCGGTCATGGTGCAGATGAGCAGGGTGTCGACGAAGGGCCCCACCATGGCCACGAGGCCCTCGCGCACGGGCTCCTTGGTCTTGGCGGCTGCGTGGGCGATGGGCGCGCTGCCCAGGCCCGACTCGTTGCTGAAGACGCCGCGGGCCACGCCGTGCTGGATAGCGAAGGCCACGGTGCTGCCCGCGAATCCTCCCATGGCCGCCGAGGGATTGAAGGCGTGGTAGAAGATGAGGCGGAAGGTGTCCGGTACGAGCGATGCGTTCTTGATGAGGATGACCGCAGCCCCCACCACGTAGATGATGCTCATGATGGGCGTGAGCTTGCTCGTCACGCGCCCGATGCGTTTGATGCCTCCGATGATCACCAGTCCGGCCAGGATCGCGAAGATGATGCCCGACAGGCTGCGCGGGATGTGCAGGCTCTCCTCCAGGGGCAGGGCCATGCTGTTGGCCTGGATCATGTTGCCGATGCCGAAACTGGCGATGGCCGCGAAGAGGGCGAAGGTGACCGCCAGCCACTTGTGGAAGCGGACGCGCTGGAGGCCGGGCTCCAAGCGGCGGGCCATGGGCGCGGTCCAGCCGGTCCAGAATTTGGAGAACCACCAGAAGATCGCCACCGAGACGAGCATGATGAGCCCGTGCAGGATCGCGCGGAGCCAGAGACTCATTTCCGCGTCGAAGTGGCCGAGGATCCAGCGACCGAGATAGAAGCTCGCCACGATGGCGGCCAGCTTGAACAGGGAACCCAACCATCGGGCTCCGAGTCCGTGCTCGAGGTAGTACATGGGCCCGCCCGCGGCGTTGCCGTCCTCGTCGAACTCGCGGTACTTCATGCCCAGGGTGCAGCTGGTGAACTTGAGGCCGCTGCCGAGCAGCCCGGTCACCCACATCCAGAAGACCGCGCCGGGACCGCCGGCCGCGATGGCGGTGGCCACTCCCGCGATGTTGCCCGTGCCGATGGTGGCGCTGAGCGCCGTTGCCAGGGCCTGGAAGTGGCTGATGTCTCCCTTGTCCTTGGGATCGTCGTACTTGCCGCGCACCAGCGCGATGGCGTGGCCCAGATGCCGAAGCTGCACGAATCGGAACTTCCAGGCGATGAAGATGCCCGTGCCCACGAGGATGAAGGCGAGGAAGTTGCCCCAGACCCAGCCATCGATGTCGCCGAGGAACTGCATGAGTTCCTCGCTGGGCGTGATGCGGGTTTCGAGATCGGTGAGGAAACGCTCGATGGGAGCGAAAAGGCGCTGGAGCCAGTCCATGTAGGATCCCTTCGTTGGGGTTCGTGAACTGTATCCGGCACCGGAGGTGTTGGCAATTGCTTAGGGCCTTGAGTCTAGAGTAACGAGTCACGAGTCTCGAGTCAGAAACAAGAAGAACCCCGACCCAAGGGCCGGGGTTCTGGCTGGTAGCTGGTAGCCGGTAGCTCAACGCCTCCGCGGCGGTCCGTCTCCGCGCATGCCGGGAGGCCCGGGGCGCCGGTCGCCGCCGAAGCGGTCATGCACGCGCTCCTTCACATCGCGCAGGTGGCGCTCGAACCTCTGCTCGAAGAGCATGAACTTGGCCTTCTGGCCGTCGTCCAGAAGCTCCAGCAGCTTGGTCTGCGCCGCGTGGTTCTTCTCGTGGAATTCCCCGCGCATCTCGTGGATGTCCATGGCCAACTTCGCGGCCTTCTTCTCGTCCACCTTCTCCTCGTCGAGAAGCTCGCGCAGCTCCTTCATCTTCTCCTGAATGGCCTCATGACCCTTTTCGCGATCATTGTTCGCTTCGGCCAGCAGGGGATAGATCTTCGTGGTCTGCTCTTCGCTCAATTCCAGCTCTTCGGTGAGCTTGAACAGGCGGAAGGCTTCGAGCATCTCGCGCGGGGGACGATGATCATCGCGGTCTCCGCGCCAGCCCTTGATGCCGGGGGGCTGCGCGAAGGCGGCGCCGGCGATCAGGACGACGAGTAAGGTGAGGGTGAGCTTTCTCATGGTGATCCTCCTAGATCGTGTCCAGGCTGAAACTTTCCAGTTCATTGATGAAGACGTTCCGCTGCTCGCTCGACCAGTCGTCGCCGTCGAGTTCATATTCGAGCTGCAGAACTTCGCTCAGGTCGCCGCCGGATGCTTCCCATTGTCCGAGGTACTCAACAAACTGGTCCTCGTTGACAAGGAAGTACTCGGGCGAGTTTCCGCCGCGGGGCACCAACCAGAGCAGGGCGAACAGGACGAGCAGGGCCGGCGCCATCGCCATGGCCCAGACGCGGCCGGTCCGGCGGGGTCCATGCTCCATCCTTTCCCTGACCCGGGCCTCGATGCGCTGGGCGGCCTCGCCGCTGAGTTGCGGCGGCTTACTTTCCAGGATCTCCCGGAGTTTGCGATCATTCATCATTCCAACCTCGTTCTTGGATCTCGGCTTCCAGTCGGCTGCGACTGCGAGAAACCAGGCTTCGCGCCGTGGCCTCGCTGCAGCCCACCGCTTCCGCGATCTCATCGTAAGGACGGTCGTCCAGCACCCTCAGGGAAAAGGCCACCCGCGCCTTGGCGGGCAGTTCTTCGATGAGGGCCTCCAGGCGCGCGCGCTGCTGGGCCAGTGCGGCGTCCGCGTCCGGTAGCAATCCCGAGTCGGGAGGCTGAAGACCTTCCTCGGGCGAGCCAAATGAAAGCGGAAGCCAGCGCCGAAGCTTGCGCGCGCGAATGCGGTTGAGCGCGAGTCGCACGGCGATGCGCCGAAGCCATCCCACGGGATCCCCCTCGCCGCGGAAGGATCCGAGACGGGTATAGGCCCGCAGGTAGGTGTCCTGGAGAATGTCTTCCGCCTCGGTCTCGTCGCGCAGAATGCGCATGAGCGTGGCGTAGAGGGTGTCGCGGCTCTTCCGGACCCAGAAGTCAAAGGGCTTTCCGGCGAGCAGATCGCGCTGCTGGGCCCCTCCGACTGGTTCCGGTCTTTCCATGACGCCCACTCTCACAGGTGGCCTCCGATCTTTCAAGCTCGCGTTCCTTGCGGGAACATGGGAAGGACACCGAAGGTTCGAACTGTGCGGCAATGGAAAGTGCCCCGCCGGGAGGTTCATCTTTGACGATAGGCGTCCTTGCGATGGGCGATTTTCACGATCAGGACCAGAAGGATATCGTCCTGGACCTCGTAGAGAACGCGATAGATCCCGACACGCAGACGATATCGCTCCTGGTTCGAGAGCTTCTGACATCCAGGGGGCCGGGGATTGTGGGCCAGGGACTCAATAGCCTCGAGGATTCGGAGGACATCCTTGGAGGGAATGCTCCGCAAGTCCTTGGCCACCGATCGCTTGAGGACGAGTCTATAGCTTCCCATGGGATTCTAGATCATCGAGGAGTTCCTCATAGGTCATGGTCGGTTCGGCGATTCGATCGGCGAATGATTTCAGATCTTCCCGGTCCTCCCGAAGCAATTGACGAACGGCTTCGTTGACCAATTCGGACAGGCTCTGTTGCGTGTTGGCTGCCTTGATTCTAAGCGCACGATGAAGATCCGGGTCGAAGTAGATCGTAGATCTCTTGCTTTGTGGCTCCATGTTCACCTCCGCGGACATTATAGCGTCACAGCGCCCAAGCGTCAAGACGCCCATCCGTGGAGATTTCAGGCCCGAAAAGCTCATTTCGTAAGCTCCCTTACGGCAGCCTTTTGAGTCCGAGGCTATTCTCATTGCGGGAATGCGATAGAGAGGGCGCCAACAAGGAGAGATGAACATGAAGACGACGATGAAAGCGATCCTGACCGCGAGCGCCCTGAGCCTGGTTTTTGCCCTGACGGCCGGCGCGGCCATCCCCCTATGGCTGGTCAACGGGTCCGTGACCGCGACCTTCCACATCGGCCCGATCCCCACCACGGTGTGCTGGAACGACGGCTACTACGGCGGCTCACAGGACTACGGCGACTGGACCGTGGTCCCCTCCGAAGGTAGTTACGTCGACGGCAACGAGACCTTCATCTGGCTGAGGAGCCCGGGCGACTGGGCCCAGACCACCATCACCTGTCCCCACACCATGCTGGTCGTGGGCTTCGGATCGGACAGCAATGACGGCTGTGTGGAGATCTGGGTGGACGGACAGTCGGTGGCCTACGTGGACAGCTATTCCAACCCCGGCGTCTACTGGTACATCAAGGTTGTCGGGTTGCCCCTGGCGCCCCATACCGTCAAGGTGATGGCCGTGGGTGAGACCACCCAACTGCCCCCGGGCAACGGCTGCGACGACGTGTCCCTCGATGGCGCCGGTTGCCTGGACGGCAGTCAGGCCGCCGAGGAGAGCAGCTGGTCGACACTCAAGTCCCTCTACTAGTATTGAGGACATGCGAAAACCCCGGAGCCTCCCGGCTCCGGGGTTTCCTCTAGCTTCGGCTTCTGCTTCGGCTCTCTTACTCGACCACGGCCAGGATATCGCCGCGGGAGATGATCAGCATCTCCTTGCCGTCGACCTTCACTTCGTCGCCGCTGTACTTGGCGAAGAGAACCTGGTTGCCCTCTTTGATGACTTCCTGAAGCTCCTCATCGGTGCCGACGGCCAGGATCTTCCCCACGCGGGGACGCTCTTTAGCGGTATCGGGAATGATGATTCCGCCGGCGCTGGTCTCTTCCTCTTCCAGGACCTCGAGAAGAACGCGATCGTCCAGAGGCTTGATCTTCATGGAAAGGACTCCTTTTCTCGTCTTTGCTAGGCGATGCCCAGAAGTCGGTTGATCTTCGGGACGTCGAAACCCACCACGGGCTTGTTATCGATAAGAAGAACGGGGACGCCGCGCTGTCCGGTCCGGCGCTCCATGTCCTGGGCGGCCTTCATGTCGCGGGAGACGTCGATGTCTTTGAAACGAATACCCTTGTCCTTCAGGTATCGTTTCGCCTTCACGCAGAAACTGCATGTCGGGGTGCTGAAGATAATCACTCTTTTCTGTCTTTCCATAGTCATTTCCCGATTTTAGGCGACTCGGGCCAATCCCAGCCCCGGAGCTGGAAATAGGCCTCGGCCGCCGGCTGGGGCCTGAGGCCCCTATGTCGGCCCTTCTCTCGCCGGAGGTACTCCTTCTGGATGAGCCCCGAAAGGGCCCGGGAAACCGATCCGGGATTGCAAAGTTCGCAGCCCTCTTGGATTTCCCCGATGGTCGGAGGATAGCCCTGCCGGCCCATGAAGGCGATGACCAGGCGGAGTACGGCCTCCTGGCGACGGGTGAGGGGCAGGCAGATGGGATCCATGAAGAGCCTCCAGCTGCCAGCTACCCGCTGCCAGCCAGAGTATGATAGTCAAATTCAACAAAAATTCAACAGCCTGGCGAGCTTCGAGCGACTGGTTCAACTACCTGAATTTTATAGCTTTAGGAGTTCCGTGACCATGGGTTCGAGCATCTTGGCCCAATCCCGACCTGCGGCGAGCTGGCGAAGGGTCTCTCTGGGCGGCGGGTCGGCCAGAAGGGCTCCGAGGGCTCCGGCGAAGGCCTCCGCATCCTCGGCCAGGCGGACGGCCTCACCGTGGGCCGAGAGCTCCCGGGAGAAGGGGCTGGCCACCACGGGCAGTCCGCTGGCCAGATACTCGTGGAGCTTTACCGGGTCCACGGCCTCGGTGAGCGGCGTGCGCAGGAAGGGGATGATGGCCGCCTCACAGTGGGACATCCAGGCGGGCACCTCACTGTAGGGCCGGGCCCCCAGGAAGTAGACGTTGTCCGGGGCCTCGGATTTGCGGGCCTCCAGTTCGGGGCGCAGAGGCCCCACCAGGGGGAAGCTCGCCTCGGGCATCCGTCGGGCCACTTCGAAGAGCAGGTCGAAGTCGAACCACTCGGCCAGGCTGCCCAGATAGAGGGCTCGCGGTCTGGGCAGCGCCGTCAGTGCCACCGGTTCGGGCAGGGAAGCGCCCTCGACGAAACGTTCGAATTCGACACCGTTGCCCAGGCGCAGGCAACCGTCCGCGCCCATGAGCTCCATGTCGGCGGCCAATCGCTCGCTGGTGGCGTTCACGACCGCCGCCCTCTTCACCAGTGCCTCCAGCTTCCGACGCAGCAGGGGCGAGGGCTCGCCGAATCCCAGCACGTCGTCCATGTGGTCATAGGCCAGGGGCGATTCTGGAAAGGCATCGGCCAGGAGCGCCATCTCGGGATGTCCGAAGAAGAGCAGGGGGAGCCTGTCCTCGCCGAGCGCCTTCCTCAACAAGGAAACCTGGCGTCGCTGGAGCATGGCGCGCAGGAAGGGAACACCCTCGGCCAGGCGCGCCAGCTTCCGGATGAAGGGGCGCTTGGCGTTGGTGGGAAAGACCGGCAGGGCCAGAAAGTCCATGTTCCTGCGGGAGGATGGCGGCGAGGGATGGCTCAGGGTCTTGGGCTCCACCCAGAGCACCGAGAAATGTTCCGCCAGGATTCGGGCCGTGTGCTGCGGACGCTGGTAGAGCCCGCCCCAGGGAATGGGCGAGAAATAGACCAGCCTAGGCATCGGGGAACCACTCCCGGAGGCGCGCGGCCAGCTCTTGATGCATGGCGCGGGCGCGTCCGGACAGTTCGGCGCCGGCCGCGAGGATGTTCATGGACGGGCCCTCGGGCGACTCCGCCCGCTCGGCTTCAAGCCGGGCCACCAGCTCGCCCTGCCTGTCCTCCAGGGAGAAGACCTCGGGGTTTATGAGAAAATCGTGCCGGCCGAGCATGTCCATGTAGGTCTCGATCTTCTGATCGTAGGGCAGCGCCGCGAAGGGCGTGCCCGCCAGGGTCGCGAAGATGAGGGAATGCAGGCGCATGCCGATGAGATACTCGCACTGGCTCATGAGATTGATGTACTCCTCGGCGCTGAAATCGTCTCCGAGAAGCACGATGCGACTATGGAATGCCTCGGGCACCGTGAGCATGAGGCGGCGGCCCACTTCGGCGTCGTTGCGGTCGGTGTCGCTGGGAAGTCCGCCCGTCTTGAATGGGAAGAAAATGAGCGTGGCGCTGGGGTCCTCGAGCAGTCGCAGCACGAATCGCGCGAAGAGCCCCGCCGAGAGGCGCCCCTTCCAGTCGCGGGCCGAAAGGGCGATGCGACGGCCTTCCGGCAGGCCGATCTTCTTCATCAGTTCGCGACCCACTTCCGCATCGGCCGGAGGCAGCTGGAAGGCCGGATCGGCGCCCAGCACGACCTCTTCCTTGGGAATGCCCGAGTCCACCAGCTCCTGCAGGCCCTGGCGGTCGCGCACCGAGATGAAGTGGGCCCTGCTCGCCACCTTCTTGAGCAGTCGCCGAGCGCGGGGTCCGCGGATGTCGTAGATGCCCGGCGCGTAGAAGACGAGCTTGCGTCGAGCGAAGAGGGCCATACGCGGTCGGGTGAGCCAGTATCCGAGATTGCCCGAGGCGGTGCCCCAGAGCAGTCCACCGCCACCCAGGATGAACAGGTCGCAGGCCATGCAGGCCCGAATCACATCGAGGGTGCGCCGTTTCAGGGAGTGATGCAGGGGCTGCAGCTTCAGGCTGCTGCCGGCGAATTCATCGGTCAGCAGGGCGCCCAGGCGCTCCTCGTCCCGACAGAGGACCGTCACCTCGGCGTCGGGCGTCTCCTTTTCCAGGAAGCGCAGGAGCTGGAAGAGGATGCAGTTGTCCCCGCGGTTGCCCGTGCCGTAGGACCCGTGGATGGTGATGCGCAATGCCATGCTCTTCTACAGCCCCAGCATTCCCTCTTTGAGGTCGTCGGAAATGGGATCGTCGCCGAACCAGGTGGCCCAGAGCGCGGCGATGACATGGACTTCGTCGAGCCGGCCCAACTCCTTGCCCGCCTGCTTGGCCAAGAGGCCGGCGCCGGGCATGTAGCTGAGCACGATGGACTCGCCCTTCTTCACCTCGGCGGTGAAGAGCCCGCAGAAGGCTTCGACCGCTTCGTCGTGACCCTCGAGCGTCTTGCGGATGCCGTCACGGAAGGCGCCGGCGATCTTGTCACCGCCCACGTCCCGCAGGAAGTGCATGTCGATATGCTTGGCGAAATCGCCTTTGATGGCGGCCGCGGCCGGGTCATCCCCCAGCTCGGCGCCTTCGGCCACATAGAAGCAGCCCGCGTAGACCTTGAAGATGGCCTTCTTGCGCAGGCCGGTGCCCAGGGCCTCGAGCTTCAGTTCGCCATCGGAACCCGCCAGGGTGATGGTCGCGGGGAATTCGGTCTTGGAACTCTTCTCGACCACCGTATCGGTCCATGCCGCCGGAGCGAGCAGGAACATCGCCATAACTATCACCAGGATACGCATCTTCCACCTCTCAGGAGCTTGGGGAACCCGAAGAGCCTAAAGGGGCGCAGGCCCGGGCGCAACGCCATTCTTGCGCCAGCATCCCCCGGCCGGGTTATAATCCCAAGGCCATGGAAAATAACAAGAACTGGCGCAGCGAGGAATTCACCGACGAGGAAGAGTACTTCCGCGATTCCCAGGCGAAAGACGGCGCCGCCCTCTTCGTGGGAACGAGCGGGTGGTCCTACAAGGACTGGGAGGGCAACTTCTATCCCGCGGGCATCAAACAGGCCGGCTACCTCGAGAGCTATTGCCAGGTTTTCCGTGTGGTGGAAATCGACTCAACCTTCTACGCGGTTCCCCGCCAGACCGCGGTGGACGCCTGGCTCCGCCGCAGCCCCGAGAACTTCCGCTTCTGCGCCAAGTTCCCTCGCGAGATCACCCATGATCGCAGCCTGCTCGGCTGCGGCGATCTCACCCGCGTTTTCCTGGACCGCATGAGCGTACTCGGCGAGAAGCTGGGTCCCTTCCTCATCCAGTTCCCCGCCACCTTCACCGCGGCGGAGAACTTTCCCATCCTCGAGGCCTATCTGGGCACCCTGCCCGAGGATCATCGCTATGCCGTCGAACTGCGAAGCCGCGACTGGCGCGACCGCGAGACCCTCGAGTTGCTGTCGGCGCACAATGTGTCCTGGACCATCGGAGTGGGTGCTTCGGGCGAGGACTACCGGCCGATGACCGCCGACTTCACCTATATCCGCTGGTTGGGCAGCCGCGAGATCAGTCAGTTCTCGGAGGTTCTGGTGAACCGCGAAGTGGAGATCCGCGATTGGGCCGACTGGATCGTGGAGCGTGCCGCGGAACTACGCGAGGTCTACGGCTTCTTCAACAACCACTATTCGGGACATGCCCCCAGCAACGCTCGGGAACTCCTCGAACGCCTGGGCGAAGAGCCGCCACCGGATCCAGGGCGGCAGCAGGGAAGCCTGTTCGACTGAAAAAACGCCCGGCCATGGGCCGGGCGCGGATTGCTTGGAAGCACTTCTAGTAGAGCGTTTTCAGTTTTCCCCAGCTCGACTCTTCCACGGACACCGGTACCGACGCGAAGACAAGACCGATGACGGTGTTGTAGCCGATGGGGCCCACCCAGGTGAGATCTCCGGTCACCGGATCGATGATGACCAGGTCGGAAGGGCCGCCGTACCCATTGAGGATGGTAGCGCCGAAGAGGGTGCCGTCGAGGGAGCAGTCCAAGCCGGTGACGCGGGTTCCAAGGGTGGCGACGTAGCTGGCCTCGCCGGTCTCGGGGTCGATATCCAGCAGTACCCGGTCCTCGGTCGTGCCGCCCAGGGTGGTGCCGAGGAGCTGTCCGGATGGCAAGGTCGCGAGGCCGTCCACATCGACCCAGCCACCACCGAAGGGGCCGATGAGGGTCGCGGCTCCCGTGCTCGGATCGATGGAAACGAGGCGATCCGAATAGGAATCGCAACCGGGATCCGCCGCCGCCAGGAGAATATCGTTCCTCCAGGCGAGCGCCTCGATCTTACAAATCGAATCCGTGTCGCCGACAGGGAAGTGCTCGCCGGTGACGATGTCATAGCGGATCAGCGCGTTGCCATCGATGATGCCGAGGAGATAGCCCCCGTCGGCCTCCAGGGCGTCGCCGCCGTTGTAGGGAACGTAGCCGTAGAAGCTGCCGGCTCCCGTGAAGCGGTCGATGGTCAGGATCTCGCCTTCCTGGGTCAATCCGAACAGTAGTTCGAGGGCCGCGGATGGGCCGGATGCGATGACCAGGGCGAGTAGCGTCAGTCCCAATACCTTTCTCATCATCATGGTGCCTCCCCGAATGGAATCCCCGAGATCAGGACTTTCATATAATTGTATTCGATGGAGCGTTCAAAAACAACGCCCGGCCATGGGCCGGGCGTTGCGTCAGGGATCGGATACAAACGACTAATACAGAGACTTCAGAGCTCCCCAGCTGGTTTCGCCCACGGCCGTGGAGCCGCGATGGGCGGTGAGCTGGACGAAGTAACCGCCGTTGGCGGTGGCGTCGGCGCCGGGGATCGGCCCGCCGAAGTCGATGATGGTCTCATCCACCATGACCAGCGGTCCCAGATCCACCGCGCGCAGCCAGCTGGCGTCCATGCCGTCGACATAGGCTTCCAGGAAATCGGCTAGGACGTTGGGAATGCCGGTGCCCGTGCTGGCGAGCCAGGAGATGGACCTGAACATGCAGCCTTCGGCTTCGTAGCCCTCGCCGTCCTCGGCGATGTTGATGCCGAAGTCATCGCCGCCGCCATCGTAATCGTAGGTCCAGTTGCCGAGAATCGCGTCGGCGTTGGGCGGCCAGATCTCCGGAGGCGTGGCGTACTCACCCAGGTAGAGCCCGTAGGGATCCATCCACACGAAGCCGAGTTCAGCCCAGCTGGCCATGTAGGCCAGTTCGTCCCACATCCAGAACGCGACACCGTCGGCGTTGATGTTGAGCCCGATGGGAACCTGACTCAGAAGCATGCCGGTGGCAAAGAAATCCACATAGGCATACCAGTCGAAGAAGCCCTCGACGGGATCGGGGTAGTTCAGGTTGACGAAGAAGTCGGCCCCGCCGCATAGGAACATGCCGTAGCCGGTCCAATCGGGGCAGACTCCATTGGGATCGGCATCGTATTCGCCGACGAAGGTTCCCTCAAGTGTCGAGATGTAGGTTTCGTCCGCGGCGGCCGGGAGGGTCAGCGAGAAAACAACTATAAGAAGCGCAATTCTAACAATTTTCATCATTCCCACCTCTCCAGTTCTGATGTTGAGACGCGCTCTTGTCAGATTCACATCCGCTAAAAAGTCTATCATCGGGAGCGGTCCACCGCAAGCAAAGATCCGCGCTTTCTCGTGGGCGGAACGAGCGCCATTCAGTATCTTGTGCTCCAGGAGGATCGCCATGACCGATTTCTACAACATGGACGCACTGCTCAGCGACGAGGAAAAACTCATTCGCGCCACCGTGCGCGACTTCGTCGAAAAGGAAGCCCTTCCGCTTCTGCCCAAGGCCTGGGAAGAAGGACGCTTTCCCCTCGAACTGCTTCCCTCCATGGGACGTCTCGGCCTCTTCGGCCCAACCCTCGAAGGCTACGGACTGCCGGGTCTCGGCAACCTCGCCTACGGGCTCATGGTGCAGGAACTCGAGCGGGGCGACAGCGGGCTGCGCAGTTTCGCCTCGGTGCAGGGCGGCCTGGTGATGTATCCCATCCATCGCTATGGCAGCGAGGAGCAGAAGGAGAAGTGGCTTCCCCTGCTCGCCGCCGGCGAGAAGATCGGGTGCTTCGGCCTCACCGAACCCGACCATGGTTCGGACCCCGGTGGCATGGCCACCCGCGCCGTCCGCGACGGCGAGGACTGGATCCTCCACGGCTCGAAGATGTGGATCACCAACGGCACCCTGGCCGATGTCTCGCTCATCTGGGCCCGCTCGGACGAAGGCGTGCTGGGCTTCCTGGTGGAAAAGGGAACGCCGGGCATGGAGGCTCGCGCCATGGAAGGCAAGATGAGCCTGCGCGCCAGCGATACGGCCGAGATCTCGCTGGACGAGGTCCGCGTGCCCGAGAGCGCGCGACTGCCTGGCGCGAACGGCCTCGGCGCGCCCCTGTCCTGCCTGAACCAGGCGCGTTACTCCATCGCCTGGGGAACCCTGGGCGCGGCCCTGGCCTGCTTCGAGGAGGCGGCGGCCTACGCCGGCGAGCGGGTGCAGTTCGACAAACCCATCGCGGGCTTCCAGCTCATCCAGGCCAAGCTCGCCGAGATGCTCTCGCGCATCACCCAGCACCAGTGGATGCTCTGGCGGCTCTCCCAGCTCAAGGACGCGGGCGAGGTGACGCCGGCGCAGATCTCTCTGGGCAAGCGCAACGGCTGCGAGATCGCCCTGGACATCGCCCGCGACGCCCGGCAGATCCTCGGGGCCAATGGCATCAGTCTCGAGTATCAGTCGGGCAGGCACATGTGCAACCTGGAGGCGGTGATCACCTACGAGGGCACCCACGAGATCCACTCGCTGATCCTGGGCAAGGAGGTCACGGGAATCTCGGCCTTTGGTGGTCGCGAGGCCTAGTCAGGGGGTGGGGATGCCGAGATCCGTTGCAGTTCGGGCGAGTCGCTTATCCAGGGTCCAGAAGCGCAGCCCCGAGAGGAGCAGGGAAGCGATCAGGTGCAGGTCGATCCATCCCAATCCCCGGCCCCATAGCTTCTGACTGTTTAGAAGGTGCAGCACCTCGTCGTCGGACGCCGTCCTTACCGACGGTATGGATCGAAGCAGATCGAGAGTCTCATCGCGACGGGACAGGTTTCCACAGGCCAGCTCCCCTATCACCCAGGGATGACTGTACACCGAGGCCTCGCCCAGTAGCTCGACCAGCTTCGAGTTGCCTTGCCGGAAGTGATCCACCCAAACGGAAGTGTCCACCAGAATCATGAGTCCGGATCCTGTCGTCGACGGGGAATCTCACCCAGATCGGGATGACTCCCTCCGAGGATAGCAAGCCGAAGGGCGCTTTCTCGTGAGATCAAGGCTTCCAGGCCCAGTCTGACCAGCGCGGTCTTCTCCTTTACGCCGGTGAGTTCTCGAGCCCTCTGAAGGAGGGCGTCATCGATGTTGAGTGTGGTTCGCATATGCATAAGTATGCCCCCTCTGTGCAGATCTATCAAGTTCGATAGAAAACTAGCATCTAGCGGACCACATCATCTTGTTGATAGTATGCAAGTTAGCCCTCCTGCCCGACAACCTGGTTGGCGCGTCCACCTCCTGGGACGAAGCAAAATCCCACCACTCTCACATGTTGCCAGTGCCTTGATAGTTCGATATAGTTATAGATCAACGATATCCCTAAATGGGAGGTCCCCATGAAAGAGACTCGCCCGATACTCCTATCGGTTGCCCTCATGGCGGTGTCGGTTCTGCCTGCCATGGGCCTTCAATTCACCATGGAAGGCGCCGATCCGGCCATGGTCGATCACTGGCCCAGCGCGGACGGGCTGATCGGTACCCTCGACGACCATGTGAGCGGCAACTGCTCGCCTCAGAACTGCAGCGGTCCCAACGTGAACGGAAGCTACTCCTACGGCGCCTTCGATTTCGGCGGCGGCGGCACCGACACGGGCATGCCCACCGGCTTCCAGGCCATCACCTTCGTGGAGGGAACCGTGGGCATCGACATCACGGTGGCCAACAACGGCGGCGGTCCTCTTCTCACCGCCATGGTAGTCACGGGCACCGAGCCCTTCTTCGGGCACGGAGCCTATTCCAGCAACTTCTCCTCGATCAACGGCGGCACCTATGACCCGGTAAGCAAGGCCATCACCATGAATGTGGACTTCCAGGCGGTACTGGGCGGCCCACCGGACACGGCCCTCAACTTCGAGATGACCGGCACGGCCTGGGTCATCGTCGAGGCGGACTACGGCATCCTCACCCACGAGCCCTATCTGGACGAGGTCGTCATCCCGCGGGCCATCGCCCGAGGCGCTTCACGTCTGGTGTTCGTGCGGCTGAGCGGGAATATCCCGGCCGCGGAGGGCGGGAGCTGGCCCGAGATGCCCATGACGGGCGCCTTCCTGGCCTTCACTGATGCCACGGCCACCGAGGAAACCAGCTGGAGCGAGGTGAAGAGCGCCTACTAGCTAAAGACTAGTGCTGGAAGGAAACGCGCCGACCTGCTACCCGTAGTGGGTCGGTTCCCATTCATAGCCAGCACAAGGAGCGGCCATGGCCCACGAAATCGACTACAAGATCCACGGCGACGACATGCAGGCCGTGCAGATCACCCTGGACCCCGGCGAGGCGGTGCACGCCGAAGCCGGCGCCATGCTCTTCATCGAAGACGACATCGAGATGGACACCTCGACCCAGGGCGGGCTCATGAAAGGCCTCAAGCGCGCCATCGTCGGGGAGAGCTTCTTCATCACCACTTTCGAGAACAAGGGAAGGCAGCAGCGCGACGTCACCTTCGCGGCGCCCTATCCGGGCAAGATCATTCCGATGGACCTCGGCGCTACCGGCACCTGGCTCTGCCAGAAGGACGCCTACCTCTGCAGCGCCTACGGCATCGACATCAGCATCGCCTTCTCCAAGAAGCTCGGCGCCGGTCTCTTCGGCGGCGAGGGCTTCATCCTGCAGAAGCTGTCGGGCGACGGGCTCGCCTTCGCCCATGCCGGCGGCACCATTCTCGAACGCGAGCTTGCCGCCGGAGAAACCCTGAGGGTGGACACGGGCTGTCTGGTGGCCTTCCAGGAGCACGTGGACTACGACATCCAGTTCATCGGCGGATTCAAGAACGTGCTCTTCGGCGGCGAGGGGCTCTTCTTCGCGACCCTGCGCGGCCCGGGCAAAATCTTCCTTCAGACGCTTCCCTTCAGCCGCCTGGCCGATCGCGTGGTGGCGGCCAGCGGCCTGAGTCGCGGCGGTACCCAGGGCGAGCGCAAAGGCGTGGCAGGATTCGGCGGCGACATTCTCAAAGGATTCCTCAGCGGCGACTGAGGCGACGAAAGGCAGAACCATGCGCGCATGGATGGTGGTAGCACTCGTGGCGGTCCTGCTCACGGCGGGCTGCGGCGGGAAGGATGAGGGCGATCCCGCCGGCGAGGCCCTTGTGGGAATCAAGGCGCAGGAGGACCCCATCCTCAGGATGGCGGCCATGCAGACCTGGCTGGCGGATTATCCCAACGCGAACGAGAGTGATCGCGCCGACGTTCTCGCGGAGATCTGGAACATCCACCGCGGACGTCACGAAGAGGCGGCCGGACTGGCCTGGGCGCGCTCGGAGCTTCAGGACGAGCCCAGCATGCTCGGCAAGGCGGTGCTCTACACCCTGCTCTTCGTGAACGCCGTGGACCATGACAGCAAGGACACGGCGGTGCAGATCGCGCGGGAAGCCTGGGACGCCGGCATCACCGACGCCGAGACCCTCAACCGCATGGGATGGGCTCTGGTGGCCGATCCGGGCTGGGACCTCGATCTCGGTACCCGCCTCGCGGAACGCGGCGTGGAGTTCGCCACGCCCGGCCAGGACAAGGCCAGCATCATGGACACCGCCGGCTGGGGCTACTACCTGCAGGGCAAGAAGGATCCTGCGCTCAGGTTCCTGGAGGGCGCCCTGGCGGAACTGCCCGAACCCGATCGCGAGATCTCCGGCCACCTCGCCCAGCTCTACGAGCGCATCGGCGAGGAGGTGAAGCTGCTCCAGCTCTGGACCCGCATGCTCCACAACCAGATGGATTCGGAGCTGCAGGCCAAGGCCGAAGCGCTCCACGCCAAGCGCGGGGGCAACGTGGAGCTCTATCGCGAGAAGCTCTGGGAGATGCGCCTGGAGAAGGCCGACAGCGCTCCCGACTTCGAACTCACCGACCTGGACGGCGTGGAACATCGCCTGTCCGATCATCGGGGCAAGGTGGTGATGCTCAACTTCTGGCACCCCACCTGACGTTATTGCCGTGTGGAGTTTTCACACATCAAGGACAAGCTGGACTTCCCTGAGAGCAATTTCGCGGTTCTCTCCGTGGAGACCACCCATCGTCCCGAGTACGCGCGCAAGATTCTCATCGAGGATCAGATCGGCTGGCCGAGCCTGGACGACGATCAGGAGATCGCGTCCAAGCTCTTCGGAGTGACGGCCGTGCCCACGAACATCTTCATCGATCGCGACGGACGCATGGTCTTCCGCACGGTGGGATTCGCACCCGGCGACGAGCGGAACGTCGTGGAGATGATCGAGGCGCTCATCGAGAGGCGGTGAGTCGCGAGTCGCGAGTCCCGAGTCACGAGACTCGTGACCCGGGACTTCGGTGGCTACTTCATCAAGACGAGCCGCTTGACACTCTCGCTTTCCGCGCTTCTCGCGCGGGCCAGATACACGCCGCTGGGCAGCTCCTGTCCGGCGGCGTTACTTCCATCCCAATCGAACTGGCGATAGCCCGCGGGGAAATCCCCCTCGGCCAGCTGACGCAGCAGGCGACCGTCGGCCGAGTAGATGGCCAGGTCGAGCGGTCCCGCGCTCGCGAGTTCCACGCTCAAGGTGACCTTCGGGTTGAAGGGATTGGGATAGGCGGCCATGCGCAGCGCGGTCGCGGCCGCGTCCGGCGCGTCGGTGGGCGGTCCCACCTCGAAGACGTAGAGGTCGCCGCCGCTGCCGAATTCATTGGCGTGCACGTGCTTTCCGCAACCGCTTGCCACGATGCCGGTGCCCCCGGGGCGGCAGGCCGCGCTGAAGATGGAGCCGGGACTGTCCACCGTGTAGAGAGGGTCGGGACCATCGGGGCCGAAGACGTGCAGCTCGGGATTGACGCCGCCGAGGTCGCCCCATGAGCCCATCACGGCGAAGCTGCCATCGGCACTCACGTCCAGAGCGCTGGGAATCTCCTGATACACCCCGCTGGAGAGCGGCGAGTCGTAGGTCCAGGTCGGAATGGAGCTGGTCGGATCCCACCACATGACCCGCAGCTGGTTGTAGGAGGTCGTGTAGAAGCCGGCCATCAGCGCGCCGCCGTCGCCGGAGAAGGCGCAACGGCCGAGGTACCAGCCGGTGCCGCCGCCGTTGTTGGACCACTCGAATCCGTAGCTGCTGCCGTTCCACTTCCAGACCAGGAGGAAGGTCCAGCCCGAGGCCAGCCATTCTCCGTCGCCGGAGAAGGCCAGTCCGTCGGAGGACGCGCCGGCGTTGCCGGTCCAGCGGGCCGTGCCGGTCTCGGTCTCGATGACGTGCAGGTCGGCCGAGGCGCGAATGGCGCAGAGGCTACCGTCGTCGCTGATCTCCAGGGCGCGGATGTAACTGGCCGGGTTGCCCTCGTAGGTGCTGACGATGTCGCCGTTGGCGCCGTCGAAGGTGTAGACGGTGGGCAGGTCGCCTCCGCCCAGGACGGTCACGCCCAGAATCACGCGCGATCCGTCGTCACTGATGCGAAGGCACTCGTAGGGCGCCGCGCAACTCTGGATGTCCTTGCTCCAGAGAGGCGTGGAGCTGCCCGCCTCGAAGACGCGCAGTGTCGCGCCCGAGATAGCGTCGTTCAGCGTGACGGCCGCAAAGAGGTCGGCATTCGCCGCACCGGCCGTGCCGTTGCCGTCGCCGTCTCCGATACTCCACAGCGGCGTTCCATCTCCGTAGAGTTCGTGCATGGCCAGGCCCGCGTAGTCTCCCGTGATCACACCCGCGTCGTTGCCGATGGCCGTGGCGTTGAAGATGTCTCCCTGATTGCGGTGCCAGAGGATGGCGTCGCGGACGAAGCCGTCGGCGGGAGCGCTTCCGCCGCTGCGCATCTCAGCCGCAAGGAAAGCGCCGTCCTCCCGATGCTCGAGGATGCGGCGACTCTCCATGGAGAATGCAAGTGCGGTGGAAACGAGTAGCGTGATGAGGGAAAGGAGCAGGACGGCGTTGCGGCGCATGGCGGACCTCCGGCTGGTGGGATGTGCGTCACACCGATTTTACCGCATCGGGAGCCGCAATGGAAGTGCGCCGCTGGTCTCGATCGTGTCTGGCGGTCCTACAGCAACGCTTTCATTTCCCTTTTGTACGCCTCCACTCCCGGTTGATCGAAGGGATTCAGTCCCATCATAAGGGTGCTTACCGCGCAGGCCGCTTCGAAGAACCAGATGAGTGCACCGAGCGCGGCGGGCGAGAGTTCGGGAATGTCGAGGGTCAGCACGGGCATGCCGCCGGAGTCGTGGGCCCTGATGGTTCCCTCCTCGGCGGCGCGGTTCAGCTGATGCAGCTGTCTTCCGGCCAGGGCGTTCAGTCCCTCGCGATCATCCTCGCGCGATGGAACGGAGAGAGAGTCGACGGGACGGCTTACGCGCAGGAAGGTCTCGAAGGCCTGCCTGCGACCTTCCTGTAGATACTGGCCGAGGCTGTGCAGGTCGGTGGTGAAGTTCGCCGAGGCGGGGAAGATGCCCGCACCCTCCTTACCCTCGCTCTCGCCGAAGAGCTGGGCCCACCAGTCGCCGAGCCGGAAGAGTTCGGGCTCGAAGGTGGCGAGCACTTCCAGGGCGAGGCTCCGGGAGTAGAAATGGTTCCTGCATGCCGCGTAGGCCATGGCGGGATTGGCCTCTGGCGAATCGCTGCCGTAGAAGCGGGCCCGTTCAGCGGCGGCGCCGTCGAGCAGGGCCACCACATCAAGGCCTGCCACGGCGAGGGGGAAGAGGCCCACGGGACTGAGCACGCTGAATCGTCCGCCAACCTCCGGCGGAATGGCGAAGCTGTTCCAGCCGTGGAGGGCCGCCATCTCGCGCAGGGCGCCGCGCTCCGGATCGGTGGTGGCGACGATGTAGCGATTCGCATCCTCGCCGCGAGCTTCTTCGAGCGCGCCCCGCAAGATACGGAAGGCCACCGAGGGCTCCAGGGTCGTGCCGCTCTTGCTGATCACGTTGATGGCGAAGTCGCTTCCATCGAGACGCCCGAGCAGCTTCGCCAGGGCCGCGCCGCCCAGGTGTTCGCCGGCGAAATGGATTTCGGGACCGTCGCCGATGCGCAGACCGCCGCGCCTGCCCGGCTCGCCGAAGGCTTCCAGCAGGGCACGCGCGCCGAGGTAGCTGCCGCCGATACCCACCACCACGAGATCGCTGATGCCGCCGCGCAACTCGCCCGCCACATCCAGAAGACGAGGAAGGTCGGCTCGGGCGGTGTCGGGCAGATCCATCCAGCCCAGGAACTCGGCGCCGGCGCAACTGCGGTCGAGCAGACTGGCGCGGGCCACGCGAGCGCGGGCGACAAGGGCTTCCCAGGTGGACTTATCGGGCAGCGTTTGCTTCGAGTGGACGGCGAATTCGAGCAGCTCCATGGCGTTTCCTTTCGGCATGTGGAGTCAAGCTATCGAAGGTCTTGAATTCTGGCAACGGAAGGATGGGCTTCTAGCGCTGGAATCCCGTTTCGCTCATCCATTATAATGGCTGCCCCTCACGCCGGCCTCGCCGGCACTCTCACCGCGGAGGAATGATGAAATACGTTTGCGAAGTGTCCCTCGATCTGCCGAGGGACAGGGTGGTCGAGCTCTTCGACAGCGTCGAGAATCTGTACAAGTGGCAGCCCAGTCTTCAGAGCTTCGACCATCTGAGCGGCGATCCCGGGCATCCCGGCGCCAAATCGAAGCTCGTCTACCTCGAGGGCAAGCGACGCATCGAGATGATCGAGACCATCACGCGCCGAAACCTGCCCGACGAGTTCTCGGGCACCTACGAGGCCAAGGGCGTGAAGAACATAATGATCAACCGGTTCGTGGACGAGTCGGGCAAGACCCGCTGGATCACCGAGCAGGAGTTCCAGTTCAGCGGCCTCATGAAGCTCATCGCTCCCTTCATGCGCGGGGCCTTCCCCAAGCAGACCCAGAAGTTCCTGAATCAGTTCAAGGACTTCGCCGAGGGAGCCTAGGCTGACAATCCGGCCGGGCCTTGCTATCTTGAAGGCCATGCCACTGATCAGCCTCAGCTCGATTTCCTTCGACTACGGAAGGATTCCCATTCTACGGGACGTGGACCTCGCCATGGAGCCTGGCGAGCGAGGTGCCATCGTGGGCCGCAACGGCGTGGGCAAGACCACGCTGTTCCGCATCCTCACCGGAGAGCTGCGCGCCGACAAGGGCTCGGTGGATCGTCCGCGCCGCATGAAGATCGCCTACCTGCGGCAGGACCTCTCCCTGGCCGGCGGCGCCAGCCTCTTCGAGGCCGTCCGCTCCATCCAGGGCGAGGCCGTGGAGCTCGAGAGCGAACTGGAAGATCTCGTGGCCCGCATGGAGGCCATGCCCCAGGGCGCCGAGCACGACGCCCTGGTTCAGCGTTACGGCGAGTTGCACACGCGATACGAATCCATCGACGGCTACACTCTCGACTCGAGGGTGGGCGCGGTGCTCACGGGTCTCGGATTCAAGCGCGAGGATTTCGGCCGTCCGGTGGAGCAGCTTTCCGGCGGCGAACAGCGGGTGGCGGCTCTGGCCTCGGTGCTCCTGCAGAAGGCCGACCTCTTGCTGCTGGACGAGCCCACCAACCACCTGGATCTGTCGGCCATCGAATGGCTCGAGGGCCACCTTCTCGCCGAGAAGAGCGCCATGCTCATGGTCAGCCACGACCGCGCATTCCTGGACAAGCTCTGCCAGACCACCTGGCACCTCAAGGACGCGAAGCTTCGCCGCTACTCTGGCAACTACAGCAAGTACGAAAAGCTGCGCGAGGAACGCGAGCGGCTGGACACCATAGCCTGGCAGCGGCAGCAGGAGGAGATCGCGCGACTCAAGGACTACATCGCGCGGAACATCGCCGGCCAGAAGACCAAGCAGGCCCAGAGTCGGCGAAAGATCCTCGACAAGATCGAGCGCATCGAGAAGCCCAGCGACGAGCGTACCCTGAACCTGCGTCTGGAGCATGCGCGGGCGGGTGGCCGCACGGTATTGTCGGCCGAAGGACTGTCGAAGGCCTTCGGCGAGAAGCGGCTCTTCGCGAAGCTCGACCTGCACATCGGCCGTGGCGAGCGCATCGGACTCATAGGTCCCAATGGCGCGGGCAAGTCCACGCTCATCAGCGTGCTCATGGGTAGGCAGGTTCCCGATAAGGGGCGCATCAAGCTGGGCAAGGACGTGGATCCCGGCTTCTTCGATCAGCATCTGGACATGGTCAGCGACGCCAACACCGTTGAGGACGAGTTCCGCCGTGTCGATCCGCGCATGACCGAGGGCGAGTGCCGCGGACAGCTGGCCCGCTTCGGCTTCTTCGCCGACGACCTCGACAAGAAGGTGGCCCAACTCTCAGGCGGCGAACGCAACCGGCTCAGCCTGCTCAAGCTCGTCTATCAGAAGAGCAATTTCCTGGTGCTCGACGAGCCGACAAACCATCTGGATATTCCCGCCACTGAATCCCTCGAGGACGCGCTGGAAGCCTACGGCGGCACGCTCATCATCGTGAGTCACGACCGCGTCTTCCTGGATCGCATCGCCGACCGCATCATCCGCATCGAGGGCGGCAAGGTGACGGACTATCCGGGGACCTTCGCGGAGTTCAGGGCGAAAGAAGCTGCCAGCAACCAGCCCCCAGCTACCAGCCAGAAGACTAGCAACCAACAGCCAACGAAAGTGGGCAACAAGAAACCGAGGATCACCCGCTGGTCCAAGAACCGGCTCGGCAAGCGGCGGCGCGAACTGGCCGATCTGGAAAAGAGCCTGGCCGAGGCGGGCGCCCGGCGCGAAGAGATCGAAACCCGAATGGCAAACGGTAGCCTCGACGAGAACACCGCGCGGGACCTGGCCTGGGAGCACGCCGAGGTCATGGAGACCATCGCACGTCGCGAGGCCCGTTGGGAGAAGTGGGCCGAGGAACTCGAGGCCCAGGAGGCCCTCGATGAATCCTGAGCGGGGAAACGGCTGGATCCACTTCCTGCTCGTGCTGCTGGTGCTCGCCTGGGGCGCGGCCTATCCCATCATCAAGCATCTGCTCGACTACCTGAGTCCTCTCGAACTCGTGCTCGCCCGTTTCTGGATCTTCATGCCCCTGCTGCTGGTGATGATCTGGCACTGGCGCCGGAGCATCGGCGAGCAGCTGCGCAGCCATCCCTGGCGAAGCCTGTTTCTGGCCCTGCTGGGCGTTCCGGGCTACCACCTCTTCCTGAATCTTGGCACCGAGGCGCTCAAGGCCGATCCCGAGAGTGCGGGAAGCGCGGCCATGATGAGCTCCATCCTCGTGGGATCGGTGCCGGCCTTCACCGCCCTCTTCGCAAGGCTGGCGGGGCAGGAAACCCTGGGCCGACTCCAGTGGTTGGGCCAGGCATTCTGCATGGCGGGCGTGGTGGCCCTGGCCACCCGGGGCGACCTGGGCTCCCTGCACTTCTCGACGGGCGTGCTGCTGGTTCTGGGCGCGCCGATCAGCTGGGGACTCTATTCGGTGGTGGCCAAACGGGTTTTTGACTCGGCGGGATCTTCACTGCCCATCACCGCTTTCATCCTCGGCGCGGGCACGGTGATCACCAGCTTCTTCACGCCGCCTCCAGTATTCGGTCACCTGGCACAGATGCCCCTGGGCGCCTGGCTGGCCCTGGCCTTCGTGGGGCTCGTTTCCACCCTGGCCGGATACTTCATCTGGTCGGTGGCGGTGCGCCGGCTGGGCCCCAACCGGCCTTCGGTCTACATCTACTTCATCCCGGTGGCCAGCCTGGCCATGAGCGCCCTCACCCTTGGCGAGCGCCTGGGGCCGTCCACCGCCCTGGGCGGCGTGATGATCCTGACCGGCGTATTCCTCATCCGGAAAGGCGCTTAAGAGGCGCTTGCCTGAACGGGCGGGCCGCGCTTACACTGCGGCATTCCGCCCCAGGTCTTATCCGATGAAGGAGTATCCATGGCCATCAATCTTCCCCTGCTCAAAGAACTCTGCGAGATCCCCGGCGCTCCCGGCCACGAGGAGCGCGTGCGCGAAATCGTCATCCGCGAACTCGAACCACTCTGCGATTCCATCGAGGTGGACGGCATCGGCAACGTGGTGGCCGTGAAGAAAGGCAGCGAGGAGGGCCGCTTCATGGTGAGCGGCCACATGGACGAGATCTCCTTCATGGTCAGCCACATCGGCGACACCGGCTTCCTGCACTTCGTGCCTCTGGGCGGCTTCGATCCCAAGACCCTTACCGCGCAGCGCGTGATCGTGCACGGCCGCGAGGATCTGCTCGGCGTGATGGGCAGCAAGCCCATCCACATCATGACCGACGAGGATCGCAAGAAGACCCTGCGCCTGGAAGACTTCACCATCGACCTGGGCATGCCCGTTGAGAAGGTGAAGGAGCTCGTGCGCGTGGGCGACGTGGTCACCCGCGAGCGCGAGATCGTGCCCATGGGCGACCTGATCAACGGCAAGAGCTTCGACGATCGCGTGGGCGTTTTCGTGATGATCGAGGGACTGCGCGCGGCGAAGAACAACCGCATGGACGTCTACGCCGTCGGCAGCGCCCAGGAAGAGATCGGCATCCGCGGCGCCATGGTGGCCGCGCGGAACATCGATCCCGACCTCGGCATCGCCCTGGACGTGACCCTGGCCAACGACGTGCCCTTCGTGGAGCCGCACCTCTACGTCTCGAAGCTGGGCGAGGGCGTGGCCATCAAGGCCTACGACGGCAGCGTGGTTCCCAACTGGAAGCTGCGGGACCGCATGCGCGAGCTCAGCGAGGAGCGGAAGATTCCGCATCAGATGGAAGTGTTGCCGCGGGGCGGCACCGACACGGCCGCCATCCAGCGCGGGGGCAAGGGCGCGGCGGCCGGTTGCATCAGCGTGCCCACGCGCTACGTGCACTCGGTCATCGAGACCGTGCACCCGGACGACGTCGATGCGGCCATCCAGCTCATGGCCGCGCTCATCGAGACCTGCGGGAAGGACGACTTTCGCCTCTAGGAGGGAAGGATGAGCCTGCTCAAACGGAGTTCAACGATACTGCTCGCGGCGGCGGCGCTCATCCTGGCCGCCTGCGAGTGCAACACCCCCGACGAGGATGACATCGGCGAGCTGGTGGACGAGTGGTACCTGAGCGGCGACGACACCCTCGATCCCCGGCTCGGACATCTCGTGGATCTGGCCGGCGCACTGGGCGACGCGGGGCTGACGGTCACCTATCCCGAGGACATGGCCTACCGACTCGGCTGGGCCGGCGATGAGGAGGAGTACTGGGAGCGGATCGCCCGCGCCGACGCGAACCTCGCGGGCTACCTGCACGATGTCGGGCCCTACTATCCGGGAGAGGAAGGCATTTCCCTCCTGACCCACGCCGGCCTCGACTCCGACTCCCTCGAAGTGGAAGTGGCGTCGAGCAAGGCCTGGCTCGAGGATCTCATCGGAACCTCGGTGCTGAGCTATGCCTATCCCACCCATGCTCATGACCGTCGCGCCCTCGAGGCGGTGAAGGCGGCCGGATACATCGTGGCGCGCAACGGCCCGATCAGCTTCGAACCCTGGGGTTCCTGGCTCCTCGGCGAGGCCGACGATCCGGCATGGGCACAGGGCTGGGAGCGCACGAGCCCCTACGAGCTTCCCCTCACCTTCACGGCCGGGGAGATCCAGTCCCTCGCGGTGAGCGAGATCGAGGACTGGCTCGCCGATCCCGCTAATCTCGAGGCCTGGAAGACCGATCATCGCTGGGTGCACCTCTACACGCGCACGGACAGCGAAGATCAGACCAGCCTCGACATCCTCGACCAGGACCATCTCGAGGCGCTCATCGACGCCCTGCACGAGGACAGTGAAGTGTGGATCGCCTCCATGGGCGAGATCGCCACCTGGGCCCTGGCCAGCGGCCAGGAAGTCGATCCGGAGAACGATCTGCTCTGGCGGGCCGATCCCGCGGGCGATGCGCCCTGGAACGGCTACAAGTGCGCCTTCACCTTCTCCACCGACGACGGTTTCCGCAGCAACCTCACCCACTACACGCCCGTGTTCACCAGCAGGAACCTGTCCTACACGGTCTTCGTGAGTCAGGAGAAGATCGCGATCGGCGAGAATAACGATCTCTACCTGGATGACGACGACGTGCTGTCGCTCCAGAGCCAGGGCATCGAGATCGGCTGCAACGGCATGTCGAGGCGATATCTCCTGCCACAGGAGGCTCTGCATGTGAGCGATTCAACAGGCGAGGGATTTCAGATCGAGATCCTCGTGGAGGACGGGAACAAGCTGCTGCGCCTCTGGCGGGATTGGTAGGACATGAGGCTCATCAGTTACGGCGACCGCTACCAGGAGCGCGCGGGCATCAGAATGGACGACGACAGCCTCGTCGACCTTCAGGCCGCCCTGACGGATGTCCCCGCCAGTTGGCGGGCCGTGCTCGAGGCGGGGCTCTTCGAGTCGGTGGCCGGCGCCTACAAGGCCGGCATCTTCGACGATGTGCCGCGCCTCGATCCGGCGGGCCTGCGCCTGGCGCCGCCCATTCCCGATCCCAGCAAGGTCATCTGTCTGGGCCTCAACTATCGGGACCACGCCGAGGAACAGAACAAGCCGCTTCCCGACAAGCCCATGCTCTTTCCCAAGGTACCCAGCGCTCTGGTGGGCGACGGCGAGCCGGTGGTTCTTCCCGTGGACGAGCCCAAGGTGGATCACGAGGTGGAGTTCGCCTTCGTCATCGGCCGCCGCGCACGGAATGTGTCGGCGGCGGAGGCCTACGACCATGTGCTCGGCTACACCATCATGAACGACGTGAGCGGCCGCCTGGCCCAGAGCACCGAGAAGCAGTGGCTGCGCGCCAAGGGCTTCGAGACCTTCGGGCCCATGGGCCCGCACATCGTCACCAAGGACGAGATTCCCGATCCCCACGCCCTGCGTCTGACCTGTCACGTGAACGGCGAGCTTCGCCAGGACAGCAGCACCGCGCAGCTCATCTTCCAGGTTCCCTTCCTGGTGGAGTATCTCAGCCGCTCGATGACCCTGGAGCCCGGCGACGTGATCAGCACGGGCACTCCCGGCGGCGTGGGCGTGTATCGCGAGCCGCCGGTCTTCCTGAAGGCCGGCGACGTGATGCGCCTGGAGATCGAGGGCATCGGGGTGCTGGAGAACACCGTAACTGAGAACTGAGAACTATGAACTGAGAACTATGAATCTGGGTTCTCAGTCCTCAGTTCTAGTGCAAAAAGAAAGGGACCCGTTCGGGTCCCTTTCTTTTTGCAGTATCACGAGGGCCTCAGGCCCGAGTGATCTTATTCCAGAGGCAGATCCAGGCCGGGCTGGCTCCACTTGTGACCGGTGAGCAGCTCGTACCAGAGATTGTTCGACCCGAACTTGAGGCTGTAGGCCTCGTAACCCAGCATGTTCAGGTAGGCGGTCATCTGGCTGGAGGTCTGGCCGGTCCAGCAGTAGACGATCACAGGCATGTCGGTGGGCACGTACATCAGGAGCTCGTCCATGCCGAAGCTGGCCTGCGGAGTGTACTGATAGGCGCCTTCGAGGTGTCCGGGGATGCCGGAGCCACCGGTGCCGTTGTAGTCGTCCACGCCGAAGTAGTTGATGATGAAGTAATTGTCCAGGCCCTCGATCACGAGATCCGAGTAGTTCTTGCCCTTGAAACCACCGGCGAGCATGGCGGCCACCTGGTTGTAGACCGAGGTGGCGTCATCGACGTAGGTCGTGTCCAGGATCGGCCAGCTGTAAGTGGTCTCGAGGGCATTGGGCGTGGTCTCGTAGGTCGCGCCGCTGCCCGTGTTGGTGGTCCACTTGTCCAGGCTGCTGTGCCAGGCGCTCATGCCGAACTTGAGGCTGTAGGCCTCGTAGCCGAGGGCGCGCAGGGCGATGACGACGTGGCCGGCGCTCTGACCCGTGTAGCAAGCCACCAGGAAGGGCTCGTCCATGGGGAAGGCGCGGGCGGTCATGTCATCCAGCAGGGTTCCCAGGCCAGTGTGATAGGCGCCGGGAATGTGGCTGATGTTGTAGTCCTCTTCGGAACGAACATCTAGCACGGTGTAGTCGCCGGCGTCGATATCCAGCCAGAGTTCGTTGCTGGCGGCGATGACGGCGGGAGCGCTGGTGTTGACGTAGTCGATCGTCGCGTCATGGCTGGCGGCGAAGTTGCCCTCGAAAGGATAGGTCAGTCCGGGGCTGCTCCACTTGTGGCCGGTGAGCTGATCGTACCAGAGGTTGTTCGAACCGAACTTGAGGCTGTAGGCCTCGTAGCCCAGCATGTTCAGGTAAGCGGTCATCTGGCTGGAGGTCTGACCGGTCCAGCAGTAGACGACGACGGGCATGTCGGTCGGGATGTACTCGAGCATCTCGTCCATGCCCATGCTGGCCTGCGGCGTGAACTGATAGGCGCCTTCGAGGTGTCCGGGGATGCCGGAGTCGCCGGTGCCGTTGTAGTCAGCTTCGCCGAAGTAGTTGATGATGAAGTAGTTGTCCAGGCCGTTGGTGACCATGGTGGAGTAGGTGATGCCCTTGAAGCCGGCTTCGAGCATGGCGGCCACGCGCGCTTCGACGGCTTCTTCCTCGGTGGCGGCGCCTTCATCCCAACTGGGGAAGTCGTAGATATCGACGGCCGGGTTGTCGGTGGTCTCGAACGCGGCGCCGCTGGCGCAGTTGCCGCTCCACTTGTCCAGGCTGGTGTGCCAGGCGCTCATGCCGAACTTCACGCTGTAGGCCTCGTAGCCCAGCGCACGTAGGGCGATGACGCCGTGACCCGCGCTCTGGCCCGTGTAGCAGACAGCCAGGAAGGGCTTGTCCGTGGGCAGCGCGCGGCTGTTCAGCTGGTCGAGCAGATTGCCGAGACTCACGTCGTAGGAGCCCGGAATGTGGTTGGTGTTGTAGTCCGAGCTGGCACGGAAGTCCAGGATGGTGTAGTCCCCCGCCTGGATATCCAGCAGCAGATCTTCGTTGACGGCCTTGACCGCGGGCGCCTCGCTATTGACATAGCCGATCAGCGCATCGTGCACGGCCGCGAACTGCTCCGCGGACGTGAGAGTGGTCGGGTCGGTCGTATCGTCATCGCTCGAGCAACCCAGCAGGGCGAAAGCGAAGACCGCCGGAAGAAGTAGGGTCCAGAGTTTCCGCATCTTTACAACTCTCCTAGTGTTTTTGGGCGAAAGCCCGGTTACCTGCTTGTTTCGGCCCTGCTGTGCAGGCCCGGATCCCGGCTGGGGCCGGGACCCTTCTCTAATGGAACTCCTCGATCACGACGGGCAGGTTCGCGTCGTAGTCGGGAAGCGGAGTTCCGTTGTCGTAGAGATCGGTTTCACGAAGGTAGAAGCCCTTGTAGGCGTCTTCCTGGTCGTGGCAGCTGGCGCCGCAGCCCTGCCCGGCCTCGACCGTGGTCTGAGCCGTCCAGAGCCGGATGTTGTGCGGCGAATTGTACTTCCAGGTGGGAACGGCATCGAAGTCGTTGAGGATGATGCCATCCCACATGGGATCTTCGTAGGTTTCGGTTTCGTTGACCGGAACGTGACGCACCACGCAGTAGTCGTACTCGTCGCGCTCGTCCAGCGGGTTCTTGCCGATCTTGAACATCACCACGCTGGGGTCGATGTCGAAACCGTGCTCGCTGCCGGCCGGGTTCGGATGGCAGTTCGAGCAGTTCTTGTAAGGCTGGGAGTGGCAGACCTGGCACTGCAGATTGACGTCGGTCCAGCCTTCCCAGTGAGCTTCGTGGTAGCTGTTGGCTTCCACGACGTCGCCATGACAGTCCTCGCAGCGGGGCATCTCGCTCATGGCGTAGCGGTGCGGGAAGATGCCCAGGTCGTCGCCCGCGGGGCTCATGTTGTGCATCTCGTTGCCGGGATGGCACTCCTCGCAGGTCATGAAGTTGCCGCTCCAGTGGACGTCGGCCGGATAGTCGAAGATCTCGTCGCCGTCCACGTCATGCTGACCCAGGTAGTCGATGCCGATGCGGCTGCCGTGGCAGGCCGTGCACTGGTCGGTCATGTGGGGACGCTTGCGGAAGTCGTGACCGTCCACGAAACCGCCACCCACGCTGTTGGGACGGCTGATGTGGCACTCGCCGCAGCCGGTGTGGCAGCCGGCGCAGCGAAGCCCGAAGCCCTCGGTGTCTTCGATGCCCGTCTCGTAGGTGCAACGCTTGTTGGCGGCGTCGATGTATCCCCAGAGGTTGGTGTGCAGGCTGTTGCCCACGGCGTCGACGATGTCGTCGTGGTGGCAGCCGGTGCAGGCGCCGGTGAGGCTGGCGTCCACCACCAGGCCCTCGTGGGCGTCTTCGTAGCCGCTGAAGGTGCCGTCGGCGGGACCGTCATGGCAGACCTGGCAGCTCAGCGCACCGTGGGTGCTTTCGGTGAAGTCGGCGTTGACGAGGACCTTCTCCCACGCTTCCAGCGGGGGAACCTCGCCGCCTCAGCCGTCCTCGCGGCCGGAGGCGGGTGGCGTCCACCGGCCCTCGGCGGTCAGCTCCTGCAGCCGGGTCTCGTCGCTGTGACAGCCGATACAGGTCTGACCCGTATCGCCGTTGGGGCCCGACACGATCTCGCGTTCCTTCGTGCAGCCGAAAAAGAAGGCCATCATGATGACCGGAAGCGCAATGAGGGGAATGAGCCTAGGCATTGTTTACTCCCGTGTTGAAGCGTCGCCGTTGGTCTTCATGAGACCGCGGGCGAAGATCGGCACGTTGTTGTTCACCACCGCGTCGGACGAGTAGGTGGTGCTTTCGAGGTTGTTCCAGAGCTCGACGTTCAGGGCGCAGTCCATGACCATGCCCACGAAGCATCGACTGGTGATGAAGGCGTTCACCTCGCGGACCTCGCCGGAGGCGATGCGCTCTTTGAGCTCCTCGCGGAGGAACTGGATGAATGGATAGCGGAATTCGCGGTAGAGCAGCGTTGAACTGCGGAATCCTTCGAGGCTGCTGAAGAGCATCATCCGGATGAGTTCGGGGTCCCGGCGGGAGGTCTCGAGGATCTGCCTCGAGATGAAGAAGAGCACGTCTTCCATGCTTCCCTTCCCCTTCTGACCCTCGAGGCGCTCCTTGATCTGGTGCTTGGCCGTCTTGCTGCGGATGGCCTCTTCGTAGAGGTGTTCCTTGTTGTCGAAGTGCTTGTAGATGGCCGCTTCGGTGATGCCGCACTCGCGGGCGATGCGGCGAACCGTGGCTCCCTCGAATCCGTGGTTGGCGAACAGGCGGCTGGCGATTTCGATCAGGCAGTCCCTGCGGCTGGCGGGTTTCGGTGTGGACTCTTCCATATCGGTCCCTTTTCGATTATCAGGCCTGATTATTTGGTAAGTGAACGATCACAACCTAGCACTTGTGAAAACTTTGTCAATGGTGTTGACAAAAAATAGTGAACAGCGTTGTAACGTAATTAATTACAGACGGTTATGTCGTCGGATCTCGAAGTTCGAGGGGTCTCAGGCGATGGGCGAGGTAGAGGAAGGGCGTGTCCAGGGCCGCGACCAGGATCTTGAGGATCCAGGTGAAGAGAATGGCCTCGCCGATGGGAAAGACGCCCCAGAAGGCGATGCAGTAGAACACGACGGTGTCGACGGCCTGGCTGATCCAGGTGGATCCGTTGTTGCGCAGCCAGAGGGCTCGGTCGCCGGTGGCGCGGCGGATACGGTGGAAGAGCCAGACGTCCAGGTGCTGGGCCGTGAGGTAGGCGACCAGGCTGCCCAGGACGATGCGCGGCAGGAATCCGAAGATGGCTTCCATGTGCGGCTGGGCAACATCGAACTCGCTAGGCACATAGCGCAGCATGACTTGAAGGGTCACCAGGAAGAAGAGCCCTCCCATGAAGCCGATGCGCACGGCCCGGCGCGCCTCCTTGGCGCCCCAGTGTTCGCTGAGCAGATCGGTGGCCAGGAAGAGCGAGGCGTAGAGCACGTTGCCGCCGGTGGCGTCCAGGCCGAAGAGGCTCATCTGTTTGACCACGACCAGATTCATCATCACCGTGGCCATGGCCATGTAGCTCATGAGCCAGGCCTTGCCCAGACGGAAGCAGACCAGCACCAGGGCCAGGGTGCCCAGGGTCTGAAGCACGTAGATGAGGCCGTTAGTCATCGTTTACCTCCAGCCAGCGCAGCGCGCCGTCGAGATCGTCGAATTCACCGTCGAGTTGCGCCTCGTAGGCCCGGCGCAAGCGCTCGCCCATGTCGGGGCCAGGCTTCCATCCGCGGTCGAGCAGATGCCGTCCGAGCAGGACGGGCCCCGGCGCCGAATCCACCACTTCCAGCTCCGCGGCCCGCTCCAGCAGCCAGTCGCCGGCGGGAAAGTCGCGCTCGCGGGCGTCGGGCGTGCCGCGCCCGAAGTGATCGGCCCGCGCCCAGCGCACCAGATCGGCGATCTTCACCTGCAGGGCCAGGCGGCGGATGGCTCCATTCCCCACATCCTCGCGCACGCGGTAGAGCTCGGCCGGACGCAGATGATAGCGCACCACCTGCACGACACCGTCGATGAGATCCGCGTCGCGGCTCATGCGCTCCATGAATCGCCGCGCCGGATCCACCCCCTCTTCGCAGTGGCCCGGGCTGACGATGCGGCCGTCCTTCTCGAAGGTGGTGAGCGGCTTGCCGAAGTCGTGGCAGAGGGCGCCGAACATGAGGACGAGATCCTCGGCGCGATCGCCGCTGCGAAGCTTCGCGGCCTCGTCCACGACCATGAGGGTGTGGGTCCACACGTCGCCTTCGGGATGCCACCGGGGGTCCTGCAGGCAACCGATGAGCGCCGCCAGCTCGGGATGGAAGACGAGCACGCCCGCCTTGCGCGCCGTCTCCAGGCCGAGGCTCGGATGCTCGGCCTCCAGCAGCAGCCGGGCCCACTCGGTGAAGACCCGCTCGGGCGCCAGTTCGGATAGGTCCATGCGCTGGCAGAGGGCCAGGGTTTCCGGCGCGGCGGCCATCTCGAAGCGGGCGGTCTGCTGCATGAGCCGGTATGCGCGCAGCGGATCCTCTTCGAAGGCGGGTCCCACGTGACGCAGCACCCGCGCCTCGAGATCGCGGCGGCCATCGAAGAAGTCGAGGACCTCGCCGCTGAGCACGTTCTGGAGCATGGCGTTCACGGTGAAGTCGCGGCGGGCGCAGGCCTCCTCGAAGCTGATGTCCGGATCGAGGTCGACCACGAAGCCGCGGTGTCCACGTCCTTCACGGTTCTCCCGGCGGGGAAGCGCGAAGTCGATGTCACCTTCGTCGGTATGAAGCTTGAGGATGCCGAAGCTGCGGCCCACCGCCGAGACCCTGCCCCGGGCGCGCAGGATTCTCTCGAGATCGGCCAGGGGCAGGCCATGAACCTCGATATCGAGGTCCACAGGGTCCCGTCCGAGGAGATGGTCGCGTACGTAACCGCCTGCGTACCAAGAGCTTCCACCCTTGGACGAGATTTCTTCGGCTATGTGGTGGACGAGGGCCTTCATTTTGCCATCTTATCGGGGTGACCGGGGCCCCACGCCCCGGCCGCGGCCCGCCTGCCAAGCGGGCGCAGCATAGGTAAATTCTTGAAACATGGCAAGATGGGCTTTCGTTACCGGCTCTGGACAATGCGGGGACCCCTGACTATACTACCCGCGCTCGGGGCAAAATTATGCTGATAACTCTCTGTAAATCGAAGATTCACCGCGCCACGATCACCGAGGCGAACCTTCAATATGAAGGAAGTCTCACCGTGGACCGTGACCTCATGGACGCGGCGGGCCTGCTTCCCTACGAGAAGGTGGCCGTGGTGAACGTGACCAATGGCAGTCGGCTCGAGACCTACGTCATCGAGGGCGGCCGCGGTACGGGCGTGATCTGCCTCAACGGCGCGGCGGCCCGGCTCGGCGCCGTGGGCGACAAGGTCATCATCATCAGCTATGTGCACATGACCCAGGAAGAGGCCGAGGGATACACGCCCCGGCTGATCCAGGTGGATGAAGAGAATCGCCCCACCGATGCGGTCATTCGCTAGGCCATAAGCTTACCCAGCACATTCAGGCTTTTCTTGAGGGCGGGCCAGTGCGCGCGCCCGAGGGTTTCGCTCACGGACTGCGGCGTCACGCCCATGCGTTCGGCAGCGAGCTTCTGCTTGCCCAGTTCGCGCTGAAGTCGGAGCGTGCGCACCTGGCGCGCGGACCAGTCCCCGAGGATGGCCTGCCAGAGGAGCACGGCGGCGCGATAGGGTTCCTCGCCGTGGGGGCCGCGCAGGAAGATGCGCTCCTTGCGCGCGGCGAGGCCGCCGAGCTTCGAGGCCGGTCGGAGTTGGCCGTCGATGCGCGCGACCCAGCTGTCCACGCTTATGCCGAAGGGCTCCGGCCAGGTTTCCAGGAGGAAGTCCAGGGCCATCCATGGAGCCTGAGCGCCACCCTCCATGACGCCGACGAGCACGAGTTGATCGCCGAACTGCTGGAGAGGTTCGGTGAGGTATTTTTCGTAACGGGCGTTGAGACGTTCGGCGGCCTCCTTGAGTCGGAGCGCTGCGTCGGCGTCGCGTTCGTGGAAGCCTCTGGGCAGGGCTCCGCCCGTGATCTGGTATTCCATGGGTCCGCCTTCGGTCGAGGACCCTGGGAGTGTTTGCGAAAGCTGTCAGGAAATCAAGCGAATAGGCCTGATTTCCTGACAGGTTCGCGCAATGCCTAGTGCTCTTCCGACTCCAGCATCTTCAGGCACTCGGTGACGCCGGCCTCCAGCTGCGAGTCGCGTCCGGCGAGATTCTCCTCGGGCACGTCCGGCACGTAGAGGTCGGGGTGCACCGGTCCGTTCTCGAGGTTCGAACCGTCGAGGTTGTACCAGCCCGTGCCGGGGATGCGGAACATGGAGCCGTCGATGAGCGGCTGGTTGTTGGTGCCGATGACGGCGCCGAAGGTGGGCATCCCCACGACGCGGCCGAGGCCGAGGGCCTTGAAGCCGGCGGGGAAGATCTCGCCGTCGCTGTAGCTGCGCTCGTTGATGAGCACCACGATGGGACCGTCCCAGCGCCGCTGCGATTCGTAGGTGGGCTTCACGTCGCCGCGCCCGATGGAGTAGTTGTAGGTGCGGCGGCTGAGGAAGGTGAGCACCTGGTCGTGGATGCGTCCGCCGTTGTTGTAGCGCACGTCGAGGATGAGCCCCTCGGCGCCCTCGGTCTTCGAGAAGATGTCCACGATGAACTGCTCCCAGTTGCCCGAACCCATGGCGCTCATGTGCAGGTAGGCCAGGCGGCCGTCGGACTGCTCCTCGACCATGCGGCGGTTCTCGTCCATCCAGTGTTCGTAGCGCAGCCAGCTCTCGCGCCAGTGGCTGATGGGTTCCACCGTGATCTCGCGTTCTTCGCCGCCCGCCATTACCAGCAGGTCCACCTCTTCGCCGGACTTGTGAGCGAGCAGGGGCCAGAAGTTCATGCCGGGCTCGACGGTCTCGCCGTCGATGGCGAGGATCACGTCGCCGGCGGCGAGGCGCTTGCCTTCGCGATCCAGCGGTCCGCGGGGGAGCACCCAATCGACGAGCAGGCCCGGGCCCTCGAAGGAGTCGTCGGGCTCGAAGCCCAGGTGGGCCGAGCGGTCACCGCCCTCGCCCGGACGCGGGCCGCCCCAGATGTTCAGGTGGCTGGCGTTGAGCTCGCCGATCATCTCCTTGACCACGTCGTTGAAGTCCTCGGTCATCACGGCCGCCTCGGCGAGGGGTTCGTACTTCTCGCGCATGGCCGGCCAGTCGACGCCGTGGAAGTTCTCGTCGTAGAAGCCGTCGTCCAGCTTGCGCCAGGCTTCGCGCAGCTTCTGCAGGCGGCGCGCGCGTGCGTCCGCCGTGAAGGGCACGCTGAAGCCGAGTGTGGACGGGCTCGCGTTCTCCTTGTTCTTCACCTCGCGCATCTGCCCACCGGAAATGTAGCGCACGGTTTTGTTGTCCTCGGCCCAGACAATCTCGCCGGGGTTCACGCCGCCGCGGGTGAGGCGGCGCAGGTTGTCGCCGTCCCAGTCGATGGCCCAGAGGTCGGTGCCGTCGAGGGTCTGGGCCTCGATGGCGTAGTGCTTGCCGTCGGGGCTCTGGTCGTAGTCCCAGTAGTAGCCGCGCAGGGTGGTCACGGTGACCACGCGATCGGGGATGCCCTCCCAGTCGATCTTCACTTCCAGCTCGGGCTCTTCGGCCTCTTCGCCTTCTTCCTCCGGTTCACGTTCAAGTTCGCGTTCACGTTCTCTTTCCGACTTGTCGGCTTCCTCCCGCGTGAGCCAGAGGAATTTCACCTGATAGTCCCCGCTGCCGTCGTCGCGGCTGGCCCAGGCCAGGCGCTTGCCGTCGGCGGTCCAGAGGGGGTGGAAGTCGTCGTGGGGATGGGTCGACACGTTCACGATGTCGCCGGTCTCCAGCGCATAGACGTAGATGTCCTCGGCCGAGCCGTGGGCCGTGCGCGAGTAGGCGAGGTAGCGGGAGTCGGGCGACCAGTCGCTGTGCAGGATGCGTCCTTCGGTGACCAGCGCGCGCTGCTCGCCGCTGGTGGTGTTCATGAGCCAGAGGTGTCCGATGTCTCGCTTGTAGAGGATGTGCTCGCCGTCCGGCGATGGTTGGGGTTCCCGCTCGGTTTCCACATGGTCGGTGAGGCGCGTGACCGTTCGCTTGCGGCTCTTGCCGAGGGCGGGCTCGTCCGCGTCGCTGCTCGCGACCAGGAAGATGTCGTCGCCGCCGTGCCGGTCGCTCACGAAGAGCAGGCTGTCGGCGTTCAGCCAGGCCAGATCCTTCTCGCGGGCGTCGGTCTCGGTGATGCGGATGGGGTCTTTCAGTTCGCCTTCGTCGTCGAGTTCGGCGCAGTAGATCTCGCCCTGGGCGATGAAGGCCACGCGGTCTTCGCCGGGGGAGAAGGCGTACTCGCTGGCGCCGCGGCTGAGCCGTTCGCGGGTGATGGCGTTGGCCTTGAGGTCGGCGGGGGCGTCGATGCTGATCTTCACCGGCTCGCCGCCGCCGGTGGGCACGGTGTAGAGCGCGCCCTTCCATTCGAAGGCGGCGCGGGAGCCGTCGCGGGAAACGCTCAGGTACTGGATGCCGTCTTCGCTTAGATGCGTGAGCTGCACGGCCTTGCCGAAGGGCGCGACTTTCTCGTCGTCGAAGAGCAGATCCTGACGCCAGAGGTTGGGCGTTCCGTCCTTGCGTTCGGACTGGAAGATGAGGGCCTCGCCGTCGGCGCTCCAGTGGGGGGCGTCGTCGTCGCCGTGCCAGCTGACCACGTGGAAGCTTTCGCCGCCGCCGATGTCGCGGACCCAGACGTCGCGGCTCGCCCATCCGCGGTAGCCCTTGCGCCACCAACTGGTGAAGCCGCGCTGGTAGGCGATCCACTTGCCGTTGGGGCTGATCTCTGCATTGAACGCATCGTCGCCGATCACGCGAGTGGGTGCACCGCCGTCCGCGTCGATGGCGAAGAGCTGCGGGCGACGTCCGCGCCGGGTGCTCGAGAAGTAGAGCTCGCTACCGTCGGGCGACCAGCAGCTGAGGTAGTCGTCGCCGCTGTGGAAGGTTAGGCGCCTGGGGACGAGGCCCGCGAGGTCCATGATGAAGATGTCCCAGTTGCCGTGCCGCCGGCTCTGGAAGGCGATGCGCGTTCCGTCGGGCGACCAGTGCGGATACCCGTCGTGCGCGTCGTGGGCCGTGAGCCGCATGGCGCGGCCGCCGCCGGAGGAGACGGTCCAGATGTCGCCGCGCCAGTCGAAGGCCAGCGAGCTGCCGTCGGGGCTCAGCGATGGGTGCCGCGGGTAGACGGCTTCCTCGGCAAGGCTGGACAGGGGCAGGCATAAGACAGCGAGAACAAGAAGTACGAAGCTCTTCATGACGACCTCGGTGGCTGGAATTGAAGGCCGAGCTTAACGGTCGCCTGAAGATAGATCAAGTTGGCAGCTAAGGTGGAGAAGGGAGAAACCTACAGGGCTTCGGTCCCTTCTTTTAGAATCTCCAGATAGTCCCAATAGGCATACATGCGATTTCGTTTTTGGCCGGTGACTTCCCGGATGAGCCCGAGCTTTTCAAGCGATTTGAAACGTTCCGAAATCGTGGGCGCCGACAGGCCGGTCATCCGCTTGGCTTCCGTCATCGAAAGGATGGGCCGTTCTTTCAATGCTTCATGAACCCTCAGCGCCGAATCCGCGGCGCGCTTCAGAGTCTTGATTCGTTCATTGTCCTTTCGGAATAGCTCAACCAGGCGCTGTGCGGTTGTCACGGCAGCATCGGCCGTGTCGCGAACTCCGACCAGGAAGAACTCAACCCACTCCTCCCAGTCTCCATCCATCCTCACCTGCTGGAGTAGGTCGTAGTAGGCATCCCTATTCTCCTTGAAGTAGAGGCTGAGGTATAGCAGGGGCTGACTGAGCACGCCTTCCACATTGAGTAGAAGGGGAATCAGCAAGCGCCCGACACGACCGTTACCATCGAGGAAGGGATGGATGGTTTCAAACTGCACATGGCTCAGGGCCGCGCGGACGAGAACGGAGGAGTACTCCTCATCATTGTGGAGGTAACTCTCAAGCTTTCCCATGCAATCCTGCACTTGTGATGCCGGAGGCGGTACGAACCTCGCTCGCCCCGGGCGCGATCCTCCGATCCAGTTCTGGCTTCGGCGAAACCCTCCCGGATCTTTCTCGCTGCCGCGACCACTTGAGAGCAAGATTCCGTGGATCTCGCGAATGAGCCGATTGGAGAGAGGGAAACCAGCCCTGAGACGCTCAAGACCATGTTCCAATGCCGAGACGTAACTAGAAACCTCGGCGACATCATCAATGGGTGCTCCAGGCGCATCTTCAAGTTCGAAGAGCAAGAGCTGAGACATGGACGACTGCGTTCCCTCGATCTGAGAGGAGAGCAGCGCTTCCTTTCGAACATATGAATAGAGGAAGAGGCCCGTGTCGGGCAGCAAAGTGGTGATGCTGTCCAATCGGCCGATTCCGACGAGAGCCTGCTCGTGCAATCGCTGTTGGTCTTTGCCGAGTTTCAGTGGCGGCTGCGGCGGCAGGGCCGCGGGCACGAATGCTCGAACCTCTTCGCCACCGGCGATGCTGGTTTCATAGCTGCCCTGAAGTCCGCGCTTCATCCAAGAGCCGCCCTATTCAAGATACTTAACTAAGGACTTCGACTATTTAAGGTTAAGGCCTGAGCCCTAAATAGCATACCCGGCATGTTGGGGTCAAGTGTTGGCCGGCGTAAGCCCTAACTTGCTAATATTAAAGAGCTTAACAAATTCGAGAGGAGTTGGTCATTAGTGGGTGCTAGTCATTACTTCGGACGGTTAGGGTAAAAGTGCGGGGTCGTGGAGGTCAATGACGAAGATGTCTCAGTTGCCTTGCCGCAGGTTCTGGGATGGGTGGCGTGGGTAGATGGCCTCTTCGGCGGTGCCAGCGAAGGGTAGGCCTAGGATGGTGAGCGGGACAAGGATAGGTCAACTCTTTGGGGCCATAGCCCAAGATAGAGAAACGGATTGTCAGATGATATTCGAAATATGCGGGGCTTGTGTTTTGGATATGTAGTTCTGTATAGTCAATTTCGATAAACGAAAACAGACCAGCTACAGAAGGAATGGGGTGATTTCGACACAGAGGCCCATGGCTTGAACTGGATAGCCTGCTGGGTTGGGAAATTCAGACACTATCTGGAACAAGCTACATAGCGTTAGATGCTAGTACCAAAGACAAGCGGGGGTCAATTTCGGGAAATTCAGTATCACATCCTGCGGAGATCCAGAGATGAAAACAGAAACAAAGTCAGCATTGATTAGTGCCGTGGCTACCTTGATTGCAGCGGCTTGCATCCTAGTCGTTCCGACGATAAAGGCTATCAAGCTATTCGGTAGCCTAGAGGCTCGCATTTTATCACTGGAAGAAGGAACATGGATCAACTCGGTTCGGGAAAAGCTTGAAGAAGAGATTGCAGATGCTGTTGGCGAAGAGATTCAACGAGCCATATCATCTCAATCGCCATCTCCTGCGACTCCCACTGCGGCGTTTACTTCGCCGCAAAATGGCGATGGGATCCCTCGCGAGATAATGGCGCGTGGAACAAGCTCCAACATTGACACCTCCCTAGCAATCTGGATCTTTGTCTACTCCCATAAGGCATCCCAGTATTTTCCCGCCGCTCGTGAAGCCGATGTTCAGATAGATGGTTCATGGTCGTCTGCGATCCGCATTGGCGATGGAAACACTGTATCTGGCGAAGGGTTCGATTTAGTGATTACGAAAAACACATCTCAGGCCGTATCCTTAATCCACACTCATCTCGACGGCCCGATAGGAGGAATGGATAATGTGCCCCAAGGTTCAATGTTGCTAGACAGAATAGAGGTTGCGTGTGAACAGCCCTGAACTCCTTAGCTCAGATTGATCTAACTCGAAATCGAGCGGCCTGGCTTCGCCAGCCGCTCATCGCAGCGTTAGGCGATTGGGGGGGGGTGAGATCGCATGAAGGACGAGTCCGCCAAGAGAGTGACCGCTCGTCTCGCTGAGCTTGTCGAGGTTGGTGAGAAAGTTCTTGCAACCCGCCAAGATCCTGGTCCGAACGTGATCAGCGATGATTACGTTGACAGCCAGCTTCTTTCACAGTGGTCGACAAGCGTTCTCAATCTCCTTGCGCGAGCTTTCGGCACCGAGAGTGAACACTACAAGAGTTTCGCACGTAACTTCGAGTCCGGGGAGGGCGATTTCACTCCCGCAGCGCAGGCTTTCGGCGCATTGAAGGCTGCGCAGGACGACTTCGATCACGGACACATCTATGAGCTGCGTAGCCTCGTTGAAGCCGACGTATTCGATGACATCATGGAGCAAGCAGAGCAGTTGCTGAGTGCCGGCTATCATCCCGCGGCGGCGGTAGTCGCTGGGTGCGTGCTTGAGGATGCTCTCCGGAAAATGTGCTATCGACGGAATATTGCACTCCCATCGAAGCCAAAGCTCGATCAGATGAACGCTGAACTTGCGAAGGCGGGAGAGTATAATAAGCTAGTTCAGAAGCGGCTCACTGCGCTTGCCGATCTGAGAAACAAGGCAGCACATGGGAACTGGAATGAGTTCTCTGCGGCGGATGTCCAAGATATGGTGGCAGGAGTGAAACGGTTCATGGGCGACAACTTCGCCTAACAATGGGCTCAGGCGGTCGTCGCTTCGCTCTGCCGCTCAGCTTAGGCGTTTGGCTACTGGAGGTTAGGGTTTGCTGAGTTGGTCGGACCTGGAGGAGCGGTTCAGGAGTCTTAAGACGCCGAGTCCGTCGATCTGGATTGATCATCAAACTGGGGACGCCGCCGATGTTTGGAGCGTGTCGAGCGGCGGAGATATACAGGCTCGAGCGCTGTTTTGCGAAATCTCTGCCATAGCTGGTCGCAAGCTGGCCGGGTACCTCGCCGAAGCTCTCCCAGATCGAGTCAAGACTGAGCAAAACCCAATGCATCGATGGTTTGCGCTCCTCGAATTGAGTACGGCATCTACCGATGCCGGTGTTGTGGGCGAGATGAAGAGTCCTGACGGCGAAACCGTCGGGCTGGTGGCTACTCACCGAATAGACGATCCTGTTCGCGACTCCATTCGAATGTGTCTTAGGCTGGGATCGTTAGATTCGTGGGGTACTGCATCAGAACCTGAAGAGCCGGGGCGATTTCATTGGATCTGGAATGTAGTAACTCAGAATCCACTGGTGGTTGCGATCATCGCTGCGATAGTCGGCGCAGTTGTGACAGTGATTCTGATTTAGCATGCCCGTCGAATCGACTGTTGCCGAATAGTGTGAGAGTAGCCTGACATGAGCTTCCAGCCGACAAAGCCGTTCGTCACGGTCCTGGCTGGCGCCAGGCCCGCGCCAAACGCCTTTATAGCTGAAGCTGACGTTTGGCGGCCCTGTTGAAGAATGGCAGGGCATGCAAAGCTATCTTGTGTCAGCATTAACATACTTCGTCATGACTCCGGGGGCGGCCGATGATTCAGAGCATATCCCTTCAAAAAGTCGCTACGTTTCACCCGACGATTGCCACAGTTCTCGATGACCTTCGGCAGTTCAACTACATCTTTGGATCGAACGGTACGGGGAAGACAACGATCAGCCGCGTCATCGCGGATGGAGCCTTCAGCACGACCTGTCAGTGCACGTGGCAGAACGGACAGCCCCTTGAGTCCATCGTCTTGAATCGGGACTTTGTAGAGCAGAATTTCGAGCAAATGCGCGGCGTGTTCACTCTTGGCGAGAAGGAGAAGGACACCGAAGACAAGATCATGGCTGCCAAGAGGGAGAGAGATAATGAACAGGAGAAGCTCAACAACCTAAAGCGCACGCTTGAAGGCGATGACGGTACAGGTGGAAAGAAGGGGGAACTGGCACAGCTCGAAAGCAACGCTTGCGAAAAGTTTTGGGTTCCAGTCGAGAAGATCAAGAAGGAGAAGAAGCTAGTTAGTGCCTTGACGGGCGTATTGAATGACAAAGAGAAATGTAAGCAGAAGATTCTACACGAGGCAGAGCACAACAGAGCTGTGCTAAAGGACCTTGCCGCGCTCGAAAAGATGGGAGAAACCATCTTCGGCGAAGCCCCAACGAAGCAATCTCTCTACCCGACGATCACCGACTCCCCGATCCTCGCTCACGAATCAAATCCGATCCTCAAGAAGAAGGTCATTGGCAAGGAGGATGTGGATATCGCAGCGATGATTTATAAGCTCGGGAACAGCGACTGGGTGCGTCAGGGATTGCCGTACTACGAGCAGAACGACCAAGTGTGTCCTTTCTGCCAGCAATCTACAACCGAGCAGTTCGCCCAAAGCCTGAAAGGCTACTTCGACGAGGCTTTTGAGTACGACACGGAGGCGATCAACGACCTCATCGCGCAGTACGCCAAGGATGCTAGTGCCATCCAGTCAGCCGTGGTCGGAATCATCGCTGTACCAGGGAAGTTCATGGACGTGGAAATGCTCAAGACGGAGAAGGCGGCTCTAGATCAGACTATCGCCACGAACAAGCTGCGCCTGGAGAGCAAGAAGAAAGAGCCGAGCCAGACCGTCACGTTGGACTCGCTCACGACGGTACTCGCGGATATCGACGCGATGATCACCGAAGCCAATGCCGAAGTCGTCAAGCACAACAAAATGGTTGAAAACCTTGCGGCTGAAAAGCAGACGCTAGCTGCTGAAGTGTGGCGATACGTACTCAACGAACTCAGTGTGGATCTAAGGCAGTACCGAGAGAACAAGGAGAATATCGACAAGGCAATCGCCGGCATTGAGGCAGACATCAAGGGTGTAGAGAATCGAATCGTTGGGAGGGACAAGGAGATCGCCGACCTTGAGAAACGGGCGACGAGCATCCAGCCCACCATAAATGCCATCAATCAGACCCTCAAGAGATTCGGATTTGACAGCTTTTCAATTGCTGACGCTGGCGATGATAAGCACTACCAGCTCATTCGAGCCGACGGCTCTGATGCTAAAAAGACCCTTAGCGAAGGCGAAAAGGCCTTTGTTGTGTTCCTATACTTCTACCACCTACTCAAGGGCAGTTTCTCGGAGACCGGAATCACAAAGGACCGAGTCGTGGTGTTTGACGACCCGGTTTCAAGCCTTGACAGCGATGTGCTGTTCATCGTTAGCAGTCTCATTCGTGAGGTCTGTGACAATTGTCGTAACGGCGTCGGACACATCAAGCAGGTGTTCGTACTCACACACAATGTGTATTTCCACAAAGAGGTCACGTACAACAGCAAACGCAATCCCGACACGTGCAGGAATGAAGAATCGTTCTGGATCGTCCGCAAAGGTGTACCGCACTCGCAGTGCGATAGGCATCAATTCAACCCGATCAAGACATCGTATGAGTTGCTCTGGTCCGAGGTGCGGGAGGCCGAGCAGGCAGTGCAAACAGGCGCCGCTGTCAGTCTGAGCATTGAGAATACGCTACGGCGCATCCTGGAGCACTATTTAAAAATACTCGGTTCTGTAGACTACAAGACTCTCTGCGACATGTTTGATGGTCCCGACAAGGTGATGTGCAAC
>CAYPGS010000021.1:0-26689 GCA_964410395.1 uncultured bacterium
ACCCTCCCCGCTCTCTTCTCCTCCCGGAGACGCCGACATCTGGAGTGGGAAATGTCCTTACAACTTGATGCCAAGACCGTCCACGAGCGGCTGCTTGCGGCCCTTGCCACCCTGCGCAAGGCCGAGAGCGAGGCCGTCATCCTTTTCGCAGAAGTCCTGAAGCTGAAGCTCTACCGGAGCCTGGGCTACGCGAGCATTCATCTGTATGCCGAGGAGGCGCTCGGTTTCTCCCGCAGCAAGAGCTACGAGTTCATCCGTCTGGCTGAAGCCCTCGACGAGCTTCCCGGGCTCAAGCAGGGACTCGAGTCCGGCGAGCTGCCCTGGACCAAGGCGCGGGAAGTGGTAAAGGTGGCCACGCCGGAAACTGAAGAGGCATGGCTCGCCCTAGCCGAGAGCAAGAGCCGCCGGGAGCTGGAGAAGGAAGTCGTGAAGAGCCGGGCGCGGCGGGATGCTGACAAGCAAGAAGATCAGGCCGAATTGATCGAGCCCGAACGCGACGTACCGGCGGCGGCGACGGCGCAGTCTTTGACACTGCGCCTGTCGCCGCTTGCGAAGGCGAAGTTCGAAGCCATGCTCGAGAAGCTGATGAAGAAGCATCACCGCGATCGTGAGCAGGTGCTGCTCATGGCTCTGGAGTCGCTACTCGGCGAGTCCACCCGGGTGGACAACACCGCATCGCCTTATCAGGTGATCGTACAGCATTGTCCGGAATGCGAGTCGAAGACGGTTGGGGTTGAACATCATCGCTTGAGCCCTGCAGAAAGCGCGCAGATCGACTGCGACTCGCAAGTGCTGACGCCGGAAGGTCGCAACAGGTCCAGCGTGCCGCCAGCCCGAAGACGCGCGGTGCTGAAAAGGGATGGGCATCGCTGCCAGACTAAAGGTTGCGACTCAACTCACTTCCTGGAAGTCCATCACATCCGGCCGCGCAGCCGAGGCGGCGACAACCGATCGGAGAACCTGATCACGCTCTGCTCGAGTTGCCATCGGCATCTGCATGAGCGGGATGAGTCGTTACCATTCGAGTGAATCTGAAACCTGCGACTATTGAGAGAAATGATCAAGCAGTCGAGCCTCTCAACACTACTTGACCAGAGATTCACGATTAGGCCCTGTCGCGTGGAACTATCACACGATTTCTGATATGCTCCACTCCTTGATGATTTCATCAGTTCGCGGTACCGATGTTAGATCACCTGGGTGACCTGCAGGGTGTGTGTTGCTTCGGGCTCCAACACTGCCCGAAGATGGGAGGAATCATGAAGAGACTACTCATAGCGATACTGTTGGCTTGTGCATCTTCTGTAATCGCGGGTGAGTGGTTCCTTGCTTTCGACGGAGTGGACGATTGGGTGGGATTCGAAACATCTCCTCTAGAGAGCGGCGACTACTCGAATGGTTTCACTTATGAGGGATGGTTGAAATCACACGATGATTTCCGTACAGCAATCCTCTACTACAACGGACCCATTGCTGAATCCCAGGTCGGTTTCGATGAGACCGGCTATTTTGGAATGGGGATCAAGTGGCAGGATGTTGGATGGGAGGGCAGCATGGTGCAAGTCACATGGTCCGGTTGGTTCCACTTTGCGGCAGTCTTCGATTTGCCAAACTCCGAAGCTCGTCTCTATATCAACGGTGAGCTGACTGGGCAGGAGACACTGAGCGGTACCATTCCCGTCGATTGGTTTTCTGTTGGAATTGGTACCTATACTCCCTATCCGGGGCACAATATGTGGTTTGCAGGTGAACTCGATTGTTTTCGAGTATCTTCTGGAGCTCGCTACACTTCAGACTTCATCCCACCGTCAGAACTCCTAGTGGAAGAACAAACGCTTGCCCTCTATATCCTGGAAGAGGGAGAAGGTGAAGGAGCCTTCGATTCATCTGGGAACGGGCACGATGGTGTTATCTATGGAGCCTTGTGGCTCGAGGCACCAACAGGTGTTGTAGGCTCTACTTGGAGTCACATTCGCACATTGTTTTGAAGAGTGTTAGAAGCTGCATGTGCTGATTGCATGGAGTTTTGGCTAGTTCGCCCCCGCGTGCATGGCGAAGTCGGTGAACCAGACCAGGGCGGCGACGATCACCAGCACCAGGCCCTCGCGCCGCGAGAGGCTCCAGCGGGTCCGCATCAGGAAGAGCGCCAGGAAGACGAGCCCGGCGAGCACGATGAGCGAGACCCGTCCCACGGGATTGATGCTCACCGGGTGCAGCATGCCCGCCACGCCCAGAACTCCCAGCAGATTGAAGATGTTGCTCCCGATGATGTTGCCCGCGCTGATGGCGTAGCGCCCCTTGATGACTCCCGCCAGGCTGATGGCCAGTTCCGGCGCCGAGGTGCCGGCGGCCACCACCGTGACGCCGATGGCCCACTCGCTCACGCCGAAGCCCCGGGCGATGGCCACGGCCGAATCCACCAGGAAATGGGATCCGACGAGTATCGCTCCCAGGCTGAGCAGCACGAGCACGCTGTCCTTGGCCAGCGAGCTCGCCTCCAGATCGATGTGCTCGACCTCTTCCAGGCCCTCGCCTCGCTGACGGAAGAGCATGATCAGGTAGACGAGCAGCAGCCCGAAGAGGAGCACGCCGTCCACGTGGCCCAGGGTGAGATCGGTGCCCACGAGGGCCAGCAGCAGCAGGGTCGTCGCGCCGAGCACCGCGCCGTCGCGTTTGAGCAGGCGGGGCTGCATGGGGATGGCGCGCACCAGAGCGCATCCGCCCAGGATGAATCCCAGATTGAAGATGTTGCTGCCCACGATGTTGCTCACGGAGATGTCGCCGTGCTCCCGCAGGGCCGCCAGCACCGTCACCGCGAACTCCGGGGCCGAGGTGCCCAGGGCCACCACCGTGAGCCCGATGATGAGCTCCGAGATGCCCAGCCTCGCCGCCAGGCGCGATGCCGACTCCACCAGCCAGTGGGCGCCCAGGGCGATGAGGCCGATGGTGACGATCACCACGAGGCCGTTGCCCCACATGGGCCAGGTGGACAGGTCCAGGGCTCCGCTCAAAACTCGCTCCAGCGTTTGGGGTCAGATGTTTCGGCCCGGCCAAGCTAGCACCCGCCCGGGGAATAGGCAATCGATTCGCCCGGGCCCGGCCCTAAGTTCGTTGCCCTATTATGGAGCCCTTGCTATCCTGCCCACCTTCCAAGGGAGAGAGAACCATGCGTATTATCACGATTCTGCTACTGCTGGCCACGACGGCGGGCGCGGGGATGGTGAACGACGGCAGCTTCGAGAACGGAACCTGCGACAAGGGCAGTGCCTGGACCTGCGTGACCACGACGCCCACCTGCGAGACCATCGTGGTGGCGGTGGACACCTGGGGTTTCCCGGCCTACCACGGCACCCTGGCCGCCTGGCTGGGCGGCACCTGCGAGAACGTGGGCATCAGCAACGGCGTCTGCCAGGACATGTTCATCAGCCCATCCCAGCTCAGTTTCTGGTGGATGGGCTATTACAGCCTCGAGGGCGAGCAGGAGGCCTGGCTGGATGTCCATGTGGACGGGAACCTTGCCTATAGTCAGCGGTTGGGTCCAGAGCATCACACCATTGGAACCTGGGCCCACTCCGAGGACTTGTTCGGAGTGATCAATCTGAGGGAATGGGAGGACGGCGCGAGCCACACCCTCTGCATCAGCCTCGACAACGACTATTCCAACAACGGCAAGACCACGGCCAACCTGCTCATCGACTACATCGAACTCGAGCATCCGGTGGCCACTCAGGAGCTCAGCTTCTCGACCCTGAAGGTCCTGTACTAGCGGGAGCGGACGATGAAGATACTCATCACGGGCATCACCGGCTTCGCCGGCAGCCACCTTGCGGACTTCCTGCTCGAAGAGCAGCCCCAGGCCGAACTCCACGGGCTCTATCGCTGGCGGAGCCGGCGGGAGAACATCGGGCAGCTGGAAGGGCGCGTCGCGCTGCAGGAGTGCGACATCCGCGACGCCACGGCCACCCGGGAAGTCATCGAGGAGCTGCGTCCCGACTACATCTTCCACCTGGCGGCCCAGAGTTTCGTGCCCACCAGCTGGAAGGCGCCCCAGGAGAGCCTGAGCACCAACCTGCTCGGTCAGCTGAACATCTTCGAGGCGGTTCGGAAGGCCGGCCTCGACTCCCGCATCCAGGTGGCCGGCTCCTCCGAGGAGTACGGCATGGTGGAGCCCCACGAGATCCCCATCACCGAGGATCAGCCCCTGCGGCCCCTGTCGCCTTACGCGGTGAGTAAGGTGGCTCAGGACGCCCTGGCCTATCAGTACTTCATGAGTTTCGGCATGAAGACCATCCGCACCCGCGGATTCAACCACACGGGGCCGCGGCGGCCCTCGGTCTTCGTCTGCAGCGATTTCGCGCGGCAGGTGGTGGAGATCGAGCAGGGACTTCGCGAGCCGGTCATCCGCGTGGGCAACCTCGAGGCCCGTCGCGACTTCACCGACGTGCGCGACACCGTGCGCGCCTACTGGCTGGCCCTCAGCAAGGGAGAGCCCGGCGAGGTCTACAACGTGGCCACGGGAACCAGCTGGGCCATGAGCGAGGTGCTGGACAAACTCGTGGAGCTGGCCGGCGTCGAGGTGAAGATCGAGACCGACACCGCTCGCCTTCGCCCGAGCGACGTGCCGCGCCTGGAGGGCGACGCCACCCGGCTTCGCGAAGCCACGGGCTGGGAACCCCGGATTCCTTTCGAGCAGACCCTGGGCGACCTGCTCGAGTACTGGCGCAGTCACCTTCCTGAATGCGGTGAGCTTCCTTGAGAATTCTCATCACGGGAATCTCCGGCTTCGTGGGACGGCATCTGGCCGCCCGTCTCGCCGAAGCCGGTCACGAACCCTGGGGCCTCGACCTGAACGTCGAGGCCGCCCCCGAAGGATTCCACAGCCTCGAATGGAATCTCGCCCGCGCCGAGGGACTCGCACGCATCCTTGACCAGGTGAGGCCCGAGGCGGTCGTCCATCTGGCTGGACAGGCCTCTCCGGCCGCGGCCCTGGCCGATCCCGAAGCATCCTTCGAGGCGAATGTCACCGGCACCGACAACCTGCTGGCCGCCCTGCGCGAGTCCTGCCCCGACTGCCGCTGCCTCGTGGTCAGCTCGGCGGAGGTCTACGCTCCCGCCGACCACCCGCACCTCGAGAGCGAGGCCCCGGCGCCGGCGGGCCCCTACGGCGAGACCAAGGCCCTGGCCGAGAGCCGGGCCCTGACGGCCGGCCGGAGCGGCGGACCGCCGGTCATCGTGGCCCGCAGCTTTCCCCATTCGGGCGCTGGACAGCGGCCCGACTTCGTGCTTCCCGCCTTCGCCCGGCAGGTGGCGCGCATGGAGGCCGGGCTTCAGGAGCCGGTGCTGCGCGTGGGGAATCTGAGTCCGAGGCGGGATTGGCTTCATGTTAGCGACGTTTGCGAGGCCTATCTGGCTCTTCTGGAGCGCGGAGAATCCGGCGAGATCTACAACGTCTGCTCTGGAAAAGATCATTCCGTTCGCGAAGCTTTGGATTATCTTGTTAGCCTCGCCAGCGTAGCGCCCGATATAGAGATAGATCCGGCGCGGGTCCGACCCGCCGACACGCCTCGTCTGGTGGGAAGCGCCGACAAGCTGCGAGCGGCCACGGGATGGGAACCGTCGGTTGACTTCGAAACGCTTCTCGCGAGCCTGCTGGACCATTGGAGAGACCGAGTCAACGAGGAGGAAGAGCGTTGAGCCGCATCATGATGATCGGGACGGGCTACGTGGGCCTGGTCTCCGGAGCCTGCCTGGCCGATTTCGGCAACAAGGTCGTCTGCTACGATATCGATCGCGAGAAGATCGAGGGCCTGGAAAAGGGCATGGTTCCCTTCTACGAACCCGGGCTCGAGGAAATGGTCATCCGCAATCGCGACGAGGGCCGACTCCGTTTCTCCACCGACCTGGAAGAGTGCGTGAAGGGCAGCACGGTGATCTTCATCGCCGTGGGCACCCCCGAGCAGGACGACGGCACCGCCGACCTCAGCGCGGTCTTCGCCGTGGCGGAGGACATCGCCCGCACCATGGACGGCTTCAAGGTCATCGTGCAGAAGAGCACGGTACCCGTGGGCACCACCCGCAAGATCGGCGAACTCATCCGCGAGAAGACCGACGGCAAGGCGGAGTTCGAGCTGGTCTCCAATCCGGAATTCCTGCGCGAGGGATCGGCCATCGAAGACTTTCTGCGCCCCAATCGCGTGGTCTTCGGTTTCAACGGCGATCGGTCGCCGGACGTGGTGGAAGAGATCTATCATCCTCTTTACGCAGACGGCACGCCCGTGCTCTCCACCACCCTCGAGAGCGCCGAGATGGTGAAGTACGCCTCCAACGCCTTCCTGGCCACCAAGGTCAGCTTCATCAACGAGGTGGCCGAGCTCTGCGAGAAGGTGGGCGCCGACGTGCAGGTCGTGGCGCGCGGCATGGGCATGGATACGCGCATCGGCGCGAAGTTCCTGCACGCGGGCACCGGCTTCGGCGGCTCCTGCTTCCCCAAGGACACCATCGCCCTGGTCAAGATGGGCGACAGCTTCGGCGTGGACATGAGCCTGGTGAAGTCCACCATCGGCGCCAACGAGCGCCAGAGCCGTCGCGCCGTGGACAAGCTCCGCGCCCTCTGCGGCGGCGAGATCAAGGGTCTGCGCATCGCCGTGCTCGGCCTCAGCTTCAAGCCCAACACCGACGACGTGCGCGAGGCCTCGGCCCTCAAGATCATCCAGCAGCTCTGGGACGAGGGCGCCGAGGTCGTGGCCTACGATCCCGTGGCCGGCGACAACGCCAAGCGCGCCATGCCCCAGCTGGAGTTGGCGGCGGGCGTCGACGATTGCGTCACGGGCGCCGATGGACTCATCCTCGCCACCGAGTGGAGCGAGTTCCGCCTGCTGGACATGAAGAAGATCGCGAGCCAGCTCGCCCAGCCCCGCGTGGTCGATTGCCGGAACATCTACCGACCGGAGCAGATGGAGGAGCTGGGTATCGCCTACGACTCCTTCGGGCGAACCGCGGTGGACGCCTGAGTCCACCGCCCTTCTCCTTGACCGCGACCGTGCCGGACCCCTAAGATGCCGCGCATGGGCAAACTACGAATTGGCATCCGAAAAACCCGCATCATGCAGCTGGCGGCCGAGGACATGGCCGCGCAGATCGCGGAGAACTTCCCCGACATCGAGACCGAGATCCTGTCCATGGAGGCGGAGATCTCGCCCAAGCCCGAAGATCCCGAGGAAAACATCCGCGAGCTGGAGGACGCGCTCCTGAAGAAGCGCGTGGATCTGGCGGTGCACCTGCTAAAGGAAATCCCCGTGGCCCTGCCCGAGCGCATCGAGCTCAAGGGCGTCACGGAACGGATGACCCCCTTCGACGCCCTGGTTTCCAACTGTGACTGTCCCTTTCTGGATGAGCTTCCCGAGGCCGCGAGCGTCGGCGTGAGCCATGTTCGTCAGAGCGAGCAGCTCGGGCTCTTCCGTCCCGACCTTCGCTTCGTGGAATTGCATGGTTCGGTGGACAGCCGGCTCCAGCAGATGGAGAGCCGCAATCTGGCCGGCATCATCCTCAGCGCCGCCAGCCTGGAGCGCCTGGATCTGCAGAACCGGGTCACCGAGATGATCATGGGCGACATCCTGCTGCCCGGTCCCGGACAGGGCTGCCTGGGCATCCTGGGCCTGCGGTCTTCGCGGAAGTGGAACAAGCTCATCGAGACCCTGGTCGACGCCACCAGCCGGCTCGAGACCACCGCCGAGCGCGCCTTCTTCTCGCAGCTCGCCGACAATCCGGAGGTGCCCCTGGCCGTACTCGCGGCCGTGGACTCCTCGGAGATCATCGTCGAGGGCTTCCTGGCCGACCCGGACAGTCATCGCTCCGTGCGGGACATGGTGCGCGGGCCATCCCAGTTCGCCGAAGAGCTGGGCATCAAGTTGGCCATCGAGCTGAGCCTTCGCCTGGGCGAGGACGGCCTGGTCTCCCTGGACGCCGAAGACTAAGCCGAGCCCCGAGCCCGGATGCCCCTTGGCAGAGCCGGGGGCCGGTGCTAGTTTCAATCCACTCTAGAATCACGAATCACCGGAGGCGCCGAGCATGCTCGACCGCAAGACCATCCGCCAGGACCACGAAACGGTCAGGCAGGCCATCATCGACAAGAACGAGAGCGCCGATCTGGACGCCTTCCTCGAGCTGGACGCCGAGCATCTCGCCCTTATCCGCGAAGTGGAAGAGCTTCAGGCAGAGCGCAATCGCGCCAGCGCCGCCATCAACGAAATGAAGAAGTCCGGCGAGGACGCCGGCGAGGCCATCGCCAAGACCCGAGAGCTGAGTCAGCGCACCAAGGAACTGGAGCAGCGCCAGGCCGAACTCGAAGAGCGCCTTCGCGAACTGCAGCTCAGCTTTCCGAACATCCCCCACCCCGACGTTCCCAAGGGCGGCGAGGAGAACAACCAGCTCCTTCGCGAATGGGGCGAGCCTCTCACCGATGCCGACTTCGAGCTGAAGCCCCACTGGGAGATCGGCGAGGAACTGGGCCTGCTCGACCTGGCCCGGGGCGCCAAGGTGGCCGGCTCGGGCTTCCCCCTGCTCACCGGCGAGGGGGCGCGTTTCCAGCGGGCACTGATCAATTTCATGCTCGACCTGCACCGGGAGGACGGGTTCACCGAGCTCAATCCCCCGCTTCTGGTCAACGACATGGCCGCCACGGGCACGGGGCAGCTGCCCAAGCTGGCCGAGGACATGTATCACTGCGAGGTGGACGGGCTCTGGCTCATCCCCACCTCGGAAGTGCCGGTGACCAACATGTTCGCCGGCGAGATTCTGGGGCCCGATGACCTGCCGCGCTGGTACACCGCCTTCACGCCCTGCTTCCGGCGGGAGGCCGGCGCCCACGGCAAGGACACCCGCGGCCTCCTGCGCGTACACCAGTTCGACAAGGTGGAGATGGTGAAGTTCGTGCGGCCGGAGACGAGCGAGGAGGAGCACGAGAGCCTGCTGGCCCAGGCCGAGAAGGTGCTCCAGGCACTGGAGCTCCCCTACCGGACCATGCTGCTGGCCTCGGGAGACCTTTCCTTCGCCGCCTCCAAGTGCTACGACCTGGAGATCTGGTCGCCGGGTGTGGAACGCTGGCTGGAGGTGTCCAGCGTCAGCAATTTCACGGACTTCCAGGCCCGGCGCGCGAACATCCGCTTCCGTCCCGGCGAGCGGGAGAAGCCCCGGTTCGTGCACACGCTAAACGGCAGCGGCGTGGCTCTTGCACGTCTGGTGGCGGCGCTGCTCGAAACGGGGCTCACGCCCCTGGGACGGGTGAGGATTCCCGAACGTCTGCGGCCCTACATGGGCGGGCAGGAGTTCATCGGCAAGGAGGACTAGGCTGCTGAGGCGAGGCGGATTCTCTTCGGGCGAACGCGTCCGGCTGCTCCTGCGGGCCTACTTCCTGGTGGGCAGCCTCGCCCTGCTCCTGGCTGCGGTGCTCTACGTGAGGGGGCTCACCGAGTCGGCCCGGAACGAGTCCAACTTCAGCGCCCAGGCCGTAAGCCGCATGGTGGGCCTGGTCCTCGGCGTGGAAGAGGACGAGCGCTTCTACCACCGCCTTCGCCAGCTCCTCGACGAGATCGCCGAAGAGATGCCCTTCCCCATGATCATCACCGATCTGAAGGGCCGTCCCCTCTTCTGGAACGGCGTGGACGACATCCCCTTCGACGAGAGCTACGACTTCGACGCCCTGCGCATCATCCGCGTGGACGATCCCCCCGACGAGAACATCGCCGCGCTCATCCAGCATGCCCGGGAGTTCCGGCGCGAGGGGAAGATGGTCCCCTACTTCCTGCCGGGCAGTGAACTGCGCCGGGTGCAGGGATACGTGTGCTATGGCGAGAGCAATCTGGCCGGGCGCCTCGGCCGGGGCATCACTGTGCAGCTGGTGATGTTCCTGGTCTTCCTGGTGGTGGGGACCCTGGGCTGGTTCCTGGTGAAGCGCTTCGAGCAGGAGAGCATCTGGGTGGGACTGGCCAAGGAGACGGCCCACCAGATGGGCACGCCGCTCACCAGCCTGCTGGGCTGGATCCAGCTCAGTCAGGTGCGTCTGAGCGAACGGGAAGAGGATTGGCTGCTTCCCGTGAACGAATCCCTGGACGAGATGACCCGCGACCTGGATCGCCTGCAGAAGGTCAGCGACCGCTTCAACTCCATGGGCGGAGCGCCCCAGCTCAAGCGCGGCGACCTGCGTCCGGTGGTCCGCGGAACCGTGGACTACTTCCGCAGCCGCCTGCCCCAGCTGCGGGTTCAGGTGGAGATCCGGGACCAGTACGACGAGGTTCCGCTGACGGCACACCACTCCGAGCTGCTGGAATGGGTCGTGGAGAATCTCATCAAGAACGCCCTGGATTCCCTGGACAAGGAGCAGGGCCAGATCAACGTGGATCTCCGCTACAACGCCACCGAGGGCGGTGTCGAGCTCCACGTGCGCGACAATGGTCGCGGCATCCCACCCTCCGAACGCCGGAAGATCTTCCGGCCCGGCTTCAGCTCCCGCATGGGAGGCTGGGGCCTCGGCCTCACCCTCAGCCGCCGCATCGTGGAGGAGTATCACGGGGGCCGGCTATACCTGCTGGACAGCATCGAGGGCCACGGCTCCTGCTTCGTCATGCGCCTACCTGCTTGATTAACACCGTTTTGAACGAGATTCATGTAAAGCTGAACCGGAATAGTCCGATCTCCTCCTTAGCGGGGGAAGAATGGGCGTAACTGAATGCCATTCAACGACTCCCGTGCCGCAAAGAAGACCCGGACCGTCGACGGACCCCCGTCCCTCGCCGTACTCCGCGGGGAATGACTAGAAATCGTATCGAAAGGACCAGGCCGGATGTTGGATGGACATCTTGTCGATCAGTGCAGCGCAGATCAGCTCCCCTCTCTTTCCCACGTAGCTTTGGAAATCTTGAGGCTGTCCCGGGACGAGAACTCGTCCATGGAGGACTTGGCCCAGGTCATCAAGACCGACCCGGTTCTGACGGTGAAGATGCTGAAGACAGTGAACTCCTCGCTCTTCAACCTCAGCCGAGAGATCACCTCCATCGGCCATGCCGTGAACATGCTCGGCATGCGTTCGGTGCGTGTGCTGGCCCTCAGCTTCTCCCTGGCCGACAGCGTCAAGGGAGATGAGGGCGGCGGATTCGACTTCGAGGCCTACTGGCGCCGCTCCCTGAGCCACGCCGTGGCCGCCCGGCTCATCGGCGGGGAACTCAATCCCCTGCTTGCCGAAGAGGCTTTCGTCTCGGGGCTTCTGGCCGATCTGGGTAGCGTGGCCGCCTGGCGTTGCGCCCCGGAGGCCTATGGCGAGGTCATCGAGGAGTGGCAGCGTCACGAGCGTTCGCTCCAGGCCATCGAGCTGGAGAAGTTCGGCGACCACCATGCCGCCCTCAGCGGCAAGCTCCTGTCCCAGTGGGGACTTCCCGAGACCCTCTGCGAGGCGGTGCGCTCCCACCATGGTGGGCCGGAAGCCGGCAGCTCGCTCCTGGATCGAGTGGTGCGGGCCTCGGCGGACCTGGCCGATCTCTTCTGCCGCGAGATCGCCAGCACCGAACTCGACTCGGTGAAGACCGGGGTCATCGCTCTTACGGGCATCCAGCCCGAGAAACTCGAGGAGATCCTCGAGCACCTCGACGAGCACGTGCAGGAAGCGGCCTCCATGCTGTCCATTCAGGTCGGCGAGACCGTGGACTACGCCCGCCTTCAGATCGACGCCGCCCAGCAGCTGGCCCAGCTCAGCATGATGGCCGACGTGGACCTGCGCGCGAGCAACCAGCGCGAGGAGGAGGTTCGCCTCGAGGCCGAGCGTCTTCAGGACGAGAAGGCGGCCATCCTGGAAGTCGCTTCCACCGATGGGCTTACGAAGCTGGCTAACCGTGCCGCCTTCGACAAGCGCCTCGGCGAGGAGATCCAGCACGCCCAGGCCGAAGGTCGTCCCCTGGGACTCATCATGCTCGATGTGGATCACTTTAAGAACTTCAACGACACCCATGGGCATCGCGCCGGCGACGAAGTGCTGCGCAGCGTGGGCTCCATCATGGATGAAGTCGTCAAGGGCCTCGGCTTCGCCGCCCGTTATGGCGGCGAGGAGTTCGCCGTCATCGCTCCCGGCCGTGAGGATGAGGGTCTCCTGGAGATCGCCGAAGATCTCCGGCGGAGCATCGAGGAACGGGTGGTGGAGTTCGAGGGCAAGCAGCTCAGGGTCACCGCCAGTCTCGGCGCCGTGAGCCACGCGCCCCAGGGGAGCCCCGAGGAATCGGATGCCCTGGTCGAGGCCGCCGACCAGAACCTCTACAAAGCCAAGCAAGCGGGGCGAAACCGGGTGGAAGTGGGATAGAGCTACCAGCCACCCGCTACCAGCTACCAGCAAGAACCCTCCTCCGATGTCGGGGGAGGGTGTTTTTCTGGCTGGCGGCTGGCCGCGGGCCGCTGGAAGCTCATTATACGGTTGCCCTTCCCGCGACTCCCCTCTAATTTCCGGGACAGGCCGAGAGGGGCCAATCGCATGAATCAAACGCCACGACAAAAGATCCTCTGGGCGGACGACCAGATCGACCTGCTCAAGCCGCACATGCTCTTCCTGGAAGAGAAGGGCTACAGTCTGCGGGGCGTGGCCAATGGCGACGACGCGGTGGCGCTGCTGGAGCAGGAAGACTTCGACCTGCTTCTTCTGGACGAGCAGATGCCCGGCCGCAGCGGCCTGGAAACCCTCGAGGAGGTGCGCCGCTCCCAGCCGGGACTGCCGGTGATCATGATCACCAAGAGCGGTGAGGAGGGCCTCATGAACGAGGCCTTCGGCGGGGAGGTTCAGGACTTCCTGGTGAAGCCGGTGAACCCGGCCCAGATCTTCTCGGCCATCAAGCGCATCTTCGAGGGGCGAAAGATCCAGGAGAGTCAGCTTTCCCGGGACTATATCCAGGAATACAGCCAGATCAGCACCGAGAACATGGAGGGGGCCGAACCGGAGCGCTGGCTCGAGGTGAACCGCTTCCTCACTGACTGGGATCTGAAGCTGGACAATTTCGAAGGCACGGGCCTGGAGCAGACCCATCAGGATCTGCGTCGCGACCTCAATCTCGCCTTCTGTCGCTTCGTGGAGGATCGCTATCAGGGCTGGGCCCAGGCCGATCCCCGGGACCGGCCCCTGATGAGCCCGGACATCTTCTCCACCTTCGTGCAGCCCTTCGTGGAGAGTGGGCGGCAGGTCTACTTCATCGTCATCGATTGCATGCGCTTGGACCAGTGGCATGTCATCGAGGAGATGCTGAGTCCTTTCTTCACCACGACCCTAGAGCACTACTTCGCCATCCTGCCAACCGCCACGCCATATGCCCGAAACTCTTTGTTTTCAGGGCTTTGGCCTTCGGAAATCGCCGAGAAGCTGCCCCAGTTCTGGGTTGAGGATCCCAAGGAGGAGCTCAGCCTGAACCGCTTCGAGCGGGAGCTTCTGGGAGCCCAGCTGGTGGCCAAGGGGCTTCGGGACCGTAACTACAAGTATGTCAAGGTATCCAACATCTCCCAGGCCAACGAACTCTACCGGCAGATCGGGGGCTTCGCCGATATCCCGCTGGTGGCCCTGGTCTTCAACTTCCTGGACATCCTCGCCCATGGGCGGAGCCAGTCGGAGATCCTTCAGGAGATCGCGCCGGACGAGTCAGCCTTCCGCAGCCTCATGGCGAGCTGGTTCCGGCACTCGGCCCTCTACGACATTCTCAAGTCCCTGGCCAAGGCCGGGGCCATGGTGGTGGTGACCAGCGATCATGGCTCCGTGCTCTGTCGCCGTTCGGCCCTGGTGCAAGGCAACCGGAGCACCTCCACGGGAATTCGCTACAAATATGGCGACAATCTCGGCTGTGACACCAAGCAGACCCTGCGCATCAAGGATCCCCTGGCCTGGCGACTGCCCAGCGAGCGGGCCACCAAGGACTATGTCATCGCCAAGGAGAACCACTTCTTCGTCTATCCCACCAACTATCACGAGTTCGAGCAGCGCTATAACGGCAGCTTTCAGCACGGGGGCATATCCCTCGAGGAGATGATCGTCCCTTGCGCCGTCCTGGATCCGAAGACCTGATCTTCACCAGCCATTCACCCGAGGAGACCGCCGATCTGGCCGCGGCCCTGGGCCTGGTGGCCCGGCCGGGAGATTTCGTGGCTCTCTTCGGAGATCTGGGGGCGGGGAAGACCGTCTTTGCCAAGGGATTCTGCGCGGCCCTGGGTATCGAACCCGCCGAGGTGGACAGCCCTACCTTCGTGCTGCTCAACGAGTATTCGGGCAGGCTGCCCGTCTATCATTTCGACGCTTACCGCCTGGAAGGGGGCGTCGAAGAGCTCACGGAGCTGGGGTACTTCGACGAAATCCTGGAAGAGGGGGTGGTGCTCCTGGAGTGGGCGGGTCGCGTTGGTAATTTGTTGCCAAATAAGGCTTTGCGCCTGCGAATCGTGTGGGTCGAGGCCGATACCCGTCGCCTGGTCATCGAGGAGCCCTCGGACAGGGTGCGCCAGTCACTGGAGCGGATCCAGGCCGAATAAATCAAGCCGATCACCCTGCTTTATTCTTGGAAGCTCGACCGCCAGTCTGGCGGGTTTCGAGAGATGGCTCTAAGGTGTGGATACGTTGCGTTTAGGCAAGAGTCCGGTGTTGTGGGCTTTTCCCGAGGAGAGAGCGGGTATCCTTGATGGGTAACTGCCGATTTGAACCTGGCATGGATACAAGTATTATAACTAGTCTTGCTAGAATAACAGTGCTATAGCCCTGATTACTTGACGAGGTCGGACTGCTCAACCGTTTGGCTTCCGAACCCTGGACCCCGCGAATGGTTCTATCAATCCCGTCGCCGGGGACCAAGCCAGCTTCCTGCCACACTGGCGCATTTTCACCGACGAGGGGGTCACTCACTTCCCTGCTCGAGGGCACTTTCTTCCCCGCCGGCCTCTGGGGAAGGTGATCTGGAATGGCAAATCACCGTGAATGGAGACCTTGAGTTCGAGTCAATGAATTGGCTTCAAAGGGCTTAAGGCCTGTTCATCTGAATCATACTCACTTCGGACCGAATTCTGCTCAATGGCTGTGGATCTAGTCAGGCCGAGGTCGTGCTTTGGGGAGAGGCCGCCGAATGGCCAGTAACATGGACACCCCTGGAGGGTCTAAACAATGAAAACGCTGAGACTTACTAGTTTTCTGCTCCTTCTCGCCGGCGTCGCCATGGCTGGCAACACCGCCACGCAGAACGTGGATGTGACCATCCCCGCCGTCGACGAAGTCGCGGTAAGCGGCGACGCGACCATCACCTTCGCGACGCCTTCGGGCGGCTCCGGATTCAGCGATGCGACCGACGCGTCGACCACGCTGTCCTGGACCACCAACCAGTCCGGACGCGAGATCACCATCGCCTACGATGCGGCCCACAGTGGCATCACCCTGAAGTGCGAGGCCACCTCGATCAGTGGCGGAACCAGTGCCGGTCAGATCACCCTCGGCACCTCCGCGGCGGACTTCGTGACCAGCATCGACAACACGTCGGGTTCGGCCACGCTGAGCTACACCGCCTCGGCCACCCTCTCGGCCACGACTTCGGCCTATGTGGTGACCTTCACGATTCAGGCTGCCGTATAAGCCGCTGAAAACGTGCTTTACAGGTTCTGCACGGGGAACTAGCCTCTCCCCGCGCAGACCGATTTGGCGGTGCACGTGAGACGCTTGCTCATCCTATCCATCGTGTTGTGGCTCTTGCCATCGCAGGCCATGGCAAACCTGTCGGTGGACGGCGACCTCATCGAGAGCTTCAATCTCAGGCCGGGCCAGGTCTTCGAGGGATCCCTCGTCATCCGCAACAGCGGCCCAGAGGCCCAATCCGCAAGAGCTTACATCACCGACTATCTCTTCGGCGCCAGCGGCTGGAATCGCTACGATGCTCCCGGCAGCCATGCGAGGTCCTGCGGACTCTGGACCACCGTCTCGCCTTCCGAGTTCGTGGTGCCCGCCGGTGGGGAGTTCTTCCTGGCCTATTCCATCGAGGTCCCACCCGTGGACAGCCTTCAGGGCAGCTACTGGTGCTCGGTCATCATCGAGCCCGCGGAGGACCTAAGCTCCAGCCAGGCAACAGGATCGGACGCTGGCAACCCCGATGTGGCCCTGCGTACCGTGATCCGTCACGCCATCCAGTTCTCGGTGGATCTGGGGGATGGGGCCCGCAAGGAGGTGCGCATCGTCGGGCGCAGCCTCGAGGCCGACGAGGAGGGTCTGAAGCTGATCCTGGACGTGGAGAACGTGGGGGATGCCTGGGTTAACCCCTTGATATGGGCCGAGTTCTTCGATTCCGAGGGAGTCCGTGTGGATCGCCTCGAGCAGCAGCGCGGGCGGCTCTATCCCAGCTGCTCACTGAGACAGATTTTCCCCCTGAATCTCGCCACCGGCGCTTACGAGGTGCTGGTGATCATCGACGATGGCAACGGCGAGGCCTGGGGCGCCCAGTATAGCCTCGAGATCCCCTGATACGCCCGCTGCCCATCTCCTTAACCACTAATAATAATTGAAGTTAGCCGACCTCGACCCGGGTGCCGAAAGCCCGCGACCCAGGGGTATTGTGGTGCCCTTATTGCACGGAAGGGAGGGTCGTTCCTCGGAGCTTCCGAGGGGGGATCGTGATCCGTGGAGATGCCGGAGGCTAACTCCTTGTCACTCAAGGGCTCCCATAATGGCTTCGACAAGAGCTGGATGCTGGCCCTGGCCTGTGTCCTGGCCCTTGGACAGGCGTCCCCGGGACAGGGAGAGGGCATATCTCCAAGCGACATCACGATTTCCGGTCCCGACTCCCTGAGCTGCGCCGCGGGGGCCACGGTCTCCTTCCTGCTCCGCGTCGAAGCTCCCGCCTCCGAGGATGGCGCTTACTCCGAGATCATCGAGCATCCCCAGGCCTGGAAGGCCGTGCTCGGACCCAAGATTCGCAACTTCGCCACGGAACAGGGTGCGCTCCGGCTGCTGGCATTCCAGATTCCCCTGGATACTCCCCCCGGCAGTTACCCACTGCGCTATGCCCTGGATCATCCCGCCGGCGAGGTCGAGAAGCGGGTTCGGGTGCGAATTCTCTCCCGGCCCGGCCTGAAGGTGAAGGTGCTCGAGCGGCCTTCACTCCTCATCGCCGGGGAGGAGGGGCATGTCAGGTTCCTGGTGTCCAACCGCGGCAATACCGATCTGGATCTGCAGCTGGACGCCACCTGCCGCAGCGGCTGGCCGATGGTGCTGGGACAGACCCGGATCCACCTGCCCGCGGGCCGGAGCCGGAGCGTGGCCGCCACGGTCTGGGCGCCGGCGGGCATGGACCGCAAATCCAGACCGCATCTTCAGTTCACCGCCCGGTCCGCGAATCCCCAGTCGAAGCTGCACGCTGAATCCACGGAACTTGTCCTGGACGCGGTGCCCAGAATCTCGCGGGGAACCGATCCCTGGCGCCGACTTCCCACGGAACTGCAACTCCTGGCTAACCTGAGTCCCGACGGCACCCACCTGTCCGGTCAATGGCGGGGACGGGGCTATGTCGACGGACAACGCCGCCACGAGCTGGAAATCATGCTCCGGGGACCAGACTCCCGCGGATTCGGCGCCTTCGGGCGACGGGAAGAATATCGCGCGGCTCTCCGCAGCCCCGGCGCCACGGTCTACCTCGGCGACGGGGCCTACTCGCTTTCTCCCCTGACCCGCGGTCCCCTGCGGTCCCGGGGCATGGAGCTGTCCCTGGACACTCCGGGCGGGCTTCGCACCGGCGCGTTCCTCATCGAGAGGCCGGGGGGGAGCAAGCTACGGGAAGTGGGGGCCTATCTGGGTAGCAGGGCCACGGACGGCAATCGCTGGCGCCTGAACTTCCTGGGCAAGCCTTCGGAGCTCGGCGGCGGCAGCCTGAACGTGGGCATGGCTTCGCTGGAGGCGTCGCTCTCTCTCACCGAGGATCTGGTTTCGGAGGTGGAGGCTTCCCTCAGCCGCGATAGGGGCACGGGCGGCGCCTATCGGATTCTGCTGAACAAGGGTTTGGGCTCGCTGCGTTACCGCCTGGAGCGTATCTACGCCAGCGAGGATTTTCGCGGAACCTACCGGGACCACGACTACCTGTCCGGCGAGATGGGCGCTTCCTTGGGGGAGTCCTGGAATCTGCGATTGCTGGGTCAGCGCCTGAAGCGCAAGGTCTACGACGAGGGGCTCATCCATCCCGGTTGGGAGCATCGGGGCGAGGTGGGAGTTCAGCATCGTCCATGGCGAGGCGTGGTGCTCGGCCTCAGCGGCATCGTTGCCGATCATCGCTCCTCGGCGACGGGCAAGGACTGGCGTGAGAATCTCTTGCGAATGGAATCCGGTCTGAGCCGCAGCGGATACAGCCTCGGCCTGAGGGTGGAGCTTGGCGATCGGCGCGACGACCTGGCCGGCGTGCCGGCGGATCTGCTTCGGGCTACCCTGTCGGCCCGTACCCAGCTGCGGCCCTGGCTGTCCCTCTCCCTGGCCGGCACCCGCAATCGCGTGACCGGCGGACTGAGCTCGGGAACCAGCGATACCGGCCAGATCACATTGCTCGCCACACCGAATGCGCGCATGAGCTTCAGTCTTCGCGCCTCGGCTTCCGAGTACCGCTTTCAGACCCGGAGTCGCTACCGTCAGGTGGACTTCACTGGGCGCTATCGCCTGTCGCGGGCCATCTGGCTCGACATGCAGGCCCGTATGGGACAGTCCGGCGACAGGGACTGGGAGCCCTCGCTCATGATCGGCTTCACGCGCTCCCTGGGCATTCCCCTGGCCCGTACCGCCCGCCTGGCCCACCTGGAGGGGCGCATCGTGGACCGGGAATCGGGCCGGAGCGCCGGTGTGGCCGATCTGCTGCTGCGTCTGGACGACCACACCGCCGTCACCGACGAGGAGGGCCGCTTCAGCTTCCCCAACATTCCCGCGGGCGACTATCGCCTCGATCTGCCCCGGCCCTCCCTGGGCGTGGGGCAGGCTCTCGTGGAGAAGGCGCCCCTCTGCGTGTCCCTCGCCGAGGGTGATCGCCGGGAAATCCAGCTGAGCGTGGCGCGCACTTCCACCCTCAGCGGCCGGGTTCTGCTCTTCGAGACGAGCGAGTCGCGGAAGCGCCCGGAGGGGCAGCCCGAGGGCCTCTACCTGGAGGGCCAGGGCCGAGCCAACTGGGGTGACGGCGAGAGTGCCGATCCGCCGAGTCTGGACGAGAACCTCGTGGAGCTGGGCGGACACGAGGGCGTGTTGCTGCGACTCAGCGGACAGGGCCGCATCTTCTACCGCCTCAGTGACGCCGAGGGACGATTCCGTTTCGAGGAACTGCCCCCCGGCCCCTGGCTGCTGGAAGTGGAAGACTCGCCCCTGCCCGCGAACCATTTCCTCGAGGAGAAGGTCTACGCCTTCCAGCTGGCTCCCGGTGAGAACGCGGTACACGATTTCCGAATTCTGCCTTCCTTCCGTCCCGTTCGGATCATCGATCAGGAGAACCTGAGGGCCGATGGGCCGCCGGCTGGAAAGGATTCTCGGCCTGTGCTAAGTTCCCGCCGTTCAACTGCGGAAGGGAATCGCATTGATCCTGTCCATCGACGTGTCTTACCGCCTGGGACTGATGACCCTGGAGCTCCCGGACGGCCGCATACTGACCCGGCACAGCGACCGGCCCCGGGAACATCTGGAGTTCATCCAGAGAGCCCTGATGGAGCTGGCCACCGAGAGCGGCCTGAGCTGGGTCGATTTGACGCGCCTGGCGGTGACCCTGGGGCCCGGCAGCTTCACGGGGCTGCGCGTGGGCCTGTCGGCGGCCAAGGGTCTGATCTTCGATACGGACATTCCGCTACTGCCGCTGCCGAGCCTGGCCGTACCGGCCCTGGCCGCGGGAGATTCCTCGCCGAGGGCTTTGTTTCGGCGGTCCCGAGCCGGGGAGTTCTGGACAGCCTTCTTTCCGCCGGGGGAGCAGGAGCCCAGCGAGGAAGCGCCGCGGGACCTCGATGGTTCGCTGCGCTGGCGGGACTCGCTGCTCTCGCGCTGGCCGGATTTGCTCTGCATCGGCGACGCCTCCGACGAGCTCGACGGTCTCCAACTCCGGAGCGAGCCCGGCGCGCCCGAGCAGCTGGAGGCTCTGGCTGAGCTCGCCCGCCGCGGCGGAGATGAACTGCGTGGTATTGATCTCGACACCTTGCTTCCACGCTACCTCGCCGAACCTTCGGTGACTCCGCCGGGAGGCGGCAAGTCGTGAGCCGGGCCTTCGAGTTCAGCTTCGAGCACCAGGGGCGCACCTTTCGCGGCCTGCCCTTCACCGCCGATCACATCCCGGACGTCATGGATCTCGAGTCAGCCTGCTTTCCCGATCCCTGGTCTGAAAACTTATTCCTTCAGGAGTCCAAGCCCGAGGATCATCGCTGGAATCTCGTGCTGCTCGACGGCGAGGACCTGGCCGCCTACGCGATCAGCTGGGTCGTGTCCGGAGAAATACATTTATTGAATTTCGCCGTGAGGCCCGACCTTCAGGGACAGGGTCTCGGTCGCGCCTTCTTCCGCTGGCTCAAGGAAGAGTCCCGTCGCGCGGGGGACTCCGTCTTCCTCCTGGAGGTCCGCGCCAGCAACGAGCGGGCGAGGAAACTCTACGAATCCGAGGGCCTGCGCGGCGTCATGAAACGCGAGGGTTACTATCCCGACTCGGGGGAGGATGCGCTGGTGATGATGTGCTTCCTCCAGGACGAACAGGAGGAGGCGCCGTGAGAGTTGCACCGACATGGCTGCCGCCCGATCTGCAGGGCGAACTGCTGAGGATTCAGCCCGCCTGGGAGAAGCTCGAACTGCCGCCCGGCACCGCGGCGGTGATTCTGGGCAGCGGACTGGGCGAGGCGGCCGGCGACTTTCCCGTGATCTGGGAACGTGGCTTCGAGGAACTGGGCCTGCTCTCGGCCGGCGTGGCCGGACATAAGGGGAGCCTGATCCTGGCCGAGACGGAAGGCGCGCCCCTGCTCTTTCTGTCCGGGCGCCTGCATCGCTACGAGGGACACTCCGACGCGGCCGTTCTCCTACCCCATGCGGCCCTGGCCCTGCTGGACCTGCGGGCCATCCTCGTGACCAATGCCGCGGGAGGGCTCGACGCCTCCTACGCCGCCGGCGATTTCATGCTCATCGGCGACATCCTCAGCAGCCAGTGGCGCGATCCCCTGCGGGGCGAGAGCGGCAAGGCTCCGGTGCCCCTGCGACTCTACGACGAATCCCTGTGGGCAGGGCTCCGCCGGGCCGCTGGGGAGGGCGGCGTGGTCCTGCATGAGGGGGTCCTTCACGCCGGACTGGGCCCCGCCTTCGAGACTCCCGCCGAGGTGCGCATGGCCCGGAAGATGGGATGCTCGGCGGCCAGCATGAGCACCTATCCCGAATCGGTGCTCTATGCCCGCATGGGAGCCTCGGCGGCAGGTATCTCATGCATTACCAACGTGATAGATGAAGGGGCAGGCGAGGAACTGACCCATGAAGAGGTGCTGGAAACGGGCCTGGCCGCGGCCGGCCGCTTCGGGCGCATGCTGGCCTCCTGGGCGAGGATCCTGGCTGAATAGGGTTGCCCGAGGGCCGGGCCCTACCTATAATCGGCCGATCCCGCAATGAATTAGATTTACGCGAAGGGTGGAGAATGTCCTGGCTTAAGCGCACCCGCAAGGGTCTCAAGGATACCAGCAAGTCCTCGCGCAAAGAGATCCCCGATGGGCTGTGGCTCAAGTGCCCCACCTGCGGTGAGATCCTCTTTCGCCAGGAGCTCGACAAGAATCTCTGGGTCTGCGCGAGCTGCCAGTTCCACCACCGCGTGGACGCCCACCGCTACATGAGCTTCCTGCTCGACGAGGGCAGCTTCGAGGAGACCCACCGAGGTCTCGTGAGCAAGGACCCACTCCAATTCCAGGCCGGTAAGGACAAGTACGCCGAGAAATCGGTGCAGGCCCGCGAGAAGACCCAGCTGGAGGATGCCGTGGTCACCGGTCTGGGCACCGTGGGCGGTCACCCGGTGAGCCTGGCCGTGATGGACTTCCGCTTCATGGGCGGCTCCATGGGCTCGGTGGTGGGGGAGAAGATCGCGCGGGCCATTCGCGACGCCATCGACAAGCGTCGGTCGCTGCTCATCGTGTCGCAGTCGGGCGGTGCGCGCATGCAGGAGTCGATCCTCTCGCTCATGCAGATGGCCAAGACCAGCGCCCTGCTCGGACGCCTGCGCGAGTCGGGCCTGCCCTTCATCTCGATTCTCACCCATCCGACCACGGGCGGAGTCACCGCCAGCTTCGCCATGCTCGGCGATCTCATCGTGGCCGAACCCAAGGCGCTCATCGGATTCGCGGGACCGCGGGTGATCCAGCAGACCATCAACGCCGAACTGCCCGACGGCTTCCAGACCAGCGAGTTCCTTCTGGAGCACGGCATGGTGGACGCGGTGGTGGACCGCAAGAATCTGCGCGGATTCATCGCCCAGAGCCTGCGCTTCTTCACGGGAGGACGCGCCCAGTCCGACGCCTTCGGCGGCGGCGATGCGGGCTTCGAGTCGGGATCCAGCGCACAGGGGCACGAGGGCTCCGCGGGTGAAACGCCTTCGCTCTTCCGCGCCCGGGCCGCGTCGGCCGGCGGCGGCGAGGACAGCGCCTAAGTCAATCCTACAACCAGGTGCCGTGACCGAACCGCCATAAGAGGGCGGGACCTCCGGTCAAGGCGATGAAGAGGGCCAGCGCCAGGATCAGGCGCAGGGTGCCCTTACGCATGCGCGCGAGTCCGGCTCCTTGGAGTTCCGGCAGCCCTACCTCGCTTCGCGCGGCCAGGAAGGCCGCGGGACCGTCCAGCAGAATGAGAAGCAGCGCGGCGAAGATCCCATAGCCGACCAGGCCATGCTCCGGAAGGAAGAGGCACCAGGGGCAGAGGTGATCGGCGTCGCCGTAGATGTAGGCCGCGAAGACCTTCACCGTGGCCATGGCGGCCAGGGGTACGAAGATCAGCGCGGACATTCCCAGGAGACCGCTGCGGCGAAGGGGAGCCTTGCCGGGTGAGACGAGCAGCCAGACGGCGAGCATGAGTATCCAGGCGGCCAGAGCGCCGGTGCTCCCTAGCAGGAACTCATCGGACATTCCCGAACCGCGGCCCGCCTCCACGGTCTCGGCCACCTGACCGAAGACCGCGGCGCAGCAGTCCACCGGAGCGTGCTCGTCGAGGGCGAGGATGCTACGACCGCTGTCCAGTGCAGCGAGGACCAGCACGGGCGCGGCCAGCAAGAGAATGCGCGTGGCGGTGGGCGCGAGTGCCGAAGCGCCGCGTCGCCCGCGCAGGGTGTCATGCAGACTCCAGGCGCCGAGCAGCGCGAGGGTCAGGATGCGCAGACCCAGGGCGCGCTGGACCAGTCCCTCCGAGGCCTGTACCACGCCGGTTCCGCACATGGCTCCCGGCACCGCGTCGGGCAGCGCAAGGGTCAGGCTCACGAGGTAGATGATCGAAGCGAGGGAGAAGGAGGCCAGGGCCCAGCGGGCGAGTCGCGAGGAGGAAGCTTCGCGCTCATCGTTCGAGGTTCCGATCAGCAGTCGCGCCTTGGTCCACACGGCCAGGGCGAGCAGGATGACGGCAATGGCATCGAAGGCCGCGGTGGCCAGCAGGGAGGGATGGGTGATCACGGGCGCTCCTTCACGGCGATGGAACCGCGATCAGAATAGTGCCGGGCGCGGAGAATGACAAATGCGACGTTTACCTCGCCGCGGCGGTGGACCTTCAAGGAATCGAATGATAGTTTGGCCCCATGGACCTCGCCCTTTCCCGTCTCGACCTCATCTCCATGCTCATGCTCGGACTGCTGGGCACGGGGCACTGCGTGGGCATGTGCGGTCCCCTGATCGTGGCCGTCCCCGCGCGCGTGGGCCCCTTTCGGGCGCAGGTTTTCTATCACCTCGGTCGCGTCTCCACCTACACACTGGTTGGCGTGATCTTCGGCGCGCTGGGTGGAGCCCTGGGCCAGCTCAAGGTGCTCGTGCATCTGCAGGTGGCCCTCGGGGCCGTGGCTGCCGTCTTCCTTCTGCTCTTCGGACTGGAGCGCATCGGATTGGTACGCGGACCGGCCTTCCTGCAAAACGTGGCCACCGCGTCCCTGGGCGGTCGCGGACTGCTCAGGCGTCTGCTCGCCAGCCGGAAGCCCATCGGCATGCTGCCCGTGGGGCTCATGCTGGGGCTCCTGCCCTGCGGGCTGTCCTATGCCGCCTTCGCGCGCGCCCTGCCGGCGGGAGGGCCCGTGGAAGGCGGCGCCCTGGTGCTCGCCTTCGCCCTGGGCACGGTGCCCGGCCTTCTCATCCTCGGGACCGCCGCCTCGAAGATCATGCTCAAGTACCGCGCTCTCTCCGATCTGCTCTCGGGCATGCTAATGATCGCCATGGCCCTGAGCCTGGGCGCGGATATTTTGCAGTCCTTCATTTGAGGGGTCCACTCTGGCACCAGCGCTTCGCGGCGTGCTAGCCTGATTCCGGAGGACATTCATGCCCGAGCAAAGCCGTCACTTCGATTTTCCCGAAGCGCCTCTGATTCCGCCGGAGACCGAGTCGGAGAGGTGGCTCTACGGTCTCAGCCGATTCGGCATGAAGCTGGGCCTCGCGAACATCCGCGAACTGGCGCGGCGCTTCGGCGATCCCCATAAGAAGCTTCGCTTCCTGCACGTGGCCGGAACCAACGGCAAGGGTTCGGTCTGCTTCTTTCTCGAGGCGCTGCTGCGCGCCTCGGGCCGCAGCGTGGGCGTTTTCGCGAGTCCGCATCTCGTGCACGTGGGAGAGCGCGTTCGGGTGAACGGGGAGTTCCTGTCCCACGATGAGCTCGCGTCCTACGTGTCTCGGGTCCGCGCCGACGTGGAGGAACTTCACGCCACCTTCTTCGAAGCCATGACTCTCATCGCCCTGCTTCGTTTCGCCGAGGCCGGCGTCGACTTCGTGGCCTGGGAAACGGGACTCGGCGGTCGCTACGATTCCACGCGGGTGGCCGATCCCGCGGTGACTTGCATCACGCGGGTGGGCCTGGATCACACGAAGTACCTCGGGGGAACCCTCGAGGAAATCGCGGCGGACAAGATGGGCATCGCGCGCCCCGGTGTGCCGCTCTACACGGGACAGGAAGCGGGCAGCCTGCGCGACTTCATGAACGAGCGCGCCCGGTCGGAGAACATCGAGCTGATCCCGGTGGCGCCGTTCCGCCTGGAAGGTCTGCCTCCCTTCCAGCAAGGCAACGCCGCCTTGGCGCTTCGCATGCTCGAGGACATCGATCCCGACCTGCTGCCGGATGATCCGGCATCCACGCTACTCGCCACGACCCTGCCCGGTCGCTTCCATGTGCTGAAGGAGGATCCGCTCCTGGTCATCGACGGGGGGCACAATCCCCAGGCTCTCGAAGCGGTGCTTGCCGAATGGGATCGTCGCGTGCCCGAAGGCGGAACCCTCATCTTCGGTTGCTCCGCCGACAAGGAAGTGGACGCGCTGTTCGAGCTGCTGACCTCGAAGGCGCGTCGGGTGATCCTGACCCGTGCGCGCAATCCGAGATCGCTGGAATCGGAGGAGCTTTTCGAGCGGGCGGGGAGTCCTGATGGCTGGGAGTGCCGGTCCGATGCCGCGGCGGCCCTGAAGGCCGCCGGCGACGGACCGGTCCTGGTGACGGGATCATTCTACCTGGCGGGAGAGGCCTACATGCTGCTGGAACCCTCGAGCCCCGAGCCGATGGAAAGCTAAGGCTGTCCCAGACTCTCCACCAACATCATGGCGTTACCGTCGGGATCGAAGAAGGTGGCGAGCTTGACCATCTCGGGAATCTCCTGTGTCTCGCCGTCGAAGCGAACCTTCTTTCCCTCGAGTTCGGCGCGAGCGGCGGCGATGTCCAGAACGCCCCAGACCGGAACGCATCCGCCGCCCTGCTGAACCTCCTCGCGGGTGCCGAGGCCCACGCTGACTCCCTCTCCGGGACCCTGCAGTTCGCACCAGCCCATGTCGTCCAGCTTGTAGAGAAGCTTGAAGCCCAGGGTCTCTTCGTACCACTGGATGGCGGCGTCGAGGTTCTTGACGCCGAAGGTGAGGGTGACGTCTCCCTTGTATTTGAAATTCACGCTCATAGTCGGACCTCTGAAATCGGTGGAGGGAAATCGGCGCTTCACAAAACGCCGGAAGTGGAGTATGTTTAGTATAGCTACTATAAAAATAAGGTCAAGAGCAAAGGCATGCCCAAGGAATCCCGACTCGATGGACTCGTGGCCCTGTGTCACCGACGCTGGAGCATTCCGCTCCTCGCGCTCCTCGCCGATGGTGGCGGGCGCAGGTTCGTGGAGTTCCAACAGAGTCTCGGCATCGGCAGGCAGGCTTTGCGGGACAACCTGGATCGCCTAATCGATCTGGGGCTCCTGCGCAGGAATCCCGGACATGGGCATCCCTTGCGACCGGAATACCTGCTGAATCGAAGGGTCGGCCGACTCCCTCGCGCCTGTGCGGATCTGCAAGACTTCATCGCGAGGAAGGGGCTGAATGAGCCAGCTTCCCTCAAGTGGTCCCTGCCCGTGCTCGCCGCCATCGCCCAGGGCGCGGAGCGCTACGGAGAGATCCGCAAGAGGCTGAAGGGGATCAGCCCGAGGGCCCTCGCCATGGCCCTGCGCGAGCTGGAAGACTCGGGTCTCTTGATCCGAATAGTCACCGACGC
>CAYPGS010000021.1:26789-66572 GCA_964410395.1 uncultured bacterium
TGGCCCTGCGCGAGCTGGAAGACTCGGGTCTCTTGATCCGAATAGTCACCGACGCACATCCACCTGGCGTCAGTTATCGACTTAGCTCGCTGGGCAAAAACCTGTCTCGCAGGCTTGGGCCGCTGCTGGCATCCAGGTTGCCCGCCCCTCTTGACTAGCACTTCCCTGAATGTTGAAGTGTAGGTTCAATTCCCGATGAAGGAGGCACATGGAAATCCGCCCCCGTGAAACCGTGATTCTCGCCGAGGACTACGAGACCATGGTCGCCTGGTATCGAGACATCCTTGGGTTCAAGGTCACCACGCAATTCGAGGATGAGTTCCACTACTGCAATCTCGTGACACCTTCGGGCATCGCTATCGGTATCGCCTCGGCGGAAGAGATGGGTGTGAAGCCCACCGATCGCTCGAAGAACACGGTGCTGCTCCAATTCGAGGTCGACGACGTGAAGGCCTTCTTCGAACACCTGAAGCAGTCGGGGGGCGTGATCACCTTCGGGCCCAGTCACAGCGAGAAGGACGACTTCTGGTACGGCGGCTTCAACGATCCGGAAGGCAATCCCATCTGGGTCGTCGACAAGAACTGTCCCTGAACGAAGGAACGCGATGAGATTCCCGACCTTCACCCTTTTCCTGTTCCTGAGCCTGGGAGCCTGTGCCATGGAAAACGTGACCATCGATGATCTCGCCTGGCTCTCGGGAAGCTGGGCCCATGTGGGTCGCGATTCTGGATCGGTCGAGATGTGGAGCTCGCCGGCCGGAGGAACCTTGCTCGGCCTGGCCCGATTCGTGAAGGATGGCCGAACTGTGGACTTCGAGTACCTCCGCATTCGCGAAACCGACGAGGGCTCCCTCGAGTATGTCGCCCTCCCCTCCGGGCAGTCCGAAACATGTTTCCAGCTCGTGGAGATGTCCACTTCGAAACTCGTGTTCGAGAATCTCGAGCACGACTTTCCCCAGAGAATCATCTACCGCCTCGAGTCGGAAGTCGATCTCGTGGCGCGAATCGAAGGAAAAGTGAAGGGGGAGGATCGAGCCGTGGACTTTCCCATGAAGCGTGTCGAATCTGGTGAGGAGGGCTGATGGGGGAAAACGGATTCCAGAACGTCTATGACGACGACGATCGGGCGAGCGCCTACGCCACCCTCGAGTTTCCGGGAACCTACCTGCTCGCCTTTCGCGACCTTCCCGCGCTGGCCGCCAGGCACGTCAGCGGGAAGCGCGCCTTGGATTTCGGCTGCGGTACGGGACGGTCCACGCGATTTCTCGCGGGCCTCGGCTACGACGCCATGGGCGTGGATATCTCCGAGCCCATGCTGGAGAAGGCCCGTCAGTTCGATCCTCATGGTCGCTACGAAGCAGTGGGCGAGGGTGATCTCGGCAATCTCGCCGGCGAGAGTTTCGACCTGATCCTGTCGACCTTCACCTTCGACAACATCCCGACCGTCGAGCTCAAGGCCAGGACCTTTCAAGCACTGGCTGAGCTGCTCAATGCCCGGGGACGAATCATCAGCGTGGTGTCCTCCCCGGAAATCTACCTGAACGAGTGGGCCTCCTTTTCCACGAAGAACTACCCCGAGAATCGCGAGGCGAGGAGCGGCGATACGGTCCTTATCGAGATGCTCGACGTGGAAGACGGACGGCCGGTGAAGGATGTCCTGTTCGACGACGCGAGCTATCGCGGGCTCTACGATGAATCGCAACTGGATGTGATCGAAGTGATCAAACCCCTCGCCACGGGCGAAGAAGGGACGGGGTGGGTGAGCGAAACCGAAATCCCGCCCTGGGTGATCTATGTCCTCGGCGCCGCAGAAAACTCTCCCTGAAGAACTGGAGGCATTCCCTTGAATCAGGAAATCATGGCCATCGAGAAGCAGATCATGGAACTGACGACCGAGCTCGCCAAGCTTCGCAGGGCGAACGAGGGCGAGGAGGTGCCGAACTATCGGTTCGATACGCTGGAGGGAGAGAAATCCCTGCTCGACCTCTTCGGCGATCGCGACAGGCTGCTGCTCATCCACAACATGGGACAGGGCTGCCGCTGGTGCACCCTCTGGGCCGACGGCTTCAACGGCATCCTGGCGCATCTGGAGGCGGCCATGTCGGTGGTGCTCGTGTCCAAGGATGATCCCGAGACCCAGCGGCGTTTCGCGGGCTCTCGCGGCTGGAAGTACCGTCTGGCCTCCCACGGCGGAGGCGACTACATCAAGGAGCAAACGGTCATGGATGGCGCGGGCAACATGCCCGGCGCCGTGGTCTACCAGCGCGACGGAGATCGCATCCTCCGCAAGAACGACTGCATCTTCGGTCCCGGCGACATCTACTGCTCCCTCTGGCACCTTCTCGGCATGGGCGGCATCCTCGAAAGCGAGTTCACGCCCCAGTTCAGCTATTGGCAACGTCCGAAGAAGATGGACGACGGCGGCGCCAACCTTCCCGGGGGCGAATCGTGATCCGGGAGCTCTGCCATCGCTACTACGAAGCCTGGGCGGCGGGGGATCGGGACACCGTGCGCGATTGCCTGCACGAGAACCTCTCCTTCGTGAGTCCCCAGGACCGATACGATTCTGCCGAGGCCTTTCTGTCCCAGTGCTGGCGCTACTCGGAAGGGCTGACGGGCGTGGAGTTCGTGGAAGAGGTCGACGAGGAAGGTCGAGCCTTTCTCATTCTGCGGTGGCTCGCCGAAGCTGGCGAGTTCATGGGCGCGGAATACGTGGAGGGGCGTGAGGGCAGGATCACGAGAATCCTGGTGGTGAACAACGATCCGGAATTCCGGACCATGGTCGCTGGCCCATCCTAGTCGACGGTCAGGGCGAAGGATTGATCCCGAAGCTAGGCTCCGAACCAGCTGATTCGATCCATGCCCAGTCTCCGATGGAGGAAGCAGCCAAGACAGAATCCGGCCAGGGCCAGACCAGACGCGGCGGCCACCATGGCCGAGAGGACCCAGGCTGTCAGAGTCGCGCCCGTCAGGAAGGCGAGTTGAGCCCCACCGAGCAGCGAGGCGGCGAGCAGGTTGTTGAATCGCATGAGTCCCTCGGCGGCGCGTGGCGACGTTTCGATGCTCCGTGCGAACAGACGCTCGCCAATGAGGGAGATGAGATTGCCCCGGGATCCGAGAGCGAGGGCGAAGACGAGGATTCCCAGGAGCAGGGTGGTGATCCAGGGCTGCTGGCTCACCAGGGCTAGAAGCACCATCCCGACCAGCACAGCTCGGGTCAGCGTTACGATCGGCGCAGGAACGCCAACGTTTTCAACACCATAGTCAAATTCAGCCATGGGCCATCCTCCGGGGGCGGCGAGTCTTCGAAGCCTGAATATTCCAATATCGGCATTTATTCGATATGGGGAAAGCGATTTCTCCATCATTTCGGCGCTGAATTCCTCGGGCCCATACCGGATACTCGAGTCCGGAAAGGGAGGTGGACATGCTGGGTCGAATTCTTGTCGCGGGACTGCTCGGAGCGCTGGTGATCTTCCTCTGGTTCATGATCAGCAACGGCATCTTCGGCTTCTACAGCAATCTCGCCATGATGCAGGTGGAAGAGGAAGGCGAGATGCACTCCTATCTGAAGACTCGGATCGCCGAGCCTGGAATCTACGTGGTGAACCCACAGCCAGACGAAAGGGGATTCCCCCCTGGCGAACCCGTCTTCGGATTGCGCTACTCGGGCATCGGTCACGAAGGCGCCGGCGGGATGATGATCTTCCGCCTGATCTCGGTTCTGCTGCTCTGCACGCTGGCCGCGGCCATGCTTCGCTTCGGCGGGGGAGCCATGGGCGTCGGCTATCCGGGTCGCGTGGGATTCTTCGTCCTGGTCGGCATCTTCAGCGCCGTGGCGGCTGATCTCGGGCAGGCCGGCATCGCGGGATACACCTATCGGACGGCCGCGCTTCTGGGCGGGCAGACCGTGATCGGATGGCTCCTGGCCGGACTGGTCATGGCGGCCTGGTTGCGTCCGCGGAGAGACCAGGCCTAGTTCGAGAAGATTGTCCGTGATTCGCGTCGAGCTTTGAGGAATAATGCCCTCTGCCATTCCCGGAGGAGACCATGGAAAAATCATCTGAGCGTCGGCGTCTGCCTGTCGAAAAACTGCGCTGGACCTGCGATCCCGCCACCCTGCCCCTGGACGTGCATGGCGGCAATCGCCGATCCCTGGAGATCATCGGACAGGAGCGCGCCCTGGACGCCCTGCGCATGGGCCTGGACATCCGCAAGCCCGGCTACCACATCTTCGTGACCGGCACCGAGGGGACGGGTCGCACCACGACCATTCGTCGCGTGCTCGAAGACCAGCAGGTGAAGGTCGAGCTGGAAGATCTCTGCTACGTCTTCAATTTCGACGATTTCGACAGTCCGGTGCTGCTGCGTTTCCCCGCGGGACAGGGACGCGACTTCAAGAACCGCCTGGGACGAATGGTGGCGAGCCTTCGCCGTCACGTGCCGACGCTCTACAAGAGCGAGAGCTATCAGAAACGTCTCACGCGTCTCGAACGCGGCTTCCGGCAGTTGCAGGAAGAGGCAGGGCGACAGTTCTCTGAGAAGGCGAACAAGCTCGGTTTTCAGATCGTGGAGATGCAGTCGGGCGCCTACAGCCATCCCGATCTCGTGGTGGGCATGGGCGAGGAACAGCTCGAGATCAACGAGCTTGCCCATCTGGTCGAGCGCGGCGACATCACCGAGGATCAGCGAACCGCTCTCGTCAACGCCTACGAGTCGCTGAGCGAGGAACTCAAGAGCGTCATTCGCGCGAACACCCGTCTCGACGAGGAATTGCAGCGGGAGGCCCGGCGGCTGGAGCAGTCGGTGGTGAGGCCGCTCATTCGCGACGGCATCGAGATCCTGCGCAAGAAGTTCGAGGGCGAGGCCGTGCAGCACTACCTGGAACAGGTGGAGGAGGCGCTGCTCGAGGAGTCCTGGGTGCCCCGCGAGGAGGAGGGCGAGATCCAGGAGCCCTTCTTCCGCTACTTCGTCAATCTCGTGGTGGACAACTCCCGTCAGCAGGGCGCGCCGGTGATCATCGAGAACCAGCCGGGCTTCACCCAGCTCTTCGGTAACATCGAGCGCAAGACCTTCCCCAACGGGGTGTCCTTCTTCGACTACCGGCAGATCAAGGGCGGATCCATCGCCCGGGCCCAGGGCGGCACGCTGGTGATTATGGCTCGAGACCTGCTCGACGAACCCACGGTCTGGCCCGCGCTCAAGCGCGTGCTGCGCAGCGAGAAGCTCGAGATCCAGGCCTACGACACCCAGAACCGGCAGGCCCTCGGCGGGCTCAAGCCCGAGCCCCTCGATCTGGACGTGAAGGTCATCCTGGTGGGCGACAGCGAGCTCTACAACCTGCTGCTCCAGGGCGATCCCGATCTGCAGCGGGTCTTCCGCATCAAGGCCGACTTCGAAACCGACATGCCGCGCACCAAGAGCAACGTGCGGCGCTACGTGTCCTTCATCCGCAAGGTGCAGAAGAAGGATGGCCTTCTACCGGTGACCCCAGCGGGAGTCGCGGCCCTGGTCGAGTTCGGCGTTCGACTGGCCGGTCGCAAGAGTCGCCTGTCCACGCGATTCTCGAAACTGGTGGACGTGCTCATCGAGGCCGACTACATGGCCCGCAAGCGCAAGGCCAAGAGCGTGGGCGTCGAGCACATCGACGACGCCCTGGCCGAGCGCAACCGGCGCTTCGGCGCGGCCGAGCAGCACATGCAGGAGGCCTTCAAGGACGGCACGCTTCTGCTTCAGACGACCGGAACGGCCATCGGCCAGGTCAACGGTCTCTTCGTGCTCGAGCAGTGGGACCATCACTTCGGCCAGCCCATGCGCATGACGGCGACGGTGTCCCCCGGCGATGGCGAGCTGCTCAGCCTCGAACGCGAAGTGGAGCTGAGCGGATCCTCCTTCGACAAGGGCCACCTCATCCTCGAGGGATTCCTGCGCCAGCGATTCGCGCAGAACAGGCCCCTGAGTCTCAATGCCTCCCTGTCCTGCGAGCAGAACTACGTGCCGGTGGACGGCGACAGCGCCACGACCACCGAGACCTTCGCCCTGCTCTCGGCACTCGGCCGCATTCCCCTGAAGCAGTCCATAGCCATGACCGGTTCGGTGAACCAGTTCGGCGAGGTGCAGGCCATCGGCGCGGTGAACGAGAAGATCGAGGGCTTCTTCAAGATCTGTCGCGCGCGGGGTTTCGATGGCGACCAGGGGGTGATCATTCCCGCGGCCAACGAGAGCCGGCTGATGTTGAGCAAGGACGTGATCGAGGCGGCGAAGAAGGGCGAGTTTCGCATCTGGGCCATCTCGCACATCGACGAGGGCATGGAGATCCTCAGCGGTCTGCCTGCCGGCAAGCTCCGCAAGGACGGAACCTGGACGCCCGGCAGCGTCAACGCCCTGGTCGATAAACGTCTGGCCGAGCTGGCGGCCATCCAGAAGGAGGCGACCAAGTAGGGCGCTCGCGGCTCTTTTTCCGAACTCCACTTCGAAGACTCAGAGTCGTTCGGGAAAAGACCGCTTCGCTTTCCGACAGAGTTGAGTGTACACCTGTACACATTACAAGTTTATGGCAGGCAGCCTTTTAGGGTTCATGCCTTCTTCGTACCCTGGAACCGGACCCTTTAGTCTAATTAATGGTGACTTTGTTGTGAATATGTTGTTGGTATGGTAAAATTGATAAGTCTTATCTGAAGCCCCATTCAAGTCATTCATGCAAAACAGCTTAGAGGTGATCCATGCGATCCGTTCGGGCCCTTCTCGCCTTGGTAGTCCTGCCAACGCTCTCATTCGCAGCCACCATCCACGTGCCCGGCGATGAGCCGACCATCTTCGCTGGACTGTCCGCCGCCAGCAGCGGCGACACGGTGCTCGTGGCCTGCGGCAGCTATGGAGAGACCTACCTGAACGTCCCCAGCGGTGTGGTCCTCAAGAGCGAAGACGGCCCGAGCTGCACCATTCTCGGCGACGTCGGGTGGGGACCGATCATCGATACCTACAATTCGGGACCCGGTACGGTGATCGAAGGATTCACCTTTCTGGACGGCGTCGGCGACGGCACTCCAGGCGGCGTGGTGCTCAACAACTCCCAGGTGGAGATTCGCGACTGCGCTTTCGTGGATTGCGTGCCCGGTCTTTCCATCGAAAACGGATCGACCGTTGATCTGAGCTCCAGCACCTTCCACGGCTGCGAGGGCGGCGGCGCTCCAGCGGGGGGAATCCAGGTGGTCGGGAGCTCGGCACTTACCGCCGCGAACACGATCATCGCCTTCGGCCTCTACAACCAGGCCGTGCACGTGGAGGCCGGCAGCAGCGCCGCCTTCAGCTGCAGCGACATCTTCGGCAACGCCGGCGGCGACTGGACCGGCGCCATCGCCGGCCAGTTGGGCGTGGACGGCAACCTCTCCGTGGATCCCGTCTTCTGCGACGCGGGATCCGGCGATCTTACTCTAGAGGAAAACTCGCCCCTCGCCGATGCGCCGGGCTGCGGGCTGATCGGCGCCTTCGACGTGGGTTGCGCCTTCATCGAGTGCAGCCTCGACCCCGACTCGCTCACTTTCGACTACTGGGTGGCTGGCGATCCCGTGGAGGGCACCTTCACTTTGACCAACGACGATCCGGTACACGATCTGGTCGGCACGCTGAGTTGGAGCGGCGCGGAGTTCGACGTGATGCCCACAGCCTATGACCTGGCCCCCGGCGCGTCCCAAGAGTTCACGGTCACCTTCACGCCGGCCGACCACGTCGATGACGTGATTGCTATCCAGACCGGCGCACTCTGCGGCGATGTCGTCTGCAGCAGCAGCTACCTTGAGCCCTTCACCGACATCGGCGCGGGCCTGCAGGGCGTCTACGATTCCGACGCGGAATGGGGCGACTACGACGGGGACGGCGATCTGGACCTCGCCATCACCGGCAATACGGGAAGCGGGACCTTCTCGGACATCTACCGCAACGACGCGGGAACTTTCGTCCCCTTGGCCGCGGGAATCTCACCGGACCACCGATCGGCACTCGAATGGGTCGATTACGACCAGGATGGCGATCTGGACCTCTTCAAAAGCGGCCCCTCCACCAGCGCTAAGCTCTACAGGAACGATGCTGGATCCTTCGTGGAGGTCGATACCGGTACTACCCTGCCGGCGGTTGTGGATCCCTGCCCCGCCTGGGGGGACTACGATGCTGACGGCGACCTCGACCTACTCCATGTGGGCCAGAGCTTCTGCCATCTCTACCGCAATGACGAGGGTCTCTTTACATCGGTTCGATCGTTCTATGGATTCGATTATCCCAGCGCCGAATGGGGTGATCACGATCAGGACGGTGACCTGGATCTACTTCTGGTGGGTTCTGGCTACATCTACATCTGCCTGAACGAGGACGCTGAGTTCTCCTATGAGCTGGTCACATTCTATAGCTTCAATTTCAGTTCGGCCGATTGGGGCGACTATGATGCCGACGGCGACCTGGACATCCTTGTCGTCGAAGAGTTCTATTCGAGAATCTGGCGCAACGATGGCGGTAGCTGGGTGTACATCGACAACATGCTGCCAAGGCTCTACTACAGCGACGCATCCTGGGGTGACTTCGACAGCGATGGCGACCTAGATGTACTGACCTGCGGTTGGACGGGAAGCGTCTATACAACCCAGATCCTCCGGAATCAGGCAGGTGTCTTCGTGGACATCGAAGCGGGGCTGCCGCCGCTTCACCGAGGCGCGTTGGCCTGGGGCGATTATGACGGCGACGGCGACCTCGACATCCTCGCCACGGGCTCGAACGGCATTTCACAGGCCTACGTCCTCCGCAACGACACCACCAGCCCGAACGCCCCGCCCACCGCTCCCATCGGCCTAACCCATGAGTACGTCGATGGGAAGTTTCTGCTTGGATGGGCTTCCGCCAGTGACGCTGAAACTCCTGTTCCGGGCCTGAGCTACAATCTGCGCGTCGGTACGACCCCGGGCGGCTCGGAGATCAGGTCGCCCATGTCCCTTCCCTCGGGACGCCGCTTGATTCCGGAGCGCGGTGAGGCCGATCAGAACACATCCTGGCCTCTCGAACTCGCTTTCGGAGAGAACTACTACTGGAGCGTGCAATGCGTGGACGGTGGCTTCGAGGGATCCCCCTTCAGCGAGGAACGCGTCATCAGTACTTCGGGCACTTTCGTCGCCATCGAGGATGTCGGCAACGACCAGGGGCGCAATCTCCGCCTGACCTGGGAGCGCTCTCCCTGGGACGCACCGGATGACGGAGTGGACGTCACCGGATACGAAGTACACCGTCGCCAGGACGGCCGGGCCGCCGGCTGGGACTTCCTCACCTGGGTGCCGGCCCACGGCGATTCGGTCTACGACTACGTGGCGCCTACGCTCTGCGATTCGACGGCCGAGGAAGGCATTTGCTGGTCGGTGTTCATGGTGCGCGCGACCACACCCGATCCCTTCGTCTTCGTGGATTCGCCACCGGACAGCGGCTACTCCGTCGACAACCTGGCTCCCTCGGTGCCGAGCGGCTTTTTGCTCGCCTATGGCGGAACGGGCGGCAACAGTCTGAACTGGGACGAGTGTCCGGACGAGGACTTTGACTACTTCAACATCTATCGCGACACGGATCCCGAGTTCATGCCGAGCGAAGAGAATCGGGTGCACCAGACCACGGGCACGAGTTGGGAAGATGCGAGCGGCACGCCCGCGCACTTCTACAAGGTCGCGGCGGTGGACTTCGCGGGCAACGAGAGCGATCCGGCCACGCCCGACGAGATCACCGACGGTCCGGCGGGCGCCCTGCCGGATCGTTTCGCCCTGCACCAGAACAGCCCGAATCCCTTCAATCCGTCGACCAGCATTCGCTTTGATCTGTCACAGCCAGGCCAGGTGCGCCTGGAGATCTTCGACGTGGCGGGGCGCTGCGTGGCGACACTGGCGGAGGGAGTCTTCGAAGCGGGACGTCAGGAGGCCATCTGGCGGGGCGAAGACGAGCGTGGTCGCCCGGTCAGCTCGGGGGTATACTTCTACAAGCTGAACGCGCCAGGCTACAGCGAGACCCGGCGAATGCTGCTCCTGAAGTAGCCTTTTCCCACGTGTTTCCGAATGGGCGCCGGAGTGGATCCGGCGCCCTTTTACTGCTTCAGCCCACCTTGACAGGACGCGCCCGGCCATATAAAACTGTCCTGATTCAAACGACTTAGGGGACACAATGGCCAAGGTTACGCTGAAGAACGTCTGGAAGATCTTCGACAAGGACGTGGTCGCCGTCGAGGACGCCAATCTCGAGATCGCCGACCGCGAGTTCATGGTGCTGGTGGGGCCGTCCGGCTGCGGAAAGTCGACCACCCTGCGCATGGTCGCCGGGCTCGAGGAGATCACCAAGGGCGAGATCTATATCGGCGATCGGCTCGTCAACGACGTGCTGCCCAAGGACCGCGACATCGCCATGGTCTTCCAGAACTACGCCCTCTATCCGCACATGACCGTCTTCGACAACATGAGCTTCGCGCTCAAGCTGCGGAAATTCCCGAAGAACGAGATCAAGGAGCGCGTGGAAGACGCGGCGGATATCCTCGGCATCACGGAACTGCTCGGCCGCAAGCCCAAGGCCCTCTCGGGCGGACAGCGTCAGCGCGTGGCCGTGGGCCGCGCTATCGTGCGCAAGCCCTCGGTCTTTCTCTTCGACGAGCCCCTGTCGAACCTCGACGCCAAGCTGCGCGTGCAGATGCGCGCCGAGATCAGCCGCCTGCACCAGCGCCTGCAGTCCACCATGATCTACGTGACCCACGATCAGGTCGAGGCCATGACCATGGGCGACCGCATCACCGTGATGAAGGACGGCATCATCCACCAGGTCGATTCGCCGCTGGGCCTCTACAACAATCCCCGCAACCGTTTCGTGGCGGGCTTCATCGGTTCGCCGGCCATGAACTTCCTGAAGGGCAAGATCGTCGCCAACGGAAGCCTGGCCTTCCAGGGCGAGGCGGGCTCCCTGCCGCTCAACGCGGAGGACACCCAGGCCATGAAGTCCTACGAGGGCAAGGACGTGCTGCTGGGCATTCGCCCCGAGGACATCCACGCGCCCGACTTCCTGCCCGACCTGAACAACGCCCACTCCATCGACACCGAGGTGGACGTCATCGAGCCCATGGGCAACGAGATCTTCCTCTACGTGAAGGCCGCGGGGGCCGAATTGGCCGCCCGGGTGGATCCGAGACAGACCGCCAAGGTGGGCGGCACCCTGCCACTCGTACTCGACATGGACAAGGCGCATTTCTTCGATGCGGAAACGGAGGAAGTGCTGGTGTAGCTGCCAGCGGCCAGCTGCCAGCTACCAGCCTGATGATGGAATCAATGATCGGTTGCCATTCTTGCCTTCTGGCTGGCAGCTGGTAGCCGGAAGCTGGTAGCTCTCATGTCCCTAACTCTCGGCATCGACATCGGCGGCACCAACGTCAAGGGCGTGCTCCTGCATTCCTCGGGACAGCGTCTTGCCCGTCGCAGGTGGAAGACGGCGGACTTCGGCGCGGGCCGGGAGATTCCCGCGAACCTGGCCGAGGCCATCAAGGAGTTCCTCTCCCAGAATAAGCTGACCCCTGGAAACCTGCTGGGCGTGGGCGTCGCCTCGGCGGGGCTCATCGCGCGGGACGTGGTGAAGACCTCGCCCAATCTTCCGCACTGGGAAAACGTCAAGCTAGCGGATGGACTCCGCCGTCGCTTGGGCAGGCGCGTGCTCCTGGAGAACGACGTGAACGCCCTGGCCTTCGGCGAGTGGAAGCTCGGCGCCGGCAAGGGGGCGAGCAGCATGATCTGTCTGGCCCTGGGCACCGGAGTGGGCGGGGGACTGATCCTCGACGGACACCTCTATAAAGGAAGCCAGGGTCTCGGAGCCGAGCTGGGACACATGAGCATAGACCATGCGGGCCGCCCCTGCCTATGCGGCTCGGCCGGCTGTCTGGAGACCTATGCCGGCGCCAGGGCTCTGCGACTGAGCGCCGAGGCGGCCTTGGCCCGCGGGGAGGCGGGCGCTGCCAGTCTCGCTAAGTTCCTGGGAAAAAATCCGGCGGATCCCGACCACCTGCACGCCGCCGCCAAGGCCGGCAAGACTCTCGCCGCCAGACTCTTCGAAGAGGCGGGACGAGCTCTGGGCGTCGCCGTAGCGAATCTGGTCAACGGCCTGAATCCCGATCTCTTCGTGCTGGCCGGCGGCGTTTCGAGCGCGGGCAAGTTCATCCTGGAACCTGCGCTCGCCGAGGCCCGTAGCCGGATCATGAATCCCAGGGAACAGAAACTGAAGATTCGCTTGCGTCGCCTGGGCGACGACGGCGCCAGCCTGGGTGCCGCCCTCCTGGCCCGGGAACCCCGCGCATGAAACGCCTGGCGCTGCTGCTCCTCCTGGCCCTCGTGGTCGGGTGCATCCCCGGCAGGATCGTTCGGGATGAGCAGGCCCCGCGCCCCTCGGCTCCCGACAGTGCCGCCACCGAGGAAGAGCTCCAGCCTCCCGAAGTCGCCGAGGAGGAACCGGAGATTCCCGAGGAGCTGGCGCCGGTCATCGAAGTGCCCGAGGACGAGGAGGAATCGCCTGCCGGCGAGGAACTCGTACGGGAGCGCTACATCATCGAGGGCAGCTCCAGCGCTCTGGTGCGCGAGGGCGATCCCCGTATCTCCGAGATCTTCGACGTCTACGGCCAGAGCGACTCCCTGGAGTTCTGGGGCCGGAAGGGCACGCGCACCCAGAGCGACGGTCCCCCCGAGCGCGACGAGATCCGCCTGGTCGACGATGTGAAGATCATCGACCGACTGAGCACCATCACCGGCGAGGTGGGCACCTACAGCCCCATCACGCGCATGGCGGTGATGGAGCGGAACGTGGAGATCCTCGACGAGGGCGCGGTCATCCACTGCGGACGGGCGGCCTGGGATCGCAAACGTCGCCGCAGTCTGCTCACGGAATCGGTGTCCATAGACTACGAGGGCAAGACCATCCTGGCCGATAGCGTTCGCTACGACCAGACCCGCCGATTCGCCGAAGCCTACGGCAACGTGGTGGTGATCGATCCCGATTCCGGAACGCGAATCGTGGGCGGTCACGGCAGCTTCGATCTCGAGGGCGAGATCACCCTCATGGACCGCGATCCCGTTCTCTTCATGGAGGACGAGGGCGACTCCTCCCGCACCACGGCCCGGGAGATGCGTCACTTCCGCGCCGACAGCCTCATGGTTGCGGTGGGCGATGTGCACTATGCCGGCGAGGACATCGACGCCTTCGGCGATTCGGCCCTCTTCTTCCAGGCCCTGGACCGCATGGATCTCTTCCTGAATCCTCGCCTCGAGTGGAGCGACAACACCCTCAGCGGCGACAGCCTGCACCTCTTCTTCGAAGGTCGCAGTCCCACCTACATGGAGGTTGTGGGGCAGGCCGTCTACGAGGAGCAGAATCCCGACAGCGCCTTCTTCGACAATCGGGCCACGCGCATCGAAGGCGAGCGCTTCGATATATTCTTCGTGGAGGACAACCTCAAAGAGGTTCGCGTCACCGGACCGGCCAGCAGCGTCTACACCCCCGATCTCGAATTCGGAGAGGCGGCGCAGCTCCACGAGACCCGCGGCGATTCCATGAACTTCAGCTTCGAGGACGAGGAGCTCGAGGAGGTGCACGTAATCGGAGCCTCCGAGGGGCAGTCCTGGAGCCTGGAGAACTGGGAGGAGAGCTATCTCGCCATCGACAGCGTTCCTCCCGCTCCCTTCATCGATCGCGCCGGGTCATACATGTACCGGGCCGACGACATCCGATTCCGCGTGGTGGACGAAGAGGTCTTCCTCGTGCGCGGACCCGCGGAGATCGAGGACGACTTCACCCTGCGCGCCGACTCCATCCACCTGCACACGGGGGACGAGTTCCTCACCGCCCTGGGCAAGCCGGTCTTCCAGGACGGCGAGCAGGAGCTTTACGGCGTGCGCATGGAATACGATCTGGCCGCCGGCGAGGGCATGGTCTTCGACGGCGTAACGACCCTGGGCACGGGGTTCTTCTCGGGCCCGCGCATGAAGAAGGTGGGGGACGAGGAGATCAACGTCTCCGACGCCCTCTACACCACCTGCGACCTGCCCACCGATCAGCACAGCGGATTCCACATGAATCAGGTCAAGGCCGAGAGCGAGAAGGTCTACGCCGCGCCGGTGACCCTGAAGATCGGCAAGGTGCCCATCTTCACGGTGCCGACCTTCTTCCTCGACCTGAAGAAGGGACGCCGCTCGGGCGTGCTGATTCCCAACTTCGAGTTCGGCATCAACGCCGAGCGCCAGCGATTCATCCGGAACATGGGCTACTACTTCGCGCTCAATGACTACACCGACCTGCTCCTGCGGGGCGACTACGTGGAAGACAGTTCGGTGCTCGGCTCGGCCACCTTCCGATACAAACGCCGCTACTGGCGCGGCGGCAGTTTCAGCGGCGACTGGCGCTACGACCGCAAGAAGCAGCTGGGCGAGACGACGGGGGAATCCTGGGGTCTCTTCGGCAGCCACTCCATGACCGTGGGCGACACCCGCCTCACCGCAAAGGGCGACTACGCCAGCAGTTCCACCTTGCGCGAGATCGACAACTACACGGTGGATCAGACCATCAACCAGCGACTGAATTCGAGCCTGAACCTGTCCACCAAACTCTTCGGCTTCATGCCCTTCAGCACGGGTTTCAACATGACCCAGTACCTGGGCAAGGAGGATGACGACCCCGACACGGACAATCTGCTGCGCGATGTGAGCACGCCGGTGTCGCTGTCCTGGCCGGGACTCAGCGTTCCGCTGGGACTGGGGCTCAAGCTCACCCTGCCGAGCTTCAAGTATTCGCGTACCTCGAAGACCTACGAAACCCGGAACGTGGTAACCGAGTCGCTGCCCTTCGGCACGACCCTGTCGAAGACCTTCAACGTCTTCGGCCTGACCCTGAGGCCCAGCGCCGGCACCTCCATCACCTTCAGGCGGAGCAGCGATCCCGTGACCGAAACCGTCTACGTGCCCTACGGCGAGGGCGAGGGACCGGATGGCGGCAGTCCCAGCAGTCCCATCGGCGAGACCGACCCGCTACTCGCGGTGGAGAGCGAGTACACCGAAGGGTGGAAGAGCACTCGCAGCAACACCGCCGGGCTCACGGCCTCCATCAAGTGGTTCGGACTGTTCTATCCCGGCGAGAACATGCCCTCGCTGGGGCCCATCACCGCGATTCGGCACACCTTCTCGCCGAGTACCTCCTTCAGCTACTCGGAGAACTTCTCCGAGGGGGTCCGCAGCGTATCGCGGAGCATGAACATGGGTCTGGATCAGAGCCTCGACTTCAAGACCGGAGTGGGGGAGAACGAGAAGAAGTACAACGGCGTCCTGTCCTGGTCGCTCAAGACCTCGCTGAATCCCACGCTGTGGCCGGATCAGGATCCCTGGGGTCGCCTGAGCAGCAACCTTCGCCTGAAACCGGGCGCGGGCGTGAGCATCCAGATGAGTCACGCCTGGGATCCCAACACCTGGGACCTGCAGAGTTCGAATCTCAGCGGCAGCTTCTCCAAGACCCTCACCCTGCGCATTGGATCTTTTCTTGCGAGAGAGGATCTGGCGGAGGAGGAGACCGAAGAGGTCGAACTGCACCGTCCCGAGCGCGACGCCGGTGCGGGGGCGGTGCCTCTGGGAATTCCCGGAGGCTTCGGTGGAGGAACCAGCAGTTTCGGGTCGGGAATGGGCGGCGGTGGAGAACCCGGAGATCTCAGCATCAATACCAGCTTCAGCATGAGCCGGTCGGGATCCGGTCAGCTGAGCCCCAATTTGCGATTGAACAGCAGCTTCCAACTCAGCGATAATTGGAGCCTGTCCTGGAGCGGCGACCTCCAACTGGAGGAAGGCGGATTCGGGACCCAACGCCTCTCGGTGAGCCGGGACCTTCACTGCTGGGAGGCCCAATTCACGAGCTTGATTTTCCAAGGTGAACCGCAGTATTACTTTCTCATCTTCTTGAGGGAGCACCCAGAGGTCAAACAGGAATTCGGAAACCGGGGTGTCAGCGGCCAAAGCGGCCTCTATTGACGCCGGTCCTTCCGATCCATGACGCGTATTCAGGAGGAAACATGACCAAAGCCGATCTCATCGCCAAGCTGGCTGAAGAATGTGAACTGAGCCAGAAGGACTCGCGGGGAATCGTCGAGGCACTATTCGGAACGGAGCCCCGTTCCGGGATCATCGCCAACGCCCTCGAGTCCGGAGACAAGGTGCAGATTACCGGCTTCGGAACTTTCGAAATCCGAGATCGTAAAGCCCGGACCGGCCGGAATCCCCGCACGGGCGAGACCATCCAGATCGCCGCGTCCCGGGTTCCCGCCTTTTCCGCGGGCAAGGCCTTCAAAGACCGCTATTCCGCGTAACACAACGGAGCAGGAAATGCGAAAGACCAGCATCGCAAGGGGGACATTATCGCTCCTCCTTCTCCTCGCCGGACTGATCATGACGGTCCAGCCACTTCTCGCCGATTCGGTGACCTATCTATACGAGACGAGGGCGGTGGGTGAACTCGAACCCTGTGGTTGAAAAACCAAGCAAAAAGGCGGGATCGCCCGGAGGGCGCTCCTCATGGACAAGGTTCGCAGCGAAACCGACCACGTGCTCGTACTGAGCGGCGGCGACAACATCAGTGGGAAGAACGACACGGAATGGCTCCGCCAGTCCTACTTCCTCATGGACATCCTCACCGAGATCGGCATGGACGCGGTGGCCCTGCAGGGCACCGATCTGCGCATCGGTCTGGAGGACCTGAAGACCTACGAGAAGTCGGGGCTTCCCCTGCTCTGCGCCAACCTTCTGGATGAAGAGGGCAACAGCCCCTTCCCCGGATGGAAGACCTTCCAGCTGGGTAACGAGAAGGTCGGCGTTCTCGCGGTCACCGACGAGGCGGCCCAGCGGGGCGGCTTCATGCCCGAGGGCTATCACTGGGGTGACATCGACGAGGCCATCGACAAGGGCCTGGCCGAGCTACGCGCCGAGAACTGCGATCAGATCGTGCTCATGTACGGCGGACGTCGCAACAACGCCGTGGCCAGGGCCGAGGAGCTCACGGGCATCGATCTGGTCTTCTACGGCAACAGCAGCAGCAGCCTGAAGACGCCCATCGTCACCGACGACGGCGCCCGTGTGCTGGTGGCCGGCAATCGAGGCAAGGATCTGGGCGAGATCACGCTCACGCGCCTGGCCGATGGCGGGGTGGACTTCTCCGACTTCAAGATCCACGAGCTGGACGAGGCCTATCCCGACGATGTCGACATCCAGGAGAGGGTCGACAACTTCCTAGAGGAGGCCAAGGAGCGCAAAACGCGGGAAAAGCTCATCAAGGAGCTGGCCCGGAAGCACAGCGAGAATGAGAGCACCGAGGCTTTCACGGGCACGGAGACCTGCAAACGCTGTCACATCCGTGAGTACGAGATCTGGGCGGAAAATCCCCATGCCCACGCCATGGTCAGCCTCGAGAACGAGTTCGAGGAGAACAACCCCGAGTGCATCGGCTGTCACGTGACCGGATGGGAGATGCCCGGCGGCTACGGCATGGACCAGCGTAACAATCAGATGCTCTCTTCGGTGCAGTGCGAGGCCTGTCACGGTTATGGGACCACCCACGACCGGACCGGAGCCATCATGAGCGAGGCACGCAACTCGTGCACGCGCTGCCACGATGCGGAGTTCAGCCCCGACTTCGAGTTCGACGATTACTGGGCCAGGATCGCCCATTGAAGAATTTGAATCTCACCGCGGCGATTCTCATCGCGACGATCGCCACGCTGCTCAACATCAGCCCGGGACTGGGGGATAGCGCCCTGCGTCCCGGGCTTTTCGCGTCCTGGCGAATCGAACTGCTGGCAGAAGGCAAGCGCAGCGAAGAACGTTTCTCCGTGACGGTGGGCGAAGAGGTCGAAGAGGGTCTCTGGCGACTCGAAGTGGAGCAGGGCGAGCAGGCCGCGCAATACGAGATTCTCTATCGCAGCGGAGGCGATCGCGCCGCCTTCGATCGCGAGCGCATCGCAAGGGTGAGCAAGTTGCAGGACGGCGAGTGGCGACGCGTGGACGCCAGCGAACTTTCTTTGCTCGATCGCGTGCACGAAATGGAAACGAGTCTCGCCCAGGCGGAGGAATTGGGTGACACACTGGTCGCCGTTGAGGGCACTTCCGCCATCGCCTGTCGTCGTTTGAGGCTGGAAAACGAAGGCGAAACGGTGCAGGAGGGCGAAGCCGTTCGACTTCGAACTCACTGGAAGGTCACCGGCGAAGTATGGGTATCTCCGAAGGTTCCGTTGGGTGCTTGGGTGCGATACCGCGAAGAGCGCATCACGAAAAAGTATTCGGAGTTCTCCGGACAGATCTTCGAAGGCGAGTCGCAAACGAGCGTGACAGACTGGACACTCGAAACACTGCACCTTCCCTGAGCGCAATCGCGCAGAGCGCGTCCTGACGCGCTGAAATGCACTTCCCTTTCACTAGACCATTGACATTGGTATTGCCATGCGATAACGTGGCACCGTATCTGGGGCTTTTCGGAGGCTGATTTGTCCGGACCTACAACATCTGGCGTTGGCTTTCGAGGAGTCCCGGAGAAAAATGGTGAGAGAAACCGTTTTGAAAGGGTGAGAGAAATGGCTGAATCTGATCCCGCAGGGACAGGCTCGGGGATTTTGGTTCGGGACGTGGACTCAAGCACGAAATATGTAAAATACCATCGGCTCCACGCGATCGCAGAACGCGAGGGTCGAATTGACGGCAAGTATCGCTGCCCGGTATGCGGCATGCGATACTTGGTTTTCGATGAGGCCGATGTCTGCTGCAAGAACGAGCTCCCAGAGAAGTAGAGCGAAGAGGAACGAACGGGCAACCTCCATGATCCAGTACTGCTCAGTCTGCAAGGATTACTACGATATGGAGGTCGTCGAGGAAGGCGGGGAGAGCGAGGTCACCTGGCTGCGCTGCCCCAACTGCCACGGCATCCTTCCTTACATGGAGTTGGAGGAGGAGCCGGAAAAGGCCGCCGACAACGGCAAGTTCGGCATGGAGTCCTTCACCGAGGACGATGTCGTCGAGTACGACGCCCGTTCCATCTTCGAAGTGGGGCACGTGATCTACCACAGGTCCTGGAACGACTACGGCAAGGTGACCGAGAAAATCACCCTGCCCGGCGGGCGAGCCGCCATTCGCGTCCAGTTCCTGCAGCAGGGCGACGTGCAGCTTTTGGAAAACGTACCCGATGAAGCCTGAACGCCTTTTGGCGATCCTGCTATCCGTTTTGTTCGCCGGGACGGCAAGTCCCGGCGAACTCATTCTCGAGAGTCCTCTCGACAATCTCTCGCTGCGTCAAACCGCCATCACCCGTCTCGATCTTTCCAGCGACGTCTATCGCGGCGAGGATTGGACGGGCCTGCGCAACACCCTTCGGATCCAACGTGCCCTCGGCGAGAACACGGCCTGGTCCATGGGTCTTCCCTGGATCTACAGCAGCGCGGAAGAGGCCGGCCTCGGCCTTCGCGGAAACCTCGTCGGCGGCTTCGCCTGGTCGCCGCCATGGCTGTCCTTCCTGAGATTGGGCTGCGAGGGATGGCTGCCCTTTTCCGATGACCGGCTCATGCCCCTGCAGGTCAAGCGCGGATTCCTCCGCTGGTCCCTCGCTTCGGGATTGAACGCGGGATCCCATCGCTTCGATGTCGGTGTGAGCCGCAGCTCCGAACTGCGCGGCCTTCTCGGCGATGAAGAGGGCGACCCCTGGCTGGCCTGGTCCGAGGGCGAACTGCGATGGAGTTTCGCGGCCTGGGACAGCTGGACTCCGCAACTGTCCGCCCGCGCGGCCTTCCGCGGCGGCGAATCCCTCTGGACAGAACTGGGCGGCGGATTCCGCCTGCGTTGGTCGGAGTTCTGGAGCCTCGAGCTCAGTGCCGGGGCCATGATGTCGGATCTCGACGCGCCCTTCCCTTCGGCGCGGGTGGGCATCGCCATTCGGCGGGATTTCCCCGATCCGGTGATCGAAGAGGAGGTCGAGGATCCCGAGGCTCTCAGCGATCTGGCCCGCGACGCCGCGGCCGGAGGCGAGATTCCCGCTACGGAAGAAGGCGAAGATCCCGCCCAGGAAGCTCCGCCTTCGGAAGATTCGGATGGCAACGGCCGCTAGCGGCTGCTGAGCAACTCCATTTCATAGTGTCCATAGCTGCCCAGCCTTCCGCTCTTGCCCTTGAGGGACACGCGGGTCTTCTGGCCGGGAATGATGTCGACCTCCTCCACGATGACCTCGGAGGACAGGGTGTCCTGGTCGCCATGGTTCTCGAAGTCGGTCACGTCGTTGCCCACGACGATCTGGATGCGATGCCGACCCGCGGGCACCTCCACTAGAATCGGCTCGAAACGATGGCTGTTGCGCAGCACGATCCATTTGCCCTGGCGGAACTGCTTGTCCATTTCTCCGTCGCTGGCATGGGCGACCTGGATGCCGTCCACGTAGATGCGAAGATGGAGGGTGTTGAGCGCTTCCATGACCTCGGCCTCGTTCTCGTGGCGATAGCGGACCGAGGATTTCACCTTGTCGCCCTTGATGCTCACTTCCAGGGTGCCCGTTCCCTCGGGAGCTTTCTCGACGGGCTCTTCGAGGGTCACCGCCGCGGGCATGGCGCCGGCGGGAACCATGGCGAATTCATCGTCGAAGATGATGGCCGCGATGCGGCCGCGCTCGATGGTCAGGGTGCCCGCGAAACTGGTGGACAGGCTCAGGAACTCGGCGTCGAGCCCGATGACTTCGCCCTCCAGGCGGCTACCGTCGTCCAGGTGGACGGCGTCGGCCACTGCGAGGGCGGAGAGCAGCATCATTGAAATTGCGAGTCGTCTCATCATGACGGACCTTTCGAGGGTCTTGATCTCTCGTGTCGACTATGGCAGCTTGTTTCGATTCTAAGGAGCCGTGTCCCATCCGGCAAACTCTTTCCTGGAGGCATTCATGTTCCCCCGCCGATTCCTGATCCTTCTCGCCGCGACCTTCCTCGCTCTTCCCGCCCTGGCCGGCGACCTGGAGCGGTACGAACTGGACAACGGCCTGGAGATCCTCATGAAAGAGGCCCATGGCGGCCCCATGGTGGCCTCCATCGTGACCATCGGCGCCGGCGCGCGCTGGGAGGATGCCGCCAGCTACGGCGCCAGCCACTACCTGGAGCACATGGTCTTCAACGGCACGCGCCACAGGAGCCGCGAGGATATCAACGAAGGCGTCAAGGAGATCGGCGGATACATCAACGCCTTCACCCGCCGGGAGTACACCTGCTACATCCTGCTGATTCCCAGCAAATACCTGCGGGAAGGTCTTTCGATCCAGGCCGACATGCTCTACGGCTCCATCCTTCCCCCCGAAGAGTTCGACAAGGAGAAACTCGTGGTCCTCGAGGAGATGCGGAAGGACCTCGACAGCGGCAGCTACGAGGGCGAGAACCTGCGCCGCTCGGTGCTGCTGGGCGGCACGCCCTACGAGCATCCCATTCTGGGCACCTTCGAGACCATCGACGCCCAGAACCGCGACTCGGTCTACGACTACTACAAGCGCCAGTACGTGCCGGCCAACAGCCGCGTCTTCCTGGTGGGCGATTTCGAGCCCGAATTCGCCCGCGAGCTCGTGGGCGATATCTTCGGCCGCCATGGTGGCGACAAGCCCGAGCCTCCCGAAGCGGTGAAGCTCGAGTGGAACGCGGAGCCCAGCTTCGATTGGATCCACGTGGACGAGGGAACCACCCGCCTCAGCTTCACCTGGCCCGCGCCCGGCATCGAGACCGGAGCCTATCCGGCGCAGCTGGTCCTGACGAGCCTGCTGTCCGACCCTCATCGCTCGCCCCTGGCGGGCCTGGACGCCAGTTTCGGTGTGGAGCTCTTCGAGGGATTCTCGCTGATGAGCATGGACATCGAGGTGAGCGAGAAGGCCGTGCCCGAATTGCTAGACGACCTGGCCGCCCTCTGGCCCAGCCTCGCCGAGTGGGCTCCCGAGGCCGACCTCATCGAGGAAGCCGCCCACGGCCTGCGCGTGGAGGACAGCTTCCTCGCCGACACCTATCACTACTTCGCCATGATGAAGTCCGCCGAGCTGCACCTGGGCGGCTTTCCTTTCCTGTCCGGCTATCTGGACGAACTGCAGGGGCTCTCGCCCCGCGACGTGCGCTCGGCTTTGGAGAACAGCATCCTGGCCTCGGCGCCCAAGATCATCGTCATGAGCCAGGAGGATGCCCCCGCGCCGCCGACGCGTCAGGAACTGGCGTCCTTCGAGGCCAGCGACGTGACCCTGCGCCTCGCGGGTGGTCGTCCCGCCAGCAAGTGGGAGCGCGCCTGGAGCCTGCTGGGCGATGGCGGTCCGGCTCGAGCCAAGGGCCTGGAGACCCGGCGGGAGATCCTGCCCAACGGCATGACCCTGCTGGTGAAGAGCGATCCGGGCAGCGAGGTCTTCGCGGCGCACCTGCTGGTGCAGGGGCGCTCGCTCATGGAGCCCGAAGGCAAGGCCGGCATGGTGGACCTCATGCAGCGTCTGCTGACCGGCGGCACGCAGTCCCACAGCGAGGAAGAGATCGACGCCCTGCTTTCGAGCATGGGTGCCCAGCTCAAGGTGAGCGACAATCCCTGGATTCCCTTCGATGACTACTACAGCCGCGAGGACTTCAGCTTCATTCGCCTGGAGACCCTCGACGAATCGGCCGGCGATGCCATGGCCCTCATGGCCGAGCTCATCGGCGAGGCGAATTTTCCTCCCCATGTCTTCGAGCGGGAACGCGGCAAGATGATCGGCGCGCTTTCCATGGGCGGACAGCGACCGTCCACGGCGGCGCGTCAGGCGGGCTACGAGACGATCTTCCAGGGCGGCCCCCGCGGGCGCGCGCTCGCGGGAAGCCCGCGCAGCCTGGGCATGATCACGCCCGAGGATCTGCTCGCTTTCAGGGGGCGCTACTATGACCCCTCGCGGATGATCCTGTCGGTGGCCACCGGCCTGCCCTCCGAGGATGCCCTGGCGATCCTGCGCCGGGAGTTTGGAGGCTTCGAGGCCAGCGGCGAGACCCTGCCGGTGACGGCCCTGGCGGAAGGGCCCGATGAGGTCGTCCTTCCCATGGACAAGCATCAGGTCGCCTTGCGGGCCACGAAGCTGCTGCCGGAGAGCGCGTCCCTGGATCCTTCCCTGCCGGCCCTGGTCAGCATCCTGTCGGCCCGCATGGGTCTGGAGCTGCGCGAGAAGCAGGGCCTGGCCTATTCGGTGGGAGCGGGGCTCGGATCGCGGCCCGGCCTGGCGCCGGGCGAGCCGGGCTTCAGCCTGCTGAGCCTGTCCATGTCCACGGCCGCGGCGAACCGGGAGGTCGCCATGGAGGGCATGAAGGGCGAGCTGCGCCGCATGGTGGACGATCCGCCCAGCCGCCGTGAGATATTCCGTGCGGTCAACGGTACATGGGGAAGGCTGCTCATGCGGAACCTGTCGCGGATCTATCAGGCCTACAGCATGGGACTGGCCGAGCACCTCGGAGAGGACCCTTTTGCTGCCCCGGGAGGCAATATCGACCACCAGAGGAACGCCAAATCCCAGGAATTGGCGGCCCTGGCCGAGGAAATCCTTCTGGCCGAGGACTGGATCTGGGTCTTCGCCGGAGGGGGCCTGGAGTAAGATTCCCCTATACCGAATGGTATGTGTTTGGGAATAAACAGGATTTAAAAGCCCAATTCCGGCAAGGTTTTAGGATAATTTGTGTCTAAATCCTAAAAATTGAGCTATCGCAAACGCCATCCCGGCTTCACAAGTCCTGTTTACTTAGGGGGTTGTGGGAACACGAAGTCCTGTTTGTTAGGCTAGCCTTTTTCCGTTTCGGCTTGACTTGGCCCCCTGTTTGCGTCATACTTCGCATCGTCAGTTGTGAAGACCCGAACAGACAACCCCACTAAACCGAAAATCCACTCCGGCATGCCGGAATACCGAAAAAGGAGATTGCCATGGCCGGCGCAATCTTCAACCAGTCCGAGAGCGAAACCCTGAACGCCTACCTGCAGTCCATCGGCGGCTTCAACAGCCTGACCCGTGAGCAGGAAGCTACAACGACCGTCAAGATCCGCGCAGGGGACGAAAAGGCTCTCGAGCTTCTCATTCAGTCGAACCTCAAGTTCGTCGTCTCCATCGCAAAGCAGTACGTGGGGCAGGGTCTCGGTCTGCTCGACCTGATCAACGAGGGCAACCTCGGTCTGATCAAGGCCGCCTATCGCTTCAACGAGAAGAAGGGCTTCAAGTTCATCTCCTACGCCGTCTGGTGGATCCGTCAGTCCATCATGCAGGCCATCGTGGAGCAGGGGAACATCGTCCGCCTGCCCATGAACAAGGCGAACATCCTCTATCAGCTTCGCAAAGCCAACCGTCGCCTCTGGGACGAGCTGGGCCGCGCGCCCTCCACGGGTGAGCTGGCCAAGGCCATGGGCATCAGCGAAGAGGTGATCAACGAGATCGAGTTCGCCACGAACACCTATCGCAGCCTCGACGAGCCCATCGGTACCGAGGAAGATCACATCCTCATGAACACGCTCGAGGATGAGAACGAGCCGAGCCCCTCGGACAATCTCAACAAGAGCGAATTCCACATGCTGCTGTCGGAGGCCCTGGATTCCCTGAATCCCCGCGAGGCCATGATCCTGCGGAACTACTACGGTCTGGGCGACCGCGAACCGCAGACCCTCGAGGAGATCGGCAAGGAGCTGGGGATCAGCCGTGAGCGCGTTCGCCAGGTGAAGGTGAAAGCGCTGAACAAGATCCGCAACAGCCAGGTGGGTCGCCGCCTCAGCGAGCACGCCGACTGATCAAACGACAGAGTTGTTACGAACCCCGCCTCCCGAGAGGCGGGGTTTCGTTTTGTACACGTGTACAGGCTTTCGATGTTTGCATTTGTCCACCCGGGTGGACTTGGCTCTTGAATCCGCAGATTTCGGGGATTCCTATAAATGACCGAAGCTTGTTTAAGCACGGTCAAATCCGTTATAATTGAATTGCTATCCGCATGACCACGGTCGGGAACCCCGCCGATCCGCCCGGCCGATCCGACGGGAGGATTTGGGATGAACGTTCGGATCGTGATCGCCTGCCTGCTCGCCCTCGCCCTGATCGGTCCCGCCTGGGCCAGAACACCCGCCGAACCGCCGCTACTTCAGATCTCGCCGCCGCCGGTGCCGATTTCCGGCAGTGCCGACCGCGCGGACACGCTCTTCCTCTTCGCCTCAGAAGGTCCCGGTGCCTACGGCATGCCGGGCACCACCGAGCGGGGCTACAGCTTCGACGGACCCTACGGCGAGCCGCAGGAGGCCGGCTGGTTCGGCGTGGATCGCTGGTCACAAGGTGGATACTGGTGGCACGTGGCTGGTACGGAAATCTGCACCGGCACGAACACCGACATGAGTCAGGCCCTGCCCTTCGATTTCCCTAATGATCCCACAAACGACTTTGCGCTTTGGTGCGGCCGTGAGGAGGTCTGTGGCTGGAGTCATAATCCCGGCTACGGAAACGGCTGGGACCAGTGGGTGAGGGTCGACCTTCCCGAAAGCGAAGTCGTGGAGCTTGTCTTCGACTATGCCTCAGATTTCGAGGGAGAAGAGTGGGACTACTTCCAGGTGTTCCTGGAAGTGAATGGTGTGATTGAAGAAATGTTTCTCGACAATACGGAAGGCCCAACAGGCTTCCTTCACCATTCGCTGCAGTTCGATGGTGATGGAGATATGTTGGAAGATCTCATCTTCAGCTTTTCATCAGACGGAGCCTGGTCCGACGAGGACGGTCTCTATGTCAGCGATGTGGGCGCGGTGTGGCTCGACAACATCATTGTCTGGTGCGACGGAGACGAGACATTCCGATGCGATTTTGAAGACGGCCAGCTGCCCTTCGAGCTAAGTCTCGAGTCGCCGGCAACCGCGGGAATCTTTGCGCATTTGTATCAAGGGAACGACTTGTACCAGCTAGATCCTTGCTTTCACAACAACTCCCACTCATGGGCATTCTTCGACCCTGGAACCTCGAGCCACGAGTATGGAAACCTTCCTATTGTCTTCGATGGTCCACCCTACGTGGATAACGCCATTGAAAGCCCTGGTCTGGTCGTGGATCAGTATGGTCTGCCTCTCGAACTAGACGAAGGGGACCAGGTCGTACTGCAATTCGATGTCTATCGAGACATGCCTTTGGATCCCCTGATCTTCTTCAACTGGGAGGTCGCGGCATGGGTTGAGGGCGAGGATTGCAGAAGAGGATTCGACAACGACAACTACGTCTATTACGGAGATTTCAAGACTTGGGACACATGGCAGGTTGACATCACCCTGTATCTGGAGAACTCGGCCAGTGGGCCCCTTTCGACGATCGAGGGAATCGTCGTTCAACTCGGATGCGTGGACATGTGCTCCTATTGGTGCGACAGCGAAGCTAGCGGTGAGTTTCACAGCCCCGGCCCATACTTCGACAACCCGCAGGTCTTCGTGATTCAAGAACCCCGAATCTCTTGGACCTACGACGAGACCGACGCCTTCCAGGACAACTTCCCCGAGTACGAGGGCGCCGGCGCGGGCTTCGTGCGCATCGATCGGGCCGGCGACTTCGACTGGGCCGAGGAAGAGCTGCCCGTGTCCATCGTCGATTCCACGGTGGTCTATTGCGACCTGGAGGGCGCCGGCGGGCCTGCCATGGAGTGGTGCGAATCAGCGGGCGAGGAGCGGCCCCGCATCTACATGTGGTATCGCGTGGAGTACGGTCCGAATGCAGACGTGGTCGATCCGGCCAGCGGCGATCCCCTGGTCGATCCGCAGGTGAATGGCGCACCCTCCGACGGGCTCTGCTACTCTCCTTATGTCGGCGCGGAAGAATGGCCCGCCGGATCGGGAGACTGGTGGATGAAGGTGCAGGCCGACTGGGCCCACTATCACGGCTTTCCGGATCCATTGCCGAACCAATACGCCTTCGACCTCAACGACGCCTGGTTCCTGCCCGGCGATCGCCTGGTCTACTTCTTCGAGGCCTACAGCGCCCAGGGCGATCATCAGACCTGGCCGGCGAATGTGCTGAACGGCGAATACGATCCGCGCGAGATCTATCGAGTGAACTGCCTTGGTGGCGACGCGCGCATCCTGCTCGTGGCCGACGATCATGACGTGGAGCAGCACTGGATCGAGGCACTCTGCTACACGGGCTACTGCGTGAACGGCTACGATTGGGAGCTTTTCGTGACTCAGGCGCCAGGGGATGAACAGAGCAACGGTTTGGCCAGCCGCGCGACGGTCGAAGATCTGATGAACTACGAGGTCATCGTCTGGGATGCGGGGAACGAGGGTCGCGAAACCATCTGCGCCGAGAACGACAAGACCCGTGACGACCTGCTCCTTCAAGCCTGGCTACAGGAGTGCACCGAGCCCAGCTCACTCTGGGTACTCGGGGACAACCTGGCCAACGACCTGGGCCAGTACCATCCATTCCTCACCCAGGTACTCGGCGTGCACCTTGTGGAATCATCCATCTACTATGACGACCGCACCGGCGTCCATGTGCCGACGGTGCTGGGAACCCATCCCTATCTGCAGTATCTCGGCGGCGACCCGGAATTCTGGGTCTATGGCGGCTGCCCCGTCTTCGGCGACTTCGCGTTGGTGTCGCCTGTCGGCTCGCTCACGGAAGTGCTGCAGGATTGGGAAGTGGACGCCGGCGACAACACGGTTGCCGGTATCCTGAACCGCGATCCCGACGGCGACGGCACGATCTATAATGATCAGGGTGTCGAGACCCTGGCTGTCTTCAACCCCTACAGCTACTTCCATGTGCGCGACAAGGGATACGGTCTTCCCGCCGGGACCAGCTACGCCCATGTTTTCGTATTGCATGTGCTGGAAAACCTCTTCGGTGTTTCCGGGTTTCCCATTCTGGCCGACTCACCCGATCCGCCGCGGGACACGGCCTTCACGGGCGCCTACCCCAACCCCTTCAACCCGTCGACGACCCTCGCCTTCTATCTTGCCGAGGCGGGCCCGCTCAAGGTCGAGGTCTTCGACGTCAACGGCCGGCGCATGGCGACCCTCTGGGACGGCCCCCAGCAGGCCGGCGAGCACGAACTCGAATGGAATGGCTGCAATGAGCGCGGTGATCGTCTCGCCAGCGGCGTCTACTTCCTGCGCTTCGCCGCGGGCGTTGTGGTGGAGGAAAGGAAACTCGTCCTGCTGAAGTAGTCGATTGTACACGTGTACAATCGCTGCCCGAATGGTGGAGGATGTGATGAGAACGAAACTCCTGCTGCTTGCAATGATTCTCGGCGGCCTCTTCGCAGCTGCCGTGGCTCGCCTCCCGGAAATCGAGCATGGAAGATCTTCCCCTATGCGGCTTCCGACCGATCCGGCGGAAGCCAGCGCTCGCACCGACACCTTCTTTCTCTTTGCGGCCGACGGTCCCGGCGCTTACGGCATGCCTGGCACCTCTGAACGTGGCTACAGTTTCGACGGTCCCTACGGCGAGCTTCAGGAGGCCGGCTGGTACGGATTGGATGCCACCGCCCAGGAAGGAAACTGGTGGCACATTGCCGAGGTGTCCCTCAGCGCAGGCACCGACACCGACATGAGCGCGGCCCTGCCCTTCGACTATCCCGCCGACCCCGAGAACAGCTATGCCGCCTGGTGCGGTCGCTCGGAAACCTGCGGCTGGGAAAACGAGATGGGATACGGCAACAACTGGGACCAGTGGATGCGTGTGAACCTCGATGCGAGCTCCGAACTGGTCATCGATTTTGACTATTCAGCAGACGTCGAGGGAGCAGTGTGGGACTACTTCCAGGTTCTCGTCGAGGTTGACGGCATACTCGAAGAATTCCTCCTCGACAATACCGAAGGGCCGAGTGGGTTCCTCTCGCGACAGGTTCAGGCCGCGGGGAACCTCGGCGATGTTGTCTTCAGCTTCACCTCCGACAGTGCCTACTCAGACCAGGATGGCCTATTCGACACCAACCTTGGCGCGGTCTGGATCGACAACCTCGTGATCCAGGCCGACGGCCAGCAGGTCTTCGCCGCAGACTTCGAGGACGGACTCCTGCCGATGGAGATCGAGTTTGCAGGTGCTCCAGGGGCAGGTGAGTACGCAGCACTCTATGACGAGCTTCCCGATTTGTTCCCATCCGGGTTGTCCAATGACACACACGCATGGGCCTTCTTCGATTCTCTGACTCTGAATCCGCAGTACGGCAATCTTCCCGTCATCCCCTATGGGCCACCATATGTGGAAAACTATGTCATCAGTCCTGCTCTCGAAGTAGATTCTTCGGGCGCGGGATTTCTTCTGAATACGACCAGCACTATCAAAGCCGATTTCTGGGTCTATCTATACCCTGTCGATGGATCGCTGCTGTTTCAGCATTTTCAGTTCGCCGCTCGACCCGTGGGCCAGGAATGCTTCGGCAATTGGGTTGACTTCAACCTCTGGTACAATGAGCCAGGCTGGTGGAACTGGCGTATCGATCTCACCGAACTTCTCTCTGAATCTTCTGGAAGCCATGACTACGACGCGATTCGGGTGGCTTTGGGTATTGTAGATATGTGTGACATCTGGTGTGACTCCGATGGTGATGGGCAAAACCACCATCCCGGTCCATTCTACGACAATGTGTCGATCTTCATTCTAGAGGAACCGACAAGCATTGACGAGACTGCCTTCGCTGATCGTATCGTTGGGGTCCACCCCAACCCCTTCAATCCATCGACGAAAATCGCATTCTCGATGGCCTCAGGCGGCAAGCTCGAACTTCGTGTTTACGACATCAGCGGCCGCCTGCAGCGCACCCTCTGGGACGGCCATCACGAACCCGGGCATCACGAACTGGAGTGGGACGGCACCGACGAACGCGGGCATCGCCTCGCCAGCGGCGTCTACTTCCTGCGCTTCGCGGCGGGCGATGTGGTGGAGGAAAGGAAACTGGTCCTTCTGAAGTAGCCCGACTGTACACGTGTACACACTGAAGCCCTCTGGGAATCAAGCCCATTCACTTGATTTCCAGAGGGCTTTAACCATCAGCTCCACTCGGCGTGTGTACCCGGGTACAGGTTCGAGATCCGCTCGACAGTCCACCCGGGTGGACTCACCCCTCAGCCCGCGCGATGAGCGGAATCTGCCCCACGCGGCGCACGCGCAGGCCACCGCGACAGATCAGGGTCGAGCCATCCACGTTGGCGGGGAAAGGCCCCGACTTCTCGGGAATCAGCTCCATCACATCTGAAGCGCTGAACTCAACCAGACCCCAGCGCTCCGGATCTTCGAGTATCTCGCCGCTGCGCGCGCGCGTAGCCTGTCGCGGCATGCGCAGGAATCCCTGGTTGCGAAGGCCGAAGACCTGGAATCGTCCGGAGCCGAGCCGGTCCGAGGAAAAGGCCAACTCGGGGCCGAGGTATCCGTTCACGAGCACCAAGGCCTGGAATCGATCCTCGCCCACGACCTTCCCGTCGGCGATGATCTTCCATCGCCCGCGACCGGCCCATGGATACTTCGCCATGCGCTCGAGCAGGGACAGGATCATCCCCGTGGTGAAGGGACCGAGATCGCCGAAGAACTGGCTGAGCACGCCCTTGTACCACTTCATGAAGCGATTCTCGGTGTAGTGGGGGATGCGCCCGAAGTTCTCCGCGCCGCCATAGCCCACGAAGTGTTGGGCGGGAAGGCCGCCGCCGAAGGATTCCGCGGAAAGCACGTCGCACATCTCCACGGCATCGGCGCGGATGGCCGCCGCGAACACGGCGATGGCTTCCTCGATCTCGTCGGGCATGTCGAGCACCTTGCCGATGAGATCCGCCGAGCCCTTGCGCAGAAAACCCAACCGAAGATCGCCCAGCTCGACGCCGCTGTCGCAGCAACCCTCGAGCACGTTCTTGAAGGTGCCCGAGCCGCCCGCGCTGATCAGCAGGCGAGAGCCATCGGCGATGACCTCCCCGGCCTTGGCGCGGGCCTCCGCATGCCCTTCCACCACATGCACACGCAGCTGCGTGAAGCCGTGGTCTGCGAAGAGGGGCCCGATGCGCTCGACCTTCTTCCAGTCGGCGATGCTGCCGGAACTCGTGGTGGCGATGACCTCGATGCGATCAGGATTCATCGCTTCCCCTCCTCACGAAGTCGCGGGCCTCGGCGAAGACAATGTCGAGATTTCGATTCCCGTCGAGCACGAGCACCGGCATATCGAACTCGCGTTCCAGCACGCGACAGAGCAACAGGTAGCCTTCCCGCAGCTTCGACAGCTTCTCCTCGGTCTCGTGCACCTGGCGGGCCTCGCCACGGGACACGATGCGTTCCACGCATACCGATGGCGGCACATCCGAAAAGATCACCCGCTCGGGCAGGGCCATATGATCCAGATGCAGCTTGCGAAGGGCGCTCAGTTCGCCGAATTCCTCGAAAACGGGATCGTCCTTGGGCAAGTCGCTCTCGCCGCTGAGCAGCCTCAGCACCTTCGCCATGGTCTCCTCGGTCACGGCATCGCCCTTGTAGAGCACGGCCCAGGCCGTGAGGTTCAGGAGCGGCATACCGTCCATGAACACGCGTCGCGGGCGATACCACCTTCTCGCCTCTGCCAGCAGCTTGTCGCGCAACAGAAGCTCGGCCAGCTTCGGAATCTTGTAGCGCGCGAGGGAGCCCGCCTGCTTGGCCTGTGCGCCGACCCAGCGCCGCAGCTTCTCGATCATCAGCGGCTGGAAGTCGCCGGGCTGCCCGTCCTCGTAGAGAACCAGCTCGTCGCTGATGAGACAGGCGGAGTCGCCCCTGGAAAAATCTTCGGTGAGCAGGCGCGAAAGGGTGCTCTTGCCAGAGCCATCGATTCCCAGCAGGGCGACGGTGGAGATTGGGCCTCGGGCCTCGGGCCGCGAGCCCCGCCCCGCCAGCGCGATCGCCTCCAGGCTCTCGAGCGTGCTCTGGAGCGAGCGCGTGATGTCCTCGGCCCGGCCGCGCAGACGCTGGGGCGGCGCGACGGTGACGTGATTCCAGAAGGGCAGGGGAAAGGGCGCCTTGCGGGGCAGCGCGCGCTCGGGCCCTTCGAGGAAGACGGGCAGCACCGGAATCTGCGGATTGGCCGCCGCGATCCGGCCGATTCCCTTGCGGAAGGGAGCCATCTCGCCGGGCTCTCCACGGGTTCCCTCGGGAAACAGGATGATATTCTCGCCAGCGTCGATCAGCGCCTGGATCTGCGGTAGGGCCTCGCCTGCCGCGCCTTCCCGGTCCACCCAGACGGGGCGAAACAGAAATCGCACGAGGGCGAAGAGCACTCGCGATTTCGAGAAGTAGTCCGCCGCCGCCACGGGATGGGTTCGCGCGATCTGCTTTGCGGGCAGGGTGGCGAAGAGCACCAGGGTGTCCAGGTGGCTGTTGTGATTGGACACGATGATGAATCGGTCGAGCCCGAGCAGGTTGTCCCGCCCGCGCAGGTTCACGCCGAAGATCAGTTTCAGCGCCGGTCGAAAGAAGATCAGATGCGCGATCGCCCGCGCCGAGAACCAGGCGGGGCGTCTCATCGGACGATATCTCCCCAACCCAGGAACCAGCGCAGGTAGTGGAAGACGATGGGCGCGCTGAAGAGGTAGGCCTTCAGCGAGTCGAGTACCAGGCCGCGACCGGGCTCCAGGGCGTCGGCGCGCACGCCGAGATCCGACTCGATAGCGCGCAGGGTGAAGTGTCCCGCCTGCACGAGGAAGGGAATGATCGCGCCGAGGATGAGCGAGTGACCGGGCGGTATGCCGGTCCAGGACGAGAGCAGCCAGGCTCCCGAACCGACCAGCACCGCGCCGATGAGGAAGCGCGCCACCGGATGACGCAGGGGCAGGAAGCGGCAGAGCATGTCGCAGAGTGCCACGGCCATGACGAGCAGCAGGGCCATGCGCGCGGAGAAGAAGGCGAGGTAGCCCAGGTGTCCCATGCAGTAGACGAAGAGGAAGAGTCCGAAGTCCAATGCGCCGATGCTGTAGACGATGCCGCGGCCTTCGCCTCCACCCAGGGCCGCGAGGAAGGGGATCACCAGGAAGACATAGACCGGAATGGAGATGATGAAGAGGCCGTACCAGTCGATGAAGATGAAGTAGACCATGAAGGGTACGGCGAGATAGGCGCCGAGGATGGCCCAGCGGTCTTCGAGGCGCAGATCCAGGAGCGAGAAGTATTCGCGCAGGGCGAGGAAGGCGAAGAAGGCCATGATCCAGATGGCCAGGGAGAAGGAGACCCAATCGGCGAGAGCGAGCAAACCGAAGAGTGCGCCGAGGTATCGCAGGGAAGGCGGAAGGGCACCTCGGCTGCGGATCCTGTCGAAGATGAGCAGGGCCAGGGCGGCCCCGAAAAGCAGTATGGACAGCAGGCTCGGAGACGGATCCAGCATGGAATGCTCCCTTCATCCACAGCCTATCGCGTATGTGAAGACGAGGGAATAGTTTCGCAATGACGAATTAGTATTCGGGGGCTTGCAAACGGCGTTGACTTCCTATATTACACACGGATTGCGAAAAATCGCAGCGCCAGGGCCCATAGATGAATCGCATCCTCGTGGCACCGCATCAAACAGGCGTTGTGCAGAACCACTCCAGGAGGAGGAAGACATGAAGAAGATCCTGATCACCATCGCCATCGTGATGCTGGCCATGACGACCCTAACCGGTTGTGCCTGCGGCGGTAAGAACGCCAAGGCCAAGGCCACCTATGCTCACGCTGGTTGCGATGCGCCCTGCAAGGGCAAGAGTGCCGACTGCAATAGCAAGAGTGCTGACTGCAAGGGCAAGCATGCTGGCTGTAAGGGCCACAAGGCCAGTTGCTGCGGCGGCAAGCACGCTGACTGCAAGGGCAAGATGGCCGAGAAGGCCTGCTGCGAGTACGCCGGCACGGCCGCCTGCTGTGGCAAGCACGCCCCTGACGCCAAGGTTTCCTGCGCCATGGGTGGCTGCGAAGTGGCCGCCAAGGACGCCCTGAAGATCGGCGACGGCAAGTATGCCTGTGCCCACTGCGCCGAAGGGCACAAGCACTAAAGCTATACGACTCCTGGAGATGGGAGACGGCATGACGATGCCATTGGCCCGGGTGAGTTGACACTCCCCGGGCCGCTTTCTATACTGATAGTCGCCTGTGGACGGCCCTCCGGACCGCCCGATTCCCTTTCCTCTCAAACAGTTACGGAGATGGATATGAACGTGAGCACCTTCGAGGAGAAGGTCGGACTGGCGGAAATGCTCAAGGGCGGCGTCATCATGGACGTCACCAACTCCGAGCAGGCCAAGATCGCCGAAGACGCCGGAGCCGCGGCCGTCATGGCGCTGGAGCGTATCCCTTCGGACATTCGCGCCGACGGCGGCATCGCGCGCATGAGCGATCCCAAGATGATCAAGGAAATCCAGGCTCAGGTGAGCATTCCGGTGATGGCCAAGTGCCGCATCGGACACATCAGCGAAGCTCGCATCCTCGAGGCCCTGGAGATCGACTTCATCGACGAGAGCGAAGTTCTGACTCCCGCCGACGAGGCCAATCATGTCTGGAAGCACGACTTCAAGGTACCCTTCGTCTGCGGCTGCCGCGATCTGGGCGAAGCGCTTCGTCGCATCGGCGAGGGCGCGGCCATGATCCGCACCAAGGGCGAGGCCGGTACGGGCAACATCGTCGAGGCCGTGCGTCACATGCGCGCGGTGGTGGGCGGCATCAAGCGCCTCACGCAACTGGACGCCGGTGAGCTCATGGCCGAGGCCAAGAACCTTGGCGCGCCCTTCGAGATCGTGAAGCAGGTGGCCGAGACCGGCAAGCTGCCCGTGCCGAACTTCTCGGCCGGCGGCGTGGCCACGCCCGCCGACGCCGCGCTTATGCGCGAGCTGGGCGCCGAGGCCGTCTTCGTGGGCAGCGGCATCTTCAAGTCTTCCGATCCCGGATTGATGGCCCGATCCATCGTGGAGGCCGTCACCCACTGGCAGGATGCCGAACGCCTGGTGCGCATTTCCGAAGGCCTGGGACAGGCCATGCGCGGACTGGACATGGCCGAGATCCCCGAGGAGCAGGTCCTCCAGACCCGGGGCTGGTAGTGAGCGCCCCGCGGGTCGGTATCCTCGCGCTTCAAGGTGCCGTGGAGAAACACGCCCGGCACCTCGAAGCGGTGGGCGCCCGGCCGCGCACGGTACTGCTTCCCGGCGACCTCGACGAGCTCGACGCCATCGTGCTTCCCGGCGGCGAGTCCACGACCATGAGCCGCCTGCTTCGCACAAGCGGTCTCTTCGATCCCCTGCAAGCTTTCATGGAAGAGCGGCCCGTGCTGGCCACCTGCGCGGGCATGATCCTGCTCGCCAAGGAAGTGGATCGCCTTCCCTACGAGACCTTCGGCCTGCTGGACATCAGCGTCGACCGCAACGCCTGGGGCCGGCAGATCTTCAGCTTCCATGAGCATATCCCCTGGATGGACGATCCCGAGCCGCTGAAGGCGGTCTTCATTCGCGCCCCCCGCGTGGTGCGCATGGGCGAGGGCGTCGAGGTGCTCTCGACCATCAAGGGCGAGGCCGTCGCCGTTCGGCAGGGGAACATCGTGGCCCTGGCCTTCCATCCCGAACTCACCGAGGACAGTCGCGTGCACCGCTGGTGGCTGAGCAGAATCGAATCCCTGTAGTTTTTTTCTTCCAAAACGGCGCCATCTGGAGATAATGAAATTACGGGCATTCTCAGGGTTTCTGGATACGCCACGGCTTCGGGCCATCCCCGGTTGGACAGCTTTCGCGGAGGATTCCATGAGCAGCACCAATCTGGCGCTTTTGCACGAAATCAGATCCGCCCTCAACCTCATCGAACTGGCATTGAGTTCCCACGAAAAGCGCGACGTCTCGCTGCGCGATCATCTCGTGCGCTCCATTCAGCTACCACTTCTAGAATCCAAGGCCCGCGGCGATCTGGGCGGTGGGGCCGACGGCATGGCCGTGTCGAAGATGGTGGAGTCCATCCCTCGAGAGTCTCTCGAGGACGCGGAAATGCTCGACGAGCCAACCAACCTGATCGAGGTGGACGCCCACGCGCTGGCCAGCCGCGTCACCGCTCGCATGGAGAGCATGCGGGTGCTGGCGAGTCATCCCCGTGAGATTCAGTGGATCCGTTGGCATGTACGCCTTGACCGGGTGAAGCATGAACTCACCGCGATGCTGGAGAAAGTGATGGAGAAGGCCGACCAACCCATGGCCGCAGGCGTGGGACGCTAGTACGAATCAGGCTTTCGGATAGCAGCCGAGCATCTTGAAATCGATGGCGCTGCCGTCCAGGCTGTCCAGGACCGCGGCCACCTCCGGGTCGCGGTCGGATCCCTCGAAATCCAGAAAGAAACTGAAGTTGTTCGGATCGCTGCGCAGGGGCATCGAGGCGATGCGCGTCAGGTTGATGCCAGCGTCTGAGAATCGCCTTAGCGCGGCGAAGAGGCTTCCCGATTCGTGTTTCACGGCGAAGATGATGCTGCACTTGTCCCCGCTGTCGGCCGCCTCGCGGGAGAGCAGCAGGAAGCGCGTGGAGTTCTCTTCGTGGTCGCTGATGCCCTCGGCCAGCACCTCCAGTCCGTAGATCTCCGCGCTCAGTCCGCTGGCGATGGCCGCCGCGGCCCGGGGCCTTTCCCTCGACAGCATGCGCGCCGCGCCGGCCGTGTCGTAGAAAGGCCGAGCCTCCAATCCGTGTTTTTCCAGAAAACCCCGACACTGCCCGAGGGCCTGGGGGTGGGAGAAGACCACTCTCAGGTTCTCGAGCTTGCTGCCCTCCGGTGCCATGAGGCAGTGGTGCACGGGCACCTTGATCTCGCCGGAGACCTTCAGGTCGGTGCGGGTGAGCAGGGTATTGACCTGGGTGACCATGCCCTCGATGGAGTTTTCCACGGGCACCACGCCCAGGTCGAAGGCGCCCGATTCGACGCCTTCGAAGACGTCCTCGAACTCCAGACAGGGAATCGACGCCGCTCCCGGGGCCATGGCCCGCGTGGCCACCTCGCCCCAGGCGCCGTGTTCGCCCTGGAAGGCGGCGAGCTGCCCGACCTCTTCCTGAAGGGCCTTGGATTCCTGGATGAGCATGCGGAAGACCCGTTCCGCGGCACCGCGACCCACCAGGCCGAGAGGCGTGCGGCGCGCCCGGTCGAGCACGGTCTCCTCACGACCCTCGTCCACGGTCTCTGACTTGTGCTTGCGAGAGCGCAGTGCCAGATCCATCCGTTGCTCCAGCAGGGAGAGCAGTTCCAGATCGAGCTTGTCGATGCGCGCGCGGATCTCATCCAGGTTCATATCAGAGACTCTTGGTCGCTTCGATCTTCTCCGGATCCCACTCTTCCACCAGCACTTCCTCGATGCGCTGATCTTCCAGAGGCATGTCGGCTCCGTCGCGGTCGGAGTTGACGATCTTGTCGACCACGTTCAGGCCCGTGACCACCTCTCCGAAGACGGAGTACTGGCCATCCAGGAAAGGTGCGTCGGCGTGCATGATGAAGAACTGGCTGCCCGCGCTGTTCGGATCGCTGGCCCGGGCCATGGACAGGATACCCCGCACGTGCTTCCGGTCGTTGAACTCGGCCTCGAGTCCCTCGCCCTTGCCCTTGTAGCTCCAGCCGCCCATGCCCGGCTGTCCGGTGGCTCCGGGCTTGGTGTTGGGGTCGCCGCCCTGGATCATGAACCCGGGAATCACGCGGTGGAAGGTGCATCCGGGATAGGTGTTCTCGGCGTGCCAGATGAAGTTCTTCACGTGCTCGGGGGCCGTATCGGGAAAGAAGCGCAGGACGATGTCACCCTGCACGGTCTTCAAGGTGACGATGGTTTCGGTGGCGGGCATTTCCGTTTCTCCCGGTGTTTGAGTTGGCGGCGTCGTGGACGCGCAGCCGAGGAGCAGGGTGAGGAGCGTGGCGAAGAGAATGGCCATGTGTCGCATCTTCATCCTGCCTTCGAAGAAAGCTTCCAGCTTCAGCTATCGATTGTTCTTCCTGTTTGTCTCGATGGTTTCCAGCTCGACCAGATAGGCTTCGACCTTCCGGCTCGGCCACTCGAGAATCTCCACCTCGGTGATGCTCTGATTTTCGCGAGGGCGGTTGCTGCGTGGATCGCGATCGACGTTCACGATGGTATCCACCACATCCAGACCCTTGATCACCTGACCGAAGACCGAATACTTGCCATTCAGGGAGGGGTAGTCGGCATGCATGATGAAGAACTGGCTGCCGGCCGTGTCGTTTCCGCGCGGGGAACGCGCCATGGACAGGATGCCGCGCTCGTGCTTGCGATCGCTGAATTCGGCCGCGAGCAGGGTGCCCTCGCCCTTGTAACTCCAGCCGCCCATGCCGTCGTTGCTCGGGTCGTCGTCCTTGGTGTTGAAGTCTCCACCCTGGATCATGAAGCCGGGGATCACCCGATGGAAGTAGGTGCCCGTGTAGTTTCCCTCTTCGGCGTGGGTGATGAAGTTCTTCACGTGCTCGGGGGCCAGGTCGGAGAAGAAGCGCAGGTAGATGTCGCCCTGCACGGTCTTGAGTACGACCACGGTTTCGGTCCCGGTTTTGGCCTCGCCCTTGGTGTCGCTGACGGTCGGCTCTGCCAGGGCGCCGAGCGAGAAGATCGTGAGGACGGCGAGTGCCAGTAAGATACGACGAATCATGGAGTTCCTCCGCTGAGATTGGGATTGGCCGGGAAAATAGCACCCCCTCCACAAGGGGTCAAGACGGCCCGTTGACGGGTCCCCGGCCATCCCGTAGATTGCTGGGCCACAAGCCACAAGCCAGCTAACCCGGGCTGCCAGCCGCCAGCTGCCAGCCGCCAGCCGGAAGCGAATAGCCATGGCCAAGTTCTACGTCACCACGCCCATCTACTACGTCAACGACGAGCCCCACCTGGGGCACGCCTACACCACCGTGCTGGCCGACGTGTTGGCGCGCTATCACCGTCTCATGGGCGACGAGGTCATCTTCCTCACCGGCACCGACGAGCACGGCCAGAAGGTGCAGCAGGCCGCCGAGAAGCGTGGCGTGGATCCGCAGACCCATTGCGACGAACTCAGCCCGCGCTTCGCCGCCGTCTGGGACCGTCTCGAGATCAGCCACGACTTCTACATCCGCACCACCATGGCCGAGCACAAGGAAGTGGTGCGTCGCATCCTCACCGAGCTCTGGGACAAGGACGAGATCTACGCCGACGAGTACGAGGGTTGGTACGACGTGGGCGAGGAACGCTACTTCACCGAGAAGGAACTGGTGGACGGCAAGAGCCCCGCGGGCAACGAGGTCGTCTTCCTTCGCGAGAAGAGCTATTTCTTCAAGATGAGCAAGTACCAGCAGCGACTCATCGATCACATCGAGGCCAATCCGGACTTCATCGTGCCGAAGAAGCGCGCCAACGAGGTGCTGGGTTTCCTGCGCCAGCCTCTAGGCGATCTGTGCATCAGTCGTCCCAAGGAGCGGCTCAGCTGGGGAATTCCCCTTCCCTTCGACGAGGACTACGTCTGCTACGTCTGGTTCGACGCCCTGCTGAACTACTTCAGCGGCCTGGAATTCGGCTTCGAGGACGATCGCAGCGATCGCTGGCCGGCCGACCTGCACCTCATCGGCAAGGACATCCTCACCACCCACGCCGTCTACTGGCCCACCATGCTCATGGCCGCCGAGATGGCCCTGCCCAGGACCATCCTCGCACACGGCTGGTGGATGTTCGGCGAGCAGAAGATGAGCAAGTCCAAGGGCAACGTGGTCAAGCCCCTGGACACCATGGACCTCTACGGCCGCGACATCCTGCGCTACTTCCTCATGCGCGAGATGACGCC
>CAYPGS010000022.1:0-65186 GCA_964410395.1 uncultured bacterium
TCAACTACTGGTACGAGCAGAATCCGGATCCGAGCGATTTCTATGGCAATGTGGATTATTGGCAGGAGTATCACACGGAATGTCCTACTGGATCAGGTGGGCCTGACTTCCTGATTGCACCGGGAGGGTACACGCAAGCAAGTGGGCTCGCAGCCTTCCCCAATCCCTTCAATCCGAGCTGCACGATCAAGTTCACACTCCCCGCAGGCGAGGTGTCTTGTGAGCTTGCGATCTTCGATATCGCGGGCCGCCGAGTCGCGACCCTGTTTGAGGGTGAAAGCGATGGGAAGCAACACGAGATCGAGTGGTCAGGCAGGATGGACTCGGGAGGAAGGGCAGGATCCGGAGTTTATCTGCTCTCTCTGAGAACCGGTAACAAGGTCGAGAACGCCAAACTGGTCCTGGTCCACTAAAGGAGGTCGGTCATGAATAGGAATCTGCTGCTTTCTCTGATCATCCTGAGCCTTCCGGTCTGGGGCCAGGCTGAAACGATCGAGATCGAAGTAACGCTTGAGGAGATCCTCACGCTAAGCATCGGGGAGAATACCTATCCCGGCTTTGTGCTTGAACTGCCAACGCAGGTCACGGAGGAGAGCTTCGTCAAGGCGAGTCTTGCGGTTCGGGCACAACGTAGTTCAGGATGCGAGGAGGAATTCTTCACCGTCCAGGTTGCACACCTAGAAAACGGCGTCCCGGTGGTCCCCGCCAGAAAGACGGGATTCGTCTCGGAAATGGGCTTCGGAGAGGCGCCGGAAGATCTCTACCTGGATCTCACGGCGATGCTGAGACACTGCCTGGCGAGTGGAATCGAGGATCCGACGCTGATTCTGGGGACAATTGGCGAGAGTCAGATCGACTGTGCCCAACTCGAGGCACTCGATCCAAGCCAAGGTCTGTGGGCGAAAGTGCAAGTCCTAACCCGCGACTAGTAGATGATTTAGCCCCGCCGGCTTTCGGCGGGGCATTCTATTCTGGGCGGAGTTCAGGTATAATTGTGTGAATTGGATGGAGACGAAGAGTGATAGGATGTTTTTTGATATCAATGCTGGGCCTTTCACTCCTGCTTACTACAGCGCAGGGGGCGACGCTCCATGTCTTCCCTGATGGTTCAGGGCTATACACCACAATCCAGAATGCCATTGATGCAGCACAACCTTTGGACACTGTCCTTCTCGCCCCTGGAACCTACTTGGGTGAGGGAAATCGAGGACTTGATTTTGGCGGCAAAGATCTGGTTCTGAAGGGCAATGGGGCCAGAGAGGAGATTGTCATTGATTGCGAGTATCAAGATGGTGGCCTTTACTTCCACTCAGGGGAGACGAGCAACTCTCTTGTCGCAGATCTATCGATCCTTCATGGGCTGAATCAGGCGGCTTCACGCGGTGCGGGGGTGAACTGTGAGTACTCCAGTCCGAGATTTGAGAGAATAGTACTGAGTGAGAATGAGGCTCTTGCCGACGCGGGTATGCGGTTAAGCCACTCCAATGCACAACTAGCACATGTGCTCTTTTTGAACAATACAGGCAGTGGGACCTCTGGCGGAGCAGGTATTTACTCATCGGATGCGACGTTCACTGATGTCCAATTCATAGGGAACCAAGCTGTCGGTGGCGGTGCTGGCGCGGTCTACTGCTTTCGAAGCATGGGCGCCATCTTCGAAAACTGCCTGTTTCAGGACAATGTTGCCGGCGATGAGGGTGGTGGGTCCTTCATCAACGCGAGCAGTCCACAATTCCTGAACTGCCAGTTCATCTCCAACACTGCGCATGTGGGCGGAGCAGTGTATTGCTCAGGCTCTGCGGCTGAGTTCATAGACTGCCTCTTCTTCGATAACTATGCGACATCATCGCCTGGAGCTATTCGCTTCGACTACGTACCGGAGGAAGGCCAAGCGCTTCTGGCCAACTCACTCGTTATCGGGAATCAGGCGGTTTACGGTACCGGAGGAATCAGCGCGAGGAATGAGGTTGAGCCGCACATCCTTAACACGACCATTGTCGGAAACTCAACCGGTGAACTCTCAAGTTCAGCTCTCGTCAGCAGCTACTTTGCCAATCCGATTGTTGAAAACTGCACTATTGCTTTCCACGAAGGTGGTGGAATCTGGGCTGGGAGCCACTACGACATCCCCACGGTGCTCTGCTCCGATGTGTTTGGCAATGAGGGCGGCAACTACTCCGGTGCCATCGCGGACCAGACCGGCATCAACGGAAACATCTCCGAAAATCCTCTTTTCTGCGACCTGAGCGAGTGGGTCCTCACCCTGGCGAATGAATCGCCATGCCTGCCGGATAACAACGACTGCGGCGTGCTCATGGGCGCCCTCGGTGCCGACTGCACCGTGACGGGTCTCGGCGAGCTTCCGGCCGAAATGCTCAGACCCATCCGCTGCTTCCCCAATCCCTTCAATCCGCAAACGACGATCCACTTCGAACTGCCGACTGCCACCGAAGTGAGCATTACGATTCTCGACATCGCCGGGCGGCGGGTCCGCCGCCTGTTCGAGGGAACTCGTAACGAGGGCGTCCACCAGATCACCTGGAATGGCCGGAGCGACACGGGCGAGGCCCTGCCCAGTGGCATCTACCTGGTGAAGCTCGAAGCCGGAAAGCTCGAGCAGTCCGACAAGCTGACCCTGATCCGCTGACGCGAAGCAACACATAGTAAACTCCAAAGCCCCTCTCTCTTCTGACCGATCCTGGATCTCGCCAAGGCAGCCACGCGGGCTGCGGCCGCCGCAGCCTGAGATCGGGTCAACGGTATTGACATACCAGATAGGCCTGCCTAATTTGTTGCCCGAATTAGGCCAGGCTAATTAGGTGTGGGCCAGCCTAAACAACTCCAATTAAATTACTTAAGCGATCAACATCGGAGAGAACGATGAGGCTCAATCTCAAACTAGGGTGGACTTTCGCACTGCTGCTTCTGTCGGCGATTCCGGTCCATTCCGAGGAGGGACGGTGGCGGGAGGTCAATGACAACAAGTGCGGGCGATGTCACAGAGTCTTTGCCCCAGAGGATTACTCGAGGGGCGAGTGGTCCAGGGTCCTTCGATCGATGCGGGCCCGTGCCGGACTCAGCAATGAGGAATTCGAAGGACTTTCGAAGCTAGCCGGGGACGAGTCCGTGCAGGATTCGCCTTTCGGCGACGGCCCAGGTCTTGGGGGCTATCTCTATACGGAGTACTTCCAGAGCCCGCAGAAGGTGAAGAACTACGACCTTCACTACCTGGCCGTTCATCTCGCCGGATGGGCCGGTGAACAGGTCGAGTACCTCGGCGAGTTCGAGTTCGAGCACGGCGGACGCGGCGACAACGCCTTCATCGAACAGGCCTGGATGGACTACTGGTTCCTGCCCAACATCGGCCTGCGCATCGGCGCCATGCTCACGCCCTTCAACCGGTTCGACGAGATCCACGATCCCCTCTCCAATCCCCTGGTCACCCGACCCCAGATGGCGCGGGAACTCGGCGTCAGCGCCTGGAAGGAAGTGGGCGCCGACCTGCACGGTTACCTTCGCCTGGGCGAGAACCTGCTCATGGACTTCGATCTCTACACCATCAACGGTCTGGGTTCGGGCGCGAATCTCAGGGGAAGCAGGCAGTACCGGGACAACAACGAGGACAAGGCCTTCGGCACGAGGGTGAGTGTGGTTGTCGCCAATGCCTACGAGTTCGGGTTGTCCGGATACCGGGGCGCCTGGGACGACGAAGGCGAGTACGAGTTGCGCATGCTGGGCGCCCATGCCCGCCTTCGCACGCCCCTTGCCGACCTGCACGCCGAGTACACGAGCGCTCGGTCGGAGAATCCCGAGCCCGCCGGTGATGGCGAGATGAGCGGTTACTTCATTCAGGTCGTGCGCGAACTGCATCCCAGAGTCAGGATCGTGGGCCGATATGGCGAGCTTGACTACCTCGATCCGGGAAACGAACTGGGACGCGATCCGGCCAAGGGCGACAAGGATCTGAGCGAGCTCACCCTGGGCCTGTCCTTCAGTCCCCATCCCGATGTGGTGTTCAAGCTTGAGTACAGCCTGAATGGCGAGGGTGGCCGCGCCGAGGAGGTCGACAACGATCAGTTGGGCTTGCAGGCCGCCATTAGCTTCTAGCCCATCTCCACTTAGAAAACCGAATCGCCCCCCGTCTTGAGACGGGGGGCGAAATCGGAAGACGCAGTCAGTGTTTCGCTGGATGTGTCGCATCCTGATGTGCCAAACGGCTAGCGGATGAGCACCAGTTTCTGTCGATCGAGGCCCTCGGACGTTGCCAGGCTTGCCATGTAGATGCCGCTGGACATCTCGCGTCCGTCAGAATCCCTGCCGCTCCAGACGAGCTCGTGCTTGCCGACGCTCATCTCCTTGTCCAGTAGAGTCGTCACATGTCGGCCCGCCAGATCATAGATCGCCATCCTGGCAGGACCCGCTGCTGCCAGACGATAGTTGATCGTAACCTGAGGGTTGAAGGGATTGGGCCAGGCGCCCTCGATGCCGGCGTGAGGCGATGGCGCGTTCAGCGTGACGGTTTCCCTATAGTGCTGAATCCAATCTGCATTCGATTCCCGGCTCGATAAGGAGTAGGTGAACTCCCCGCCCACGGCCAGATTCTCGGACTGGTCGGTGGCGCGGTACACGCCGGGAAATTCTTCGACGACCGACACCATCCAACTGTCGCTTTCGTGGGATGCCAGCACGCGGAACTCCGCGAGCGAGGAGCCGGCTTCGGTCTCCCAGTGAAGGTCGACGCGAGCATCGCCGACGGCGATGTCGAACTCGCTCAAAAAGACCGGTGAACCGGAGTCGCAGTTGACCCATCCCGTGCAGAGCTGGTTGGAGTAGTCGGCGATGTGGATGTAGTCGCCCATGGCGATTGCATCTCTGGCGCTTCCCGAACTGTCCAGAAATCCTTCGAGGCTGGGGCTCGCGGCTATCGAAACATCCACGACGAACAGGCCAAACTCGCCACAGGACAGGTAGACGGACTCCTCGAAGTAGAGCACATTCAGGATCTCGACGCCGACGTTCAGCTCGCCATGCAGGGTGGGCGCGTCGGGATTCGTGACATCGATGACGAGAAGATTTTCGCCGACCCCCACAAAACAGTAGGTGGCGCGGGTTAATCCGCTGCCCACGTCGATGCCGCTGGGCCAGCCCTCGTGTGCTATGGGCAAGTTTCCGCGGGTTACCGGGTTTTCGGGTTCACCGACGTCCATGATCCCGAGTGTCGTCGGATCCATATGGAGTTGATAGACGTAGTCGCCCTCGACCTCGAACTGATAGGTCGTGCCGTGGCCATTCGCGCTTCCGGCGATGAAGGGCGATGCCGGCGTGCTGATGTCCACGACGGTGAGTGTGGAGTTATTTTGGCCGATGTTGAATAGGTTGTTGCCCCTTGTTCGGATCGACTTGAATGTCGTGCCCGCGTCCTGGAAGGTTTGGACAAGAATCGGCGTCGACGGCGTCGGAAGATCGTAGGCCCGCAGCGAGCTTCCTCCGTCGCTCCCGCTGACGAAGAGATGGCCGGCCGCGACGGCGAGGTCCTCCAATGATCCTGAGATTTCGAAGGTGTTCAGAAGCGTGGGGTTGCTTGGCGTGCCGACATCGATGATCTCGATTCGATCACGCAGCTTGTTGCCAACATAGACAATGTCGCCGTTGCCGACGATCATGTCGGTTCTCATGTCGGAATCGATAGATCCTTCGAGGTTGAGGTTTTGGCTGGGGACCTCGCATACCTGGAAATCCGAGTTTCCTGAGAGGTAGAGTCGTCCTGAGCTGCTGTTGTAAACGACACCCATGGGCAGTTCTGGAACGGGATAGGTGATTTGGACCTCGCTGCCGAACCATTCGATGATGTCCACGAAGCCATTGCCGCCGCCTTGGTTGTTGAGACCGCAGGCGTAGACCAATTGATCTCCTTTTACCTCCACACAGAATGGGGGATCGGACGTGACGACGTGTCTGAAGACCGACACGAACTCGGGGGGCCAGATCTGGTAGGAGCGCACGCCCCTTTCCGAGGGCAAACCGAGACTCACCGCGAAGGCCAGGTTCTGGTCGCCGAAACGGATATCCGTGAAATCGGTGACCGTCGTCTCGGTCCCCACGATGGACGCACTCCCCGGGTCGGTGACGTCGATGATCGTGAAGCCCACGCCATTGTCCGCGACGATGGCCACCGTGTCGCCGTAGCTGAAGCCCACGTCCACGCATTCGGCATTGCCGGGTGTATCGACGGTGCCGAGGCTGGAGGGATCGCCGGGATCGGTGACGTCGAGGATCAGGAGTCCCGCGCCGCCAATGGCCGCGTAGAGCCGCGTTCCGAAAACCGCCACGGAGTAGGCAACATCCGCCGTCGGCCACTCGGCGATGAGCGTTGGAGCGCTCCGCGTGCTCACGTCGTAGATCTTGATACCGGCGTATCCGTCGGCCAAAGCCACCGCGCTGGCGCCGGGAATCACCGCCACGCCCTCTCCGACTCCCTCCGCCGTGACGCCACCGATGAGGGCCGGAGCGTTGGGATTGCTCACGTCGACCACTCGCAAACCCTCGTCGCAAGCGAGGTAGCAGGTCGTCCCTTCGTTGGCGACATCGTTGGCAATGCCGAAGGAGTAGCTCAACTCGGCGACGATGGGTGTGGGATCGGGGTAGTCCGCACTGTAGTCCGCGCAATCCTGTTCGCCGATCGCGGTTCCCGTCAGGCTCATCAGGAGCGTGAAAACTGCCAGCATCAATCGTCTCATCACAATTCCTCCGGTGGCCGAGTCGAGATACACACTTTTAGGGCGAGAATATCCGGGATTTGGAGATGACACAATTTAATACTGCCAGCGAGCGCGTAGGAGGTGGTCCTCAAACCGAATCGCCCTCTCCCTTGCCGGGGAGAGGGCGAAATCGGAAGACGCCTTAAGTGCTTCGCTCGGGGCGTCTATTTCTTGCCCTTCTTGAGCTGGAACTTGATGTGCTCGGGGCCGACCTTGCCAGTCTTAACCAACTGAACCGCGGCTCCGATTTCAAGCTCCTGGCCCTTGGCCAGCTCCACAAGGCCGAAGATGCTTCCCACCGTACCGGGGAAGATCACCTGCGCCACGTAGGCCGGCTTGCTCAGGAGATGTCCGGAACGATCCTCGTGGACTTCGGTGAAGGAACGCACGATTCCCGATCCGGCCGGGACCGACTTGGCGTTCTTCTGCACGTCCAGCTCGATCATGCCGAACTCGCAGAAGGCGCTGGCGGGAATGTGAACCGCGTCACAGTGCTCGCAGTAGGTTCCGCTCAGCCTGCCCTTGGCCAGGTCCTCGTAGAAGCGCGTTCCGCCGAGCCCCGCCGTGTAGACGTAGTTCAGAGGAATCTTCCCGGGGAAGGCCGCCGCGGTGCCGGCATGCAGCTCCACGGGCTTGATCTGCTTCACGGCCTTGCTCGTGCGCTCGCCGGGCTTGAGGGGCCGGAAGTATTTGATGTCGAGGATGTTCCCCGTACGATCCTTCTCCGGCTTCCACTCGGCCTTCACGCGCATGCCGACCTTCACGTCGCCCTTCTTCACGTCCTTGAGCCAGTGGACGATGCCCATGTCCTTGCTGGCGCCGTCCATCTCGATGACCGCGAACATCTTCACCTGGCCCTTGGGCAGGGGCGAAGAATCCCAGTCGACGTTGGAGATCGTGTAGGTGAGCACCGTGCCGGTGTCCTGGATCTCGAAGTAGTCGCTCACGGGATGCAGATTGCACAGCTCGCAGAAGCTGCGCGGCGGAATCATCATGCGTCCGCACTCGTTGCACTGCGAAGCGGTGACCTTGCCGCGCTTCAGCCCGTCCAGATAGGTGGTCAGCGCGAAGCCGTTGTCCCAGGCGTAGCGCAGATCCGGCTGGTAGCTGTGGTGCGGCACCGACTCCACCTTCTTCAGCGGCGTGCCGGGCAGGTCCTTGTTGGTCATCTTGTTCCACTTGCTGGCCTCGGTGGGCATGGAGCCCTCGCCGCTCATGACCACGACGGTCCCCACCTGCATGAGGTCGCCCCAGGCCTGGGCCACGCCACGATGGGCGCTCTTGGCCACCTGGCGCTTGCCCGCCTGTCCGCTCAGCTGGAAGTAGAGCTCGGCGATCTTCATGAGGCCCGTGGCCGCGATGGGATTGCCGACGCCCAGCGCTCCGCCCGAGGGACAGATGGGATGGCTGCCGTCCTTGGTGAAGGCGCCCGCGTCGAAGAGCTCGCGCACCTTGCGACCCGACTTGTCCATCAACAGGCCGTTCATGTGGTGAAGGGCCTTGTAGTTGAAGGGATCGTAGGGCTCGAAGATGTCGATCTCGTCTTCGGGCTTGGTGATGCCGGCCATCTTGTAGGCGTCCAGGGCGGCCATGGCCACGTAGTTCGGATAGGCCAGGTCGCGGGTCGTCCAGTAGGCCGTGTCCAGACGGAAGCCCACGCCGTCGATGAAGACCGGCGCCTTCGAGTGCGTGCGGGCCACGCGCTCGTTGGTCATCACGATGGCGCAGGCGCCGTCGGATGTCGGGCTGATGTCGCGACGCTTCACCGGCCAGGAGAGCACCGGCGAATCGAGGACGTCCTGCACGGTGATCTTCTCGGCCACCTGCGCGGCCGGATGATGCAGGGCATTGCCCTTGCAGAGCACGGAGATCTCCGCGAGGTCGCGCTCGGTGTAACCGTAGACGTGCATGAACCTGGCCATCTCGATGCCGAAGATGTGGATGAGGGTCAGGTCCAGGGGCTGCTCGGTGGTGTGATCGAAGATGGTGATGAAGGCGCCCGCGGGATGCGGATGCGTCGGACTCATCTTCTCTTCGGTGACCACGAGCACGTTCTTGAACTTGCCGGAGGCCACGTGCATCCAGCCGTGGATGGGGCTGAAGATACCCGTGCCGCCGCCGACGTAGTGACGCATGTAGGGCTTGTGGGTCGCGCCCGCTCCGGCCAGCAGATGCTCGGCCTTCAGGTGGACGCCGTCGAAGGCGTCGGGCGCGGTGCCCAGGCAGACCGCGTCGATGTCGTCGATGGTCAGGCCCGCGTCGTCCAGGGCCATCTGCACGGCCTGGGACGCCAGCTCTCCGGGAGTTTCCTGCGCGCGGCGGACGAACTTGGTCATGCCGGCGCCGATCACAGCGACTCGATTATTCATGGCTGCCTCCCTTCGCATCGAGGACGACTACTGAACAGGTGTCCGTGGGAATGCCTCGCCATCCGTGGAGCAGTGCGGTCTTGGCTCCTTCGATCTGGTGGGTGCCCGCCTGTCCGCGAAGCTGCTTCACCGCGTCGTAGAAGCGTGCGCCGCCGTTGGCCTCGTAGAGATCGCCCATGGCCTGTGATCCGCCATCGGGATTCATGAAGGGCAGGAAGTCGGTGCTGATGCCCAGCGCGTCCATGTGCATGAGCTGCCGGTGCGCGTAGAGATCGCTGACGTAGGCGATGTCCAGCTGCTGCTCGGGCACGCTGATGCCGGCTTCCTCGTAGGCCATGTGCGCCGCGATCTCGGTGCCGTCCGAGGCGTCGTGGGCGCGCCGCTCGATGATCGAGTTGCCCGAAGCCCAGCCGGTGCCCGAGATGAAGACCGGATCCTGCGGACATTCCGCGGCCGCTTCTTCGCTGGCGAGCACGACCACCACCGCCGCGTCGGCGGGGCGCGAGACCATCAGCTCGGTGACGGGGGAGGCGATGGTGCGGCTTTCGAGCACGTCGCCGCCGTCCAGCTTGGCCGCGTAGCAGGCCAGGGGATTCTCGATGGCGCGGCTGCGGTTGAAGGCCGCGATCTCCGCCACGTCTTCCTCGCTGTACATGGAGTTCGTGAGGAACTGCTGCATCTCGATTCCCGCGAGGTAGTGCGGCGAGACGCCGAAGCGGTTGTAGGTGGGATCCAAGGCGAAGTGCAGAATCTCGTCCTTGGTCAGAATGTTGGACGCCTTGCTGTAGCTTTCCACCACGAGCATGTTGAAGCGCCCCGTGTTGATCTGCATGACCGCCGACGCGATTCCCTGAAGGAAGTCGCCGCCGACCGTATACACCGGTTTGCGGACCATGCCGATCTGATCGGGCACATACTCATCGGAGATGGAGTAGCCCGAGATGAAATCTTCTTCACAGGAGACCGCGCCGTCGATCTGCTCGGCTGTCACTCCCGCATCCTCGTAGGCCATCGCGGCTGCCTTGACGATCAGCTCGCGATAGGATAGCCCTCCGGAGGCAGGGAAGGACCCGCAGATGCCGACGCCCATGACGACAACACCCATAACTCGCTCCTTGTTGTTAAGGGACCGTTTCGCGCCGCGATCATAGAGGACCCGGAGGTCCAAGTCAATGTGCTCGGGCTCACCGTCGGCATCGGGAAATTCTTGAGATAGAGTCGATTGCGCGAGTTGGTCCACGGCGAGCCCGCCCCGCTTGTGCCGAATTTCACAACGCCGCTCGGCTTGACATCTATACATGCGTATAGTATCATTGGGCTCCCTCCGGATAGCGAATCTCCCATGCAACAAAGCCAAGCGATCATCGCAGAACCAACCGCGGCAAGCTGGCAGCTGGCAGCTGGTAGCTGGAGGCTCTCATGAGCCTCGCCGACGATCGCGCGCTGCGGGAAGTGCTCGAGGGGCTCACGCGCCTGCGCCTCGCCCACGACCGTTTCGCCGCGGAAGGCGAGCGGCGGGATCTGCCGCCCGCGCGTCCCATGATCGTGCCCACGCCGGTGGAGTCGTCCACCCTGGAATCGGCGGTGGGAGCGGAGGAGGCCCGTCGCGGCCGGGGGAAGTACCTGCGCCGCGAGGTCTCGGTGGAGCGCGCGCTGCCGCATCTGGCCGGTCTCGCCGATGCGCTGCGCGACGCTCAGCCCGAGGCCGGTCGCCTGGTCGATCTGGTGGCCGACATCGATCTGCTCGCCCAGGCCTCCGCCGAAGATCTGCTTTTCCTCGATCTGGAGACCACGGGCCTGCACCGCGGGCTCATCGTGCTGTTGGGCTTCATGACCCTCGGCCCCGGCGAGCGGCCCCTCACGGTCACGCAGCTCTTCGCCCGCGATCACGACGAGGAAGCGCCCATGCTCGAGGAGTTCATGGAGGTGCTGCGCGCACGTCCCATCATGGTGAGCTTCAACGGGCGCAGCTTCGACGCGCCCTATCTGGAAAGTCGCCTGCGCTTCCACGGTTTCTTCGAGCCCCTGCGCTTCGCCCACGTGGATCTGCTGCACCTGGCCCGGCGCCTCTGGAGCGCGCGGCTGCCCAACTGCCGGCTCGTCACCCTCGAGAAGTTTCTCTTCGGCCGCAAACGCCTGGAGGATCTGCCCGGCAGCGAGGTGCCGCGGGTCTGGGAGGACTACGTGCGCTACAACGACCTGCGCGACCTGCCGGGCATCTGGGAGCACAACCTGCGCGACCTGGCCACCCTGGCCGAGCTCATCGTGCGCGCCGCGAAGGGAGAGCAGGACTAGGCGGCTTGCCCGCGTCCCTGCTCCCCGCTAAACTTCCAGTATCGAAAACCATGGGGAGGCGGGGATGAGACAGCGATTCGGCTTCTGCTGCACATTGATCGCGGCGGCTCTGGTTATTTTGACCGGCTGCTCCTCCACCGGCCCCGGCTCCGGCGGGACGGCCTTTCCCAACGTCGTCGAGATCACCGGCTGCCTCGAGCGCGACGGCTCCGACCCCGATGCCGTCTACAGCTGCATCGAGTACGATTACGACGACGGCGTACTCACTATCCTGCACACGAATACCTGCTTCAACTGCTGCCCGGTGGACTGGGGCGGTCTGGTGACCGTTGAAGAGGGCGTCATCACCATCGAGGAGGTCGAGGGCCAGGGCGATTGCGACTGCCTCTGCCTTTTCGACATCGAGTACCGCATCGAGAATCTCGAGCCCGGCGAGTACCGGCTGATCATCGAGGAGATGTATCCCGCCATCGATGCCTTGACCTTCGATGTGGGCTTCGATTTCACGCAGCCGGACTCCGGCGAGATCTGTCTGGAGCGCAGCGGATATCCCTGGGACTGAAGAGTAGCGAGAGGCAAAAAGCCCCGGCCTTCGCCGGGGCTTTCGCATGCGATGAACTCGGACTACTTGGCCGGGAGCGTCGCCGGATCGATCCAGTGATAGTGATCGATGGCCTCGCCCGATGCGGCCGAGCGACCGCCCACATCGACGGTGGTCACGTCCCAGATGTCGCCCGAGTCGCCGAGGAAGCCGTAGTAGTAACGAACGGTCTCGTCCTCGGTGCCTTCGTTCTCCACGATGCGAATGGTGCAGTTGGTGCCGATGGCATTCTCGCTGTCGTGATCGCTCCAGTAGTGCACCTGCACGAAGTAGTCGCCGTAGGGCGGCGCCTCGCTCGAGATGGTCTCGGGGCCGTAGCCGTTGGTGTCGTCGGTGTCCAGGCGCAGGCCGCTGGCCTCCACGTAGCTGTTGCCGAAGTAGCACTTGGTGCCGAAGGGATCGGTGACCCAGAGGTCCACGTCGGTGCCGCCGGTGTCCCAGGTCAGGGTGACGCGGAAACCGGTGGGAGGGACCTGCGAGGTGAAGGCGGCGAAGTCCTCCTCGTGCCAGCTTCCGGAATCGGCCATGATGCCGACCTCGTGTTCCACTTCCTCAGTGGAGGCTTCCACGATGATCTCTTGGACGAAGTTGCCGTCGACGCCCACCTGAACCTCGTAGACCTGCTCGTAGTCGCCGTCCACGACCAGGTGAGCCGTGCCGATGGAGGGGTTGGCCACTTTTCCGGACAGGTTCAGGACCCGATCGGTGACCGGCGAGTAGATGGTGTTGAGTTCCACGTAGAAGGACACGTCCAGTTCGATCTCGAAACTGCTGACCACCTGCGAGTCCATGCTGAAGTCGAACTGCAGTCCCGCGGTGTTGTCCGAGTAGTCGGCGGGCAGCTGCACGGTGATCTGGCGCGAGACGATGGACCCGCCCGGAATGCTCACTGCCGTGTGGCTGCCGGAGCCCACGGTGATTCCGCCCAGGCCCGTCACGTTCACGTCGCCCGTGACCGGATTGTCGCCGCCGTTCTGGATGTCCAGCTCGAGGGTCAGCAATTCGCCGGGGTTGATCGCCCCGTCGCTCACCTGCTCGCTGATGATGTCGTAGGTGCCTTCCGGCAATTCGACTTCGAACACGGGATCCACACCTTCGAGGACCACGATCTTGGGTTCGCTCTCGGGCTGGTTCCGCTTGCTGATGATCATGGTCTTGGGCTCATCGATCTGCGTGCTGGTTTCCTTGTCCTCGACGACGGGCGTCACGGGAGCCTTGTCCTCGGGATTCTGTCCCGTGGTGGTGAGCTGCTCGGTGACCTCCACCAGCACGCCGCTGCCGCTGACGGCCTCGCCGTAGGCCTTCACGCCGGTCTTGCTGGCGTCCTTGAGGGTGGTGAGGCAGTCATCCCAGCCGTCCTCGTTCCAGAGCAGGAAGTTCTCGTGAGCTTCCTTCTTGAGGGGATCGTCTTCGGGAAGGTTGCGATAGTTCAGAGCCTTCTCTTCGGGAGTCGAACCGGGAATCTGATCGTAGGGAATCCAGCCTTCCTGACTGTCGCCGCTCGCGATGCTCTGGGCGATGGCCTCGTTGCGACGGTTCGCCGTACGCTCCAGATCCTGCGCCCAACCCGAGACCAGGGGGATGCCCGAGTCCGGCGCGCCGACGGCTTCGCGGAAGGTGTGCGAGCCGCTCATCAGACGCCAGCCCGTGCGAACCATCTGCCCGCTGGAGACCACGACGTTCTTGCCTGCGTTGTAGACTCCCCGGCAGACCCCGCCCACCAGGTCGGTGAACATGCCGCGATCGCCATAGGCCACGATCTACTCTTCCAGGGCGATGAGATCGTCGAAGCGCTGGCCGGCGGCCTCCGATCGCGCCACGTACTGATCCACGTAGGCCGCGATCTCGTCCATCTGCTCCTGGCTGCGAACACCGTTGCGGATGGCCGTGTCGATCTGGTCCATGATGTCGTTCAGCTCGAGCAGGGTGCCGGTGACATCGTCCTGGGCATCCCAGTATCCGGCCAGGGCGTCGGACATGTCGTTGGGCGGAGGTGGCGGGGGCGGAGTGTAGTCGGTTGGGCTGTCCTCGCTGCAGGCGGGGATCAGCAGCAGAAGAATCAGTGCGACGGGGGCTAAGTGCTTGAAACTCATATCCATCCTCTTGCGGTTTTTGGCCCGGGCGGTCAGGAAATCAGAACGGATGAAGATAGTTCAGGTATTGCGGACCCAAAAGCCCTAATTCTTGGAATTTCTCCTAAATCGCCTCGCCCGGCGTGGACCATGCCAGCTCAGGTTCCGGCATCGACAGCGACAGTCTCGGTGGACTAGCTCGGCCCGCGTCGCGAAACCTCTGGCATCCGCACGCTGCTGACCGACCCGGAGAAGCGCCCCCTGCTCGTTCATCGCAGCCACGGTGTCGATCGCACGGGAGTCGTCTGCGCGATCTACCTTATCGTTGTGCAGGACTGGAGCCGCGAGGATGCGATGAGAGAAATGCGCGAAGGGGGTTACGGTTCTCACGATTCTTGGGTTAACCTGCTGGTCTACCTGGATGAATTCGATCCGACGGCCTTCGCATCCGTCGGCCAATGCAAGGAGTAGAATGACTTTCCTATGCCTCAGCTCCGACCAAATGGGTCGCGGCAACGACGAGCTCGGACGCAAACTGCTGAGGGTCTTCCTGGAGCGCCTGGCGGCGTCCGACGTGAAGATCGACATGATCGGCGGCAGCAACCATGGCGTGTTGCTCACCACCGAAGGCAGCGAGGTCCTCGACAGTCTCAAGGCCCTCGAGGCCAAGGGTGCGCGCATCGCCAGCTGCGGAACCTGTTTGGATCATCTCAATCTGCGGGACAAGCTCATCATCGGTGAAGTGGGCAACATGGATGACAACATCCAGCTCATGGCCACCGCCGACAGGGTGATCAAGCCGTGACGCGCAGGGCGCTGGTCACCGGCGGCAACAAGGGAATCGGGCTGGCGGCCTGCCGCGGGCTCGCGGAGCTGGGCATGAATGTCTACCTGGGAAGCCGCGACGAGGGGCGCGGCCGCGCTGCGGTGGAATTGCTGCGAAGCGAAGGCTGCGAAGTGGATCTGCTGATTCTGGACGTGAGCGATGAGACCTCGGTGAGCGCGGCCAGGGAGCGCACCGAAAAAGATGGCGGCCTTGACCTGCTCGTGAACAACGCGGCCATCTACATCGACGAGGGCGAGCGGGCCCTCGAGGTTGACATCGCCAAGATTCGCGAGACCCTCGAAACCAATCTCTACGGACCGCTCATGCTCTGCCGCGCCTTCCTGCCAGGCATGGTCGATCGCGGATACGGGCGCGTGGTGAATCTGTCCAGCGGCATGGGCCAGCTCGAGGGCATGGGAAGCGGCAGCGCGGGATATCGACTGTCGAAAACCGCGTTGAACGCCATGACGCGCATCCTCGCCGCCGAGGTGGATCATCCGAACGTGAAGATCAACACCATGTGTCCCGGCTGGGTGCGCACGGACATGGGCGGCGCGAACGCGCATCGAAGCCCCGAGGAAGGCGCCGACACGATTATCTGGCTGGCCACCTTGCCGGAAAACGGACCCACGGGCGGATACTTCCGCGACCGGAAACCCATCCCCTGGTGATGGAGGAATCATGGAAGTCGACATCGAACGCGAAGAGGAAAACGGCAAGCGCAAGACCGGCGAACGAATCGAGAAGGCGGGCTGGGCGCTCTTCCTGATCATGATCGGCGCGCTGTGGATGGCCCCCGACGGCACCTTTCCCGACGGAAGCTGGCTCATCGGATCGGGAGCCATCATCCTGCTCGTGCAGCTCATCCGCTCACTTGCCGGGCTCACGGTTTCGGGGGGCACGCTCGTTTTCGGACTGCTCGCCCTGGGCCTGGGTTTCGGGGACATGATCGACTTCGACATTCCCGTGTTCCCGACCATCCTCATCCTCGTGGGGCTCTACATGCTCTATGAGGTGCTGCTCAAGAAACGGGACTGAACGTGCGACCGAGCCGACTCATCTCGATCACCTACTGGATTCTGCTGGTCCTGATGATCGCGCAGTCCAGCTGGTGGGTGATCTATCTCAGCCGCGAGGGCGATCGTTACTTCGAACTGCAGCAGCAGCGATTCCAGGCCGACCGGCTTCACGCGGCCTATCTCATGCGCACCTATCCGGAGATCGCTGAAGATCCCGAGGCGCACCTTCACGAGACCTTTCCCAATCTGCACTTCAACCGACTGGAGCAGGGCTGGGACATCCATGTGGACAGTGCGGTGGAGGCGGCCACCCGCAAGGAAGCCAATCGCCGCAGTGCCATGTTCCTGGGCGAGGGCATCTTCTTCCTGGCCTTGATCCTCGCGGGAAGCGTGCTGCTTACCCTGGCCTATCGCCGCGAGATGAGCTTCCGCCGCACCCGCGAGTTGTTCCTGGCGGGAGTGTCCCACGAATTTCGCACGCCCCTGGCGAGTTTGCAGGTCTACGCGGAGACCCTCGAACGTCCCGATCTCGACGAGGACCGCCGCGCCGAGATTCTCGGACATATGCAGGAGGATGTAAGCCGCCTCGACGGCATGGTGGGACAGGTGCTCGCGGCCAGCCGGGCCGAGAATCCACTGGGCGCGGAGAGCGAACTGCTCGATGTGAAGAGCGAGGCCGAGGAGATTCTCCGACGACTTCATGCCTTCTTCGAAAGCGAGGGGGCCGAGGTCGAGGTTTGTCTTTCCGAACACTGCCGAATTCACGGCGATCGCCAGCTCTTCTCGGTGGCCCTTCGCAATCTTCTGGAAAACGCGGTGAAGTACTCGCCGAAACCGGCCCGGGTGGAGCTGAGAGTCGAGTCGGGCCCGGAGACCTGCCGCATTTCCGTACGCGATTTCGGTCCGGGCATCCCCAGAAATTTGCGTCGCAAGATCTTTCAGAGTTTCTTCAGGGTGGGCGAGGCCGGCCGCCGTCCGGGCGGCATGAGAGGCACGGGCCTCGGACTCTATCTCGTCAAACGCGCCGCCGGTGAACTGGGCGGCAAAGTCGAACTGGAAAGCAAGGTGGGCGAGGGATCGGTCTTCACGCTGGTCCTTCCCGCCGCCAAGGAGGCGCCGTGAAAAAGCGGATCCTGATCGTCGAGGACGAAGCGCATCTGGCCGAAGGCCTCAAGATCAACCTGGAGCTGGACGGTTACGAACCCGTGCTGGCCGACAGCGCCGAGGACGGGCTGAGATACTGGGAGCGCGGCGGCGTGGACCTGATCCTGCTCGACGTCATGCTTCCGGGCATGGACGGATTCGAGATGTGCCGGCGCATTCGCGAGAAGGGCGATCGCGTGCCGGTCCTCTTCCTCACCGCAAAGGGTAGCGAAGACGATCGCGTGCGCGGACTCGAGGAGGGCGGCGACGACTACATCACCAAGCCCTTCGTGCTGCGCGAACTGCTGGCGCGCATCAAGGGCATCTTCCGGCGCGAGGATTGGATGCGCGAGAAGCCGGCCCGCAGTCAGCTCGAGTGGCCGGGTGTGAGCATCGATCTGGATGCGCGCGAGGCCGTGACGCCCGCGGGCAAACATCGCCTGAAGGAGAAGGAGGCCATGATCCTGCGCCTCCTGGCCGAACGCGACGGCGAGGCCGTGGACCGCGACACGATCATCGACCGCATCTGGGGCTATGACGCCTATCCCAGCACGCGCACGGTGGACAACTTCATCCTCGCCCTGCGCAAGATGCTCGAGACCGATCCCGGTAAACCCGAGCGTATTCTCACCGCCCACGGGAAGGGCTATCGTCTCAAGTTGGATTAGGGACGGTAGTCGTCGCCCAGATGGTCGAGCTGCTCCATGATGCCATGCAGATGGAAGTACTCGGCTTCGCTCACGCCGCTTTCCCACCATCCCGCGGCCCGCGCCACGATGTAACCCGCCACGAAAACCAGCACCACGCCCGCAGCGAAATGCTCCACGCCGATGCGGCGGCTCTTGCCCCCGGCGGTCAAGGCCGTGGACACGGGACAGCTCGCCACGCAGTCCAGGCAGCCCGTGCACTCGGGGCTGATGATCCGCTCCTTCTTCGACACAGGTAGTCGGGCCATGCAGACCTTGTCGCAGAGTCCGCAGTCGGTGCAGCTGGCCGCATCGCGGCGCACCTTCACCGGCGAGAGCCAGCTGAAGAGCCCCAGCCATGCGCCGTAGGGGCAGAGGTAGCGGCACCAGAATCCGTTGATGAACACAGACCCCAGCGCAAGCACCGTGATGACGATGATCGATGTCGTACTCAAGCGCGCGAAGAAGTAGTACATCTTCACGTCGCTGATGCGGTTGTAACCCGAATGGATGAACTCCTGCAGGGCCGCCGCGCTCATGGTGAAGATGGCCCAGACGAAGAATCCGAGCAGCAGGTACTTGATGGAACGCAGCAGGACGTCGAGCCACTTCCAGGGTCGGAAGTTGCGGCCGAAGAGTCGGCGCCCGAGTCGTGCCAGCGACTCCGAGATGAGACCCACGGGACAGATCCACGAGCAGAAGTTCTTGCGAAAGATCAGCGCCGAGACCGTGAAGATGAGGAAGAGCAGCGTCGCGGCCGGATGGATCTCGTTGATCTTGCCTTGATGGATCCAGTCGAGACCGCCCATGAGTCCGCTGATGGGCAGAAAGCCCTCCACGCCGGAGGGTCGCGAGGGAAGCGGGCTGGCGCCCGACTCGATGGCCCGCACGAAGCGCGCGAACTCGAAGCCGATGAGCACGATGAGGGCCGTGAATCCGGCCTGAACGGCGAGGCGCAGGGTGTAGGTCTTCAGGCCCTTGCGGCCGATGCGGTGTCTGAAGGATATCATACCCATGGGTAGAAGATGCCAGAATCCCCGCAGGGATCAAGTAGGGTAAGGCGTTTCAGACAATATCGTGACACCTGGAACGAGGCCTAGCGCTTCGCTCTATCGAGCTCGGCCACGCTGCCGGCCACGAACTCGGGGCGGAATTCCAGGGGCAGGCGCTTGAGCACACCGGTGTCGGAGTACTTCCCGGAGAGCACGAAGACCGTCTTCATTCCGAGCTCCGCGGCGGGGGCCAGGTCGGCCTGGGGATCGTCGCCCACCATGGCCACCTCTTCGGGTCTCAGCCCGAGGGCGCGAGCGCCGGCGCGGAAGAGGTCCACCGAGGGCTTGCCGGCCACGATGGCCTCGCGGCCGCCGGCGTATTCCAGGGCCGAGGCCCAGGCGCCGAGGCCGGGCTCCAGGCGTCCCTCGTTGCGGAAGAGTCGGTTCTTGTGGAGGGTCACGAAGGTGACGAGCGGGCGCTCGAGTAGTTCCACAGCCCGTGAGAGCAGACGCGCGTCGGGATTCTCCATCCAGCCGAGCACCAGCGCACGAGGTATCTCGCGATCGTCCGGCGTCTGGCGGGCGAGGTCGTGGCAGATCAGGCCGCCGGCCTCCAGGGTGCGCATGAGTGAATCGGAACCCAGAACCCAACACTCCGGCGAACCATGCTCGTGCAGGATCTGCACCGCGCGGCCCTGGCATCCGATGATCTGCCGGTCGGTCACGCCGAAGCCGGCGTCGCGAAGGCGCGCGCCAAGTTCGGCGCGGGTCAGCGTGGTGTTGTTGGTGAGGATGGCGAAGGGAGTCTTGTCGACGACCAGCGAGGCGATCCACTGCACCGCACCCGGTATGGCGCGGTAGGACTTGTCCACCACCAGCGTGCCTTCCACGTCGATGAGCCAGCCTTTGGCGCCTTCGATCTCCACGTTACGGCAACTGGTAGTTGGGGGCTTCTTTGATGATGGCCACGTCGTGGGGATGCGCCTCGCGCAGTCCCGAGGCCGTCACCTTCACGAACTCGGCGCGCTCCCGCAGCATTGCCAGGCTTTCGGCGCCGAGGTATCCCATGCCCGAGCGGAGTCCGCCCACCAATTGATAGACGGTGTTCTTCACGGGTCCCTTGAAGGGCACCCGCGAGACGATGCCCTCGGGCACCATCTTCGATTCCTCCACGCCCTCCTGGGAGTAGCGGTCGCCGGAGCCTTCCTTCATGGCGTCCAGGCTGCCCATGCCGCGGTAGACCTTGTAGCTGCGGCCTTCGTAGAGGATGGTCTCCCCCGGGCTTTCGCCGGTGCCGGCGAAGAGGCTGCCGATCATCACCGCGTCGGCGCCGGCGGCCAGAGCTTTCGTGATGTCGCCACTGTACTTGATTCCACCGTCGGCGATCAGCGGCACTCCCGCCTCGCGTGCCACGCCGGCCACGTCGAGGATAGCCGTGATCTGCGGCACGCCCACGCCGCTCACCACGCGGGTGGTGCAGATGGTTCCCGGCCCGATGCCGACCTTCACGCCGTCCACGCCGGCCTCGATGAGCGACTCGGCCGCCTGGGCCGTGGCGATGTTGCCGGCGATGACCTGCAGCTCGGGGTAGAGTTCCTTGGATCGCTTCACCGCGTCGATGACGTTGGCGCTGTGCCCGTGGGCCGTGTCGATGACGATCACATCCGCGTGACTGTCGGCCAGCAGGTGGATGCGCCGTTCGAGATCCTCGCCCACGCCCACCGCCGCGCCGACGCGCAGGCGCCCGTCCTCGTCGCTGTTGGCGGCGGGATAGTCGATCTTCTTCTGGATGTCCTTCACCGTAATCAAGCCGCGCAGCTCGCCGGCATCGTCCACCACGGGCAACTTCTCGATGCGATGCATGTGCAGCATGGCCTTGGCTTCCTCGAGGGTGGTGCCCTCCTGCACGGTGATGAGGCCTTCGCTGGTCATCAGCTCGCTCACCGGAATGTTCGGGCTCTCGTTGAAGCGCAGGTCGCGGTTGGTGAGGATGCCCACAAGCCGCCCGCCCTCGGTAATCGGCACGCCGCTGATGCGGAAGCGCCGCATGAGCTCCATGGCCTCGGCCACCAGGGCCTTGGGTGACAGCGTGATGGGCCGCGTGATCATGCCGCTCTCTGACCGCTTCACCTGATCCACCTGCTCGGCCTGCCGCTCGGGCGAGAGGTTCTTGTGGATGATGCCGATACCGCCCTCGCGCGCGACGGCGATGGCCATCTCGGCTTCGGTGACGGTGTCCATGGCGGAACTCAGGATGGGAATGTTGAGCGTGATCTTGCGGGTCAGGCGCGTGCCGAGCTCGGCGTCTCGAGGATGGATGGCGCTGTGGCGGGGCTGGAGTATGACGTCGTCGTAGGTGAGTCCGGTTCTGAACTGCGGCTCACTCATGGCGGGGGCCTCCGTATGGCTGGGATAAATTTGGCAGAAGATAGGATAGCAGCCCGGTCAATGCCAGCCTTAATGCCACCAGCCTCCGGCTACCAGCTGCCAGCCAGAATCCCGACCTCAGGCTGGTAGCTGGTAGCTCGTAGCGGGCAGCTACAAAGCCCTGTGCTCCTTGAGCATACAGAGGTTCTGCACCACCTGCAGGCCGGCCTCCTTGGCCCGGGCGGCGGCCTCGTTGTTGATCACGCCCTCCTGGAACCAGACGGCCCTGGCGCCGATGGTGATGGCTTCTTCCACGTGGGGCATGACCAGGTCGGGCCGGCGGAAGATGTCCACGATCTCCACGCCGAGTTCCGCGGGGATGTCGGTGAGCTTGGGGTAGCACTTCAGGCCCATGATCTCGTCGGCCGCCGGATGCACGGGAATGATGGTGTAGCCCACGCCGCGCAGATACTCGGCCACGCGATAGCTGGGCCGTTCGGGTTTGTTGCTCATTCCCACCACGGCCACGACCTTGTAGATCTCGAGCACGGCGCGGATCTCTTCGGGAGTACCGCGATGCTGGGGGAGTTCGCATTCGAAGTCGGACATTGAAGCCTCCAGCTGCCAGCTTCCAGCCATCAGCCGGAAGCCACTGACTAGGGTTTGCTCGCGTCGAGCGCTTCGCGGATCTCTGCGGGCAACCTCACGATGTTCCAGTCCAGGTCGATGACGCCGTGCTGGCTGTGTCCACGGGCGAGTAGCGTGTCGCCACGCCATCCTTCGTAGTGGAAGCGCAGCTTCACGCGTCCCAGTTCGGCGACCTGGCATCGCAATTCGATCTCGTCGTCATAGTGCGCGGGTTCGGCGATGTCGGCGCCCACGGATATCACCGGGAAGTAGATGCCCTGCTTCTTCTCGAGTTCGCCGTAGGGAAATCCCAGGGATTCCATGAAGGCGCCTCGCGCCACTTCCCAGTACACAGGCCACAGGGAATGGTGGAGCACGCCCATCTGGTCGGTCTCGGCGTAGCGAACCTTGACCTGGCATCGGAAATCGGACATGGGGCCTCCCGGAATGCTGAATCTAGCGCAGCGATCCGGCCGGAACCAGTCCTTTCCCGCCTTGACGGGGACCCGACCCCTGGCGAAACTGCGATTGAGTCACGAGTCCCGAGTCTCGAGTCACGAGTTCCGAACCCCATCGCCAACAGCCAGGTATCCATGAAACGCGCCACGCCCTTCGTTCTCATCCTGTTCACCCTTTCCGGCGTGAGCGGACTGGTCTACGAACTCGTCTGGATCCGACTGCTCAGCCAGCTCCTCGGCGGCACGACCTTCGCCATCAGCGCGGTGCTCGCGGCCTTCATGGGCGGCCTCGCCCTGGGCAGCCGCTTCTTCGGCGGACGGGCCGACGCCACCCGGCGCCCCCTGCGCATGTACGCCTTCCTCGAAATCGCCATCGCGCTGCTGGGCCTTGGTGTGCACGCTGCAATCGTATTCCTGAAGCCGTCCTACGTGGCCTTGGCCCAGACCATGCCCGAGGGTTCGCTGTCCTTCCTGCGCGTGGCCGTGGCCCTACTGCTTCTCCTGCCACCCACCTTCTTCATGGGTGGCACCCTGCCCGTGCTCGGTCGCTACATCGTTCGCAGTTCCGAGCGATTGGGCCGTGGCCTCGGCCTGCTCTACGCGGTGAACACCTTCGGCGCCGTGCTTGGCGTCTTCCTGGCGGGCTTCGTGTTCATCCCCGCCCTGGGATTGCTCTACTGCACCCTGCTCGCCGCCGCCCTCAATCTGGCCATCGCCCTGCTCATCCTGCTCATCGATCGTACGCAACCGGAACTCGACGCCGCCGTCCGCACGGCCATGGACACCGTGGAAGGCGAGGGCGAGCCCGCCGAGATCCATGGGGGGCTCCTGGCCTTCCTCTTCGCGGCCAGCGGATTCGCAGCCATGGGCTACGAGCTCTACTGGACCCGCGCACTGGACCACTTCCTCGGCAACAGCACCTACGCCTTCTCCACCATGCTCACCACCTTCCTGCTCGGTCTGTCGGGGGGAGGCTGGATCGGCGGGCGCATCGCCGACCGCGTGAAGTCGCCGGCGGTCTGGCTGGGGCGAGCCCAGATCGCCGCCGCCCTCACCGCCCTGGCCACGGTGCCGCTCATCTGGGAGATCCTGCCGCGCATGGAGGAGGCCGCCTTCCTGAGCGGCGCGTCCCTCGACTGGAACGCCTACCTCATGCGGCGATTCGCCGCGGCCCTCATCATCATGCTGCTGCCCACCCTGCTGCTCGGCATGACCTTCCCCCTGGTGAATCGCATCGGCATCCAGGGCCTGTCGCGTCTGGGATGGGGCATCGGCCGTCTCTACTTCGCCAACACCCTGGGCTCCATCGCGGGTTCCCTTGCGGCCGGCTTCGCGATCCTGCCGCTGCTCGGGGCGAAGGGTTCGATCATCGCGACCTCGCTGCTCGGGGCCTTCATCGGGCTGGCCGTTCACCTGGCGAACCGGCGTCGCGGACGCCTGGAGCCCTGGGTGGTCGGCGCGCTGGTGCTGGTCATGGCCGCGGGTGCGCCGCGCATGCTCGACTTCGGACGCAACCTGCTCGCCGACAGCCAGGTGGCCGAGGACCGGGTGCTCTTCGACCTCGAAGATCCCACCGCAGAAACCCGCGTCTACGTGAAGGCCAGCGGGGCCATGCATATGAGCGTGGACGGCCATCACATCGGCGGCACCGAGCCAAGCATCATGCGCAAGGAGAAGATCCTCGCCCATCTGCCCATGGCCCTGGTGCCCGAGGCCAAGCGAACGCTCAGCGTGGGCCTCGGCAGTGGCGTGACCCTGGGCACCCTGTCGCTCTACGACGAGATCGAGGAGCTGGCCTGCGTGGAGATCGTGCCGGGCGTCGTGGAGGGTGCGCGTCTCTTCGCCGCACCGAACTATCACGTTCTCGACGATCCCCGTACGCGCATGGTCGTGGGCGACGGCGTGCAGTTCCTGCTCACCGAAGAGGGCGAGTTCGACCTCATCAGCAGCGACTCCAAGTTGAATCCCGAGTATTCGGGCAACGCCGCGCTCCTGTCCCGGGACTACTATGATCTCTGCCGCGACCGATTGAGTGACCAGGGCGTCATGGTGCAGTGGCTGGCCACGCATCTTCCCGCCAGCGAGGTGCGCATCGTCACGCGCAGTTTCCAGGCCGCATTCCCTCATGCGGGGCTTTTCTGGCTGGATCCCTACAATATCATCCTCGTGGGAAGCCCTTCGCCCCTGAGCTACTCCATGGACAGGGTCAACGCGGCCGTGGAGGACGAGAGGATCCGCGCGGATCTGGCATCCATGCTCCTGGACGATCCCTATGTGATGGCCTCGCTCTTCGTGATGGGCGACGAGGCCCTGGCCGAGGTGCTGGGCGAGGGGCCGGTGAACTCCTGGTCGCGACCCATCCTGGAATTCAGCACGGTCCGCGAGTACCGGGTGAAGAGCCGCAGCTATCACGAGGACGAGAACCTCCGCTGGCTCAACGCCAGCCGACAGAGCGGCGGTCTGCCCGTGACCGGCGCCTTCGAGCCCGGCCGTCTGGCCGATGCTCGATTCGTGACGGCCAAGCTGCTGGAGGGATACTCGGCCGGCGGCGGCGTGGCCCGCCTGAATAGCGGCATCGCCGCCTTCCAAGAGGGCCTGGCCAAGGTGCCGAACGATCCGCGCCTGAGCTTCCTGATGAGCGCCATCGGTCAGATGGGCGAGGCCCTGGAGCAGATCGCCGAGTCCACCGGGGATGCGCCATCGCTCGTGCAGCTAGGGCTTCAGCGGCGCGACGAAGGACGATTCCACGAGGCACTCCAACTCTTCGACCGTGCCCTGGAGACTCTTCCCGACGACGTGAACATCCGCTACAACCGTATCATCACCCTCCGGGATCTGGATCGCATCACCGAGATGGAGGCAGCCCTCTACGATTTCCGCAAGGACCATCCCTCCGATCCGCGTGGATGGTCGGTGGAAGGCAGACTCATGGCCGATCGAGGCCGTCATGAGGAGTCCCTGGAATACTTCACGCGCGCGGCGGAGCTGGATCCGGGATCGGCGGTCTACAAGAACAACCTGGCCACGGCACTCGCCCGCCTGGAACGCTACGGCGAGGCCGGCGATGCCTTCGCGAAGCTGGTCGAGCTGGATCCCACCTATCCGGGAGCAGCCTTCTTCGCCTCGGCGAGTTTCTCCATGGCCGGCCGCACCGCCGACGCGCGAACCTGGATGGACTTCTGCCTGGAGCGCAAGCTCGCCACCTACGAGCAGTTCGAGACCGGGGAGTTCTTCGAGAATCTGAGGAATTCGACGGACTGGCGTGCGCCCTAGCGAGTCCCCGCGGGCGACTCCGTTCCCACCTTCACGCCGCGCCGCCGGTCGGGTCCGACATTGGGGCAGACTTCGCGCATCATGCAGCTTCGGCAGCCGAGGCTCTTGCGCATGAGCTGGCGCATGAGCATCAGCGCGATGAGGATGGCCGCCAGCAGCAGATCGTTGATCTTCACCGGACGCCAGAAGATCTGCGCCACGATGAGCGTGACGAAGGGATAGATCCAGACCACGTAGACGCCCTTCATGGCGCGCTTCATGCCCTTGTGAAAGGCCGCCTCGTCGCCTCGGCCCAGCACCACCGCCGCCCACTTGCCCTTGAAGGATATGCAGAGGCGCCCGCGGTAGTAGCAGTTCTTGCAAGCGTGGTGGGGGTAGTCCCAGAGGTGCACGAGCAGGAAGAGCAGCACGAAGCCCAAGGCGGCCCAGCGGTTGAGGCCGAGCAGAAGCGTGATCCCAGCCAGCAGATAGACCACGGCGAGGATTCCCGTGAGGGCTGGGATGCTCCGCGGATATTCCCGATAACATTCCATAGGGTTGAATTCTGATTCACTCCGAAGGGCGAATCAAGCATTCTTCCTGGACGAGGAGGGCCATGGCCCGCATATCCATCATTCGACCCGCAGCTGGCCTTGGGCGTCGAGTTCGAGGAGGGTTTTGAGAAGATCTGCGATTGAACTGATCCTGCTTCTGCTTCTCGCCGCGAACGCTGCACTCGCCATGGGCTGGCCGGACAGCGTTCAGGTGGGGGACAGCCTCTACGCGGTCACTCAGCAGTGGCGTGGCCTGCGCATGGGCGAAGCCGACGCGCCGCGCCCCGACGATCTCGCGCCCCTGCCGGACAGCCTCTGCGAGGCCGGTCGCGCGCTCTATCTGCGGCGTCCCGCCCGAGACGCCTACCTCGCCATGGCCGAGGCCGCGCGACGCGACGGGCATATTCTCATCGCCAACTCGGCCTATCGCAGCGTGGAAACCCAACGCGGGCTCATCCAGAAACGTATCGAAGCCGGACGCGTCTTCGAGGAAATCACCTGGAGCGTCGCCCCGCCCGGCTACTCCGAACACATGCTCGGCACCACAGTGGATCTGACTCTCGGCGGCGCCTACGCGAGCAATCCCGCCTACATCTGGCTCAAGAAGCACGCATGGGAATTCGGTTTCTACGAGACCTATCCCCGCGACCCCACCCAGCGCTTCCCATGGGAGCCCTGGCACTGGCGCTGGCGCGAGCCCGAGTATCGTCCCCAGAAACCTGGAACGGGAGATATCCATGGACCCTGATCTTCCCCGCCTCCGCGAATTCGAACGCGTGGTCTTCTTCACCGGCGCGGGACTCAGCGCCGAAAGCGGCATTCCCACCTATCGGGGCGACGGCGGAGTCTGGGGCAAGTACGACTATCGGGAATACGCCTGCCAGAGCGCCTTCGACCGCGATCCCGCCAAGGTCTGGACCTGGCACGACGAGCGTCGCGCCGCCCTGGCCGACTGCGAACCGAACCTGGCCCATGAACTCATCGCGGAAATCCAGGCCGCCAGACCGGGCACGCGGGTGGTCACGCAGAACATCGACGGACTGCACCAGCGCGCCGGCGCCACCGAAGTGATCGAACTCCACGGCAGCCTCTGGCGGGTGCGTTGCGAGGCCTGCGGAGCGCGCAAGGAGGACATGGGCCTTCCACTGGAGCCGAAGCACTGCGAGTGCGGACACTGGTGGCGTCCCGATCTGGTCTGGTTCGAGGACATGCTAGACATGCGCATCATCGAGGCGGCCGTCATGGCCATCGAGGGTTGCGACTGCCTGGTGAGCATCGGCACGTCGGGGGTGGTCTATCCCGCGGCCGAGATGCCCATCATCGCTATGCGGGCGGGAGCCATGACCATCGAGATCAATCCGGAAGAGACGCCGCTCTCCGCGCTCTACGCCCACAGCCTGCGCGGAATGGCCACCGAGGTGATGGCCGATTTGGCGCGCTAGCGGCGATCGCCGCGCTTCTTCAGCTTCTTCGACACCTTGTCGAGAAGATCCGCCGCCAGGGCCTGGTTGTGCGGGTCGCGGTGATCGCTGACGGGCAGGGCCAGGGCCGCCTCGCAGTAGTCCGCGCAGTTTTCATAGTCCTTCAGCCGGTGTCGGACGAGGGCGAGGTGGTAGAGGGTGTTGCTGTTTTCGGGGTCGACCTCCAGGGACAGCTCGAGGTCCCTTCGAGCATCGTCGAGCCCGCCCTCGGGCAGTCCGCCGTAGAGGACCTTGGCGAAGAAACGCAGAGCCCGGTTCAGGGTGGCCAGTTCGTAGAAGTAGATGCCCCGGGTGAGCAGGGCCTCCGCGTGTCGCGGGTCGATGGCGAGGGCCCGGTCCACGTTCTCGCGGATGTCGTGGGCCATGGCGACCTTCTTCTTGCCACCCAGGAACTGGGCGTAGCGACCCATGGCCACGGCCTTGTAGTAGTAGCCCTCCGCGCTCTCGGGCCAGCCCTCGATGAAGGACTCCGACTCGATCAGGGCCTCCAGGAACCGGTCCTCGGCGGAGGCGCCGCCGGCGTCTTCTCCCGCGTCGATGAGGGCCCGCATGAAGGAGATCCGCAGGGCCGCGTTTTTGGGATCGGCCTCCAGCCGCGCCTGGAAACAGCGGGCCGCGGCGGCGTTGTCGAAGGCGTCCACCAGGGCATCGCAGTCCTCGGCGGTCGCGGAGAAGGCCATCGCGAGCAGTGAGATCATGAGAAGAACGCGCATCTTCACCTCCCCGGCGAGTCTAGCCTCCGCATCTTCGCCTGACAAGCGGCACGAGTCTGGCTATCGTAGATCCATGAGCGTGGATATCCGAGAAGGGGTTTTCGAACTCGATGGACGGGACGTGCCCTTCCGCCTGGAGCGGCGCAAGGGTCGACGCAAGGTGAGCATCCTGGTGGAGCCTCGCGCGGGGCTCATTCTGCGCACACCACGACGCTTTCCCCTGCGCGAGGTGGAGGAAACACTTCGCGGCGAGGAGGACTGGATTCGCGACAAGCTGATCTGGCGCCAGGACTGGCTGGATCGCCATCCCGAACGCCGATTTGTCAGCGGCGAGACCCTTCCCCTGCTCGGCGAGGATTGGACGCTCGAGATCCATCGCGATCCCGGGCGGAGGAGGGCGCGGATCCTGGCCAAGGATGGTGTGATCCGCGTGGACCTGCCGCGTCAGGCCGACGCCCGCCACGTGCTCGAGGCCTGGATGCGCCGACTCGCCCGCCGCATCGTCATCGCGCGGGTGAAGCACTGGAGCGCGCGGGTGGGCAAGCGCCCGCGTAAGGTGGCCCTGCGCGACACCCGTAGCCGCTGGGGCAGCTGCAGCAGCGCGGGGAATCTGTCCTTCAACTGGAAGCTGATCATGGCGCCGCCCGAGGCCCTGGATTACGTGGTGGTCCACGAGCTCTGTCACTTCGTGCACCTGGACCACTCGCCCGCCTTCTGGACCCTCGTGAAGCGATACCTTCCCGAATACGAAAGGCCCCGACGCTGGCTCAGCGACGAGGGCTCCCGCCTCTACTTCTAGCTTCGAGAATATCCTCAGCTCCTGACTAGCTGCTCTCCTTCCGCCATTTCTTGAACTCGGCGTACCAGCGGTGGAAGCCTGGCTCGCTGCTCAGGGGAGCGTGGGATGCCGACTGCACGGAACTGGGGAGGCAGAGGGCCAGGCGCCACTTGCGCGAAAAGGAGTTCTCGCGAAGGAAGACGAATCGCATCACGGCACGACCCGGCAGGGGGCAGAGTGGCGCGTCACCGATCGCGCCTCGCGACTGCCTCTCGAACTCCATCCAGGCGCTTTCCATGGACAGCGATTCCATCATTGCCAGCTTCATGGCCTTCTTCGCGAAGCGTTTCTTCAGCCAGCCGATGTTCCTGAGGCGCTCGTCGGCCCTGAACAGCGAGTCGATCTGGGCATCGACTCCCTTCTCGTCCCGGACATCGGGCAGCAGGTTCATGCCCTCGCCGCGCCCGGGCCTGAAGTCTTGCCATGGGATGCCTTCCACCCGCGACTCGGCCAATCTCCACGGAGCGAAGAGGTCATCGTTCCAATCCAGGGGCGAGAGCAGCGAGAGGATGAGAATCTCGCCCAGAAAGGGATGGTCGGCGTGACGTTCGAGATTCTCGCTGCCGTTCATGAGCATGGGCGAATCCAGGAAGATCGTGCGGCTCGCCCCGTCGCCGCTGCGAACGAGAGACGCCCTTCGGGGATCGAAGTCCATGAGGCCGTGAAGGCGGGGATAGAGTTCGCGCCAGACGCGTTCCTGAAAATCGCGATAGCGTCCCGAGTCGGCCAGCGCGGCACGGAAGCAGTCGCCGTAGCGAAGGCTGTCTCGGCGCATGACGGTCCAGAGCCTGGCGCCGCGGGCGGCATCCATGAGCGACCAGAGCGAATCGAAGGGTTGGGTGGCCCAGGTCTTCTCGAAGCGTCCGAGCAACTCGCCGAGTTCGGCCAGATTCTCGCCGTCGAGCTGGAAGGAGGACGGATCCAGTTCGAAAACCAGTGGCTCCGAAGCGAAGCTCGAGGCTGCGAGGGAAAGGAAGGCGATGAGTATCCAGAGCGGGAGTTTTCGAAGCATGAGGGTCCTTTCGCTAGCAGATATCCAAGATCCAGTGATCCGATCCGAAGGGCAGAGAGAACTCGAGGCAGCCATAGCGTGTCTGGAGCTGAAAGCTGAACCCGGCCGGGTAGATTCCGAAGCGGGTCAGCTCCACCGGGTGGATGAAGAGCCCGATCAGGCCATCCAGATCACCGTCTTCCAGGAGCGCCTTCAGATCACGATCGTTCCAGACCGGTAGATCCGGACGACGTTCGCGGGCGGCATGAAGCAGCCCGACCAGGTCAATGCCAGGCGCCGACGGCGCTTCGAGCTGGCTGCCCGGGCGATAGAGGGCCTTCACGCCGCCCCAGTCCATGTGCGCCTCCTGGCCGGCGAAGGCCGGAAGCGCGAGAAACGCGCAAAGCGCGAAGAGTGTCATCGATTTCATTCTTCCTCCTTTTGGGAGGAGCAGAAGAAGGGGAGACCCGAAGGCCTCCCCGCACCGTTTCGGTCGATCAGACGCAGGGCCCGAACCCCCAGCCCTGGTCCCAGTTGCGCCAGAGCCCGAAGCATCCATTGTCCCAGCGGATGTAGAAATTAAAGCCCGAGGGGCTCGTCGAGAACTGCACGTGCTCGAGCACCCAGCCGAAGATCTTCTTGATCCAGTTCGTCGCGCCGCGCTCACCGCTGTCCAGTAGATCGATGATCTCGGGGTCCTTCCAGATTTCCAGATCGGGGCGCTGGTCCCTGGCCAGCAGCAGCATGTCGTAGATGAACAGCGCTCGGTCCTCGGGCGAGGTGAGAGTGGGCTCCACGGGGGTCAAGGTTCCCCAGCCCCCTCGATCGAATTCGATTTCGCCGGGCTGCCCGCCGTATAGGGTCTTCACCCGACCCCAGTCGGTGTCGGACGCCTGTCCGGCCATGGCCGCCGTCGAGAACATCAAAAGGATGGATCCCAGTGCTAAGAGTGTCTTGCTCATGATTCGCCTCCGATTGAGAGTTAAGGGAGGAGGCGATGGGGGATCTGCAGGGCACGTGCCGCTGGGGAACGCGGACCGAGGCGGCTCATGGCCCTCGGCCCTGACCACGCGGTGGACATGTTTCTAGGGAAGCGACGACGGGGGAATCAGCCGAGGAAATAGTCGCGACCGGCCGCCATGATGGCGCGGAAACGATCTCGATCGCCGTCGGCGATGGCCTCGAGGATCTCGTCCAGTCCCTTGCGCATTCGCGAGGCGAGCTCGGGACTGGCCGCGTTATGATGCTGGATGTCGAAATAGAGGTCGGGGTTCTCGCGCATGACGTCCAGGGCCGTGGCGTTCTGCTTGCCGAAGGTGGTGGAGGCCACCCGCCCCAGCTCGCGAAAATTCAACCCGCTTCCCGCGAGCACCTGCGCGTAGAGGATGCTCGTGAGGTGCGCCAGTCCCAGTACGTATCCCATCTGCCGGTCGTGTTCCTCGAGGGATAGCTCGACCAGGTTTGCGCCCACGTCCTCGAATAGGTTCCGGGCCTCGGCCGCCGCGTTCTCCGCACCGCAGTCGCAGAAGATGAGGTTGCGTCCGATGAGATGCTCGGCGTCCGGTCCGAACATGGGATGCACCGATGCCACGCGGAGTCCGCGGGCCGCCGCCTCGCGCAGCGGGTCCACCAGTTGGGTCTTGAGCGAGGCGATGTCGAAGACCAGACCGGTGACCTTCGCGGGATCGAGGGCCGCCAGAGCCGGCGCGATGGCTGGCATTGGCAGCGCCAGCACCACGATATCGGCACCTTCGGCGGCGGAGAGATCGCCAACGATCTCGAACTCGCTGGCGCCGGTGGCCGTATCGAAGACCTGCACGTGGTGTCCTGTGGCATGAAGATAGGCGGACATCCATGTACCCATCTTGCCCAGGCCGCCGACCACCAACGCACGGCCGGAACCCTTCTTGGTGGACAGGTCGCGGAATCCGGTTTGCAGGCGCACGGCGTGCTCGATGAGCAGCACGGCCAGTTCGCGTCCCAGCTCGGTGTCGATGCCGCGCTCCTCGCAGGCGCCGACCAGGCGGTCCTTCACGCGGGCCTCCACGGGGAAGTCGCGAATGGGGACCTGCATCTCGCTCTTGATCTCGCCCACCCGCCGCGCCGCTTCCAGGCGCAGGGCGATCAATTCTAGGATCTCGCCGTCCAGGCGAGCGATGGTATCGCGCAGTTCGTCGAGCTTGGCCATGACTTCCTTTAAAGAACCACGGGCAGCTGCGCGGGTAGGACCTCCGCGCGTGCCCAGATGATGCGTTCACCCAGCAGCTCCCCATCGGCGTGGCCGTGGAATCCCTCGGCGCATTCCACGTCGATGCCGCTGTCCCGATGGACCTCGACTCCCGGCAGCCGCACGTGGTTTCCCTTCATGGCGGCGGGAATGAAACGCGGGATCTGCGCGGCGCGCTTGGCCTCGACGATGCAGTGGTCGAGTCTGCCGTCGAAGGGATCGGCATCGGGTGTGAGACGGAATCCGCCGCCGCAGGTATTGCCGTTGCCGATGCTCACAAGCAGGCGCTTCCTCTCTCCGAGATCGGTGCCGTCCAGGAGCTTCAGCTTCATGGTCGGGTTTCCCAGTCGGCGCAGTACCTTGGCCAGGGCCAATCCGTAGAGGGCCGTGCCGCGCAGGGGGACGGTCATCCTCGCGGCCTCGGCGCCCACCTGTCCTTCGAAGCCGAGCCCCACGTTGTTCACGAAGAAGCGCTCCCGCTCCACGGTATCTTCGGCGATGCGATATCGCAGGCGCCCCACGTCCATGGCGCGCATGTCGCCGCGGGCGAGGATCTCCACGGCGTACTCCAGTCCCGAAGGGTAGCGCAGGGCCTTGATGAGGTCGTTACCCGTGCCGGCCGGCAGGATGCCCAGGCCGGCGAAAGGGTGGGGATGTGGCTCCGGGCCGGCGTCCATACGCGCCTGGACCAGTCCGCCCGCCGTTTCCTGGATGCTGCCGTCCCCGCCCAAGATCACCACGACCTTGTACTTCTCGGCGGCCTCCCGAGCGATCTCCCGGGCGTGACCGGGGGCCTCGGTCACGCGATGGTCGAAGTCGATTCCCGCGGCGAATAGCCGTTGGCGCGCATCCTTTTCCAGCTTGGCGCCGAGGCCGCGCCCCGCGGCGGGATTCACGATGAGGAGGTGATTGGGCATGGTGCCAGTCTATCTGGCGCGGCCGTTTCCGGCACTAAAAAACTGGAACTGTTGGACGCCGCCGGGGTTAGCGGATGCGTGTCCAATCTGGACGTGGTGATTTGAGACCGACCGGCTTGCCGCCACGAAAAACAAGGCGCTAAAAGGTCGGACGACTACATTGCCCCCGCCCACATCGTCAGAAGACCTCCTTGAGTGCCCGGCCGCTGATGCGGTCGGGCTTTTTCGTTGGCTCAAGAGCCAAAGGCCGCTAACTTGCAGGTCTCGAAGGAGATCCATGGGATTGCGCCTCATCATCATCGTCGCCTCGCTGATGCCCGCAGCACTCTGGGCCCAGGGCGAATGGGCAGGCCGCGACGAGGCCTTCCAGCTGGCCGCCTATGCCCGCATCGCCGCCCGCAATGAAGATGCCGCGGCCCTCTACGCCGATGCGGCCGAGGCCCTCGAAGAGGGGAATCTCTTCTTTGCCAAGCTGGCCTTCAATGATGTTCTCGAGCGGGTCCCGGGCGCCGACGACGCCATGCGCGGACTCGCGAGGGTAGAGTATCTATGGGAAAACTTCGAGGTAGCCGAAACCTGGGCACGTCACGCCCTTGGCCGCCGTGATGCCATCGAGAACCGCGCACAGCTTGCTTTCGTGCTCCTGGCATACAGCGAAGAGGAACGGGACCGGGAAGCTTACGAGCTGGTGCGAAACGCGCCGAGTGAACGGCCGGAAGACCTATGGGCCAACTACACTCTCTTCTTGGCCTCCCATCGCCTGGGTGAGGTTGAAGGCCTCAGGGCATCCAGCGCCCGCATGGTGAAGCTTGCGCCCGAGTTCGGCGCGCCCCATTTCTTCCACGGACAGTTCCTGGCCAAGGAAGGCAACTGGGATGCCGCCGAGATCTTCCTGGGGCGGGCGGCCGCCCTCGGCGTGGCTGAAGAGGAAATCGCCTTGGCCATGCTCAAACTCGAGTTGGGCGAGAAGATGCGCGTTCAACGCGAGGCGCGAGGATTCTTCTGGATGAGTATCTTGATCGCGCTACTGGGTGCGGGGATACTGTTGACACTAAAGATCTGGTTCGAGCGGAGAAATCCCTCCTAGACGAGGTAATCATGGAACGACCCCTCTGGACACCCGACGCCGCGCGCGTGGCCGGCGCTCGCCTCACTGCCTTCATGAACGAGGTCCGCAAGCCTGACTACGAAGAGCTCTACCGCTGGTCTATCGATGAACCCGAAGTCTTTTGGCGCAAGGTATGGGACTTCACAGGCGTGATCGGCGAGCCCGGCAAAGTCGTTCTTGGGGATGACCGCATGCCCCGCGCCAGCTGGTTCCCCGAAGCGAAGCTCAACTACGCCGAGAATCTGCTGCGCCGCCGGGATGAAGCACCGGCCATCATCCTGCGACGGGAGGACGGACTCCGACGCGAATTATCATTTCGCGAACTCTATGACGAGGTATCGCGCCTGCAGGCCGCTTTCCGGCAGGCCGGACTTCGCGAAGGCGACCGCGTTGCGGCCTTCGTACCCAATATCCCTGAGGCCATCAGCGCCATGCTGGCGGTGACTTCGCTGGGCGCCATCTGGTCTTCGGCGTCGCCGGACTTCGGTGTCGACGGCGTAGTGGATCGCTTCGGCCAGGTGGAGCCCAAGTTCCTGCTGGTGGCCGACGGCTATCGCTACAAGAACGCCATCTATTCGTCCAAGGAGAAACTGCGCGGTGTGCTCGATGGTCTGCCTACCGTGGAGCGCACTTTAGTGATTCCCTATACCGAGGATGATCCCGACTTCAGCGAGTTCGAGAACGCGCAGAACTTCCGTGACTTTGCAGCAAGCTGTCCGCTGGGCGAAATGGGATTCCCGGCCCTACCCTTCGACCATCCGCTCTACATTCTTTTCAGCTCGGGAACCACGGGCAAACCTAAGTGCATCACCCATGGGGCGGGCGGCACGCTACTGCAACACCTCAAAGAGCATCAGCTGCACACCGATCTCGCTCCCGGCGATCGATTCTTCTATTTCACTACCACAGGCTGGATGATGTGGAACTGGTTGGTCACGGGCCTCGCCAGCGGTGCGACACTGGTGCTCTTCGATGGAAATCCGTTCTACCCTGGACCCGAAGCGCTTTGGGATATGGCCGAGGAAGAAGAACTCGACATCTTCGGCACCAGCGCCAAGTACATCGACGCCTGCAAGAAGGCGGGAGTACATCCGGCACGAACCCATTCTCTGGACAACCTGCGTGTGATCTGCTCCACAGGCTCCCCCTTGGCGCCTGAATCTTTCGACTATGTCTACGATTATGTGAAGCGTGATGTTCAGCTGGCCTCCATAGCTGGTGGCACCGACATTGTGAGTTGCTTCATGCTTGGCTGTCCGGTGACCCCCGTCTGGCGCGGCGAGATCCAGGTACGCGGCCTGGGCATGGCCGTGGAAGTATTCGACGAATCAGGCAAGCACGTGACCGGCCGGCCCGGTGAGCTGGTGTGCACGAAACCAGCACCCTCCATGCCGGTGGGTTTTTGGGGTGATGCCGATGGCTCGCGCTATCGTGCCGCTTACTTCGAGAAGTATCCCGGCGTCTGGCACCATGGCGACCTCGTGGAGCTCACCAAACAGGGCGGCGTCATCATATACGGTCGCAGCGATGCTACCCTGAATCCCGGTGGTGTACGTATCGGTACAGCCGAGATTTATCGTCAGGTGGAGAAGCTGGAGGAGGTGGAGGAAGCCATCGTTGTGGGCCAGCAGTGGGACGGCGACGAGCGCGTCCTTCTTTTCGTTCGCCTGCGTGATGGCCTGGTGCTCGATGAACCACTGGCAAAGCGCATCAAGCGCCAGATCCATGACAACACGACCCCGCGTCATGTGCCGGCCGTGGTCGCCCAGGTGGAGGACATTCCCCGCACGCGCAGTGGAAAGATCAGCGAGATCGCCGTGCGCGATGTTATCCATGGCCGCGAAGTGGCCAACACCGAGGCCCTGGCCAACCCTGAAGCGCTTGACTTCTTCAAACGCTGGGAGGGATAGGCGGCATACTCCTGGCATATGGATCGGCAAACAATCCACCGGGAGTCAAAATGGCTATCAAGAATGCCGCCCAACTTCACCGCGAGCTTCGAAAAACACTTCAAGATCTGCAGAAGGTCGAGCATCGCGCTGTTCTCATCTTCACGCAGATTCATGAGAAACGTCTGTATCGCGAACTGGGCTATTCATCGATGCTGCAGTATTCCAAGGACGGACTGAAGCTCTCGCGGACCCGTTACTATCAATTCCTACGCCTGTCCGACTCATTGAAGAAGCTTCCGAATCTCAAGAAAGCCATTCAGGATGGGGATCTTCCCTGGACAAAGGCGCGAGTCCTCGTCGACGTAGCGACTTCTCGGAGTGAAAAGCAGTGGATCAAGACTGCCAAGTCCCACAGCCGTCGCGAGTTGGAGGACAAGGTGCTGCGCGTGAAGAAACGTCGGCACAATTCCAAGAATCAGCGCTCACTCTTTGCCGCCCCTACCACCTCAGAGCTTGAGGAGAAACCGGTTCAGGTCTCACTACGTTTCGATCCTATGGACTTCACCCGATTCGAGTCCGTGGTCGAAAAGCTCAGGAAGCAAGGAAGAGGTCAAAGCCGCGAAGTTTTAATTTTGGCGGGCCTCGACGCACTCTCCCGGTCAAAGTCTCCCCGGGGAGACTTTTCAAATCCCTATCAAATAGTGCTTTACGAATGCGAGAATTGCCGTTCGTTGGGCTTCAAAACCCAACGTGGAGAGCAGAAACTTCCTCAACACCTGGCTGACTCGGCGCGCTGCGATGCCAGAATTCTTCATCAAAACGGGAGCAATCCTTCTACCATGACACCGGCCAAGCGCCTCCGGATCCTGGCCAGAGACGAGCATCGATGCCAGGTCCCCGGCTGCGAGAATACTCGATTTCTGGAGGTTCACCACTTAGAGGAGAGACACGCCGGGGGTGACAATAGCGACGACAATCTCATCACCCTCTGTTCAGCCTGTCACCAGCTGCTTCACCGAAAGGGTGGGCTCGGGGCATTACTGGCGGCGGGAAGCGCAGACGTCTAGCCAAGTAAATCCACCCAAATCGCTTCGGTTTTCCTAAAAACGGACTCCCACCCGAATTCCTTGAGATCAGCCGACTCCGGGGCGGGGGAATCCAAGGCATGAGCTAGGGCTCGGACGAGTTGCTCAACGAACTCTGCCAGGGCTTCTTCCATCGGCTGGTCGATGCTACGCATGGCGGGCAACGGAACCAGGCCCATGGCTTGACCCGCGGTCGGCGCGATTCGATCTCGAACCCCTGGAAGATCTGTCGATACCAACTTGCAGCCGCAAGCTAGTGCCTCTACTAAAACCAGAGGCACCCCCTCGTAGAACGAGGGTAACACGCAAACCTCTGATTTCCTCATGAGCGCCCCGAGTGACGCCTGGTCCACCATGCCGTGGAAGACCGTGCCCCCCATTCCTTTCAAGCGCTTCTCGATAGCGGCAGCTTCCTCTCCCCCCCCACTACCCGCCACATGAAGTTCGACACTCCTCCTCTCACCTCGCAGACGGTCGAAGGCATCCAGTAGCCAGGGTAGCCCCTTGGCCCGACTCAGCTTCCCGACATAGAGGATCATGCCACCTCCGTCCCCTGAACGTCCCCGCTGGTGGAACAGGTCCTCACGATATCCGGAAGAAACCACGTGAACGCGATCAAGCGGTACGTTCAGTTTCGTGGACAGGCCCATGGCGTGTTCCGCGCTTAGCACCTGGAAGCGGTCGGCTCGTGCGCACCCGGTCTTCACCTCCTCGGCGAGATGGGGGCAGAGTTTCATCTGACGCATCCCGGTAGCGTGGCATTCCAAGACCATCGGCAGTTCAGGGGCGACATCCTTCACCATGGAGCTGAGCAACCACAGGTGATTGCTATGAATTAGATCAGGCTGAAAACTGCCTACGACTCGCGAAAGATGATCTCTCCACGCCCGCTTGTATCGATCGATCTGTGCGTCACTCAATTCAGAGAATCGAGTGCTCCGGTAGGGCATAACATCGCTCATGCCCGGAACGGGATACGGCAACTCATCGGACTCAAAGAAGAGGGGGTGAATACTTTCCGACTCCAATTCACCCACGATAGGCTGAGGCTCGGAAGTGGGGGATCCCACAATGACTGCCTGCTCCCACCCCGCTTTAGCTGAAAACCGGACCTTGGAATCCAAAGTGACGCCGCTTCCGGTTCTACCGGGGCGTTGTGAAAGGAGATGCAGGATTTTCCGGTTCATTTTTAAGACCTGTCCGGCTTTATTTCGGATTTTTTCTCTGCTATTGAGACTTGCGAGGCTCCGGCACTGTCTACTTCATTGCGGCCCGGCATCCGCCGGAAGTCCCGCGGAGTCACGCGCGACGACCTGCTCGTCGTTCTCGTGGGCACTCTCATTCGCTGATACATGTTACGCGCCTCGAGCGCAATCGCAAAGGAAGACGACGATGTCGAATAGGATCCTTCTGGCCGCACTCTGTATTGCAGGCCTTAGCGCCATGGCAGGAGCCGAGGGCTGGGAAAAGGCCGCCGACCTTAATCTGTCGATGAACCAGAGCACATACAGCGACTCTTGGGCTGGCGGCGAGTACGGTACGCTCAACTGGACCTTCAATGCCAACCTCGACGCGGCCAAGGCCTTGAGTGAGACCTTTCGAAGCGAGAACAACCTGAAGCTGAGTTACGGTCATATCCACAGTCAGTACGATGATGCCGAGGGCTCCCGCGCCTGGGCCGCGCCGGAGAAGTCTACGGATCGTATTTTCTTCGAGTCGCTCCTGCGCATGACGTTCGGCAAGTTCGCCGATCCCTATGGTGCCTTCACCCTGGAAAGCCAGTTCTCCGACAATAGCGACCCCCTCGGACGATCCATAATGTTGAATCCGATGCAGCTCAGCGAGTCGGTTGGGCTGGGCCGAGCCTTCATCGAAGCCGAGGACCACAAGCTCTTCTCCCGCCTGGGATTCGCTTTGCGCCAAAACATAGCGAAGACCTTCACTAGCGATGATGCTGACGACGACACCACCGAGAGCCTGACCAGCAATGACGGTGGAATCGAGTGGGTGACCGACTACGAGCGTGCTTTCAACGAGGATCTGAAGGTTGTTTCGAAGTTGCGGGCTTTCAAAGCCCTCTACTATTCGGAGTCGGACACCTTTGCTGAGGACGATCCGGCTGCCGACAATTGGAAATCCGTGGACCTAGCATGGGAAACCACCCTGAGCGCTTCGGTTGCGAAGTACCTGCAGGTAAGTCTCTTCTTCGAGCTGCTCTACGACAAGGAAATCCACGAAGACCTTCGATTTCGCGAGACCCTCGGTCTCGGAGTTTCCTACAAACTGTTTTAGTGAATCGACCCTAACCTAGGACGGAATCATGGAGAACGTGACGCAGACTCTTATCGATTTCGCGACGACTTACGGAATTAAGGTGATCGGCGCGATAATCATTCTCATCGTCGGTCGAATCGTGGCCGGCTGGGCTCGCAAGCTCGTCGTTAGGCTGATGGGCCGCAGCAACGTGGATCCTGCAATTCAGGGATTTGTGCGCGGATTGGTCTACTATCTGATCATCATCTTCACCTGGATCGCCGTGCTCGGCAAATTCGGCGTGGAGACCGCTTCACTCGTGGCGGTGCTCGGAATGGCGGGATTTGCCGTCGGGTTCGCGCTGCAGGGCAGTCTGTCCAATTTTGCCGCCGGCGTGATGCTTCTGATCTTCCGCCCCTTCAAGATCGGGGACTATGTGGACATCGCCGGAACGGCCGGGTCCGTGAAGGATCTACAGCTATTCGTGACGATCCTTAACACGCCCGACAACATTCGGATCATCGTGCCCAACGGCCAGGTCTTCGGCAGTGTCATCAAGAACTACTCCGCCGAGGATCTTCGCCGCGTGGACATGGTCTTTGGGATCGGCTACGGCGAGGACATCGACAAGGCCATTCAGACCATGAAGGGCATCCTCGACTCGGATGCGCGCATCCTCAAGGATCCGGCCCTACAGATCGCGGTGGCCGAGTTGGCGGACAGTAGCGTGAACTTCGTGGTGCGTCCCTGGGTCAAGAAGGAAGACTACTGGGGAGTGAAGTTCGACATGACCGAGCAGATCAAGAAGGCTTTCGATCAGCAGAACATCGAAATCCCCTTCCCGCAGATGGTCATGCACAAGGCCGAGGCCTAGAACCTGGAAGAGTGGGGGGCTGCAACGATGAAGACACTGTTGGGTCTCATCCATCTTGTACTCTTCATTTGGGCCCTCATAAATATCTGGCAGAGCACGGCTTCCGGGCTGGCCAAGGTGATCTGGACACTCGTGGTCATCTTCCTGCCGCTTGTAGGACTGATCATCTGGTTCTTCGTAGGACCGAAGAAGAACTGAGAAACTGTTGCATGAGTTTTGTGTTTGAACGCCCCCCCCAGAAGGGGGGGCGTTCCTTTTACAGCTTCCTGAAGTCCGCGCCGGTGGGGTTCTGGAAGACTCGAAGTCCGAATTCCGGCATCACAGCCAAGATGTGATCGAAGATGTCTCCCTGGATACCTTCGTACTCCACCCATCGCTGGTCGCAGGAGAAGGCGTAAATCTCGATGGGTAAGCCGTTTTCGCCGGGCTTCAACTGGCGGACCATACAGGTCATGTCCTGCTTCACCATGGGGTGGCGTCGCAGGTACTCGGTGACGTAGGCGCGGAAAGTGCCGATGTTCGTCATACGCCGCCCGTTCACCATCTCGCTGTCATCGATGTTCTGGGCCTGGTTCCAGTCATTCAGCTCTTTCTCCTTGCCGTCGATGTAGTCGCTGAGAATCTGGAAGCAGCGGTAACGGTCAATGGATTCGGGTGTAGCGAACTCGATACTGCTCATGTCGATATGCACCGCGCGCTTGATGCGTCGCCCCCCCGACTCGGTCATGCCCCGCCAGTTCTGGAAGCTCTGGGAAACCAAGGCATAGGTGGGAATGGTGGTGATGGTCTTGTCCCAGTTCTGAACCTTCACGGTAGTGAGCGTCAGGTCGATCACATCGCCATCGGCGCCGTACTTGGGCATGCTGATCCAGTCACCCATGCGCACCATGTCGTTGCCGGTAAGCTGGATGCTGGCCACGAATCCGAGGATGGTATCCTTGAAGATCAACAACAGCACCGCGGTCATGGCACCGAGGCCGCCGAGGAGCACCACCGGAGAGCGGTTCATGAGCGCGCTGATGATGTAAATTGACACCGCGATGCCCACGATGATCTTCACAACCTGCAGATAGCCTTTGATGGGTCGATTGCGAGAGACTTCGTAGCTGCGGTAGATGTCGAGCAGGCCATCGAGGAATGAGAAGAAAGCCAGCAGTCCGACCAGGGCCACGAAGACGCTCACACCCTTGTCGATGATGAGCAGTGTCGTCTCCATGCCTGCGAAAACCGCCGGCGCACCCAGGCTGACTACCATTGCCGGCGCGAGATGTGCGATGCGCTGCAGGAACTTGCGATCCAGAAGAGCGTCGTCCCAGCGCGTCTTGGTGCGCCGGATAATCCTCTGCAGAATGGCCAGCAGAATGCGGCGAGTAAGCAGATCCACCAGCACCGCCAAGACGATTATGGCCAGTGCGCCGAGCAACATGTAGAGCCCGTCTCCCAGTTCGCGGATGCCTGGCAGGCCGCGGAGCGTTTCGTTCATGATCTTCCCTCCTTGTTCACCAGAATACGCGCCGCATTGGTCGGGTCAAAGGAAATCAGGGTGCCATGGTCGGAAGACTGGATCCGTGCTAGTCTCGGGGTGGGAGGTCTCATGCGCATACTCGTCAGCGGAGCGAGCGGATTCTTGGGGAAGAGCCTCCAGCGCGAGTTTCATCGTTCCCACTATGAAACAGTTCCTTTGGTTCGCGTGCCGAGTGATCGTGCGCCCTTCTGGGATCCCGAAGCGGGTGAGATCCAAACGGCGGGACTCGAGGGTTTCGACGCGGTGGTTCATCTGGCGGGGGAGAATCTGGCGTCAGGTCGGTGGACCGCCCGGCACAAGCGCCTGTTTCGGGCAAGCCGGGTGCCCGCGACCCGTATGCTTTGCGAGGCACTCGCCGGGTTGGATTCGCCGCCCAAGGTCCTGCTGGCCGCGTCTGCGGTAGGTTTTTATGGATCTCGTGGCGACGAGGAACTTGATGAATCCTCTGAGCAGGGTTCTGGTTTCCTCGCAAACCTGACAGCCGACTGGGAGGCCGCCTGCAACCCCGCCCGCGGAGCGAACATTCGCGTAGTCAACCTTCGAATGGGGATGGTTCTCGGACAGGGGGGCGGCGCATTGCCCCGCCTGACGCCTCTCTTCCTTGCTGGGCTCGGTGGCCGTCTCGGTCATGGCCGTCAGTGGATGAGTTGGATTTCCGAACAAGACCTGACCGCAGCCGTGAGCTTTGCCCTCGAGAATGGTAAGGTGAAGGGACCCGTCAACCTGGTGGCGCCCGAGCCCGTCCGGAATGCAGGGTTAAGTAGGGAACTTGCTGTCGCACTCGGACGCCTTGCGATCCTGCCTGCGCCGGCCTTGATTCTTAAGGCCGTCTTCGGCGAGATGGCTGAAGAGATGCTGCTCGGTAGTCAGCGGGCGATTCCCAGTCGCCTGCTCGATGCGGGATTTCATTTCCGCCATCCGAATCTGCGGAGCGCAATGGAGCATCTCTTTGAATCAAGGAAAGGAAATCGATGAATGAGAAATCCAAGTACTTCGACAAGCGTTCCCAGTTCTGGTTGAAGCACTGGAAACGTGCCTTGCCCTATGATCTCTACCTTGCCGAGGAATCGGACTACGCAGGCAAGTGGGAGACCATGTCGATGGCCTTACCCGAATTGCCGTCGGATCAAGCATCTCGGCTCCAGGGCTTCGGCCGAGAAATGAAGGTTCTGGTCTACGGTGGTGCCTGGTGTGGGGATTGCGTACGTCAGGGACCCATTTTCCGACAGCTCTCAGATGCCGGCGAGCAGGTCGAATTGCGCTTCATCGATCGCGAATCAAGCGAAGAGCTCCAGGACGAACTCCGGGTGCTGGGAGCCCTTCGGGTGCCGGTGGTGGTTTTTCTCAGCGAGGACTTTCACGAAGTCGGGCGATTCGGTGATCGACTCCTCTACACCTACCGTCGCAAGGCGGAGAGGGAGTTGGGTGAGGCCTGCGACGCGGGCATACTTCCTCCATCTGAGCAAGATTTGATTGCCGAACGCGAGGAGTGGCTCGACATCTTCGAACGCATGCTCACCATGCTCCGCCTGGCCCCTCCCCTCAGGAAACGCTACGAGGACTGAGCCGGTCCTTGTGATCTACCGGCCCCATGCATTAGTCTAGGCAGGTCCTGCACGGGGGTTTGCCATGGACACCACTACCCTGTTTCTGATTCTGCTGGCCGTCGTTGCGGCGGCCTCCCTGCTCCTGCTGCTGCGTGCTCGTGGCCGCAACTCAGCCATCGAAAAAGACTTGGCCGTGATGCGCAATGAACTCGAACAGCAGCGCTCCCGTTTCGAGGAACGGGAGGAGTTGCTCAAGAAATCAGGCGAGGAGCTACAGAACGCATTCAAGGCCCTCAGCGCCGAAGCCCTCAAATCCAATCGCGAGGACTTCCTCGCCCTTGCCCAGCGTGAACTGGAGAAGAAGCAGATCGAGGCCAAGGGTGAATTGGAAAAACGCGAACAGGCCGTCAAGAACCTCGTGGATCCCATTGGCAAGGGTCTCGAAGAGGTGAAGAAGCAGATCCAGGAGGTGGAGAAGGAGCGCAAGGAAACCACCGGTGGCCTGAACGAGCAGCTCAAGCGCTTCAGCCAGGATCAGGAGAAACTGCGCGCCGAGACGGCACAACTGGTTACTGCGCTTCGTAAGCCCAGCGTGCGGGGACAGTGGGGGGAAATCCAGCTGGAGAGGGTTGTGGAGATGGCCGGCATGTTGGACCATTGCGACTTCCAGACCCAGGCACAAACCGACACGGCGGGGCAGCTCCGTCCCGATCTCATCGTGAAACTGCCCGGTAGCAAGATCGTGGTGGTGGATGCCAAGACCCCCCTGGACGCCTACCTCGATGCCCTCGACGCGGAAGATGAGGAGCGTCGTCGCGAGGAACTCCTGCGGCATGCTCGTCATGTGCGCACCCATATTGGAGCTCTCAGCAAGAAGGCTTACTGGGAGCAGTTCGAGACCACGCCTGAATTCGTTGTCATGTTCCTGCCTAGTGAAAGCATCTTCTATGCGGCCCTCGAGCAGGATCCGGCACTCATCGAAGAGGGTGTAGCGCAAAAGGTTATCCTTGCTACGCCGACAACTCTGATCGCCCTGCTGCGAACGGTCGCCTACGGTTGGCAGCAGGAATCCCTGGCCGAGAATGCCCAGCGAATCAGCGATCTGGGACGCGATCTCTACGCTCGGCTGGGCACCCTCGCGAAACACTTCGGAAACCTGGGCAAGAGCCTCGACAAATCGGTCGAGCACTACAACGCCGCGGTGGGATCGCTGGAAACCCGCGTGCTCACGGCCGCCCGGAAATTTCCCGAGCTTTCGGTTGGCGAGGAGGGCGGCGTATCGCAGCTAGATTCCGTGGACCGCTCCGCTCGCGAATTGCAATCCCCCGAGATGGCGGACTCGGCCACGCCGGATCCCAAAAACTAGCCGGAGGCGGCAGTGACATTTTCCCTGAGCAGTGCGGACATTCTCGTCATCGCCCTCTACTTCATCGCCGTCTTCACCCTGGCCATCTGGGTCACGCGACGGGAAGGGGGCGTTGCCGGCAGCACCGCCGGTTACTTCCTGGCCGGCCGCAACGTAGGCTGGTTCGTGGTGGGCGCCTCGCTCTTCGCCTCGAACATCGGCTCGGAGCACCTCATCGGCCTGGCCGGAACCGGGTTTTCCAGCGGCGTGGCGGTGGGCCAGTTCGAGGTGCTGGCATCCTTGATTCTGCTGCTTCTCGGCTGGGTCTTCGTGCCCTTCTATATCAAGAGCGGTGTCTTCACCATGCCAGAATTCCTGGAGCGGCGTTATTCACCCGGCGCGCGCACCTATCTGAGTTGGGTGTCGATTCTCGGATACGTGCTCACCAAGATCTCCGTGACCATCGCGGCGGGAGGCATCGTCTTCGAGGCCATGGGCGTGGGTTTCTGGACTGGCGCCATGGTGGTGGTGGTGGCCACGGGCATCTACACGGTTTTGGGCGGACTGAAGGCGGTGGTCTACACGGACCTGTTGCAGATGTTCGTGCTCATCGCGGGATCGATCACGGTGACCCTCCTCGGCCTGGCCGAAATCGGCGGCTGGAGCGCCATGACATCAGCGGTGGAGCCGGGCTTCATGAGCCTCTGGAAGCCTGTAAGCCATCCGGACTTTCCATGGACCGGCATACTCTTCGGCGCACCGATTCTGGGGGTCTGGTACTGGTGCACCGATCAGTTCATCGTGCAACGTGTCCTCTCGGCGAAGGATGTCGACAATGCCCGCCGCGGCACTCTATTCGGCGGATTTCTGAAAGTGCTGCCCCTGTTCATCTTCGTGATTCCCGGCGTCATCGCCTATGTGCTCGTCCAGAGCGGTAGCCTGCAAGTGGCCGAAGGCGACCAGGCTCTGCCCGCGCTTATCGGCGCCCTGCTGCCAGCCGGCCTGCGTGGACTTGTCATCGCTGGACTGTTGGCCGCGCTCATGAGCTCGCTGTCATCGGTGTTCAACTCCTGCTCCACGCTCATCACCCTCGACATCTACAAGAAGTGGCGACCCGATGCGAGCGAGCGCCACCTTGTGACCGTGGGGCGGATGGCCACGGCCGTACTCGTGCTCTTCGGCCTGGCCTGGATCCCCATCATGCGCGGACTGGGACAGATCTACGTGTATCTGCAAAGCGTACAGGCCTATATCTCGCCGCCCATCGCCGCGGTCTTCCTCCTGGGCATCTTCTACAAGCGCCTGAACGCCCGCGGTGCCATGGCATCCCTGCTCACCGGATTGGTACTCGGCATGAGCAAACTCTATCTGGACGTGAACCTCGACCAGCTCAGCGGCTGGCTTCACGCCTATGCCAGCATCAACTTCCTGCACTTCGCGGCCTATCTCTTCCTGGTTTGCTCGGCGATTCTGGTGATCGTGAGCCACCGGTCTCCCGCACCGAGTGAGGAGCAGCTGCGTGACCTCACCTTCTCCACCGTGTCGGGCGAGACCGGCGGTGATGCCCGCTGGCGCAGGCAGGACATCCTTCTCTCGATTCTGCTCGCGGCGGCCGTGGCCGTGGTTTGGATCTCTTTCAAGGGCTAGGAGCCGCCATGAGTGACATCAAGGGTCTGCGGGACTTTGCGGTCGAAGACTACCCATTGCTCACGGAGCTCTTCGAGGCTGTGCTTCCCGAGTATCCCAATCTCGGCGAGGAGATCCGCAGAGACGACGAGCAGATCAAGCCACCGGCGCTGATGAAGCGCTGGATCGTGATTCGCGAAGGCAAGGCCGCGGCTCTGGTGGACTATCATCAGCACAGCCGCATGTACCATCCGCGGAAGTTCTTCGTGGAAATCAACGTGCATCCCGACTGGCGCGGACAGGGAATCGCCAAGACACTCTACGCATTCGTACTGGGGGAACTCTCAGAGCTCGATCCCTGGAAGATTCGAATCGAATCACGCGAGGACCACGAGGACAGCCGACATCTGCTGGAGAGCCGAGGGTACGAACCGGTGCAACGCTACGAGGAGTGGCGCCTGGACATCGAATCCTTTGATGTCGAGGCCTTCATCGCCGATGCACGGAAGGTCGAGGAAGACGGCATTCGCATCGCGAACCTCGCTGAACTGTCAGGCGATCCAGGGTGGAAGCGCCGGCTGTACGAACTGCGGGACCCCCTGATTGAAGATGTGCCCAACGTCGACGAGCGCACTCCCGAGACCTTTGAGCAGTTCGAGAAGCGCTACTTCGGCAATCCAAATTTCACGACAGAGGGTGTCTATATCGCCCTGGACGGCGATCGTTGGGTGGCCCTCACCGAGCTCAGCTACGCCGATGATCCCGAATCGCTCTGGGTGGGGCTTACCGCCGTGCACGCCGACTGGAGAGGGAAGGGTCTGGCCACGGCGGTCAAGATTCGATCCCTGGACTGGGCCAAGACCACGGGACGGAAGCACATGATCACTTGGAACGAAGAAGGAAACTCGCCCATGCTCGGCATCAACAGACGCCTTGGTTTCAGGCCCCGCCCCGCCTGGCTTACCTGGGAAAAGGAAGTCGGTGAGGCTCCCGGTGATGAGTAGGATCCTGATTCTCATCGCGTTGGTCCTGTTGACATCATGCGCGCAGCCTGATGCGCGAGTGAAAATCGAGCGCTGGGGCGCTCTCAAGCCCGTGATCATGATGGGACAGGATCAGGGCCGCATCGCGCTATCCGAAATCGAGGGCCGCGAGCATGCTTACGGTCTGGGCGCCCTCGAAGGATTGGCCGGCGAGATCATCGTGCTGGACGGCCGGATCTGGCACAGCCATGCTGGCCAAGAAGGCCTGGTCACGAGTGATGTGGTGACGCCCGACCTCCAGGCCGCGCTCCTGGTGATTGCTGAGGTGCCGGTTTGGGGTCACGAAACAAGGCTCGAAGCGTTATCCTGGAACGTCCTCGAAGATGTCATCGGCACGGCCGTAAAGGCCGCCGGTCTCGACCCGCAGCAGCCCGTCCCCTTTCTCATCGAGGGCGATTTCGAAGGCGTCGAGCTTCATGTCATCAACGGATCCTGCCCCTACCGCCACGAAGAGGGGGCACCCGAACCCACACGCAGCAGCATGGATAGCGCCTCCGGCACGCTCTGCGGATTCTACTTCGAGGGGGAGCCCGGCATTCTGACCCACCAAGGTCAGCGACTTCATCTGCACGCCTTGATTCGCGGGGAAGAGTCGCAGGCCGCACATGTGGACGCGATCAGTCTGGCTCCCGGATGCAAACTTAGTTTGCCCTGAGCGCGATTGCATCAATGCCTCGCCCTGCGACATCAGCAGAAAGTCCAAGTGGGATAAGTCATTAGCGACGAAACCGATTCGCAATAATCCCTGCGTAACGACCTCGCTGTTCAATGAACATCGTCGAGCCTGAGGCACTGGCCAGTCCTTGAGCCGACGCCAGGCGCCTGTGCATATCAACAGGAAGGAGATTCACCATGAAGTCGATCCTGCTTCCGCGCTTGCTGCTGGCCCTGCTGCTGTCCACGGTCGTATCGGTTCAGGGCGAACTCGTTTGGTTCGAGGAAACCGGGCACTACTACGAAGCGATGGCCGAACCGGATGGAATCACTTGGGAAGAAGCCGTGACGGCCTGCGAGAATCGAGGCGGCTACCTCGCAACCATATTGTCTTCCACGGAGAACGAGTTCGTCTTCGGTCTGATCGACGACCTCTCGTTCTGGTTCATCGACGCATACAACAACGCCATCGGCCCATGGCTCGGAGGATTTCAGCCGGAGGGCTCCAGCGAACCCAACGGCGACTGGCAATGGCTGACCGAAGAACCCTGGGGCTTCACGCATTGGGGACCCGGAGAGCCGAACAACTTCGGCGGCGAAGAAGACGCGCTATCCTACTTCGGCTGGGGCGGAGAAATCAGTTCCCAGTGGAATGATCGGGGAAAGACCATCGCCCAGGCCTTCGGCTACATCTTCGAAACGGAAAGCGACCCGACCTCGGTGGAGGATGGGAAGTGGTGGCGCCCCCTGATACTCAAACCCTATCCGAATCCGGCTCGAAGCGGAGTGAGCATCCAGTTCTCCCGAACTTCGTCATTCCCGGGCCGGCTTCAGGTCTACAACCTCGGGGGACGATTGATGCGCTCTCTTCCCCTGAGTTCCGCAGAAGGCGCGATCTTCTGGGACGGTAACGATTCCATGGGCCGGAGCGTGTCGGCAGGCGTCTACCTGCTTCACATGAGTGACGGGGAGCGGAGCGTCACGTCACGACTGGCCCTGATTCGCTAGCTCCCCCGGTGGGGAGTGAGGCGGCCCGCGGACTCCCACGCGGAGTTTTCGGACCGAATATGCGATCGGATGAAACTTTTTACTTGATTTGACGGACGTGAATGTCCATTATGCGCGCCCAATCCGAAGCAATCCGCTGATCCGTCTCTCCAGGAGGTCGACAGCCGCATGATCAATACGCTCTAGACCTCATACGCACCGCCTTCTCGGCGACCTGTATTCCCATCACCGAAAAGTGCTAGCCCGGCCGTATCTCTATGGCCGAGGGAGAGATTTATATGTCTACCCGTATCGAAACGAACAGCAGCATCCGCGATTTCGCGCCCGGTGACTATGAGGCCCTGGCGGAGATCGAGCGTTCGCTCTACCCGGATCACGCGTCCAGCGCGGCGGAGATCAGGTTCCGGGACGAACATCGAGATCCCAAGGTCACCTTCCGACGCTATGTCTGGGTGGACGGCGGGCGCGTGGTTGCCAGCGCGGGTTTCAGCCATGAGGCCTACGCCTTCCACCCCCAGCGATTCTGGGTCTGGGTGGAGGTGCACGCGGACTTCCAGAAGCGCGGCATCGGCAGCGCCCTTTGGGAGAAGGTGCAGCGGGAGCTCGAACCCCTGGATCCCATCAAGTTGCAGGTGGAAACGGGGGAGATGCATCCCCATGGCGTGGAGTTCGCCAGGAAGCACGGTTTCGAGATCGAGCAGGAAGAGATCGAATCGCGCCTGGACCTCGTGAAGTTCGAGCCCGAGGCATTCGGCGACCGTGTGCAGAAGGTGATCGAGCAGGGCATCAGCTTTCGCAGCCACGGCGAACTGTCGACGCGCGAGGATCACATGCAGAGGCTCTACGACCTGGTCACGACTCTCGATGAGGACGTGCCCTGGCCGGATCCCTACACCAAGCCGGAGTACGATCTCTGGTCGGGGCGCATGCTCGCCAATCCGAACCTGCTTCCCGAGGGCTACGTGGTGGCCCTGGACGGCGAGGACTACGTGGGCATGAGCAATCTCTGGAACGCGGAGGTCATCCCCGACGTGTGGACGGGTCTCACGGGCGTGCTGCGGGAATACCGCGGCCGCGGTATCGCCACGGCGCTCAAGGTGCAGGTGCTCGGATGGGCCAAGGAGGCCGGCATCCTCGGCACGCGCACCTGGAACGCCGAACAGAACGCGGGAATGCGGGGCATCAACCGGCAGCTCGGTTTCGAGCTTTTACCGGCTTGGTACACCTGCGCGAAATTCATCAAACCCGAAGAGGAGCAGAAATGAGCAAAACTGCGACGAAGATTCGGCTCTACAACAAGAGCGACTGTGACGCGATCGCGGATATCCACAACGCCCTCTTCCCGGAGTTTCCGGAGACGGGCGAGGAGATCGCGCACTCGGACGAACAGCGAATCAAGGACATGGAAGATCCCGACAAGCCCATCAAGTGGAAGCGCTGGGTCTGGGAGGAGGACGGCCGCGTGGTCGCCTCGGGCAGCTACGGCCAGAGTCCGTGGATGTATCACCCGCGCAAGTTCGAGATCTGGGTGCAGGTTCATCCCGATTTCCACCGGCGCGGCATCGGCGGAAGCCTCTACGAGCACATCCTCGGTGAGGTCATGGCCTTCGATCCCATCAAGCTGAGCTCATGGACCTGTCCCGAGAAGGCGCCCCAGTCGGTGGGCTTCCTGGAAAGCCGCGGCTACAAGGGCGGCATGAAGGTCTGGGATTCCAAGCTCACCCTGGCCGACTGGGACCCGACTCCTTTCCTCGGCGCGATCACCCGCGTGGAGGAGCAGGGCATCCGCATGGTGGACCTGAGCGAGCTGCGCGAGATGTGGCCCGACTGGGATCGTCGCATCTACGAGATGGAAAGCGAGATCTGGGAGGACATCCCCCTTCCGGACAAGCAGACCGATCCGGGATTCGAGTGGTTCAAGCGGCACGTGCTCGAGTCGCCGAATCTGTATCCCGAGGCCTTCTGGTACGCCGTGGACGGTGAACGGCCGGTCGGGCTCAGTTGCCTCTGGAAGCAGAAGTCCGGAAACCACCTGGCCACGGGGCTCACCGGCACTTCGCGCTCCCACCGCAAGCGTGGCATCGCCATGGGTCTGAAGGTGAAGGCGCTGAGCTTCGCCAAGAGCCAGGGGCATCCCTGGGTCATGACCGACAACGAAGAGAACAACGTCGGCATGATCGGCATCAACAAGAGGCTCGGCTTCCAGGACTATCCGTCCTGGATGGGCTTCGACCAGGTGCTCAAGGAGGAGAAATGAGCCTTCCGACGCTCGACCTGAAGGGGAGCGAACGCGAGCAGGGCCGCGCCCACGGCGAGGGTCTGCGCGCGCGCGTGCGGCACAACCGCGATGTCTACTTCGAGCGCTTCGAGAAGGACGCGGGCGTGGCGCGGGAGGAAGTCTTCTCCCGCGCCGCGGCCCACCTTTCGGCGCTGCATGCCTCTAGCCCGGCCTACGTGGCGGGCATGGAGGGTATCGCCGACGGATCGGGAATCTCACTCGAAGAGGTCGTGGCGCTCAACGTGCGCTACGAGATCCTCTACGACGGCGTGGGCAAGCGCATGATGGCCGAGGCCAAGCGCGACGGCTGCACGGGATACGTGCTGCTTCCCGAAGCGGTGAAGAGCGGACGCCTGCTCGCCGGACAGAACTGGGACTGGATCCCCGAGGTCCAGGGCGCCGTGCTTCGCGTACGTCGCGACGATGCACCCGACTTGCTCGGCTTCACCGAGGCGGGCATCTTCGGCGTGAAGCTGGGCATGAACGCAGCGGGCATAAGCCTGACGGTGAACGGCATGCTCACGGTGGCCGATGATGGGGGGCGCCCCGAACGTCCATTCCACCTGCGTTGCCACGACGCGCTTCGCGCACGCAGCATCGACGAGGCCCGCGAGGCCGTGGCCGGAACGCCCCGTGCCTGCGCGGCGAACTTCCTGTTGAGCGCATTGCCCGATGTGGCGGTGGATCTGGAGTTGGGCCCCGACTCCCATCGCGAACTAGCGGCTGAGGGCGGTGTGCTCGTTCACGCGAATCACTTCGTGGATCAGGCCGCGGCCGGAGTGGAAGAGCCGCCGAATCCGCGGCGGCATACCTCGGAGCATCGTCACGCGCGCCTCGAGGAGATCCTGCGCGCGGCGGCACCGCTGGATCGCGAATCGCTCATGGAGCTGCTGCGGGACCATGATGGTCATCCCAATTCGGTGTGCCGGCATCCGGACACCTCGCTGCCGGAAGAGCAGCGGGTGCACACGGTCTGCGGGGCCGTCATGGAGCCGGGAACGGGCAGCCTGTGGATCAGCGATGGACCGCCCTGCGAGGCGGACTTCGAGGAGTTCAGGCTCTAGCGCAAGAGCACCAGCTTAAGAGATGCCGAAGCATCGCCCATGCGTGTGAAATAGATGCCTGAGGGCAACTCGTTTCCGGCTGCGTCTCGGCCATCCCAGCTCAGGGAACCATGGCCTTCGATGGCGAAGTCGCGAAGTAGGCGTCCGCGCAGGTCGTAGATCGCGAGTTCCGCGGGTCCATCCGACTCGTAGGCGAGGGTAACTGCAGGATTGAACGGGTTTGGCCAGGCAGCCAGTCGCGCCGTCACGACGGGCTCCACCGCATCGGTGGCGCCGAGCAGCTCGTAGATCTTGGCGATGGCCATCTGCGGCTGGTGCCCGAAGTAAGGCAACGCAACACGCCCCTCCTGGTCGATGATGAAGCCGCGCCCGAAGGGCAGGTAGGTGTTGGGCTGGCCGTAGACGCCTCCCGCGGTGGTACCGGTGGCGTCCCAGAGCAGGCCGCCGCGCAGGAAGTAGTTGTCCCAGAAGACCTGCACCCAGTCGCCGGTCTCGCCGTGGCTGCCGCCCTGCTCGAAGACCGCGGTGACCACGTTGGGATTTCCCTCGAACTCCTTGACGATGGTGTTCTGCATGTCCGCGACCGCGGGCGTGCAGGCGGGTCACCAGGTGCCGAAGACCTGGAACCAGACCACTTTTCCTTCGTGATCCGACAGCGTGAAGCTGTCGCCTTCGATTTCTCCCGTGTCAGGGTTCACCGCGAAGATGGGCAGCGTGAAGTCGGGAGCCTCCTCGCCGGGATCCAGGTAGCTCGTGTTGCCGAAGAGCTGAATGGGCAGGGGCGATTCGTCGGGATCGTTGGAGTGGAAGCGCACCATGCCCGAGCCCTGGGAAGGGCTGCCGTCATAGGCGATCTCGAGAGCCACGCTCGCGCCGGGAAGAAGGGTTCCCCCCGCGTAGGCCACGGTGAACGAAGCCGGCGCGACCTCGACGCCTGTGATCACGAGATCCTGGGCGCCCGCGTTGCTCAGCGTCACCGTCGTGCTGCCGCCGTCGTAGGGGAATCGAATCCGCTGACGGTCGCACTGGATGTCCGGTTGGTCACCATTCGCGAACTCACGCAAGGCATAGACATCGAGATAGTCCCAGTTGGCGCAAAGCAGGCGAGAGCCCGCGGCCGCCGCCACGCCGGAGCTGATCCGCAGGTCGGCGTTGGGTCCGCGCCGGTGCGCCGTTTCCGCGGCCAGGATCTCGGGATCGAGATCGGCTTCGACGACCACGATTCCACTCGTGGTTCCCACCGCGAGATGATCGCCGATCCAGCTGAGCGCTTCAGCCGATCCATTCAGGGGAAGGATGACTTTTGCCTCGGGATCGGCGCCGGGGTAGATGCCCAAGCCTTCGCCGCCGAGGGCCATGTAGAGCACGTCGTTCCGCCAGAGAAGATCTTGGGCGGTTCCCACGGCGTTCTCGATGGATTCACCCCCGAGCAGGACCGGGGCGGTGGGATCGGCAACCATGACGTACTTCAAACCGCCCGGGCCGTCGGCCACGAAGGCTAGATCGGGTATCGCCTCGATGGCGAAAGCGTCGTCGAAACCCTCTTCGAGGATTCCGACCAGTTGCGGATCTTCGGGATCCTCCAGCGAGAAGATGCGAAGTCCGTGGCGGTGGGCCGCGACGTAGAGATGACCGTTCGCCACGCACATCTTCTCGTAGAGCACACCGGTTTCGTCAATGTTGCGGACCAGTTGCAGCTCGTCACCCACCAGCTTGACCACGGCGAAGCCCATGCTCATGGCCGTGCCCTGGCGGTGAAGATTCACGTAGTAGACACCGTCGCCCTCGTAGATGTCTCGACCATTGAGCCCCTCCAGGCGATGGATGTAGGCATCGCTGCCTCCCGAAGGTAGCCCGTCCAGGTCAATCAGAGTGAGCCCCAGATTGCTGCAGACGATGGCCCTGCCTCCCGGAACCTCGATGGCGTCCATGATGTGATCGGGCACACCGGCCTGATGGTCGTATCGAGCCAGGTAGTCGAGCACCATGGGCTCGGCCGCCGCGAAGGAGAACACAAGCAGAAGGAGGAGCGGCACGAAAGCTACTTGAACCATTTGGGGATCGCGTGAATGGTTGGCTGTACGAGGTGGAACGGCCTGGTTCATGTTCGGCTCCTGATCTGGCGTAGGGACTAAGTTTAGCAAAGAAAGGGCGACCGCGTCATCCGGTCGCCCTGGTGTCATCAAATATTGTTCCGCAATCTCTATCTAAGGATGACCACCCGGCCGCTAGTTTGTCGATCCAGGCTCGATACCCGGACGAAATAGACGCCGGCTGGTACCGGCAGGCCCCGGTCATCCCGGCCGCTCCACACGATCTCGCTGCTCCCGCCACCACTCAGTTCCCTCTCGAATCGATGCACCCGCCGCCCCGAAACGTCGTGAATCGCAACTTGAACGAGCCCGGGTCGCCAGTCCTGCAGGCGGATGGTTGTTCGATTCGGGCCGGGGTTGGGAAACGGCGATAGAGCTTCATTCATCGACCCGCCAGGGCCCGCCACTTCGATTCCCGAGGCATCGCACTGCGGAGGGATGATCACAAGCCCTTGCTCGTAGTTCGCCAGATAGACCTGTGATGAGGAAAGGGCCACGTCGAAGGCCTGTCCGCCGATGAAGAAGGATCCATCGATCGGAACCGGGAGCGAAGGGTCGGAGATGTCGACGATTTTCAGACCGAGATCCAGATCCGCGATATATGCATAGGAATCTTTGAGGGCCAGTTCATAGGCCTGCCCCGGTGTGTCGAGAGAACCGATCAGTTCGGGATCCGAGGGATCTGAGATGTCCACTACCTGCAGGCCGAATTCTCCGGAAGCCACATAGGCATGCTCGTCTAGTATGGCGATGCCTCGCGATACGCCTGGGAGGTTCGAAAGGCCGTGGAGCGTAGGGTATTGCGGGTCGGTGATGTCGATCGCGTAGAGGCCGATGTCCAGTCCGACGACGAATGCGATGCCGTCAGACAGGGCCAAGGCGTAGGCGGAACCCGGAAGGACCATGCTGCCCATGTGTGCCGGATCGCTCGGAATCGAAACATCGACAAGGTAAAGACCGCTCGAAGCAATTGCAGCAAGGGTCTCGGTATTGGTGACGTCATTGGAATATCCTGGAATTCCGATCTCGCCGACGATCTGAGGCGACGATGGTGTCGAAATGTCGACGATGTGAAGCCCGGTATCGTGATCCGCAAGATATGCGTAGGATTCGCCAAGCGAAACCGCCACCGCGTAGCTGGGCGTATTAACGGATCCCACTACCAGCGGATTCTCTGGATCGCTTACATCAGCGATCTGGAGTCCGGACTCGGCGGCGGCGACGTATGCATGTCCGTCCGCGATCTTCGTGCAGTGCACATTACCGGCGATCGGCAGGTTCCCGATGACCTGAGGGCCTTGCGAGTTTTCGTTTTCGATGATCTGCAGGCCAGCATGGTCGTCTGCGACATAGGCGAAGTTGCCGGATAGGGCCACTTGACGTGCCTCTCCCGGAGTGTCGATTCCGCTGACGATAAATGGGGACTGAGGCTCGCTGATGTCTATGACCCACAATCCGGATGCGCTGGACGCCATGAATGCATGACTTCCCGCTATCGCTAGATTGCGAGTGATGCCGGGTGTGTCGACGCTGCCGATGATCTGGGGACACTCGGGTTCCGCAACATCAATAACCAGAAGGCCGGCCCCGCGGTCTGCAAGGTAGACCAGATTGTCGAAAGTCACGACTCCCCATGCATTCCCCGGGGTATCCAGCGTCGATCGGAGCTGCGGATCCGTGGGATCGCTGATGTCGAAAATCTGAAGTCCGTACTGCCAGACGGCCACATAGGCATGGTCGCCCCAGACACAGACATCCCAGGCGTCTCCCAAGGTGAAAGCGCTGCCGACCAAGATTGGCTCTTCGGGTATGGACAGGTCGATGATCTGCAGGCCGGATCCGAAATCGGCGATGTAGGCGAAATCACCGACCGTCGTGACACCGACCGCATGTCCTGGGGTATCCGCCGATCCGACGGGCAGTGGATTCTCGGGATCCGAGATGTCAGCGATCTGCAAGCCCGCCCAACTGTCCGCGATGTATATCAGATCTCCTGATATGGCCAGGTCCAGGGATTGTCCGGGAGTCGTCATGCTGCCCACTAGCGTCGGCGCTTCGGGCGCGGATACATTGACTACTTGCAGATGACCATCGAGGGCCGCGACATAAGCATAGGACCCGGCAATCTGGACGCCGGCCGCCGTCCCGGGCAGGTCGACATCAGCAACCCATCGAAGATAATCCGAGTAGTCTATGCAATCGCTCGCATCAGCAGTAGAGAGTTGAAATAGAAGTGGATAGGCCAACAGAAGGACCAGTGTGGCACGGGTGATCGGGGCCAGCAGTCCGAGTCGCGAAACAAGAATCTCAGGCAGTCCAGGGGATGGGAGAAAGGAAGGTCGATCAAGGACCATCAGCAGGCTACCTCCGAATCATTCAACTAATTCTATCTGATTCGCGAGGGAAAAGCTAGTGAGTGGTCTCCGAACTAGAAGAACGCCTTCGCCAGTTTCAGGATGCCCTGCTTCCAGGGCACGCGGTGGCTCACGCCCGAGGCGTTCTCGAAGGTGTCGAGGTTTGCCAGGTACCAGCGGTAGTTGCGAACGAGAGCGTCCTTGTTGGAGAACTTGGGATCGTATCCCAGCACCTTCTCGGCCTTCTCGATCGACACGAAGCTGTCGGTGGACGCCGTCTCGTAGACCCACTTGTAAAGCGGCGAGAGTTTGAGCGCTTCGAGGAATCGCAGGGTCCAGATGACCGGGGCCGCCGGAAAGCCCTTCACCTTCTTGCCGAAGCCCGCGTCGTCGAGAACGGCCTGCCAGTCCTCGCCCATGGTGGTGAATTCGCGGGCTCCGATGTTGAAGGTATCGTTGACCACGGACTCCTCGCCTTCGAGGCAGAGGCCGATGGAGTCGCAGAGGTCTTCGACGTCGAGGAGCTGATAGCGGTTCTTCCCGTTGCCGATCATGGGGAAGCCCTTGCCGTCCTTGGCCCAATCGTAGAGCAGGGCGAAGACGCCCAGCCGCTCGGGACCGATGAAGCTCTTGGGACGGATCACCGGCACGATCATGTCCTGTTCGCGGAACTCGAAGCAGACGTCCTCCGCCTGCACCTTGGCCTCGCCGTAAGGGCCCACGCCGATGCGCCGGTCGTTCTCGTCGAGGGGATGATGATCGGGAATGCCGTACACGGCCGTGGACGAGATGTGCACCACCCGCCGGATGCCGGCGGCCTTGGCCGATTCGAGCACGGTTCGCGTGCCGTCCACGTCGGTGGAGAAGATGTCCTCGGGCTTGTAGAGCGGAAGGGCCGCCGCGCAGTGCACGACGAGCTCGCAACCCTCCATGGCCCCGTCCACCGCCGCGCGGTCGCGGATGTCGCCGATGATTTCCTTGATTCGGTCCCGCTCGGGATAGTCGAAGCTCTCCAGATCGAGGCTGGTGACTTCGTATCCGCGATCCAGCAGCCAGCGCACCAGGTTGATGCCCAGAAATCCGGCGCCGCCGGTGACCAGAACTCGTTTTCCTGACATACCACGCTCCTCGACAATGCCCTTATCGGCAGAACGCCGTACAAAGTAAAGGGCTTAGAGCGGGATGACCAGAAGAAAGCTGCCAGCCGCCAGCCTCCAGCTACCAGCCAGAGAAACGCCCTCCTCGAGGAATCGGGGAGGGTTCTTGCTGGCGGATGGTAGCCGGCGGCTCAGAAGCTGACGCCGTCCTGGTCCACCAGATCCTGCAGGGTGGTGTTGTAGATCATGTCCTTGATGGCGTCCCGCTGGGGGCCCCAGAGCTTGTGCATGGGGCAGGGCTTCTCGTCGCCGCAGGTCTCGAAGCCGAGCAGGCAGCGCTCGTAGCTTTCCAGGCCCTCCACCTCGTCGACGATGCGGGCCAGGGTCACCTTGTCGAGCTCGCAGCAGACCTGATATCCGCCGGTCTTGCCCCGCATGGACTTCACCAGCCCCGTGGCGGCCAGGGTGCTCATCATCTTGCCGAGGTACTTGTAGGGGATGTTCAGCTTCTGGTGGATATGCGTGGCGGAGAGCCGCTCGTCCTTGTGATTGGCAAGATAGACCATCACGCGGATGGCGTATTCGGAAGTTTTGGTGAGACGCATTTTCCACCCCCAGGTAGGGGATCATACGAATTCTCTTTTGACTTGCCAAGGAACAGATGCAAAGAATTGTGCCTGACCCTGGTCTGGGATGGCGCCCGCGAGCTGGGATGGGTAGGCGGAACAAGATGCGAAATCGAGAAACTCGGCGGATTCTCACGGCCCTGGCCCTCATGCTCCTCGGCACTCTCGGGGCCTTCGCTGTGGAGATCGGTTTCGGGGAGCACGAGTCGGGTACGATCATTACCGACCAGTACGGCCACCAGGGCCTTGTCTTCGACGGAGTCCTCGGCGGGGGGCCGCCCGTGATCCACGACTATGGCGGTGACTTCGGGCGCGTCCTCGTCAGCCACGATTGGCACGAATCCATCGTCATCCGCTTCGTCGAACCGACGGACTTCGAGGTTTTCCGTCCCATCAGCTACTTCGAGTTCAACAACAAGATCTCCGTGGAAACCGACGTCATCCTCGTGCGGCTCTTCGATGCCGAGGACAACAACATCTTCTCGACCCTCAGCTACAGCCCCTCCCTCGTGCAGGTCTGGTACGCCAGCAACACCATCGCCTACGCGATTCTCGAAGACTACCAGGGCTCGTCCTACGTGGTCGACGATCTCGTCTTCCTCTACGACGGCGATCAGCCCGCCGTGCGGGCGAGCAGCTGGAGCGCGATCAAGACCCTGTATTGACAGGGTTTTCCACCAACCGATGGCCGGCCTGCATCCTTGATTCGCTGGGGAAATCGTGCTTATTCAGACGAGAAACCCAGAGGAGGAACCATGCGAGGGGACAACGGAGGCGACCGCCTCGAGAACCTGCCCATCACGCTTTTTGGTTCGGTCATGGGCCTGGCCGGACTATCCATCTCCTGGTTGCGCTATGGCGAGATCATGCACCGCCCCGAGACCACGGGGACGGTTCTCCTCTATATCACCACGGTCTGGTTTCTGCTGCTCACCGGTTTCTACCTCGCCAAGTGCACGCGCTATCCGGGTCGCGTGCTCGAGGAGTGGCGCCACCCCATACGCGTGAACTTCTTCCCGGCTTTTTCCATCTCGATCCTGCTGCTGGGCATCGGCTTCTCCACCCTGCGTCCCGAGCTGGCCCGCGTGCTCTGGTGGATCGGCGCGCCCCTGCACCTGCTCGCCACCCTGCGCATCATCGCCCTGTGGATCCGGGGCGACATGAGCATTCACAGCCTGAATCCGGCCTGGTTCATACCGGTGGTGGGCACGATCCTGGTGCCCGTGGCCGGTGCCCAGACGGCCCACCCGGACATCAGCTGGTTCTTCTTCAGCGTGGGCATCATCTTCTGGATCGTCTTCATGACCGTGGTCTTCTACCGGCTCATCTTCCACCCGCCCCTGCCGGAGAAGCTGCTGCCCACCCTATCGATCCTCATCGCGCCGCCCTCGGTGGGATTCATCGCCTGGATGAAGCTCACCGGCGATTTCACGCCCGCCGCCCGCCTGCTCTACTTCTTCGGGCTTTTCATCTTCCTGCTGATTCTCGGCAAGGCGCGACGCTTCGTGAGGCTGCCCTACTACGTGAGCTGGTGGGCCTACACCTTCCCCCTGGCCTCGGTGACCCTGAGCAGCCTGCTCATGCACAAGCTCACGGGCCTGGCCTTCTATGCCTGGCTCGGCACGCTGCTGCTGGTTCTGACCAGCCTGGTAGTGACGGTGGTGCTGCTGCAGACCCTAAGCGCGGCCCGGCGCGGGCGCATCTGCGTGGAAGAGCGCTAGAAACTGTATTCCTCGCGACGGATCCACTCGCGAAAGAAACGATCGCTAATCAGGAATGATCCGTCATCGTGGTCGATGATGTCCTTTTTTAAAAGTGCCTCAACGATACGTTGGACATTCGAGCTCGTCTTCAGTCCGAGCTCTTGGATGAATTCGGAGTGATACACTTTCGGCTTTGGACCGTGGATGGCAAGGCCGTACAGGAAGTACTTCTGATTTCGGGTCAGGGCCTCCCACTGGTTGCTGAATGCCGAGTGCTCACGTTGGAGCACGGTCCCGAATGCCGTTTCAAGCAGCAGGGTGTCCGGGATTTCATGGATATCGTCGTAGAGATCCCAGAGTACATTGAACAGGTGCTGGGTGTAATACGGGTGTCCTTGCGTAAGCCTGCAGCCCTCTATGATCTGCTCCTCGTCGATGTGCTTCCCGGCACTCTCGAAGCGTTCCTTGATGTAGGGAAGCCAGTGCTCCATGCCGATCATTGACAAAGGATAAACGGCCCCTGCTCGGTAGAGGGGCCGGTTCTTGTCATGAAGCATCTTCTGAATAAGGTGCTTCCGGCTCCCCAGCAGAACGAACGCCACACCAGGTTGATCCTGGATCGCCGAACGCAGTACCCTTTCCGCGTATTCATCTTCGTACTCGAAGATCTGCTGAATCTCGTCGAGGACGACCACGACTTGCTTTTTCGTCTTGGCGGCGACTCGCGATGGAGCCATCAGGATCTCCAGCAGCTCGGGGATCTCGCCTGCTTTCGGCTTGAGGCTGACTCCCACACTAGGGGTGCCGTCGGGCGCCAAGCTGACTTCGAGATGAAGGTTCGAGAATAGATCTCGAGCGGCATTCAGAATGTCCTTTCTCTTCGGCAAGAGAGTCTGCGTGAAACGTGTCGCCAGGGTCTGGGCAAGCCCTCGTGTGTTCAGGGTCGGCCACAGGTCCACATACGCGGTGAGGTACTTCGACTTCGGGAGCTCATCAAGCGCCAAGCGAACCAACGAGGTCTTTCCCATCCTCCTCTCCGAGAAGAGAATGAGTCGGTCTCCGTTCCTCATGGCTTGAACGACATCCCGCAGCTCCGTCTTCCGGTTGCAGAAGTTCTCCTTTGCCACGATCTCGCCATATTTGAATGGATTGCCCATGTCTTCGCTCCCTGCGTTACGCATCGCACACTATGCGTTTGGCGTTACGCATAATGCGTTCCAGTCGGGCTTAAGTCAAGGTCAATCCATTGAAAATCCGGTACCCAGGCCCCATTTTGTGATCCTTCACAAGGAGGCGCCATGCCGCAGAATCTCGTCGAAAAGCTCGCCCAGCGCTTCGCCGTGGACCTGGAGCCCGGCCATGAGGTGCAGAGCGGCGACTTCCTGTCCATCCGCCCGGCCCACGTGATGACCCACGACAACACCGGCGCGGTGATTCCCAAGTTCAAGTCCATCGGCGCCAAGAAGATGGACAACCCGCGCCAACCGGTCTACGCCCTCGACCACAACGTGCAGGACACCAGCGAGAAGAACCTCGCCAAGTACGCGGGCATCGAGGCCTTCGCCGGCGAGATGGGCGTGGATTTCTATCCGGCCGGCCGCGGCATCGGACATCAGATCATGTGCGAGGAGGGATACGCCTGGCCCTCGAGCATGGTCGTGGCCAGCGACTCCCATTCCAACATGTACGGCGGGCTCGGCTGCCTCGGCACGCCCATCGTGCGCACCGACGCGGCGGCCATCTGGGCCACGGGTCGTACCTGGTGGCAGGTGCCGCCGGTGGCGCGAGTGCAGCTCACCGGCGAGCTTCGTCCCGGCGTGACGGGCAAGGACGTCATCATCACCCTGGCCGGTCACTTCAACCAGGACCAGGTGCTCAATCACGCCATCGAATTCACCGGCGAGGGTGTGGCCACACTCAGCGTGGACGCGCGCCTGGCCATCGCCAACATGACCACCGAATGGGGTGCCCTGGCCGGCGTCTTCCCCATCGACGCGCGCACCTTCGACTGGATCCGCGCCCGCGCCGAATCGGTGGCGGCCCGCGGACTGGCCGGCGTGCCTTCCGATGCCGACGCCGAGGGCGATGAGCACCCGCGCATGAACCTGCGGCGCCTGGCCGCCCTCGAGGCCAGCTTCCCCGAGGCCGACGAGGACGCCTACTACGCCAAGGAAATCACGCTGGATCTGACCAGCGTGGAGCCGCATATCAGCGGTCCCCACAATCTGAAGACCATGACCTCAGGCGCGGAGATGGCGGGTCGCGACATGGCGATTCAGAAGGCCTACCTCGTCTCCTGCGTTAACTCGCGGGTGGAGGATCTGGCCGAGGCCGCCGCGGTGGTCAGGGGCGGCAAGGTGGCCGACGGCGTGGAGTTCATCGTGGCGGCGGCCTCCAACGAGGTGCAGGCCGAGAGCGAACGCCGCGGCGACTGGCAGGCTCTGGTCGAGGCGGGCGCCACCACCATCCCGCCGGGATGCGGTCCCTGCATCGGGCTGGGCATCGGTCTGCTGGAGGACGGCGAGGTGGGCATCAGCGCCACCAACCGCAACTTCCGCGGACGCATGGGCTCGCCGGAGGCCGAGGCCTACCTGGCCTCGCCCGCCGTGGTGGCGGCCAGCGCCCTGGCCGGCAAGATCGCCATGCCCGAGGGATGGAGCTTCGAGAGCGCCGCGCCCCGAGCGGAGATCGCCGAGCGCGCGAAACCCGCGGGCGACGCACCGGCGGTTACGATTCTCGAAGGCTTCCCCGAAGCCCTCGAAGGTGAACTGCTCTTCGTCCACGAGGACAACCTGAACACCGACGGCATCTATCCCGGCAAGTACACCTACCAGGACGACATCACCCCCGAGCAGCAGGCCGAAGTAGCCATGGAGAATTACGATCCCGAGTTCCAGTCCCTGGCCAAGGACGGCGACCTGCTCGTGGGCGGCTTCAATTTCGGCACGGGCTCGAGCCGAGAGCAGGCGGCCACGGCGCTGAAGTATCGCGGCATCCGCCTGGTGCTGGCCGGCAGTTTCAGCGAGACCTACAAGCGCAACGCCCTGAACAACGGCTTCCTGGTGCTCGAAGCGCCGGAACTGTCCCGCGATCTGAAAGCGAAGTTCGGCGACGGGGCCCTCACCGTTTCCACAGCCATGGCCGCCAAGCTCGACTTCCGCAAGGCCACCCTCGAGGTGGATGGCAAGAGCTACGCCCTCAGCCCCGTGGGCGCCGCCGCCCAGGAACTGGTGCTGGCCGGCGGGCTGGAAAGCTGGGTTCAGGCGCGGCTGTAAACTCGACCTCCCTTCGTGGTATCATTGATGTCGCGAAGGGAGGATGTGATGAAACGACTGGTGATCGCCCTCATGCTCCTCGCCTCGGCGGGCCTCGCCGAGGAATGCATCAACGACATCATCGTGTTCCAGCAGGGACCGGAAGACGTACTCTGCGGCCTCGAGGTCACGCCTTTCGTGGTCTACGAGCTTCAGCTGGTCGCGAAGTTTTACCGGCACGAAGATCCGATATCCAGGGTCGAGTTCAAGGTCGATAATCCCCTCCTCGACCCCTATTACTCCACCGGTGTGGTTGAATGGGATTGGGGCTACCAGATTGCCGGCGATTTCGCCACCGGCATAGTTCTGGAGTTCGATCCCCCTTTCGATCCGTCTGTAGATGAAGTCGTTCTGGCGACCGTGAGTTTCATGTCCTTCGTCCCAAGCTGGCCCCAGGAAGATCATGTCATGAACGTGGAAGAACCCGCGGTCTACGACATCTACGGCCAACAGTTTTATACCACCCGCGGCTTCTATACCTTCAACCCCACCGAACCCTGGACCTACTGCATGCTCACCGGCGACTACGAGACCATGGACGAGCACTCCGAGGCCATCAATCCGCCCCAGGGCGCGACGGTGAATGACTACTTCGACCTGACCTTCACGGCCGTGGCCTGGCTTTGCATGCCGGAGTTGCCGGTCACCTTCGTCTGCGAAGTCTTCATGGATGGGAATGCAGTTTTCGTCATGGAAGGTGAGGGCAGCCAGCCCTACATCGTTCCGTTGGACGTGTCGGGCTACGACCCCGGCGACGAGATTACCGTGGAAATCTTCGTGCACTCATCGGGCAGCAGTCACGCGACCATTCACTACACGGTGGATGATCCGGTGGCGGCTCAAGGCACCAGCTTCTCAACGCTCCGATCCCTCTACTAGCATATCCACCCAAACGAAAACCCCGCCGATGGCTCGGCGGGGTTCCGCATTGGAGGGTGCTACAACGTTTTGCTCTAGTACAGATTCTTGAGGCTGCTCCAGCTGGCCTCGGCCGTGGCGGTGGATCCGAAGACCGCGCCGATGCCGGTGGGGAAGGTGTCCAGAACCTGGTTGCCCATGGCGATGCCGGTCTGGCCCACGCCATCGGTGGGGATGAGGCCGGCCAGGGGCTTCAGCAGGAAGGGTCCGGGGCCGTTGTCGGGCACGGGCTCGATGCTCAGCACCGCGGCGAAGTCGCCGGAGGCCAGGTCGAGCACGGGGCCGCACTGGTAGTCCACGAAGTCCTGTCCGGGGAAGGGCGGGCCGCCGCCCATGCAGCCGGCGGCGTCGCTGTCGGCGCCTTCGGCCATGGTGAAGGTGCCGGTGGAGTAGGGCACCGGCGCGCCGCCGGAGACGTCCACGACCCAGCCTTCATAGGCCCAGTTGGCGCCCAGGTCGGGCAGATACTGGAATCCGGCCTCGGGCCCGGGCATGGTCAGCCACCAGATGCCCTCGTTGTCGTTGTTCGGATCGGAGTCATTGTCGCTGGGCGTGGCCAGGATGTAGGCGCCGCTGGTCATGGTCTCGAGCAC
>CAYPGS010000023.1:0-61402 GCA_964410395.1 uncultured bacterium
CTCCCAAAGCAGGTGCGCTACCAGCCTGCGCTACGCCCCGATAGGCGCACAATAGGCAGCCGTCGGCGAACTGTCAACGAAGGGGAAGCAGGGCGGCCAGGGCCTGAAGTGCTCTAAATCGATGGCTGAGGCGGTTCTTCTCGACTTCGCCCAGCTCGGCGAGGGTCCGACCCAGCTCTGGAATCAGGAAGATGGGGTCGTAGCCGAATCCGCCCTCGCCCCGCTCGTCCTCGGTGATACGCCCCTCCACGCGTCCTTCGGCGAAGACGCAGTCCTCGCCAGGTCCAGGACAGAGGGCCATGACCGTGCGAAATCGCGCCCCGCGCTCGGCCTCGGGCACCCCTGCGAGTTTGCCCAATGCCTTGGCCACGTTGGCGCGGGCATCCTGCTGGGGGCCCGCGTAGCGCGCGGCATGATGTCCCGGCGCGCCGCCCAGGGCGTCGATCTCCAGCCCCGTATCATCGGCCAGGGCCGCGCAGCCGCAGAACTCGGCTGCCTCGCGGGCTTTCTTGGCGGCGTTGTATTCCAGGGTGTCGCCGTCCTCCACGGTCTCGGGCAAGTCGGCGGGCGGCGCTTCGATATGCAGCGGCATGCCGAGCTTCGCGCAGATGGCGCTGATCTCTTCCACCTTGTGAGGGTTCTTGGTGGCGATGACGACTCTCACAGCCCCAGGGCCTCCCGTTGCAGACGAGCCAGCTCGGCGTTGCCCTCGGCGGCCAGGTCGATGAGGGCGTTCAGCTCTTCACGGCTGAAGGTCGACTCCTCGCCCGTGCCCTGCACCTCCACGAAGCCGCCCCGCTCGTCCATGACCACGTTCATGTCCACGGCGGCAGCCGAGTCCTCGCGGTAGTCCAGGTCGAGCACCGGATGCCCGTCCACCACGCCCACGCTCACGGCACTCACTAACCGCGTCATGGGGTGCTCCTTCAGCTTGAGTGAAGCCAGCGCGTCGTAGAGCGCTACCGCAGCCCCGGTGATCGAGGCCGTGCGCGTGCCGCCGTCGGCCTCGATGACATCGCAGTCCACGGTCACGGTGACATCGGGCATGAGTTCCAGTCGCGTCACAGCCCGCAGGCTCCGCCCGATGAGCCGCTGGATCTCCATGGTGCGCCCGCCGGCGCCCCGGCGCTCACGGTTTATGCGCTCGCTGCTGCTGGCCGGCAGCATGGAGTATTCGCCGGTGACCCAGCCCTTGCCCTCGCCCATCCAGCGAGGCGTCTCGTTCTTCACCGACGCGGCGCAGAGCACCCGCGTCTTGCCGAAGCTCACGAGTACCGAAGCGGGCACGTTCTTCAGGAAACCGCGCTCGAAGGATATGGCGCGCAGCTTGTCGTGCATGCGCCCGTCGTGGCGTTGCATGGCCATCAGGCCTCCTTGCCGTCGGCCAGCCGCAGATCCGCGATGGGCTCGCCGAGAAAGAGTTCGCCCACCTGCCGGAAGCGCAGGGGCAGGTCGCTCACGAAGGCGGACAGTCCGCCTTCCGCGCCCTCCGGCGCGAGCAGATCGCGGGCTTCCAGTTCGCGGGCCACTTCCCGGGCGGTTTCCTCCGCCGAGTCCACCAGACCCACGCCCTCGCCCATGACTTCGGCGAGCAGCGGCTTGAGCAAGGGATAGTGGGTACACCCAAGCACCAGGGTGTCCACCCCGGCGGCCTTCAGGGGAGCGAGATACTCTTCGGCGGCCAGGCGCGTGGCCGCGTGATCCAGCCATCCCTCCTCGACCATGGGCACGAAGAGCGGACAGGCCTGCCCCTCCACCGACAGCCCGGGACGGATTGACCTCAGAGCCGCCGTGTAGGCGCCGCTGCCCACCGTGGCCGGCGTGCCGATGACACCCACGATGCCGGTTTTCGTCGCCTCGGCCGCCGCCTTTGCCCCCGGCTCGATGACGCCTAGCACCGGCAGGTCGAGGCCGGCGCGCAGTTCGTCCAGGGCCACGGAGCTGGCCGTATTGCAGGCCACCACCAGCAGCTTCACGCCGCGTGACAGCAAAAACTCGCTGTTCTGCTTCGCGAATCGGCGCACGGTCTCGGCGCTCTTGCTGCCGTAGGGCACGCGGGCCGTGTCGCCGAAGTAGAGGATCTTCTCATCGGGCAACAAGCGGCGCACCTCGCGCACCACGGTGAGCCCGCCGAGTCCCGAATCCCAGATGCCGATGGCCGCGTCGCGCATCATTCCTCCAAGGGCAGCAGCCCGCCGGTGTAGAGGTGTCCGCCGAGGGATTCCCGCTGCTCCCCCGCCACGAGAATTCGAATCTGCTTCAACTCGGGGAAGTTCACCCTCAAGGTGCGGCGCAGGGCCGCCATGCTCACGCATTCCTCCAGGCTGCCGGCGCGGGCGAGGCGGCGGGCCGTGCTCAGGCTGAAGTCCACGGTCACCGTGCCGTCGCTCTCCACGAAGACCTGCTCGATGCCGCAGCCGAGGGGAAAGGCGCGTCCGTCAACCTCGCGGGGGCCATCCAGCAAGGCGTCCAGGGTGGATTCCACCCGGGCCGCGGGATCCGCCTGGATTTCCAGTGCGCGAGCCTCCTCGCGCCAGCGCAGATCCGTCGAACCCTCCGCAAAGTAGAGCACGCGCACCTGATTGCCATAGCCTTCCCAGACTTCGGGCAGATCCGGCGGCGGCTCGGAGGCGTCGCGGGAGCAGGCGAGAAGCAGAAGCGGGAGCAGAAGCAAGATCGATTTCCTCACGGGCGGCCCTCCTTCTCCCAACGCTCCGACTCCCGGGCGATGGCCTCGGCCAGGGCGCGCAGTCGCCGGGCGCGGGTGGGCGGATCTTCCCAGGCCGCGCGTTCGACGTCGCTGTCCAGATTGCCCAGCTCGAGCATGATGGCGGGCATGTCCAGGCCCTGCAGCACGGCGCTGTTCTCGCGGCGTATCCCCAGCTGCCGCCAGTCGCTCATGGGCCGCAGCTCACGCTGGATGTCCAGGGCCAGCTCCAGGCTGGCGCGGCGATGCGCCCCCTGCACGGCCTCCCAGGGCTGCAGGCCCTCGCCGCTCTCGGCCAGTCCCGGCTCCTGCAGGATGATCTCCATGCCCGGCGAGCCGCTGCGGCTTCGGCGAGTCCAGTGCAGGGAGAGGTAGAGATCGCCGCCGGCCACGTTGGCGGCCTGGCTGCGGTGACTCATGGCATGGGCCTCGTCGCGCTTGCGGGTCCAGATGAGCTGGAAGCCCTGCTCCTCGAGGAAGGGCGCGAGCCAGCGCGCGGCCTGCAGGGTCCAGTCCTTTTCGAGGATGCCGTCGGGGGTGATGCAGCCGGACTCTGCGCCGCCGTGGCCCGGATCCAGCACGATGCGCGTGAAGCCGCCGGGACGGGCCGGCGCCGGCCGGTCCTCGGGCAGATCCTCGCCCAGGGGCGGCTCGGGCAGGGCCGGTCGCTCGGGCAGATCCACCGTGAGCACCCAGCTGCGGCCCTCGGTGTCGCGGCGATGGCGAAAATCGCGGATGGGCTGCGAAATGTGAAAGTCGAGTTGCGCGCTCTCGGCGAGTTGCCGCACCCGGAAGGAGTCCAGGGGCGAGTCCACGGGCAGGCGGCTCCAGGGGTAGTCGGCCAGGCGCCCACCGGGGATGTTCGCGCGGAGCCATCCGTCGCCGAGTTGTTCCACCCTCGGCGTCAGTTCCCCCGCCGTACGAACCAGCACCCGCAGGCTCTCGCGGGCATGCACCCATTCGAGGCCGAGCAGATTCGGAGCACCGGGCCCCGCGATGACGCGCAATGCCTCGGGATCGAGCTGCAGGGGTAGATCGGGGAACTCGGCCAAGAGCGCCGGCCAGAGATCCAGGGGCAGGTAGAAGCGCCCGGACACGATGCGGCAGGGCTCGGCCAGCTCCCGCGCGCGACCGTCGAAGAAGGCCCAGGGCAGTCCATCGGTGAGCTTCACCCGGTTCTCGCCGATGCGCAGCAGCACCTTGCGAGTGACCGGATCGAAATAGCGCGAGGCCTGGAGCATCTGGCTGAGGTCCCAGAGGTCCATGTAGGGAAGCTGGGCGTCTTCGAAACGGTAGAGCGGGAAGTCGCGGGCTTCGCGCCCGGCTCCGGGAGCGAACTCCAGCGACTCCTCGGCGATCTCGGGCCCGGACTCGAGGGGTGGAAGTTCCACCTCCTGGGCTGAAGCCGCGGTGACGAGGGCGAGAATCAGGATCAGCGCTCGCCTCATTCCCAGTCCCTCCGCTTGGCGCGGGCCGCCGCCCGGTCCGACTCGCGCTTGGCGATGGCTTGGCGCTTGTCGTACTTGGCCTTGCCCCGTCCGAGGGCGATCTCGATCTTGGCCCATCCCCGCTCCGTGAAATACACCCTCAGGGGCACCAGGGTCAGCCCCTTCTCGTCGAGCTGGCGCTTCAGCTTGCGCAGCTCCCGAGCGCCCAGGAGCAGCTTGCGCATGCGCTCGGGCTCGTGGTTGGCCCGATTTCCCTGCTCGTAGGGGCTGATGTGCATGCCCACCAGCCAGAGCTCGCCGTTCTTGAAGCGGGCGTAGGAGTCCTTCAGATTGGCCTTGCCGGCCCGCAGGCTCTTCACCTCGGTACCGACAAGCACGAGCCCCGCCTCGAAGGTATCGAGGATATGATAGTCGAATCGCGCCTTACGATTGGCGCAGACCTGTTTCTGCTTCTCGCTCATGGGAAATCTCGACTCGCGGCGGGCCGGCCCCCGGAAGGGCGGCGGAACCCTGGATGATCCCGGCAAGCTAGCACCCTCCCCGGGCCGTATCAATCGAAAACGCTTGCGGCCTCTTGACATAGGCCCTGTCTGTTTCTAATCTGCTGGTCACCTGCCGAAGTGGTGGAATTGGTAGACGCGCTACGTTCAGGTCGTAGTGAGCGAAAGCTCGTGGGAGTTCGAGTCTCCCCTTCGGCACCTGACTTTGGCGGCCCTGCGTTGCGGGGCCGCTTTCTTTGTTTCGGGAGGCGATGATGCTCCGTCTTTCCCTGTTCTCAGTTCTGGTTCTCGTTCTCGTTTCGGCGGCGCTCGCCGCCGAACTCTGGCCCGACTCCCTGCTCCACGCGGGCCTGGCCGAGTTGGACATCGATCCCGGAGAACCCGACCTCTTCCCAGAAGTGAACGACGCGGATCCTTTCCGCCTCGGCTGGATCACCGAGGCCATGGAAAGTCCCATGGAGCTCTCCGGGTTCCTGGCCGAGCACCTCGAAATGCTCGAGTTCTTCGACGAGGCCGACGCCCGTACCGATCTGAGATGTCTGTCGGCCCTGGCGTCCATCCTATTCGGCGGCGAGAACGACCTCGGGCCGCCTTCGGAGATGCTGCCGGCCAATCCACGACGCGAGACCGATCCTCCCCACCGCTGGTTCGAGAAGAAGCTGCGGGACGCCTTGCCCGCCCGCGCGGCCGCCGCCGAGGAGCTGCGCGAGTTCGAGCTCGATTTCCTCCTGCGGCAGGGCCTTCGCGTGCTCGACGAGGCCGACACCCGGGACATCGTCGATCTCTTCGAGCTGCGGGCCATGGAAGAAGAATTCGCCGAGCGCTCCGACTCCATCATCACGCTCTGGTCGCGACTGGACCGCAAGGCGCTGCTCGCCGCGCAGACGGGCTTCCTCCGCGAGGCGGCAGCCTACTCCTACCTGCTCCACGAGCTGGTCTACTCCGCCACCGGCGAACCCGAGATGACGGGCGCGGAGTTTCCCGACGGATCCTTCGCCGAGGGACAACTTCACTACGCCAAGGCCACGGCCTTCGGCAACTTCGTGGTGGGCGCCGCCGGCCGAAACCGCTACGAGGGCGATTTCACCTTCATTCTGGAGCTGGGCGGCGACGACGAATATCGCCTGCGCGCCTGCCGCCCCCGTGGCGAAAGCGACTTCGCGGCGGACCCCGGAGGCTGGAGGCTCATCCACGACCTGGGCGGCGACGATCGCTACACGGCCCTGGAGGACGCGGCCGTGGCCGGCGCCTTCATGGGCGCTTCGGGGCTCATCGACGAATCCGGCAACGACATCTACGAGGGACGCTCCTTCGACCTGGGCGGTGGATGGTGCGGAGTGGGCCTGCTCATCGACCGGGCGGGCAACGATTTTTACTCCGGCGACCGGGTGACCCAGGGCGCTGCGGGTTGCGGGGCGGGCATCCTGCGGGACGAGGGCGGCGAGGACGTCTATCGCGCTCACCTCTACGCCCAAGGATTCGGTTTCGTGGGCGGCGTGGGACACCTCTACGACCTCGCAGGTCCTGACAGCTACCTGGCGGTGCCTCACTACCTGGACATGCTCCGCTACGAGGACCACTCGGTAACCCTATCCCAGGGATTCGGTTTCGGCTGGCGTCCGAAATGGTCAGGCGGCCTCGGCGTTCTCAGCGACAACGAGGGCAACGACAACTACGTGGCCGACATCTACGGTCAGGGCACCAGCTACTGGTACGCGGTAGGACTGCTCGTGGACCGGGCGGGCAACGATCACTACGGGCTCTGGCAGTATGGACAGGGCGCGGGCGTGCACCTGGCCCTGGCGGCCCTGGTGGACGAGTCGGGCAACGACAGCTACGCCTGTCACGGCGTGGGACAGGGCTGCGGCCACGACCTCGCCCTCGGCGTGCTCTACGACGCCGAAGGCAACGACCGATACAGCTGCGACGACCTGAGCCAGGGCGCGGGCAACGCCAACGGCATCGGCGTACTCCTGGACGCCGCCGGGTCCGACGGCTATCTCGGCAAGAACGCCAATGCCTCGGGATACGGAAACCGCCGCCGCCACTTCGGCAGCCTCGGCCTCTGCGTGGACGCCAGCGGCGACGACTGGCGCAGCGAGTTCGTGGAACCCGGCGCCATCCGCGGCAGCTTCCGCGGCGTGAAGCTCGATATGGACGGTCCGGTGGCCGGTCCAGCCTGGCAGCTGGCCGAGCCCCTACCCTACGAGGGCGGACGCCGCACCTGGGATGAGTACTTCACCATGGCCGCCGCCGGCGAGCCGCGCTTCGCGAACTGGAACAGGGCGGGCCACGATTCGCTCATCGCCCATCCCCAGGCGGCCATTCCCGTGCTCATCGGGCATTTCAACACGGACTCGGCGCGGGAACGTCATACGCTCAAGAATCTCATGCGCGAGTTCGGCGAACAGGCGGTGGACCCCCTTCGCGAGGTGCTGCGCGAGGGCGTGCCCAGCTTCTGGCGCCTGGCGGCCTGGAGCCTGGAGAACATCCGCGATCCGCGGGCCTTCCCCGAACTCATGGCACTGCTCGCCGATCCCCGGGACTCGAGGGATCAGGTGAGCGCCCTGGCGGCCCTGGCGCGGCTGGAGGGACTGACCGGCGGCGAGCGCGAGTTGCTGCGACGCTACTGCGAGGCCCTCATGGCCGAACCGGACACGTCCACACTCGTGCTTAAGGAGGTGGCCTACACCTTCCATGCCCAGGAACTCGGTTCGGCGAAGACGCTGCTGCGCCTGGCCGCGCACGAGAGCTATGCCGTACGCTGGGCCGCCGAGGAAGCCCTTGCCGCCCGCGGCGGATGGGGCGATGATCTGGCCCGCGCCTGGCGCGAGGCCGACTCCACCGAGGAGTTGACTCGCCTCTCGGCCCTGCTGCGCTATCGTCCCGCGCGGGAAGTGCGGGCGCGCCTGCGCGAGGCGCTCAAATCGGATTTCGCGGGCGATGCGCTGCTACGGGCAGCGCTCGCACACGCCCTGGAAGATCACCCCGAGTCCGCGAGTTCGCAGCTGGCCGGACTTCAGAGCAAACTGGGAGAATGACATGAGCCGCATCGTTCCCTTCGAGATCCCTTCCTCCGACGGATATCACCTGCGCGGCAAGATGCACCTGCCCGAGGGCGGTCCCGCGCCGGCCGTGCTTCTCGTCCACGGCTTCAAGGGATTCATGGACTGGGGATTCTGGCACCTGCTCTCAGAAGCCCTGGCGGATGCAGGTCTGGCGGCCTGCCGCTTCAACCTGTCGGGCAGCGGCGTGGGCGAAGACGGCGAGACCTTCAGCGAGAAGGAACGCTTCGAGGCGAACACCCACAGCCGCGAGGTCGCGGACACACTGCTCATGGCCGACATCCTTGCGCGGGGCGAGGTTCCCGGCGCACCGACCTTAGCCGGCGACATCGGCATCCTCGGTCACAGTCGCGGTGGCGGCGCTGTGGTGCTGGCCGCCGCCAGCGAACCGCGCATTTCTCGCATCGTCACCTGGGCCTCCATTGCCACGGTCGCCCGCTTCGACGAGAAGCAGGCCGCGGCCATCCGAGAGAAGGGATACTACCGGGTCGAGAACGCCCGCACCGGTGATGTCTTCCATATCGGGACCGGAGCCCTCGACGACATCGAGCAGAACGCGGAAGACCTGGACATCCTCTCGGCCGCGGCCAGCCTGAGCATCCCAGCCCTGGTGGTGCATGGAAGCGAGGATGAGGCCGTGCCCTTCGCCGAGGGACTGGCCCTGGCTGGAGCCTTCGGCGAACATGGCGCTTTCCTGCCCATGGAGGGAGCCGGCCACACCTTCGGCGCCACCCATCCCATGCCCGATGCCGTCCCGGCCGACCTGCGGCAGGTCATCGCGGCCAGCGTGGCGCATCTGGCCGGCCAATAGAAAACGGGCCCGCGTTGCGGGCCCATAAAAACTCACCTAGCTACTGGCTGCAAGTTGTCCTCAATGATGCGGCACTATCTCTAAGGGCACTCAAGGCAATCTGAGTAAATCGTGTCGCATATGTTTGAAGGAGTACACTCGCAATCTCCGACACACACAACAATGACCTTGAATTCAAACTCTCCAGACATGCACTGGCTTGTTGGGGTGAAATCATCAATCACCTGCTCAGTTTCTCCAGGAATCTCAATCCAAGTTGAGGAATTGCAGCATCTGTAGTACCAAATGAAGTCCATGTCCTCTTCATGATCCTGACACCCCTCAATACCATAGACGGTTGTGTGGCAATCATACGCATCCCCATCACAAGCCACATAAATCTCAGATACTTCATACCAGCAATCTGGCCCGGCCCCATATGATGGGCTGGCGAGCAATACAAGTGCGACACAAGCAATGACGATTGAGAATACTCGCTGCTTCATCTCCACCTCCAAATGGTAAATGACATCAGCGGTTAGCAAGGACAGTATAGATCTTATAAGGTGGTTAGCAAGTCCAGCTTGCCTTAAACAGCCCCTCCGATGTGATTCGGGCCCAATCAAATTCCTACTACTAACCTTCCCTCACACTTTCGTCCAGGGCCCACAAGTTATACTAGCAGATCTCGCTCGAGTGACTCTTGAGACTAATCTGGTCACTAACTTGTCCCTCTACTTGCGAGAAACAGTTGCGCTAACTGTGTAAGACCGTTTTGATCCTCATCGTCAAAACGGGCGATCAATGGGCTATCTATGTCAAGTACACCAATCAGTTCACCAGTATCCACAAGTGGAATCACGATTTCCGACCGTGAGGCCGAGTCGCAGGCGATATGGCCGGGGAAGGCGTGCACGTCCGGCACGAGCTGGATTTCGCGGGATGCAGCGGCGGTACCGCAGACCCCCTTGCCCATGGCGATGCGCACGCAGGCCGGTTTGCCCTGGAAGGGTCCGAGTACCAGTTCACCCTCTTTGAAGAGATAAAAACCCGCCCAGTTGATGTCGGGCAGATGCTCCCAGATGAGCGCCGCGGTGTTGGCGGCGTTGGCGATGAGGTCGGTCTCGCCTTCGAGCAGGGCTCTCAGTTCGGAATGCATCTTCGCGTAGAGTTCGGTCTTGCTCACGGGTTCACAGCTCCTTGCTCATGATCACGCTTCGATAGTTGGTCACTATCCAGTCGGCCTCCCCCACCTGTCGATAACCCCAGCGTTCGTACATCTCGATGAGATGGCTGGCCCCCTCGGCGGTATCCAGGGCGAGTTCCCGGGCCCCTCGCTCCTTCGCCCGGGCCTCTGCCCGCTCGAGCAGTTTGCGCCCGATGCCGCGATGTTGCCATTCGGGCTCGAGTCCGAACTGCTGGAACTTGGCCACGCCCTCCGATTCGTAGTAGGGAGCGCCCCTGGCCGGATACTCCAGCAGCAGGGTACCCACGATGCGTCCCTCCGCCTCAGCCACCAGGCATTCGCCGCGGCTCACACGCCTTCGGGTCACTTCCACATCCTGCCAGGTGGCCACATAGCGGAAGCCCAGATCGGCCAGCCCTGCATAGGCGCGGTTGAGCAGGCCGGTGAGTTCGGCGAGGGAGTCATCGTCATCGAGCGGGCGGATGATCACCTCGGTAGCAGGCATCATTCCTCCAGCAGATCCTTGAGCTTCGAAAGGAAGTAGGGCCAGCCCTTCTTGGTGCCTTCGAAGAACTCATCCCAGGAGGAATCCGTGGGCACATTCGAGCAGATCAGTTGCAATCGCGTCGTTTCCCCCGCGGCTTCGAGAACATAGGTGTCGCGAGGCCCGCCCGACTCCGGCATGGGCGGCGCGCTTTCCCAGGGCAAGTGCTGCATGGTCAGGCGACGCGGAGGATCCCACTCTTCGATGGTCGCATCACTGAGGCCCTCCTCGCCCCAGTCCATCTTGATGAGACCACCAATGCGTCCATCCACTTCCGCGCCCTTGAGAATCCACTGGCTGAGTTTGGTGGGGTTGGTGATGGCGTCCCAAACGCGATCCACCGGGGCCGCAATCTCGATGAAGTGCTCAGTGCTACGGGTTCCCATTGCGATTCCTTTCGGCGTTTTCCATCGCGTTCCTCGCATTCCTTTTCATGCCCTCGAGTCCCGCGCGCATGATGGGCGTGCCGGCGAAACGTTCGAGGAAGCTTGCCTCATTCAAAGCGACCAGTTCGGACAGCAGTGGCGCGGTCGCCGAAGGCCGTGGCTCGAAGTCGTCGATTTCCGTGGCCGGCGCCTTGTTGTTCCAGGGACAGACCTCCTGGCAGATGTCGCAGCCGAAGACATGGTCATCCATCTGTGCCGCGAGGCCCGCCGGCACTTCGCCCTTGTGCTCGATGGTCAGGTAGCTGATGCAGCGGCCGGCGTCGAGGATACCCGGTTCGGGAAAGGCCTCCGTGGGACAGGCATCCAGGCAGGCGGTGCAGGCTCCGCAGCGTTCGGCCACCGGCGTGTCGGCGGGCAGATCCAGGTCGCAGAGGAGGGCGCCAAGGAAGGTCCAGGAACCGATCTTCTCGTCGATGAGCATCGTGTTCTTGCCGACCCAGCCGAGGCCCGCCGCGGCCGCCAAGGATCGTTCGAGCAGTGGCGCTGAATCCACGCAGATGCGCGTAGTCGTGGCACCGAAGTCCTCGCGCAGGAGGGCGTCGAGTTTCCGGAGTCGCCCTCGCAGTACCTTGTGATAGTCCCGCCCGCGGGCGTAGCGGCTCACTCGACCCCGATCCGCTTCGCGAGTTTCTCCGCCCGGCCAGTGGTAGTTCATGGAAACGAGGATCACCGATCGCGCTTCCGGCAGCAGCTCCCGTGGATCCTCCCGCAGGCAGCAGTTCCTGTGCATGTACTCCATGCCGCCGGCGTGACCAGCATCGAGCCATGACTGGTAGCGATCGTAGTCCGCCACCCGATTCGCCGGCGTGAAGCCCACGCGGTCGAATCCCAGGGCGAGAACTGTCTCGCGAAGTTCCTGAGCGGCCTTGGCCTCGAGGGTCAATGCGCCTCCGCTAGCGGCTGAGGATGAGCTTCTGTGACACGCGCTCCTCTCCCGACTGCAGCACGGCCATGTAGACGCCGCTGGCGAGGCCCTCCGGCCGCCAGTCCACCGTGCGGATGATGCCGTCGCCGGGCACCGCGGTCACACGCTCCACCAGACGTCCTCGGGGATCGAAGATCATCAGGCTGGTCGAAGAGTTCGCGCGCGAGGCGAAACGCAGGGTCGTGCCCTCCGCCACGGGATTGGGATAGGGCGCATCCAGCATGAGGCGTCGTGAACTCGCGCTCCAGCCCTGATTGCTCACCGAGGTGGGCTCGGGCAGGTTGATCTCCCAGGCGCCGCGGCCGTAGGTGCCGGCCACGAGCTTGCGACCCGCGCCGTTGATCTCCAGGTCGAGCACCTGCACGTGGGGCAGGCCGTCACCGTGGGGCGTCCAGTTGGCGCCCGCATTGCCGCTGTACCAGACGCCGGTCTCGGTGCCGATGTACCAGTCGCTCGGGCGAAGAGGATCCACGGCGATGCAGTGGGTCGGATGGGCGGGCAGGTCGCCCGTGGCGTCGAGCCAGGTGTATCCGTAGTCGTGGCTCACGGCAACGCTGGCGTGATCGTCGGAGTAGCCGTAGAAGGTCACGAAGACCGTGGCCGGATCGGTGGGGTGAGCCGTCACCTTCGAGGCCCCGAAGGTCGCGAAGCCGAAGGTGTTGGCGCTGAACCAGGTGTCGCCACCGTCTTGAGAGCCCTTCACCAGATTTCCGCTGACGGTCCAGACAACGTCGCCGTCCACGGGGCAGATGCTGATCCACTTGGCACCGTGCCCTGCCACGTTGTACCACCAGCTGCCGCCGGTGGTCGTCTTGAAGATGCCGTCGCTGGTGGCCGTGAAGAGGGTGTGGGGTTCGATCTGGTCCTCGGCCGTGGGCGCCACCCAGGCGCCATTGCCCGTGAGGCCGTTCATGATCGAGGTCCAGCCGATTCCGCCGTCATAGCTGCGCACGTGGTTGCCGAACTGCCATTCGCTGTACACGTGGTTGTGATTCAGGGGCGAGATGTTGGTGACCATTCCGTCGGCGTAGAGCGTGGAGGAGAACCAGCTGTCCAGCTCGGTGCGGCCGGGCACGCCGTTGTCCTGGGTGCCCCCCATCATGAAGATGGGATCGGTCTGCGCCACGGCGATGTCGTAGAATTGATAGGTCACCAGCCCCGCTCGACGCTCCTCGAAGTTCAGTCCATCGTCGGCCGACCTCCAGACTCCGCCGTCGGTGCCTACCCAGATCACGTCGCTGAGACCCGGCTGATAGACGGCCGCGTGGTGGTCCACATGCACGTCCGTGGCCGTGCCCATGATATCGGTGCCGCCGGTGTCATCCCAGTTCACGCCGCCGTCGGTGCTGCGATAGAGGCGTACGCCGCCCGCGATGAGGACGTCGCTATCATCGGGATCCACGGCCATGGTCACGTTGTACCAGCCCTGCTGGCCGGTCAGATTGACATTCGTATTGCGCGCCTCCCAACTGGCGCCTCCGTCGGCGCTCCGGTAGATGCCCAGGGTCTGGCTCGTGTTGCGATTGACGAAGTGCACGTAGACCATTTCGGGGTCGGAGGCGGTGACGCCCAGTCGCGAATTGCCGATGACCGTGGCGCCGGGCTGCCCCGTTCCGGCCAAGGAGAAACTGAGTCCGTCGTTGGTCGAGATGTACACGCCCGCCTCGCCGATGTAGAAGCCCTTCACCGCGTAGACGGTGTTGGGATCGCCGGGCTTCCAGACCACGTCCCACCAGGGCCCCTCGGCGATGCGGAACCAGTTCCGCCCCTCGTCGAGACTGCGCCACAAGCCGTCCCGTGCCGCGGCCAGGATGGTGCCGGTGCTGGGATTCACCCCGATGGCGTTGAAGCCGTGCCCGTCGTTCACCTCATAGCTGAGGCTGGTCTGTTCCCAGGTCTGGCCGGCATCCTCGGACCTGAGCATGCCCAGTCCCCAGACTCCCGCGCCATTGCCCTCGCCCGAACCGAGCAGAACGACATCGGGATTCCAGGGCAGCACGGCCACCGCCCCCACCTCGAGCACGGGCAGTTGATCGGTGGTCGTGGCGTAGCTGAGCCCCCCGTCGATCGACTTCCACAGACCGCCGCTGGCCGATGCCACGTAGAGGATGTCCGGATCGGTGGGATGGAAGGCAATGTCCAGGATGCGTCCCGACATGCCCGTGGGTCCCACGGAGAACCAGCCCCGCAGAGCTTCGGCCTCGCGCAGGCTTTCCCGCTCGAGTCGCGCCTCGGAAACTTCCCAACGGCGCGCCGGATCGGGCAGGCCGCCATTCGCGAGCCGGTCCTCGTAGAACCACTTGGCGCGGTTGTAGGGTTTCCATCCGCTGCCGGGCTCGCTCTTGAGTTCGGGATGGGCCTCGTAGAAGGCCTCCATGTCGCCCAGCCATGTTTCGACCTCACGGCTGATTTCCGGTGCGTCGGCAAGTGCGAGAATGGGCAGCAATACAAGGGCGAAAATGCTAGCGCGGATGGCGGCCATGATGGGGCATTTCCCTGGTAGGAATGGGATCGGAGCGCTTAATGCTACCACAGATGTGCAGGCTCATAAAGCGGGTCAGGCGTCGAGCACCTCGAGCACGTCGTAGCGCTGATTGCGCAGGGCCGGCGTGAAGCCCGCGTCGCGGATGAGCCGCTCGATCTCCTCGCGGGGCATCAGGAACTTCGCTCCGGCCTGGCTGACCACGTTTTCCTCCAGCATGAGGCTGCCGAAATCGTTGGCCCCGAAACGCATGGCAACCTGTCCGATCTTCGCGCCCATGGTCACGTAGCTGAGCTGGAGGTTCTCGAAGTTGTCGAGGTAGAGCCGGCTGAGGGCCAGCACGCGCAGGTATTCCACCGAGGTCGCTTTGGGCGTCTTCAGGTGCGTGTTCTCGGGCTGGAAGGTCCAGGGGATGAAGGCCGTGAAACCGCCGGTTCGATCCTGCAGATCGCGGAGCCGATCGAGGTGCTCGAGGATGTCCGTGTCTTCCTCCACATGGCCGAACATCATGGTGGCCGTGGTGCGCATGCCGATCTCGTGGGCGATTTCCATGACCTCGAGCCATTCGTCCGACGTGTCCTTCAGCGGCGCGATCTTCTTGCGCACGGGATCCGACAGGATCTCCGCACCACCGCCCGGCACCGAATCGAGCCCGGCCTCGCGAAGTCGGATGAGGGTTTCCTTCACCGACAGGTCGCTGAACTCCGCGATGCGCCGGATCTCCACCGGGCTGAAGGCGTGCACGTGGATCTCAAAATGGTCCTTGATCCAGCGCAGCATCTCCTCGTACCAGTCGATCTTCAGATCGGGATGCACGCCTCCCTGCATGAGGATCTGCGTACCCCCCACGTCGAGGGTCTCCTGGATCTTCTGGCCCAGTTCCTCGAAGCTGAGCACGTAGGTCTCGTCATGACCCGGCCTGCGGTAGAATGCGCAGAACTTGCAGTAGACATTGCAGACGTTGGTGTAGTTGATGTTCCGGTCGAGGATGAAGGTGACCTGTCCCGCCGAATGCATGGCACCTCGCCGAGCATCGGCGGCGCGACCGAGATCGAGCAGGTCGGCCTCGCGGAAGAGGGCCAATCCTTCTTCGCGGCTGAGCCGTTCACCCTTCGCCGCCTTGTCCAGCAGGGCGCGCAGGTCCGCCTGGGTCTTGGCCTCGCTCAATGCCATGCGCGCACCTCCTCGTAGACAGTGTTGCGTTCGACGGGAAGCCGCCCGGCCTTGCGAATGAGGCGCACCAATTCCTCCTGATGGATGTGCTCCGGCGTGGTCCCCCCCGCGTCGTGCGTGATGCGCTCGCGCACCACGGTGCCGTCGATGTCGTTGGCGCCGAATCTGAGTCCCAGCTGGCTGAGTTTCTCGGTGACCATGATCCAGTAGGTCTTCACGTGCTGGAAGTTGTCCAGGAAGAGCCGCGACACGGCCAGGGTGCGCAGATCGTCGAGGCCGGTGGTGAAGGTCTCCACGGGAAGCGGGTTGTTCTCGGGGTGGTAGGCCAGGGGGATGAAGGCCTGGAAACCGCCGGTCTCGTCCTGGAGCCTGCGTAGACGATCCATGTGGTCCACCCGATCTTCCAGGGATTCGATGTGCCCGTAGAGCATGGTGGCGTTGGAGCGCAGGCCCATGTCGTGGGCCGCCCGGTGTACCTCGAACCAGCGATCGGTCCAGCTCTTGTGTCCGCAGAGTTTTTCCCGGATCTCCTCCTGGAAGATCTCCGCGCCTCCGCCGGGCAGGCTGCCCACGCCGGCCTCGCGCATGTCGGCGAGCACCTCCTCGGTGCTCCAGCCGGTGAGCCGCGTGAAGTGGTCGATCTCCACGGCCGTCCAGGCCTTCAGGTGCACCTCGGGATGCGCATCGTGCAGCAGGCTGATGATGCCACGGTACCAGTCGTACTTCTTCCGCGGATGGATTCCCCCCACGATGTGGATCTCACGCGCACCCTCGGCTTCCATGCCGGCGGCCGCCTCGAGGATCTGCTCATCGCTCATGGTGTAGCCATGCTCGTCCTTGAGCGTGGCGGCGAAGGAGCAGAACTGGCAGCTCTTCGTGTAGACGCAGACGTTGGTGGGATTGATGTGCCGGTTGATGTTGAAGTAGACCTTGCGGCCGTTCTTCGCCACGTTGACCGCGTCGGCCATCTCGCCGAGGGCGAAGAGGTCCTCGCTGCGGTAGAGGGTCAGCGCGTCCTCCCGGCTCAGGCGCTCGCCGGACTCGATCTTGGCGCGGATGGTATCGAGGCTCATGGGACTTCCATCGGTGAAGGGGTCCGGAGAATATACACGGGGCACCTCGGCGCATCAACGATTGACCGAGGGCCTCGGGCGAACTAGCCTCATGTCATGAAACGATCACTGCTGCTTTCGTTCTTTCCGATCCTCATGTCCATAAGCGCCTGCGGTGGGACGGACCGCTGGGAGGCCGTCCTGGAGCGCAATGGCGAGGGGCTCTACCCCACCGCCGTCATGGATTCCATCCTCGCGGCCGAACAGGACCTGCCCACGGCCCTTCGAATGGGGCGATGGGCACGGCGATTTCTGGCCGCCGAGGAATCGGCATATCTCTTCGGCCTGGCCGAGGGCGGATACGTGAGCGAGGGACTCATCGTGAGCGACCGGGTGCACGACTGCGTGAGCCTCACCTATCGCGTGAGCGAACTGGCCCGCGCGTCCAGCAGCGAGGCGGCCTTGCGCATGGCCATGGGCACGCGCTTCGCGGGCGCGGAGCTCGATTCGGTGATCGGACCCGACGGACGGGCCGACTACGAGCGTCCCGAGCATCTGGATTACAGCCTCGACATGATCCGCACGGGACATTGGGGCCGCGACATCACCCGCGAACTGTCCGGGGCCAGCCCCGACGGCGTGGGCAGCAGCCGATACGCCGCCGACAGCTTCTGGTTCTTACCCCAGGGCAAGCTCGCCGAAGACGAATTCGCCGAGGGCGACATCGTCTGGCTGGTGCTCAATCCCATGCACGAAGGCGCGCGCAAGTTGCGCAAGGAGTACGGGCTCGTCATCGGACACATCGGCATCGTCATCGAGGAGGACGACCGCCCCTGGCTCGTGCACGCCGCCTCGAGCCCCCTGGAGGGATGGTACGAGGGCGGCCGCGTGGTCGCGGTTCCCCTTACCGAGTACCTCAATCGGGTGGAGCGATTCTACGGGGTGATGGTCACGCGATTCGATTAAGGCGCGGTGAGCGTGTCCAGCCAGGCTTCGCCCCTAACGTCGCCGAACCAGGCCAGGATCTCGGCGAAGCTCCCCCAACGCACATGGGCCACGCCCTCCCGCTCGCACCAGTCGGCGAGTCCTCCCTTGGCGAATAGCAGATCGGCCCGCGATCCGGGACAGCGATCGGTGGTGCCGTCGCCGATGTAGATCACCGGATCGGGAACCTGCGACAGGTGCCAGCTCTTGCAGTGATTGCAGAGTTCGTTGATGCGCGGAGTCGTCGCCGGTATCACCTGCCAGCGTCCGCTCTCCTCGAAGGTCAGATCGTTGGCGAGCACGGGCAGGCGTTCGAGGCCCTGGGCGGCCATCACCGATTCGATGAGTGGACGCAGGCCGCCGGAGAGCACCGTGATGGGCCATCCTCTCGTTTCGCAGTACTCCACGAAGACCGCGAAGCCCGGATCCACGGGCACCTCGTCGAGCACGGAGTTCAGGGCCTCCTCGAAGGGCGCGGTCAGCAGGGCGATCTCCTGGCGGAGCCCCTGTTCCTCGCTGAGGGAGCCGTCCTCCACCCGGTCCTCGATCTCGTACCAGCTCTCGCCCACATAGCGGTCGAGCAGGTGCACGAGGGTGTCGCGCTCGGTGATGGTGCCGTCGAAATCCGTGTAAACATGTGGCTTCAAGCGTCTTGTCTCCCTGGTCCGAATGCCCTAGGATACGCGGGAAAGGAGCGCCATGCGCTGGATCGAAGTAGACAGCCCCGACGGAGTCCTGGGTCTTTTCGCTTCCGACCGCGGCCTCTGTGCCGTGGGCACTCGCAAGAAGGAAATCGCCGCCTACAAGAAAGGCGCTCTGCCCGCGAACTTCCTGGCACCCGGCAAAGCCGAAGGTCACCTGATCGCTTCACGCGAATGGCTGTCCCGATACTTCGAGGGCGAGAATCCTGGCAAGCTTCCCCCCTTGGACTTCTCAGGTCAAGGAGAGTTCAGCGCCAAGGTACTGAAGGAATTGACCAAGGTTCCATGGGGAACGGCCACCACCTATGGTGAGCTCGCCAAACGAATCGGCAAACCCGGAGCTTCCCGAGCCGTGGGTGGAGCCGTGAATCGCAATCCGCTCTGGCCCTTCGTCGCCTGTCATCGCGTGCTGGCAGCCGGAGGCAAGATCGGTGGCTTCGCGGGCGGTCTCGCGGCGAAACGCAGATTGCTCAGACTGGAAAACATCCCCGTTCCGAAATCCTGACTCCGAATCCCCATACACCCACACGGAGAACGCAAGATGTCCGACAAGAAACCGCAGCCGAAGTATTTGAAGGACTATCGTCCCTCTGAATTCCTCATCGACACCCTGGACCTGTGCTTCGAACTGGGCGAGGACGGCACCCTCGTCACCGCCACCAGCGCCTTCCGGCGCAACCCCGAAGGCGAGGCCACGGGCTCGGCGCTCTTCCTGCACGGTCGCGAGCAAGAACTCATCTCGCTGAAGGTGGACGGCGCCGATGTTCCCCTGGACGAGATCGAGGTTGACGAGGAAGGGCTGCGCCTGCCCGCGCCACCGGACGCATTCGAACTCGAAACGGTCACGCGCATCCACCCAGAGACGAACACCAGCCTGGAAGGGCTCTACAAATCGGGCGGAAACTTCTGCACCCAGTGCGAGGCTGAGGGCTTCCGGAAGATCACCTACTTCCTGGACCGCCCCGACGTCATGGCGCGCTACAAGGTGCGCGTGGAAGGCGATCGGGCCAAGTACCCCGTGTTGCTGTCCAACGGAAATCTCATCGAGGAGGGGGAGCTCGAGGACGGGCGCCACTTCGCGGAGTGGGAAGATCCCCATCCCAAGCCCAGCTATCTCTTCGCGCTGGTCGCCGGAGATCTGAAGGCCCACGAGGACCGCTTCACCACCCGCTCCGGCCGCGAGGTCACCCTGCGCATCTGGGTGCGTGAAAACGACCTGGATCGCGTGGAGCACGCCATGCGCTCGCTCATCAAGTCCATGAAGTGGGACGAGGATGTCTTCGGCCTCGAGTATGACCTGGACATCTTCAACATCGTGGCCGTCAGCGACTTCAACATGGGCGCCATGGAGAACAAGTCGCTGAACATCTTCAACTCGAAGTACGTGCTGGCGCGTCCCGAGACCGCCACCGACACCGACTTCGTCAACGTAGAGGCCGTCATCGCTCACGAGTACTTCCACAACTGGACGGGCAACCGCGTCACCCTGAACTCCTGGTTCCAGCTCAGCCTCAAGGAAGGCCTCACGGTGCTGCGGGACCAGCTCTTCACGGCCGACATGAACTCGGCGGCCGTGGAGCGTATCGACAGCGTGCGCACCCTTCGCGCCGGCCAGTTCCCCGAGGACGCCGGTCCCATGGCTCATCCGGTGCGGCCCCAGAGCTACATCGAGATGAACAATTTCTACACGGCCACGGTCTACGAGAAGGGCGCCGAGGTCATCCGCATGATGCGCACCATCATCGGAGCGGAGGCCTTCCGTGCGGGCATGGATCTCTACTTCGAGCGTCACGACAACGCCGCCGTGACCACCGACGATTTCGCCCAGGCCATGGCCGACGCGTCGGGGGTGGACCTGACCCACTTCAAGCTCTGGTACGACCAGGCCGGCACTCCGGAGGTGAGGGTCAAGCGCCATCACGATGCCGAGAGTGGCGTCTACACCCTGACCATCAGCCAGGAAGTTCCCGACACGCCCGGACAGACCGGCAAGCAGCCCATGCACATCCCCGTGCTCACGGCGCTCCTCGACGCGAAGGGCGGTGAGGTTCCGCTGCAGCTGGAGGGAGAAGAGGCTCCCACCGGCACCGAGAGGGTCTTGCATCTACAGGAGGCGGAGCAGGAGTTCCGCTTCGTGAACGTGAGCGAAGAGCCGGTGCCGTCACTACTTCGCGGCTTCTCGGCTCCGGTGCGGCTGAACACGGATCTAACCCATGAGGAGCTCAGTTTCCTCATGAGCCGTGACAGCGATTCCTTCAACCGATGGGAAGCCGGCCAGCAGCTCGCCACCGACCTCCTCCTGGCATTGGTCGAGGACTATCAGGCCGGTCGCGAACTCGAATGCGATCCGGTCATCGTGGAGGCCTTCCGCGAGATCCTCACCAATGAAGAACTCGATCCCTCCCTCGCGGCCCAGACCCTCACGCTGCCCGGTGCCGGCTATCTTGCCGAGCTGGTGGATGTGGTCGATCCCGAAGCCATCCACGAAGCGGGACAGTTCCTCCGTCGCAGCCTCGGCGAAGCGCTGCGTTCCGAGTTCGAGGCCACCTACGCGCGCACCCATGTGGATGCTCCCTTCGACATCGATCCCGCGTCCATGGGGCGACGGGCCTTGGCGAACACGGCCCTGAGCTACATCATGACCCAGCAGGACGAGGCTGCCCGCGCCCTTGCCAAGAAGCAGTTCGACTCGGCCGACAACATGACCGACTCCCTCGGCGCCCTCGGCATTCTGAGTTTCCACGAGGTGCCCGAACGCGCGCCGGCCCTGGATGCCTTCGCCGAGAAGTGGAAGGACGACGAGCTGGTCATGGACAAGTGGTTTTCCACCCAGGCCTGGTCTCCCCTGCCCGGAACCCTGGACGAGGTGAAGGCGCTCATGGAACATCCTGCCTGGGACGCGCTCAACCCGAACAAGGTGCGCGCGCTCATCAGCGCCTTCGCCTACGGCAATCCCCTGCGCTTCCACGCGGCCGACGGATCGGGTTACCGATTCATCGCCGACCAGATCATCGGGCTGAACAAGACCAATCCGCAGGTGGCCGCCCGCCTGGCCGGATGCTTCAACCGCTGGACCAAGTTCGACGCGGATCGTCAGACGCTCATGAAGGGCGAATTGGAGCGCGTCCTGGCCGAACCGGAACTGTCCCCCAATGTTTTCGAGATCGTATCGAAGGCCCTGGAGGTGGCGCCCAGCGAACAGCCAGCCTAGGAACCTCGATCATCCGAAGGAAAAGGGGCGCTCCCGATGGGAGCGCCCTTTCTTTTTGAATCAGCGTAGCAGGACGAGTCTGCGCGTGGATCGATGGCCGGCCTGTTCCATGCAGGCCATGTAGACACCGCTGGGAAGTGCATTGCCTTCCCGATCCGTCCCGTTCCAGACGAACTCGTGGCGTCCCGCGTCCAGTGCGCCCTCGAAGACGCGCGACACCAAGCGACCTGCGCCATCGAAGACGTGCAGGCGAAGGTGACCGTCTCGTTCCAGATGGACGGGAAGGGTCGTCCGGGGATTGAAGGGATTGGGGAAGTTCGGATCGAGCCTGGACTGCAAGGCTGGATCGAGCTCTGGCACCGAGACGGGCTCGCTGGAGATCGCGAAATCGATGCCCAGGAAGGTCGCGGCCAGACCGACACGAACGACCTCCAGGCGAATCTCATCCCCCTGGCTGATCTCGCACTGCAGGGCCGAGGGCCCACCCGAACCCAGGGAAAAATCCATGGGAGTCTCGGAGTCGTAGGGATCGGTCCAGTGGATGACCCCGCTGCTCAGCAGATTCCCGTTGAGCATCAGGTTCCACTGCATGTCCCGCAGCATGTTCTTCGAGACGAGTCAGACGCCCCCCTGGATCGCGATGGGGCCGTCCACGGGGCTGATCCAGGTGACGTTGGCGGTGGCGTACTTGTAGGGATCCGGCGAGTTGTAGATGTCGTTGCCATGGCAGAAGAAATGGCCCTCGGGCAGATCTCCGCCCTCACCCGACAGTTCGAAGACGTTCTTGAAGAATGACGGAAGGTGCTGCCCGGGAACCGTGACCGGCGCGAAGGCCCAGGCGGGCTGGGGCGGATCGCCGCCGTACATCCCGTAGTCGTCGAGATGGTTGTCCATGGGCAGGTCGATGTCGGTGTTGTAGGACCAAGGGCCGTTCGGATTGATCGCGTCGCTCCAATCCGCGGCGATGTCCCAAACCTCCCCCCCGGCCGGCCCTGCGCAGATCGCCAGAACCAGCATAACTCGACACGGCAGATTGAATCGAAACATGACATCCTCCCCGGTTGATGAATCCAGGGAGAGTCTATGAAACCGGCGTTACTTCTGTGTTACCCCGGCTCGAAACGGCAAGGAAGAGGCCTGGCTGCGGTCAGCCAGGCCTTTTCATTTCTCGAGTGAAGTCGAGTCTAGCGGTACAGACCCTTGATCGCGCTCCAGGTGGTCTCCTGAACGGCGACTTCTTCCTCATACTCGTAGGTGACCGTGAGAATCGCGAAGGCCGAGGAGGTCGATCCCATGCTACCCGATCCGTAGCCAGCCACCAGGCTCACCCAGGCGTCGGCGTTGATGGGCAGGTCGATTGTGCCCGTGCCGGTGAAGAATCCGAGCCCTTCCCCGGTGAAGAGGGAGATGGTGTCCATGTCGGCCGCGATGGGAATGGTCACGCCCGAGGTTCCGCCGAAGTCGGTCTCGCCATCATAGGCACTCAGATCGCCCTCGGCCTCGATGAACTCGTCGAAGATGACCACCGGAATGTCGCCCGGCAGTGTGAGGACCATGTCCCAGTCCATCTCGCCACGATAGGTGCCCGGCGAGGGACTCGTGTTCTCGAAGAAGAAGGTGCCCTCGAATCCGGCATCGAAACTCACCTCGGCGCTGATCAAGGCTCCCAGCGCGGGATCGAACAACTGCAGCTGCAGCACTTCGTCCCAATCGGTGTTGGTCAGGGGAACTTCGCTGGTGTATGTGACGGTGGCCGCGAGGCCGGGAAGGGCAAGTGTTAGAAGGAATAGTGTCGCGATCGCAATTCTCATGTCTGCCTCCCCATTGCTGGGACTGGTGTCTGGGTGCGCGATGAACGCAGATTATACCAGGAATGGAAAAGGGAGTGAAGATGGGGAGCGAACTACTTATTGATCAGATACGAGAGCAGGGCCTGACTGGGAACGGCCAGACGTTCCAGGTTCCCATGGAGGAAGTCCGGAAGCTTTGCGGGATCCGCGGGAGTGAACCAGAGCGACTGGTACTCGTAGGTGTCGCGACCGGCGACCGAGCGGGCGGCCAGTTCCTCCGAACTCAAACTGCAGCCGTAGACGAAGAGCAGTTCGGGTTTGCCGTTCTCGACGTTCTCGATGAGGGCGAGGATCCGTCCGGCGTCGAGTTCGGAGCGTTCCAGGGCGAGTTCCTCGCTCAGTTCGGCTTCCATGGCGCCGTAGAGATCGGGCCTGCCGTCCGCGAGATCTCGCTCGGGATCCGGATGCCCGCCGGGCACGTGGAGCAGCCCGGCACCCTCGGCCACCTCGCCGCTGCGCTCCTGCAGCAGCAATCGATCGTCCGCGCAGATCAAAGCCGCGCAACTGGCGAGGGGACGGCTGATCGCATGGCTATCCTCGCGGCCGGCGGCGAAAGTGAAGCGACGGTAGCTCGTGCGACTAAAAGCCAGGCGAAGGCCGCCCTCCGAGCCGACCTCGTCCAGATGGAATAGCCCGCCGTCGAAGAGTCGCTGACCCTTTTCCCGTGCACGATCCAGCGCGTTTTCCCAGTAGGCGTCGATTTCGGCTTCGAGTTCGTCCGGCAGGACGAGCAATTCGTCTCTGAAGTCGATCCGAAGATCGCTCCGGTCGAAGGGACCCTCGGCGAGCACCCGCCAGCGCTTCATAGCCTCACCCATCGGTCGCTTTCCGCAGCTTCGCGGGCGGCGATGCAGACCTTCAGGGCCGCATGGCCTTCTTCCGCGGGAATCGGATTTTCGGCCTCACCCCTCAGGAAGGCATGCCAATCGGCCAGCAACAGAGGCAGGGTGGGCAGGGCCTCGAAACGCGCCACCTCCTCGACTTCCGTGCCGCGGATGAAGCTCACCCATCCGTGGATCTGATCCCCCACCAGCATGCCGTCGCTTCCCACGAAGGCGTAGCGGCCGCTGCGGACGGGTCCCACCTTGCTCACATCCACCGTACCGGGTAGATCGCCGGAGAGCAGCAGTTCACCCTGGAAGAAGTCCTCCAGCCGCGGATTGTGCCGCTGCCGAAGCTGTCCGCGTACCCGCTCCACCTCGCGTCCGGTGATGAAGCGCAGGGCGTCGAAAAGATGGACGGCCGTGTGCAGGATCACGCCGCCGCCGGCCACGGCAGGATTCTCGAGCCAAGGGTGGGTCGATGGCTCCAAGCGCTGGTCGGCGGTGAAGCTGAAGAGCTCGCCCATGCGGGGCAGATGTTCTCGCAGGGCTCGAATCACCGGATTGTAGCGTAGGGTCTGCGCCACGGTGACCGGCACCCTCTCCGCCGCCGCCATGACGCGCTCGCCGGAAGGCCCGTCCACGGCGAGAGGTTTCTCGAGCAGCAGGGGCTTGCCGGCCGACGCGCAGGCCTCGGCGATGTCGGCGTGAAGGTCGGGAGTGACCACCGCGATGAGGGCCTCGACTTCGCCGTCCTCCACCAGCGCGCGCCACTCGGAATGCCAACGACAATTCCACTCGCGGGCCTGGGACTCGCCCTCCTCCGAACGCCGGGCGATGGCGACGAGCTCGAATTGGGGAAGGTCGCCGAGCAGGTGCCGAGCGTAGCGCGCGCCGTGGGTGCCCGTACCGATGATGCCGACTTTCATCACATTGACCTCACGAAAAAGGGCCCGGAATGAACCGGGCCCTGGGGGGGTCGCTTGTGGGGATTGACGCGACTCTTGCCGGGAGGTATCCCGACAAAGGGTGCATCGACACTCTCCCCAGGGGCCTTAACTTATTTCTTTTCAAGGGCCAAGGCAGCATGGCGATCAATAGAAGAACATGGGCATCCCCAGGACACCCTCCACCTTCGGCCGGTACTCGGCGGTATCGTAGAATTTTCCCACGTTCACGCGCTTGGTGCCCGTGATGGTGTAGCTGAGCGGCACCTTGTCGTAGCGGCCCTCGGACAGGCAGACCATGTTGCCCCAGTGTCCCTTGCGCAGCAGGTCCACGGCCAGGGCGCCGAAGTTCCGCGCGACCATGCGGTCCATGGAATCGGGCGCGCCGGACCTCATGAGGTAGGCCAGTTGCTGATAGATGATGTGGCTGCCCGTGCGTTTCTTGATGTGCTGCGCCGTGACCTTGCCGATGCCGCCGAGCTTGCGGTGGCCATAGGCGTCGGCCTCACCTTCCTCCATGATTTCGCCGCGCTCCATGCGCGCGCCCTCGCTGATGGTGAGCACCGCGTAGTCGCTGGGATTGTCCCGCTTGTCCTTGGCGAGCAGGTCGGCTACCCGGTCGGGATCGAAGGGCGCCTCGCTGATGAGGGTGCGGTCCACGTCGGCCAGCCAGCTGGTCACGAGCGCGGTCTCGCCGCTGTTCCGTCCGAAGAGTTCCACGATCATGATGCGCTCATGGCTGCCGGCCACCGTGCGCAGGTCGTTGATCATGTTCACGCTGCGGGTCACGGCCGTGGAGAAGCCGATGCAGTAGTCGGTGCCGAAGACGTCGTTGTCCATGGTCTTGGGGATGGCCACCACCTTCACGCCCTCGCGGTGCAGGCGCTCGGAATAGCTGAGCGTGTCGTCGCCGCCGATGGTGACCAGGTAATCGAGCCCGAGGGCCTCGATCTTCTCGAGCACCGCGGGTGTGGTGTCGATCTTACCCTCTTCGTTGGGCTGGAAGCGGCCCTCCAGGTGCTCGGGCATCTCATCGGGCCTGACCTTGCCGGGATTGGTTCGACTGCTGTGCAGAAAGGTGCCGCCCTGGCGGCTCACCGTGCGTACGGCCCCGAGGTCGAGATGGTGCAGCCACTCGTCGCGGGATTCCTGGATGTCGGTCTCGATGTTGAGCAGGCCGGCCCATCCGCGGCGCAGGCCCAGTACCTCCATGCCCTCTTTCTGGGCGCCCTCCACCACCATGCGGATGGCCGGGTTCAGGCCGGGTACGTCGCCCCCGCCGGTCAGGATGCCAATCCTCTTGGACAATTTCGTTCCTCCGATTATGCTACAGGCGTTCGGCGCGTCCGCGCCGCATCGCGGGCATAGTAGGTCAGACCTGCCCGCCCTTCAAGCCGGACCTGCCGGAAGGAGACGAAGTGAGAAAACTAGCGCCCTTCCTACTGCTCTTCGCGGTGGCCTGCTCCGGTATCTACGCCAGCAACGTGGGCGAGCCCACCTCGGTGGAGAAGAGCCATTTCACCCGGGATCTGGCCCGCCTGGAGCTGGGCATGCCCGAGGATTCCCTGCTGGCCCTCTTCGCCCCCGCCGAGGAGCCGGGCGAGGTGGGTATCCTGCATCGTTCGCGGGTGAGCTTCGACGGTTTCGAGCGCACCACCTACCAGCTGGGATGGAAATCGGAGCCCAAGCACCAGGGCGAGTACAAGCGAGCTGAGGACATCGACCAGATCTTCGCGCTGGTCGAAGTGCGGGACGGGAAGATCCACCGCATCAATCGGGATGTGAAGTAGCAATAGCCGTGGCCGCAGCCATAGCTAGAAAATCGAGGAGTCGGAATGAGCTACCCGGTCAATGAGAAACAGGTGATCCGCGACTGCCAGATCGGCGAAGGAACGAAGATCTGGAACTTCGTCAACCTCTACGAGTGCAGCATCGGCAAGGACTCCATGGTCGGCACCTTCGTGGAGATCCAGGCGGGGGTCACCGTGGGCGACCGCACGCGGATCCAGAGCCACAGCTTCGTCTGCGAGATGGTATCCATCGGCAGCGACTGTTTCATCGGTCACGGGGTGATGTTCATCAACGACACCGCGCCTCCGCAGCCCGAGCGAGAGAAGTGGAAGGAGACCGTCATCGAGGACGGGGTCTCCATCGGCTCCAACGCCACCATCTTGCCGGTGCGCATCGGCAAGGGCGCCATGATCGGCGCCGGCGCCGTGGTCACCAAGGACGTGCCTGCGGGCGCCGTAGTCGCGGGCGTGCCGGCGAAGGTCTTACGGTATCGGGAAGAGTAACTGGGAAGCGTCATTCGCGAGTCCACCCGGGTGGACAAACAGGGAGAGCCGAGGCTCTCCCTGTTTCGAGTTTGGACTTCCCTGGTGATCGAGCTACGAGCACCCCACTCTTGGCCCTGAGAATGTCGGGGTTCTGCGTGAAGCCGCTGAGCTCAATATGGCTGTGGATGAACTTGTCCTCCAGCACCATGAAGGGGCACACCTCGAAGATTCGCTCCTAGCCACGTTCGAGCTGGCCGAGGAGCCCGACGATGCAAACACTCTCTACAAATCCCAAGTTCGCTTCGAGGACTTCGAGGGCACCACCTACACTCTGGGATGGAAATCCGAGCCCAAGCACCATGGCGACTACAAGCGGCCCGATGATATCGATCAGGTTGCGGCGCTGGTGGAAGTGCGTGAGGGGAGATTCATCGGACTAATCGGGAAGTGGAGTAGTTTCCGTCAACAGAAACTATCTAGTTTAGATTGCTAAGATATCCGGATACTGCCTCAGCATGAACTTGTCGAATTGAGGTACCGTGAACGCCGCATATCCGTGACTTGGCGTATAAAGCAAACCTTTCTCGATCAATCTTGAACGGATAGATCCTACCTGCTCCGTTTCCTTTTGAAGCTCTTGAGCAACATCACTTGCCCGGTGCGCCTGAGGACCGAGTTTCGCCATTGCAAATAGGTACCGAAGCTCCTGTTCCGTCGTTCGTTCAGCGCGAACTCTAAAAAAACTCTCGTCGAGTTTCGCTTCTACAATTGGGAGCACAATTTTGACATCTTCCAAAGTGATGGGTGAGGTCGATGCCTCATCCCAAACGATCTTGCCGTACTCTTGAAGAAAGTATGGATACCCTTGCGTGTATTCGACCATGAACTCGACGGCCTTCGACTCATACTCGATGCCTGACTCCTTGGCCGGAAGAGCGAGTGCATTCCGGGCATCACTCTCAGCATCAAGTTTTCCAATGCGGGGAAATCGGAACAATCTTTCACTGTATGATTTTGCCTCCCCAGCTAATTTAGGGATCTGCGGTAGGCCTGCCCCCACTAGCGTAATTGGCAAAGATCGCCTTGAGCACTTGTGCAAGGCCATGATCAATGCTTCGAGCTCCACCAGCTTTAGATATTGAATTTCATCGATGAGAAAGACAACACCTGGACCCTTTTCCTGGGCCGCTTCTCCGAGTGCGACGAAGAGATCCGTGAGATCTTCTGACAAGGCACCGCTGTCTCCTGAGCCCTCTAGTGCCTCGACATCTAAACCCGCAGTTACGGCACCTTCTGGATTGAATGTGATGGTGAATGACTTCAAGATGGCGGCGGCTTTTTTCGCTCGATCAGACCAACGAGCTTTGGGATCTATTTGCAATAGCGCCCGTCGAACTTGCGTCGCCATTTTCGATTCGAACGAGGTGTTCTTTTCGACTTCCCACTCGATGGTAGCCCAGTTTCGCTTTTCGGCCTGTTCACGAAATACATCAAGCAACACCGTTTTCCCGACCCCTCTTAGGCCGGTGATAATCATGGATTGCTCGGCAAATCCATTTTCGAGACGCTCAAGCAATATCGCGAAAGATTCAATAAACTCATCACGGCCAACGAGGGCCGGCGGCTTGGTTCCGGCACCCGGAGAGTAGGGATTCTGTCTTGGATCCACAATAGCTCCTTTTCAGACTAAACGGACTTTTACAGAATTTGATAAGTTCTGTTAAGTTTGTAAAGGGGAATTTGAGTACACCGTGCTAAAAAGTAGCAATGCACTGTAACTTCTTTATTTGCAAATCAATACAATACCACGGCCGAACATTGAGCGGCCGCCATTGTGTACAAAAACAATCCATAAACATCGCAGTTGGGCGCTTAGGTAGATTTGTAACCATTTTCGCCGAGGCCGATGAGCCCGGCGAATCGGGCACCCTCATTAAGCCGCGAGTTCGCTTCAAGGATTTCGATCGCAGTACCCACACCCTGGGATGGAACCTAGCACAAGGCACCATGGCGACTACAAGCGGCCCGAGGATATCGATCACGTGGTGGCCCTCGTGGCGGCCCTGGTGGAAGTGCGTGAGGGGAAGATTCTCCGGAATAATCGGGATGTGGAGTAGATAAACTTACATGAAGCTACGAAACAGTTAAGATCTCGTGCCGAGAGGAGTAGGCGCACAGCAAGTGACTGTTTCACGCGTCCCTCTCAATTCTTTTCCTGCCACCCGTATCCGGAGCCCAGAACCGCCCAGCAGTATTTACCTTCCCCACTTGCCTCACCAAGTCGCTCAACTATGAGGGTCACTGCGTTAAAGACACGATTTGCTGTCCTAGGGTTGCAGTGCTTTTGCCAATCAGGAGGCGTAGCTGAAACGGCGCTTCCTTCAACCATTTGATGAGTTTTGCCTCTGTTAATCTCATGCGTTCTACCGTGAGTGAGCGCTTTGCGGATGCCCAACCCAATCATGTATGAGTTGTATTCGCTCTGAATGTCGGCGATCTCAATCCTGTAGTGACAGAGAAGTGCCCGAAGCTTCTCCTTTGGTGCAGCGAGACTCGCTTCCTTCTTGTCCCAATCCTCACCAAACACACTGGGACCAAGATGGTTTGTGAAGGCTTCCATGCAGTGCACAGAAGTCAAGATGGCATGCATTGATGGGAACATCTGGCCTTCTTCAACGGATTGAGCTTGCTCTACAGCCCAATCGGCGGCAGAGTGAAGGTATGCGAAGGTGCGAATCTCTTGATGATCCCAGATCACGCTATTCTTTTTCGTCAATTCTTCAGCCTCAACGTTACCGCTAAAGGTTGGTAGGACGCCCTACTGTTCAGAAACCGGTTGTTCATCATTTCTGTGATTTTAGTTCGTTGGTCAATTCCAAGCAGTCAGATTTGAAGCTCCTGAGCTTCTCAATTGTGGAAGGCAATGCTTCCTGAATGCTCGTGTACTCGGTGTTCTCGTCACTCATGATCTGGAGGACCAGCGCGCCAACCTGTTCTTGAGTCAACTCAGACTGCTTAAGGCTCACATTGTTATGCAGCTCTCGGAAGCGTCTCTGAATTTCGTAAAGACGCTGTTGCTGGTACTCGAGCTGATTCACGAGTTCGTTCGTCTTTAGATAGTAGCGAAAGATGCGTTTACGGGCATCCGCACTTTCAATCAGGACAACAGAATCGTTGTGAGTGACATATGTTTGCCGAGATTCACGGAGTTCGTTGCGTGACGAGAACCATACTGTCCGGCTCTTCTCCCATTCATCTTGAATCGTGTCGTACAACGTCAACGAATGATGAAGATCGTCGAGTATACCTGTGATGAAGAGCTGTTTTGTTCTTCGGAGGCCCGCACGTTGACGCTGCCAATCGAGTAGCCAGCCGGTTCCCGCAGCTAGGATTCCACCGACGACCGATGAAAGAATCAGATACCAGTTTCCTGTCATTCTCTACCTTTCCCACTATCGAACGCGAACCATCATGTTGTGGATTGCGCTGCCGTCCACCCGGGTGGACAATCAGGGAGAGCCTACGCTCTCCCTGTTTCGATTCTGACAATGTCTTCGCCGTTTGCTTCGGCTACGGCTCCGGCTTCGGCTGTTCTTACGAACACCCCATGGAGTTTCCGCAATTGTGGCAGCGGTAGCAGTTGCCGTTGCGCACGGTGATGGATCCGCAGACGTCGCAACTGGGCGCGTCGGTCTGATAATGGGCGAACTGGGCGTCGGCGCCGTCCGAGCGCACCGATCGCTTGGCGGCCGCCTCGGGCGAAGCCGCCACGGCCACGGTGCTCTGGCTCACGGGCGTCGCGCTCTCTTCATCGGACTCCTCGACGGGCGGGGCCTCGAGCTTGATCTCGCCTTCGGGCTCGTCCTCCTCCTCGTCCTTGGGCGGTCCGCCGATGCCATGGCCGAAGCCTTCCACGAATTCCCGGCCCAGCCAGCGGAAGATGTAATCCACCAGGCTCTTGGCCATGGGAATGTCGGGGTTCTGGGTGAAGCCGCTGGGCTCGAAACGGCTGTGGATGAACTTGTCCACCAGCACCTTGAGGGGCACGCCATACTGCAGGCCCAGGGACACGGCCGTGCCGAAGCTGTCCATGAGGCCGCCGATGGTGCTGCCTTCCTTGGCCATGGTGATGAAGAGTTCGCCGGGAGCGCCATCTTCGTAGAGGCCCACGGTCAGGTAGCCCTCGTGGCCCTGGATGCTGAACTTGTGGGTCATGCTGCGCCGCGTGTCGGGCAGGCGATGGCGCGCCGGCACCGAGGCCAGGGCCTCCGGTGCGACGGGCACGATCTCATCCTTCGCCTCTTCCTCTTCCTTCACCGTCACCGGCTGGCTGCGCTTGGAGCCGTCGCGGTAGATGGCCACGGCCTTGAGCCCCAGCTTCCAGCCCTCGGTGTAGACGTCGGCGATCTCGTCCACGGTGATCTCGTTGGGCACGTTCACGGTCTTGGAGATGGCGCCGCTGAGGAAGGGCTGTGCCGCCGCCATCATGCGCAGATGCGCCATGTAGTGGATGCTCCGCTCGCCGCCGGAGGGCTTGAAGGCGCAGTCGAAGACGGGCAGGTGCTCGTCCTTCAGATAGGGCGCGCCCTCGATGGTGTCCTTCTCGTCGATGTAGTCCACGATGGCCTGGATGGCGCTGGGCGTGTAGCCGAGCACCTGCAGGGCCTGGGGCACCTGACGGTTCACGATCTTCAGCAGTCCGCCGCCGGCCAGCAGCTTGTACTTGACCAGGGCGATGTCGGGCTCCACGCCGGTGGTGTCGCAGTCCATCATGAAGCCGATGGTGCCCGTGGGCGCGAGTACCGTGACCTGGGCATTGCGGAAGCCGTGCTCGCGGCCCAGCTCCACGGCCCGGTCCCAGCTCTCGCGGGCGGCGTCGTGAAGCTCCTCGGGTACCTCGTTCTCATCGATGAGATCCACGTGGGCCCGGTGCTTGTCCATGACCCGCAGCATGGGCTCGCGGTTCACCGCGTATCCCATGAAGGGATCCTTCACCTCGGCCAGTTCGGCACTGGTGGCGTAGGCCTCGCCCCCCATGATGCCCGTGATGGCGCCGGCATAGGCGCGGCCCTCGTCGCTGTCGTAGGGCAGGCCCAGGCTCATGATCAGGGTACCCAGGTTCGCGTAGCCCAAGCCCAGGGGACGGAAGAGGTGGCTGTTGCGGGCGATGGGCTCCACCGGATAGCTCGCCCGATCCACGATGATCTCCTGGCAGACGGTGAAGAGCCGCACCGCCTGGCGGAAACGGTCCACGTCGAAGTCGCCGTCGGGCATGCGGAACTTCATGAGATTCAGGCTGGCCAGGTTGCAGGCGGAGTCGTCCAGGAACATGTACTCGCTGCAGGGATTGCTGCCGTTGATGGGCCCGGAGTTGGGACAGGTATGCCAGTCGTTGATGGTGCTGTGATACTGCACGCCCGGATCGCCGCAGATGTGCGTGCCCTCGGCGATGAGGCGCAGCAGGTCCTTGGCCCGCTGCCGGTCGATGACCTCGCCGGTGGTGACGGCGCGGAACTCCTGGTCGCGATCGGCCTCGACGGCCTGGAAGAACTCCTCCGTGCAGCGCACCGAGAGGTTGGCGTTCTGATACATCACCGAGCCGTAGGCCTCGCCGTTGAAGTCGCCGTCGTAGCCCTGCTCGATGAGGGCCCAGGCCTTCTCCTCTTCATCGCGCTTGGCGTTGATGAAGTCGACGATGTCCGGATGGTCCACCTTCAGGCTCTGCATCTTCGCGGCCCGGCGGGTCTTGCCGCCGCTCTTCACCACGGCCGCGATCTGATCGTAGACGCGCATGAAGCTGAGCGGTCCGCTCGGAATGCCGCCGCCGGAGAGCTTTTCCTTACTGCTTCGGATGGTCGACAGGTCCGTGCCCGTGCCCGAGCCGAACTTGAAGAGCATGGCCTCGCTGGTCGCCAGGCGCATGATGTCTTCCATGTTGTCGTCCACCGACTGGATGAAGCAGGCCGAGAGCTGCGGATGCACGTAGCCGGCCTCGCTGCGCTCCATGGCGCGGGTCTGCGGATTGTAGTGGTAGCCGGCCGGGCTGCCCTCGATGCCGTAGATGTGGTGAAGGCCCAGGTTGAACCAGACGGGGCTGTTGAAGGCGCCGTACTGATTCACGCAGAGCCAGGCCATCTCCTGGTAGAAGTTCTCGGCGTCGGCGGCCGTCTTGAAGTAGCCGTCCTCGAAGCCCCAGTCGGCCAGGGTGCGCGCCACGCGGTGCACCAGCTGCCGCACGGAGTACTCGCGCTCGGGGGTGCCGATCTCGCCGTAGAAGTATTTGGAGACCACGACCTTGGTGGCGAGCATGGACCAGTCCTTGGGGACCTCCACGTCCTTCTGCTCGAAGATGGTCTCGCCCTTCTCGTCGGTGATGGCCGCCTCGCGCCGTTCCCACTTCAATTCGTCGAAGGGATGAACCCCTTCCTTCGAAAATGTCAGGGGAATCTCGAAGCCCCGCCCACGACTGCTCTGCTGGAGGACTGCGTCGGACTCGACGGGAGGGGTGCTCGGCGACTGGCTGCTGGTGCTGGCCATGGATGGCTCCATTCTCATGGAAGGGTGATTCAGTTATAGCAGGTCCGAGACGGCGGGAGAAAGGACCCGGGACACAGGTAGCCACGAGTGATTCTAGATATGTCGGATTTATTTTGGTATTTCTGTTGGCCTTGGGCCAAGGAATGCGGAACCCTGGCGAGTCCCGCAAGACCCTGCAATACCGCAAGTTCCGTTCTCTCGCCGCCCCACAACATCTAGGGGTCGCCTCCGTTTTTACCCCCAGATAGGGCATGGGTCAAGACAATTCGGAGTAGGTCGCGATTTTTCGGGAGAGGGGCCTCAGGAGCCGTTTTTAGGCCCTGAAAAACCCCGGAATCATGGGGATGATCCCGGGGATGCGATTGATTCTAGACAGAGCCCCGGTCTGCGGGCACAACCGCCCGCCACCGGAACAGAGGCGAGTATATCACGGACGGCGCCAGATGGTCAAATTGCCCTTACTTGACCTAGGCCAATCGACCGGCCACCCGGGCGGCCAGGTCCTCGAGGGCGGCCTTGTCGCCCTCGGAACTCTTCCAGGGGCTGTGAAGGGCATCCCCCTTCCAGCGGGGAAGGATGTGCAGATGGAAATGGAAGATCACCTGCCCGGCGGCCTCGCCGTTGGACTGGTGCAGGTTGAATCCGTCGGGGCCGAGCTCGGCCATCAGGGCCTCGCTCACCCGCCGCGCGGTGGCCATCACCGCGTCGCGATCGGCGTCCTCCAGGTCGAGAAAGCCCTCGGCGTGGGCCTTGGGGATCACCAGGGCGTGGCCCTCGCAGCCGGGGAAGAGATCGAGGAAGGCGAGGGTTCGCTCGTCCTCGTAGAGCTTGAAGGCCGGCAACTCGCCGGCGACGATCTTGCAGAAGATGCAGTCCATGGTCACCTCCTGGAGCCTGCCCATGCATCCTGGCAATACGGGTGGCTTCCGTCAATTTGATTGCGAGGGCGAGGGCGCGGAGGCTATCCTGCCGATGCAATGAAAGGACGTCCCGGAGACATGCCCAAGACCCGATTCACCAGTATCCTCGCGGCTTTGCTCATGGCCGCGTTTTTAGCGACAGGATCCCAGGCCGCCGAATCCAGCCAGGGAAGCATCGAGACCCAGACGCGCTTCCTGGAGTACGACGCGTCCAAGGGCAGCCTGGTCTACGAGGTGGCCATCCGCAACGTGGGCAACCTGCCCGTGTCCTACATCGACCTGGACAGCGACCCGCCCAGCCTCGAGGGCACCTTCAAGGTGGACGAGCTCACCACCGGCGCATGGGCTCGCAGGCGCTTCTCATTCCAGCTGGAGAAGGGACAGCAGATCTTCCAGCCGCGTTTCCGCATGGCCTTCACCGACTACGAGGGCGAGCGCATCAAGAGCGAGGAGGAGCGAAGCCCCCTGGCGGCCAACGTCGACTTCAGCTACTGCGACATCGCCACGGGCTGGGTGGACATGGTCTTCACCCTCACCAACCTCGGCGAGGAGCCCATCCTCTTTCTGGAGCTGCGCAGCGAGAATCCGGGACTGCCCGAGGGAGTCATCGAGCACGACAGCATCAGCCCCGGCGACTCCTTCAGCTGGACCCTCGAATTCCAGCTCGAACCCGGCGACACCTTCTTCAATCCCACGGTCTACCTGAGCTATCACAGCTTCAGCGTGTCGGGCACCCGGCTGAAGAAGAAGTTCTTCACCTTCCTGCAGTCGGACCTGAGCAAGGTACAGGAAGCCCTGGCCGCATCCGCGAAGCGCTAGTCTCCATCAATCAATCCGGAAAATCGGGGCGGATTGCCCCTAAAAACTATCCCGATCGGGGCCGATCGGGATAGCTAACCACTCCTCGTTGGTCTTGCCAAGCAACCCTTATGACTTCAAGTAGAAGAAAGGGCAGGGAGGAAGAGTCCCCATAGTCTCTCTTCCTCCCCGTGGTATAATCAGGAATTATACCGGATACTCGGGCACGAATAGTATTGCAGGAGTCGTGCCAGAATCGACAGACTCCCTTCGGGAGTCACCATGGCAATCAACTGACAACAAAGCACTTAGAGAAACGGTCGGAATCAACTTTCCAGAGGGATGCATCCGATAGCCGGTTTTTGTCAAAAAAATTGCGGGCTGTTAAGAAACTTAACAACCCGCTCAAGGACTGGCTGATGTCACCGCTATTCGAACTTCTCGTTGTGCCCGGTGACATCGCTATCGAAACTGACGAACTTCACCTCGAGAATCCGGTCGTGAAGTGTCAGGGGTTCATGTCCGGCACTGACCCAGACCAGTTTCACCGGGCTTTCGGTGGCCTCGCCCAGGAGATGGATACGGCCATGGACACGGATGGGGGAAATTCCATCGAAATAAATGCGGATGCGCTCGGGCGTGATACAGAAGAAGTCCTGTCCGCCCATGGTAAACTCGGTGTAGCCCGGGTCTAAGACGATGACGTTCAAGGGATTGGTATCGGCCCCGGCACTGGTGGCCAGGCCCAGAGCCCCGAAGGCTAAGACTAGAATCAGCAGGAATTTGCGCATCTCCGCACCCCTTTGCTTGGATGAACGCTTAATCATAACCCGTCCCCGATGGCGCGTCAACCCTTTAGGGAAGGGCCTTCATGGTTTTTTAACTCCTCGTCGCCTTTCAACCTCGTGTAGAGGGTGGGACGGCTGATGCCGAGCAGCTTCGCGGCCTTCACCTTGCTGCCCGTCCTCCTCACCACATGACGTGCAACGCTGCTGAGCAGTTTCCCCTCCAATGGCTCGGACTCGGAAAACTCATCCGAATTGGCGATCATCTCGGCCAGCTCGTCCAGGCTCCTGGACAGGGACCGCGGTCGCGCCTGCTGGAGGAAATCCTCGGGCAGATCCTCCACGCCGATGAGGTCGCTGCGAGCCAGGATCAGACAGTTCTCGAGCACGTTCCGTATCTGCCGCACGTTGCCCGGCAGCGGATGGGTGAGGAAGATCTGCATCACCTCTTCCGACACCCGCTTCGGAGCAATGCCCGACTCTTCCGAGATGCGTTCCAGGAAGTGATCCATGAGCAGGGGGATGTCCTCCCTCCGCTCCCGCAGCGGCGCGATGTTCACGGGGAAGACGTTGATGCGGAAGAAGAGGTCCTCGCGGAAGCGGCCGGCGCTCACCTCTTCCTGAAGGCGTCGGTTGGTGGCGGTGACCACCCGCGCGTCGGTGGTGAGCGGCCCCACGCCGCCCACGCGGATGAACTGCTTCTGCTGGAGAACTCGCAGCAGCTTCACCTGCATGCCCGGACTCATCTCGCCGATCTCGTCCAAGAAGATAGTCCCCCCGGTGGCGGACTCGAAGAAACCGATGTGCCGGTGAGTCGCGCCGGTGAATGACCCGCGCTCGTGGCCGAAGAGCTGGCTCTCGAGCAAGGTCTCAGGCAGCGCGGCGCAGTTCACCGCCACGAAGGGACGGTGCTGCCTGCTTCCCCAGTAGTGGATGGCCCGCGCCACCTCCTCCTTGCCCGTCCCCGACTCGCCGGTGATGAGCACCGTGCTGTCCACGTCCTTCACCTTGCCCACCATCTTGAGCACGCGCTGGAGGTCGCGCCCGCGCCCCACGAGGTGCACCTTTTCCGAGACGATCCCACGATCACCCGACGGCCTGGCCACCCTCTTGGCCTTGGCCGGCGCTCCTTCGGCCTGGCCGAACAGTCCCAGGGACAGCAGCTTTCCCACGGTGGCCATGTAGTCGCGGGTCTTCTCTTCGAGATCCTCCTCGCTTTCCAGATAGAGAAGGCCTCGTACCTGCTCGCCCAGGCGCAGCGGCAGGTAGATGCGTCCGTCCTCGTGGAAGGGCGTGGCGCTTTTCATCCGATCGCGGGAGGCTTCCGCCACCAGTCCCGAATCGGGGAAATCACCGTGAAGGATCGCCGCGGCTTCCATTTCCGGGAGCGAGGAGTTTTCGCCGCTGAGGTAGATCGCCGCCCTCCTCAAGGGCAGAACCGTGGACAGCTGATCGAGGGCCAGCTCCGCGCGGGCCAACTGATCGCCACCCCTTTCCAGTGACTCGAGAAGCTGGTGGAAGCCCGCCAGCCTGCCCCGGCTGTCCTGCTCGTCGAGACTGTCGATGAGGCGCTCCCGGCGGCTCTGGATGCGCGCCTGCAGACTGTCCCACTCCTGCATGGGCACGGTGATGCGCCGCCGTTCGATGATTCCCGAGGCCTGCTGCAGGAGTTCCCGGGCGCGCTCCTCGCGGTCCGCGTCCAGGTGGAGCAGGCCCATGCGGCTATAGACCCGGGCCAGCCACTCCATCTTGTCGAGCACCGAGAGGATGTCCGCCGCCGTTTCCAGGGAGGTGAGCGCGCCCTCGGCATCCCCCAGCCTCTGCCGGCACTCGCCCTGGTAGACCAGGATCTGGGCTTCCTCGAATCGGCTGCCCACGTGGCGGGCCTCGGCGAGACCCTGATCGATGGTGGATTCCGCCGCGTCCAGCAGGCCCTGGCTCAGATGCACCCCCGCCAGTCGCCGATACATGGAGGCCAGCTCCGTGCGCGCGTCGATGTCGCTGCAGACCTGGATGGCCTCCTCGAGGCGCTGGGCCGCGCTGTCATATCGGCCGTCCACGAGGTCGATCTCGCCCAGGAGCCCCAGCAGCTCGGCGCCCAGCTGGATGTTCCCCACCTGCTCGTTCAGCTCCAGGCACTCCTCGCCCTGGCGGCGGGCCGTCTTCAGGTCGTTCATCTCGAAACTGCTCAGGGCCACGTTGTAGAGGCTGATGAGGTAGCCCGCGTCGTTGCCCTGGCGGCGCTTGATGTCCATGCTGCGCTGGAAGTATTCGATGGCCAGGGGCAAGCGCTCGAGCATGCGGTAGAGGTTGCCGAGATTGTTCAGACTGGCCGCGATGCGAGTCTCGTCCCCGGTCTTCTCCCGCAGGGTCAGGGCCTTCTGATAGTAGGCCTCGGCCTCGCGCCAGTTGCCCAGGGCCCACTGGGCCGCTCCAAGGGTATTGAAGGTCTGTCCCAGTTCCGCGGGATGTTCATTCGCATCGAAAAGTCGCAGGGCCGTCTCGCAGCGTTCCACGGCTTCGCCGTGATCGCCGCGCCGATAGAGAATCCAGGCCAGTTCGTTGTAGAGGATGCCCCGCTCCCGCGCCGCGAGATTCTCGCTGTAGGCGTCCAGCAGTCCTTCGAGGATCTCCCCAGCCCGGGCGAACTCGCCGCGTATCTCGCCGATCTCCGCCAGGGCGCGGATGATCGCGCTGATGGCCGACAGGAGCTCCGCGTCGACCCGGCGCGACAGACGGGGCCGTCGCCCCTGCCTGAGCTCCCGGATGAAGCTCTCATGACCCGTGAGCGAGACGAGACCGTCGAGATAGGCGCTCTCGGCGCCGGGCAGATCATCGCGACGCAGGCGCTGACTTCCCCGATACAGCGTGAGTTCCCTGAGGGCCGCCGCGGAGAGATCGGCGCGGTCCCCTTCCAGCAGCAGATCGGCCGCGGCCTGGGCGGCCAGATCCAGTTTTTCCTCGCGCAATCTTTCGAAGAGCGAGAGCCCCTCGCGGATCATGAGCTCGTCGCGTCGCGCGCCTCGCCGATGGCTCAGCCGGCAGAAGGACGCCACCAATCCCTCGGGCCGGGTTCGTTCCAGAAGCCCCAGGATGAGCAGATGCAACTCGCGCTCCCGATCCGGATCGACTCCCTCCCGAATCCTACGCTGCAGCTTCGAATTCGAGATGCAGACTCGAAGCCCGCGCCGACCTCCCTCGATCTGCCCGAAGACCCAGGACAGGGTGCCTCCGCGCTCGAGCCGGTTGAGCAGGGCGAAGAACTCCGACTCCTCGACCTGAAGAAGCTCGAGAAGGAAATCCAGGGGCACGGCCTCGTCCATCAGGGAGAGCAGTTCCAGGAAGGAGCGGGCTTCCTCGTTCACATCCTCGGATAGATTCGATGGAAGTGGAAGGGCCAGGGCCGTCAGGTCGGCCTTCTGCCGCTTCAGGGCTTCGATCTCGGCGAGTTGATCCTCCACGCGGGCCTTCAGGGTCGCATCGGCGTTCAGCGAATCGCCATCCATCAGCAGCAGGAAGGGCCCCGCGCCTGGGTCCCGCGGTTTCCAGATGAAATCGATGAGGGAGGAGGGACGGGTCATGTCCTCGAGAATGAATAGCGGCGATCCGGAATCGGCGAACTCGCGTCCGCCCTCGTCGCGGACCCAGGCGTCCAGCGTGTCACGCCACTGGGACAGCCCCCCCGGTCGACCGCAGTGCAGGGTGAGCAGGGTGGACTCCCCCGCCCGCCAGTCCTCCAGGATTCGATTCAGCATGGGCTGGATGGCCGCGGGCGGCTTCGGCAACTCGGCTGAATCCAGGTCGGCATCGATGGGCTCGGTGAGGGTCTCGCTGCGCACGGGGTCGATGAGCACCGCCGGCGGAAGGTAGAGCGGTCCTCCATCTTCGCTGAGCCAGGTCATGCGTCGATCGGCCCGCGGCGCGCAAAGCCCGTCTTCGGCGCAGGCTACGCGGTCGCGCTCGAGTTGCTCCAGGAAAGTTGGCTCCAGGTCGTCGCCCCCGATGGCCGCCGCTGATTGGGGTATGTCGCAGAGCAGGGTGAGACTGCGATCCTCGACGCCGAGGCGCAGGGTGCAGAGCCGATCGCCCAGGATCTCGCGATAGCGGGCGAGTTGCCAGGCGACGCTGCTGCGATCGAGGGCATGTCCTTCGGGATCAGGCGGATAGATGAAGAGCAGGCTGAGGCGTTTGTTGATGATGTCCTGGACCATCCAGGACTGCCAGCCCTTGCCCTGGGCAAGCTCCGACTCGACTCGATAGCGGGACTGGAAGATCTGGCCGATCATGGAGGCCTCCGGCTAGTAAAGTATTTTGACAGTTCAATACCTTAGCAGAGCCTGGGGATTTCGGCAAGCCCCCAAAGGCTTGCCCGGTCACGATTTCCGCTGGATGCGGGGCGATCGAGACACTACAATTCCGAAGCCTCATATTCGAAAGGAATCCCATGAAAGCGTTTCGTCGCCTGGCCCTGGCGGCCCTGGTCCTGGCTCTGGCGGGCTGTAGCCTTGACGACCCCTACGAGCCAGAGCCCGAGGAGAGCTTCGAGAACCACTACGTGCCCGGCGACTACGCGAGCATCGGCGAAGCCGTGGCGGCCGCCGTCACCTGGGACACCATCCGCGTGGCCCCCGGCGTCTACGAAGAGAGCTTCACCCTGCCTCCGGACGTTCTGCTCTTCGGCGCGGCGGCCGACCGCTGCTCCATCTTTGGACAGGTGACCATCGCCGGATCCACCCTCGACACGCGCTTCGAGGGTGTCTACGTGAGCAACGAGGGCGGCAGCGGACTCGTGATCCAGGACGGCGACGTGCAGGTGAGCCACTGCGCCTTCGAGGACTGCCTGGACGCGGGCATCGAGATCGTGGGCAACAGCGCCAGCGAGATCGACGGCTGCCTCATCACGGGCAACGGTCGCGGCCTGCTCATCCGCGACGCTGACCAGCCGGGCCACTACTGGGATTTCGACCACGACATCGGAACCGCACCCAAGATCACCAGCTCGAATCTCTTCGACAACGGTGGCGTGGGCGAGGAGTCCATCAACATCGTCTTCCAGAACATCAGCGCTCCGGACACCATCGGCGTGAGCGGCAACTTCTGGGGATACATGCCCGCGGGCGCTCGCACCGCCGACCTGACCATCTACGACGCCAAGGACGGCCCTCCCTACGAGAACGGCTACGCCGACACGGAGAAGGAAGGCGTGGGCTTCCTCACCAGTCCTCACACCCTGGATTGGCAATGGGACGACTAGCAGCGGCGCTTCTGGTTCTCGTCCTCCTCGCCTGTGCTCCGGGGGAGAAGGAACACCGGCGCGACTACGCCGTCATGGGCACCGAGGCCTCCTGCCGCGTCTTCACCGACGACGCTGACCTGGCAGCCCGGGCCTTCGATCAGGTGGCGGCCGTCTTCGATTCGGTGAACACGCTCATGAGCACCTGGAATCCGGAGTCGGAGATCTCGCGGCTCAACCGCGCTCCCGCCGACTCGGCTTTCACCCTGTCCCCATGGATGGTCGACTGCCTGAAGCGTTCCATCGTGCTGCAGAAGCGCAGCGGCGGCGCCTTCGACGCCACCGCCGAACCGCTCATGCGACTCTGGGGATTCTATCGCCGCGAAGGGCGGCTGCCCTCTCCCATGGAAATCGCCGGCGCCCGAAAGAGCATGGGACAGTTCTACCTCGACGATGCCTGGGGCAAGCTCACCAAGAACGCCGACGCCACGGCCTTCGACCTGGGCGGCATCGCCAAGGGTTTCGCGGTGAAGAAGTGCGAACAGGCTCTGCGCGAACTCGGCCTGGAGAACGCGCTGGTGGATCTGGGCGGCAACATGGCCTGCCTGGGCGCGCCGCCGGGCAAGCAGGCCTGGAGCGTGGGCATCCGCGATCCGTTGCGCAAGGACAGGCTCTTCGCCAGGGTCGAGCTATCGGGCGAGTCGGTGGCCACCAGCGGCAGCTACGAGCGTTTCGTGGAGATCGACGGACGGCGCTATGGGCACATCATGAACCCGTCCACGGGACGCCCCGCCGAGGGACTGCTCAGCGCCACGGCCATAACCACCGACGCGGCGATAGCCGACGGACTGTCCACGGCTCTCTTCGTGCTCGGGCCGGATGGCGCTCGGGAATTGCTGGCGGAAGCCTATCCCCACGTGGATGCGGTACTGGTGATTCCGGCGGAGGAAGGCGGCAGGCCGAGTGTGTGGATCACGCCGGGCCTGCAGGGCCGCTTCGAGCTGCTGCCGGAGTATGAAGACAGCTATGAACTGAGGACTGAGAACTCAGGACTCTGAGCGTTCATCCCACGATTTCACGCGCGATTAGAATCGGCAGCACGATATAGAGGATCGTGTCGCGCACGAGGTAGTAGAGAAAGATCGCCGCGCCCACCTTCCAGCCGTAACGCTTGAAGTAGTAGGACATCTTCGCGCTGATGCGACGGTAGAGCCTTCCCAGCGGACCGCCCCGCGGGGGAGCTTCACTCGGCGATGACTTCATACTTCTCCACCTTCGAGGTGAGCAGCATGTTGCCGTCGGCGTCGCGGAACTCGCCCACGCGCTTGTGACCCTCGCGGAACTCGGGACTGTCCACCCAGCCCTTGAAGCTCTCCTCGTTGTCCCAGTGGGTCACCACGAGATACTCGTTCTCCGTAGTGGATTTCAGGATTTCGGCCCGGATGAATCCGGGACGGCGATCCACAGCCATGGCGCGGGTGCCGAAGTAGAGTTCGAACTTTTCCCGATGGGAATCGGGCACGGTCATGCGGTTCATCATGACAAACAAGTGGGGCTCCTTCCGCGAGCGGATCGTGACAAGTTCGTGAACTAAGGCGAACTTATTCCAATTTAATTTACGCCCCAGGAAAATCAATACCCCGGCCGAAGGGCCGGGGTTATTGCTGGTAGCTGGTAGCTGGCAGCTATTCTGGATCCATCTTGCAGAGCACGCAGTTGCCGCAATCCATTTCCTGCGGCGGCTCATAGGCCTCACCGGCGCGGATGGCGCGGCGCTCCTCGAGCTTGTTCATGCCCGCGAGCAGGAAGCCCAGGCCCAGGAATGCGCCGGGGGGCAGGATCATCACCAGGAAGGGCGGGAAGTTCGGTCCCATGATGGGCCAGCCGAGCAGGGTGCCCGCGCCCAGCACCTCGCGCAGGGCTCCCAGCACCATGAGGCTCAGGGTGAAGCCCAGGCCCATGCCCAGACCGTCGGCCAGGGAGTGCACCACGCTATTGCGGCTGGCGAAGGCTTCGGCCCGGCCCAGGATGATGCAGTTCACCACGATGAGCGGGATGAACAGGCCCAGGCTCTTGTGCAGCTCGTAGAAGAAGCCGTGCATGACCAGGTCCACCACCGTGACGAAGCTCGCGATCACGACGATGTAGGCCGGGATGCGCACCTTCTTCGGAATGAAGTTGCGCAGCAGCGAGACGATGAGATTGCTCATGATGAGCACGAAGGTGGAGGCCAGGCCCATGCCCAGTCCATTCTCCACCGAGGTGGTCACGGCCAGCACCGGGCAGAGACCCAGCATGAGGCGAAGGACCGGGTTCTCTTTCCAGATGCCCCTGCTGAAAATGCTCGCGAGGCTCATGCGTCCACCTCCCCCGCCGCCGAAAGCCGCGGCAGATCTTCCTGGAACTGTCGAAGGGCCCGCTCCACCGCATCGGCCAGGGCGCGGCCCGTGACCGTGGCCCCGGTGACCGCGTCGATGTCACCGCCGTCCTGCACGACGCGCCAGTCGGTACCGCCGAAGGTCTTGCCGCCGAAGAAGTCGGCGAGCATGGCGGGATCGGCGTAGTTCGAGCCCAGGCCCGGCGTCTCCGCGTGACGCAGGATGCGCATACCCGCCACCGCGCCTGCGGCGTCCACGCCGATCATCACTTCGATCTCGCCGCTGTAGCCCAGTTGGGTCAGCCCGCGAAATGCCCATCCCACCACCGCTCCCTCGGCCATGGCGGGATAGTACTCGCGGTCCTCCAAGGTCACCGCGCTGGCTCCGGGATCGTTGTCATGGGCGGGCAGCACCGCGATGACCGCTTCCATCTTGGCCGCGTACTCCGCGGCGGCGATGGGCTCGGCGGTGAAGCTGGCCACCTGGCTCAGCGCCAGGGCCGCCACCGCGCAGATCAGGGCCAGGCGCAGCGAGAGGTTCAGGGCTTCCTTCATGCCGCCTCCTCGTAGACCTTGCGCGCGGCGCCGAAGACCTTGGGCTTGGTGGCGCGGTCGATGAGCGGCGTGGCCGCGTTCATGAGCAGGATGGCGAAGCTCACGCCCTCGGGGTAGCCGCCCCAGAGGCGGATCACCGCCGTGAGCAAACCGCAGCCGATGCCGAAGATGAGCATGCCCTTCCGCGTGACGGGGCTGGTGACCATGTCGGTGGCCATGAAGAAGGCCCCGAGGAAGAGGCCGCCTGAGAGCACGTGGTAGACGGGGCTGGCGTAGGTGTCCGGCGCGGCCCAGTGGGCGATGCCGGTGATGAGAGCCACCGTGGCGATCATGGCCACGGGAATCTGCCAGCGGATGAGTCCCTTCCAGAGCAGGAAGATGCCGCCGAGCAACAGAGCGAGCACGCTCACCTCGCCGAGGCTGCCGCCCCGGGCGCCGATGAGCAGGTCCCAGATCGGGGTCAGCTCGACTTCACCGAGGGGCTTGCCCTTGGCGATGGCCTCGCCGAGGGCGCCCAGGGGTGTGGCACCGGTCTCCGCGTCGATGACCGTGGGGCCGGCGGGGCGCGCCCAGGTGGTCATCTGCACCGGGAAGGAGATGAGCAGGAAGACGCGGGCCACCAGCGCCGGGTTGAAGGGGTTGGTGCCCAGGCCGCCGAAGACTTGCTTGCCCATGATCACGGCGATGAAGGAGCCGACCAGAATCATCCAGGTCGGTGCGCCGGAGGGCAGGTTCATGGCGAGCAGAATCGCCGTCACCAGCGCGCTACCGTCGCCGATGCCACCGGGACGCTTGAGCAGCTTCAGGAAGGCCCATTCGAAGACCAGGCAGCCCAGCACGGCCACCAGGGTGACGCGAAGGGCCTGCAGGCCGAAGAACCAGAATCCCACTAGCAGGGCCGGCAGCAGCGAGATGAGCACCAGGCGCATGATGCGCGGCACGTCCATGCCCGCATGGATGTGGGGCGAAGAGCTGACGATCAGCTCGGGCGCTTTCTTTTCTTCCTCACCCATCAGCTAGCCTTCTGTTTCAGTTGACGGAGTTCGGCCTTGCCGCGCCGGAAGAGCTGCACGAGCGGGCGGTAGCTCGGGCAGACATAGGCGCAGCTGCCGCACTCGATGCAGTCGAGCACGTGGTAGTCGTCCATGTCGGCGAAGCGGCCTCGCTCGGCCTGCACGCCGAGCACACTGGGCACCAGTCCCATGGGACAGGCATCCACGCAGTTGCCGCACTTGATGCAGGGACCGGCCAGGAACTCCTCCACCTCGCTCTCGCGCAGGCAGAGGATGCCGCTGGTGCCCTTGATGAGGGGCACGTCGAGGGTGTGCTGCCCCACGCCCATCATGGGACCGCCGAAGATCACCTTGCCGATGTCTGGGGTCATGCCGCCGCAGAAGTCGATGACGTCTTCCAGCGGCGTCCCCACGCGAAAGAGCACGTTGGCCGGCCGCGCGATGCCCTCGCCGGTCACCGTGGCCACGCGCTCAATGAGGGGACGTCCCTTTTCCACCGCTTCATAGCTGGCCAGGGCCGTGGCCACGTTCTGCACCAGGCATCCCACGTCCATGGGCAGTCCGCCCGGCGGCACCTTGCGCCCGGTGAGGGCGTAGATGAGGTGTTTCTCCGATCCCTGGGGATACTTGGTCTCCAGCGCCTGGAACTCCAGATCCAGGTCGGGCGGACAGGCGGCCTTCATGGCCGCGAGGGCGTCCATCTTGTTGTCCTCGACGCCCACGTATCCTTTCGTGACGCCGAGCACCTTCATGAAGAGCCCCACGCCTTCGAGGATCTCGCGGGGACGCTCGAGCATGAGCCGGTGATCGCTGGTCAGATAGGGTTCGCACTCCGCGGCGTTGAGCACGAAGGCGTCGATCTTCTTTCCCTTGGGAGGACTGAGCTTCACGTGGGTGGGGAAGGTCGCGCCACCCATGCCCACGAGCCCGGCCTGCTGAAGCAGGTTCTTGATGGTGTCGGCGTCCATGTGGCGCCAGGCGCCCCGGCTCTCGATGTCTTCGGCCCAGGTGTCCTCGCCGTCGGACACGATCTCGATGGCTTCCTGCACGTTGCCGAAGGGATGCGGAAAGGCCTTCACGCTTTTCACCTTGCCGCTGGTGGGCGCGTGCACGGGCGCGGAGACGAAACCGGTGGCCTCGGTGAGAGCCTGGCCGCGTTTCACCTCATCGCCGCGACCCACGATGGCCTTGCCCGGCGCACCCAGGTGCTGGCTCACCGGCACGAGGTAGCGTTCGAGCAATCCCATCGCCTCGGTGGGAGACTCTGCGGTGATCTTCTGATAGCGCGGGTGAATGCCGCCCTTGAATTTCACGACGGCCTCCTAGTGCACCGCGTCGGTCGGAATCTTGAGGTCCACCACCGCGATGGCTCCGGTGGCGCATTCGTCCACGAGCTCCGGCGCGAAGGGAGGATCCTCATAGTTCACGTGGGCGAGGAAGTCCTCGACCCAGATGTGCTCCTCGCCAGCGGCCTTCACGCACTTCTTGCAGCCGATGCAGGCGGCCGAGCAGGCCTTCTTGGCCGCGGCACCCTTGTCCTTGTTGCTGCAGAGTACGTGTACGGTGGCGCTCTCGGGCACCACCTTGATGAGGTCCTTCGGGCAGGCCGCCACGCACTGGCCGCAGGCTGTGCAGCGCTCGGGGATGACATGGGCGATGCCGTCTGCGGTCATCTCGATGGCGCCGAAGCTGCAGGCATCGGCGCAGTCGCCCATGCCCAGGCATCCGTAGGTGCAGCTCTTGGGGCCGCCGCCCAGCAGGGCCGCGCTGCCGCAGGAGGCCATGCCGTTGTAGCGGAAACGGTCGGGGGAACGCTCGCGAGTGCCCTGGCAGAGGATGAGCGCCACCTTGCGCTCCTTCTGCTCGAAGTCGAGGCCCATGATCAGGGCCACGGAGGCGGCCGTGTCGGCGTCGCAGACCGGGCATCCCTCGGGAGTCGCCTCGCCGCGCACCACGGCCGCGGCGAAATCGGTGCAGCCAGCGTATCCGCAACCGCCGCAGTTGGCGCCGGGCAGGGTGTCGGCGATCTGCTCCTGTCTCGGATCGACTTCCACGTGGAAGACGCGGGCGGCGATGGCCAGCCCGAGTCCACTGACGAGTCCGAGTCCTGCGAGTACGGCTGTCGAGATTAGCATCGGCAGCTCCTTTACTTGACCAGGCCCGCGAAGCCCATGAAACCGAGGGAGAGGATGCCCGCCGTCACCAGCGCGATGGCCGTGCCCTTGAAGGCGCGAGGCGTGTCGGCCAGATCGAGGGTTTCGCGGATGCCCGAAAAGAGAAGCAGGCTGAGCGCGAAGCCCAGGGCGCTGGCCGCGCCAAAGACGGTGGTCTGAATCAGGCTGTGGTCTTTCTGGATGTTCATCACCGCAACACCCAACACCGCACAGTTGGTCGTGATCAGGGGCAGGAAGATGCCGAGGGCCGCATAGAGGCCGGGGCTCAGTTTCTGCAGGGCCAGCTCCACCAGCTGCACCATCGACGCGATGATGAGGATGAAGGCGATGGTCTGCAGGAAGGCCAGGTCGTTCGGCGCGAGAAGGTAGTGATAGACCAGCCAGCTCACGATGCTAGCGAGCACCATGACGAAGAGCACGGCGCCGCTCATGCCGAGGGCCGTGCTGGTCTTCTTGGACACGCCCAGGAAGGGACAGATGCCCAGAAAACGGGCCAGCACCACGTTGTTGACGAGGACGGCGCTGATGACAAGCAGGATCAGATCCATCGGGCCCCCTTGTGAATTCTTTCACCCGAAGGCCGACAATTAAGCCAGAGAAGTCCTGTATATCAAGCGCAAATGTGAGTGGTGTTTACGGATTTGCGGGCCTTCGCCGGGATTGCACACGTGTACAGTTTGAGGCGTGGTGCATAGGGTTGCTCCCGTCAGGGAATCAGGGCTATTCGCTTGATTTCCCGAGGCCTCCGCATCGGTATAGAGTCTCATTCACCACTCTCGCCAACGGAGCAATCATTGAAGACACACCGTCGGAACCGAGCAGTTGGAGCCTGATCAGGGAAATTAACTGATCCGATCTCGTGGGATTCTCCGATGACCGAACAATTCGCGGACTTCATCCACGTACATTTCAATAACTACAAAAGAGCCCCCCGAAAATGGCGAGGGCTCTCGCGCTTGTGGTTCTCGTCAACGAAGTAGAGTCAGCTTGCCGGCACGGCTTTCACCTTCGGCCTCAAAATGCGTGAAGTAGATGCCGGACGGCACTTCACGGCCCTCGTCATCGAGTCCTCGCCAGGCAACCGCATGTCGACCGGCCTCGTAGTACTCGCCGTCGATCAGATGACTTACGGCACGGCCCGCCACGTCGTAGATCACGAGCGTCACCTCTATTGCCTCTGGTAGCTCGAATCGAATCTCCGTGCGTGGATTGAAGGGATTGGGATGATTGGGCAACAGGACTACCGCACTCGGAAGCTCGCTAGGCACATCCACGGGATCATAATGGCAGCCCCAGTTGAAAGCGCCTACCAGATCTCCGCAGGGACTGTTGGCTGGAAGGCAAGGCGAGTGGTATGCCGTCAGGTAATAGTCACCACCTTCCATGTCGCAGAAGAGAGGTTCCGCGGAGAAATTCCCCTCCACGCCCTCGAGACCGTCCATGGGTCCCACCCAGTCGCCGTCGGCGTTGCCGATCACATCGTTGCATGTAACGATCGGCGTGAAGTCCGGCGGATCCATGCAGGCCACCGCCGCTCCCGAACTGCTATAGGCGATGATATTGCTCACGATCTCCGGGGAGCAGACCCCGGCGAAATGAAGCTGGGCGCTGGAGCTGTAAGAACCGTTCCCGACGAAGGTGTTGTTGAAGAACTGAGGATGGGCGTTGAAGGCGAAAATGCCGCCGCCGGAGCCACCGGATTGATTCCCCGCGACCAGGGTGTTGACCATCTGGGAATTCGATGTCTGATTGAAATAGACGGCCCCGTGAGACGAGGACTGGTTCCCCAGGATCTGGCAGCCGATGATCCGCAGTGTTGCGGAGATTCCGTGAATCGCCCCCGAAGAATTGGAGATGTTGGATTCGAAGCGGCAGTCGTCCAGGAGGCAGCTCTCGAAATGGGTGTTGATGGCTCCACCCCAGTTGCCAGAATTGCCGATGAAAACGCAACGATCGATGTCCAGGGGGCTGGAAATGGCCGCCAGCGCTCCACCATTCACCTGGCTCTGATTGCCGTCGAAGAGGCAGTCTGCCATCGTGATGCTGGAGCTGGCACTGAGCAGAGCGCCTCCGAACCCATCGCTAGAGTTGTTCAAGAAGCTGCTGTTCGTGACGGTGGCGATACTGCTGATCGCGCCGAATGCACCACCGTCAGCATTGCTGCTGTTCGCCGTGAAGGCGCAGCTGTCCACGGCCACCGTGGCGCCGAGCAGATAGAGGGCCCCGCCCTCGCTGGCGGCGCTGTTACCGACGAAGTTGCTCCGCCTGACAGAGCCCGTGGAGCCATCGAAGACTACGGTGCGTCCGGCCAAATTGTCATCGAAATCGCAGTCCTCGATGAGGCAGTCGGCCGAATCCGTGAACCGCAGGCCCTGATAGCAATCCGTGAACTGACTTCCTCTCACAGTCACCGATCCCGTGGCGCTGGCGAAGTCCACGCACCAACTCTGGACGCCCGAGAACACGCAGGATGTGACCAACACCTCCGTGTCGGTTCCATCAGGCACATAGAAACCACCACCGGTATTCGTAAAGGTGCACCCATCGGCGTACAGCGAACCGTTGTCAGCGCGAACGATTCCCGCAAGGGACATGGGATCGTAGCCAGAGAAATCACAGTCGCTGAGCGTCAGGACCGAAGAGTTGGAGGTGATGGCCCGGTGATCGTCAGATCCGAGATTCCCATTGATGAAATCGCAACCTGAGATTTCGACGGTGCTAGAGATAACTCCCATGCTCTCTCTGGGAACTCCATACGCGGGATAGGTGGTGATCGTGCATCCGCTGAAGGTGACATCGCTAGAATCTTCGATCCACAATGTCGTTCCGCCCTGAGGATCGACGATACTGCAGTTCTCGATCATAACAGTCCCGGCTCCCGCCGTGACACCGATTGCCGCCCACTCCTGGTTGTTCAGGGGAGCAAGATGACATCCGTTCAAGGTGAGCGTTCCCATATTGCCGACGAATCCGACGCCGTAGTAGTTGCTGCCGTCTATCTGGCAGTTGGTCATACTGAGGGAGGACTCAAAAGCCGATACAGTTTGTGAATACAGAATGAGGTCATGGTCGAGGAATTCCGAGTCCACCACCTCCAGGAAACTCCCTGTGCCCGTCGCATGGATTGCACTGCCGTCCTCTTCGGCGAGATTGCCTTCGAAAACCACATCGTCCAGCAGCACCTTCGCGCCGTCGGTCACCAACACAGCGCCTCCGTATCCCGGATTGGGCATGTCTGAAGTGACCGCGGTGTAGGCTCCGCGGATCTTGAGGTGATGGATCGTGGTACCTACGGGTTCGCCGCTGTGCAGCCAGACGCCCCGGTGAGGATCGCTCTCGCTTCCTCCGACCTCGAGAACGGGTCGGGTGCTGTAGACATGCAGCGCGCCCAGGTGAAGCATTTTGCCACCGAAATCCAAATCGCGATTGCCAGGGCCGGTGTAGGTACCCACATCCAGCAAGACCTGAGCATCCGTGGGAGCCAGATCAATGGCCGCCTGGATGTTGCTGAGCATGCCGGATCCGCCGGGTTGAAGTACGTAGCTCGGCCCGACGCCCACCACTTCACCCGCCCCTACCAGGCCGCAGCCGGGGTTCAGGTCTGGACTGCAGGGCGAATTGCTGGCGATATCGAAATCCCCGAACCAAGGATGGATGAGCTGAGGATCCTGGCTGAAGTTGCCGTCCACTCCAGCCTGGGCGGCGATGTCACCAGTCCAATCGCCACCGACATTGGCGAAGAGATCACTGCAAGAGAACTGGATGCCCGGAGCGTCGAAATGTTCGAAGGCTCCACCCCCGGTATTGTAGGCCAGAATGCAATTGTCCATCGTGGGGGCAGCTGCTGAATCGCAGAAAATCACGCCTCCCTGGTAGGCATGGCAAAAGGAAAAGGTGCAATTCCCGAAGACCGGAAAGGCATCGTTGGTAGCGAACACCGCACCACCGCGGTTGTAATCCACAGCGCCACCGGAGTGATGAAACACGCAGAATTCGAAGCTGCTCAAATCGTTGTCGCCAAGGAAGACGGCGCTTCCGTCCAGGGCTTGCCCTTCGCGGAACTCACAGCGCTCGACAATGGCGGTGCAGTCGTAGGAGAAAGCTATGTCGGCGCCCCCGCCGGAATGAGCGCTGTTTTCCAGAAACATGCAGTCGGCAATCTGGGGCGAGACAGCGGTGGCATGGATGCCGCCTCCCGATCCGAGGACGATATTGTTCGAGATATCGCAGTTCGTGATTTCGGTGGGGCCGCTGTCGTCCTCCAGGTAGATCCCCCCGCCCTGGGTAGCGAAGTTGTATTGAAAAAAACAGCCGTCCAGGATCAGGCTGCCAGAACTCGCCATATAGAGGCCGCCACCGTAGGTGGCGTCACAGAACATGATTCGGACGTTCACGAAGATCGCACCGCCGGCATTCACCAATATCCCGCCGCCGGAGGTCGCCTCGCAGTTCTCAACTCCGATGCCTTCCATGCGGAAACCTTCGGCATTCACCGTGAGACCCCGAGCGGTGCCCCCGATGATTCGCGTTGGATGGACCGAATTCCAGAGCGTCAGATCGGTGGTGTTCACTACTAGATCCACATTGCCCGGCCCCGTGTAGTTGCCACCGTTCAGCTCAATGCTGTCCCCGGGAGCCGCGGCATCCAGTGCGGATTGGATGGTGGGGTATTCCCCTCCGCCATCGGCAGCTACCAGCAGATTGCCGGCCCATGCGTGGTTGATCAGGATCAGAATCAGTAGGAACACGGGAGCAAGGCGTGCCATCTCGGGAGTCCTCCGGGACTGGGGTACTATCCCTGAAAGACAGGCTCCGCGCGGGAATCACGGTTTCGTGGAAGATAATCTAGGAATATCGGAATCGAAGGTGGCGAACCCCTCCGACAAGCAGCAGCAGAAGGACCAGGCCGAGGCTCAGGAATGCCACTGGCCAGGAAGGCCTTGGGACAAGCTCTACCCGCAGACCACCTTCGCCGATGACAACGAAACCTGCCCAATAGAATGGGTGCCGGGTATCCTCCATGGTTCTCATGCCGGCCTGGGCATCTTGGAGTGCGTCGCTACAGGAGGCCCCTGAGGCTAGGGCTTTGTAGTAAAGTTCGACAAAGCGAGCCGTGGCGATGTCATCCACGGGCCAAAGGGTTGCCAATACGCAGGGTACGCCGGCGCTGAGGAAGGCGCTGGACAATCCGAGAACGCCCTCCCCAGACAGAACGGCGCTGCCCGCGCTGGTGCAGCTAGAGAGAACGGCCAGGTCCGCATCGAGCTTCAGATCCGCTATCTCGGCAGCTCGGATTCCCGAGTCCGGTCGAAAGGATATCATCGACTGCCAGGGACTCTGGTCGTCGTTCTTTGCGTGTGCCGCGATGTGAAGGATATTGAATCCCGCCAGATCGACTCCGCCCGGGTCCGATCCTGGTTCATCCATTCTCCACCGAGTTACGTGATCGAAGTGTCGATGGAGGGTCTCCACCTCGTTCACGGCTCCTGCGAGTTTTTCACTATTCGGACCCAGCGCCGATGACATGGCAAGGATCCGCGCTACATCCCTGTTCTCGCTACCTGCGCTTCGGATTCTCGCGAGGATCGATGCTGAGGGCACGCGTATCCATGCTCGATGGTTTCCGCCGGGTAGTTCCTGGAAGGGAAGCAGGTTGAGGACGCCATCCGGCGATACGAGGATTTTCGAGTGTTTTCCGAGAAAATCCCCGGATTCTCCGAACAGCTCTTCGAACAGATGCGAGCCCGCCAAATCCAGGGAACGCCTGTCGACCCGATCCACCGAGGCGATGAGATCTCTATAAGCCCTGAATCGTGACTCGAGTTCTGCGCCGGCCGGAATCAATCTGACTCGTAGATCCAATCCATCGACGGCAAAGATCACCAGATGTTCGGGTCCTAAGTAGAAGTCGAGGAAGAGCTCATCTTCTCGGAGCACAGTGCTGCGAAACTCGTCGAGGCCCACCGTCGCCGCGCTGGAACTGTCCAGTCGGTTTTCATACCGTTTGCCGGGCCCCAGCATGCGTTCGAGAAGGGTGCGGCCCTTGTAGTACTGCAATCGCTCGAATGCTTCTTCCAGGTCACCTCTTTCGATCATCAGAGTCGCGAGATCGGTGAAGATTTGGCGCCCCCGACTGCCGCGACGTTCCCGCCAGTCGGGATCGAGCAGCAGTTTCCGCTCGCTTTCCCAGTACCGGGCCGCTTCGAAATAGAGATGGAGGGCGCTGTCGGGCATGGCCATCGCCTCAAGACATCCCGCCGCTTCCGATAGGGCGTGGAAACGAAACTCGACGATGCCGGCATGCTGCGATTGTTCGGCGAGATCCAGAAAGAGCTCGAGTGCCTGACGGTGTTCCTCAAGTCGGACTCTCAACAAGCCCCGCTTGCCGATGATGCGGAGCTTGTGCCAGTTCAGCTGTGCCTCTTTCAGAAGGCTCGAAGCCTCGTCCAGCTCGAGCAGTGCCTCCTGATAGTGCCCTTGGTGTTTCAGTGACTCGGAGAGCCCGATGTATGCGTTGATTCTCAGCGCGTGGCGAAGCCTATCACCATGCAGAAGTGCCTCGCGATAGGACTCAATGGCCTCGCCATGGCGGCCTGCCATTGCCCATGACTCGGCCATCTTCACCAGGACTGTGGCCTCCAGATCGGCGTAGCCGCCTTCCCTGCAGGTGACAAGAGCGCTCTCGAGAGTCTCTCGCGCTTCCCGGGTTCGCCCCAGGGAGTTAAGGCACATGGAAATGTTGAGAAGGGCGGGAATCTTCTCGCGTCGATAACCATGTTTTTCATGAATCGCCGCAGCGTCGCGAAAATGAAGTAGGGCCCGATCCGCCAGGCCAAGGGGATACTCGAGGCTTCCAAGTCCGTTGAGCGCAATGGCTTCCGCCATGGGCAGCCCCGCTTCCCTTGCGCGGGCCAGACTGGTCTGGTAGCTCGACAAGGCGGCTTCATAATTGCCCTGATTGGTCTGCACCGTCGCCAGTCCATTGAGGGCCCAGAGCTCTCCCTCTACATCATCGGTACCAGTGAATCGATCAGCTGCCCTCGAATAGTGAAAGGCAGAGCTTACGGTATCTCCGCGTTTCCAGGCGTCCCAGGCCATACCCACGTGAGCCCAGGCTTCGTGACGAGGATCGCCAAGGGCCAGGGCGAGGTTCTCCAAGCGTTGATAGAGTTCAAATGCTTCCACTGAGCGACCCTGTGATCCCACCACCACGCTCATCCAACGGACAGCGCTCATGAGAGTGACTGAATCGGGAATCGCGATGGTAAGATTCTCGACTTCCTTGAGAACAAGCTCTCCGCGACGGTGATCACCGATAGCAGCACGATAGCTGCCCTCCAGAAGTAGAAGTCGGGCAAGCCGGGTACTATCTCCGGATGCAAGAGCAAGGCGACTTTCCACAGCGAGAGTGGCGAAGACCGAGTCTCTCGCACCTGTTGACCAGAGTTCTCCAATTGCATCGAGATCGACTTCGGCGAGGGCGCCGGTGAAGAGGAGTGCGATGAGCGTCAGGGTTCCCGTGATTCGCATAGTCAGGGATGCTGGGGAAGCGTGGCGAGTTCGGACTTCGCGATCTCGTCCCCACCCTTGAACGCGATGATGCGCCAGAAACGGGCAGCGGTCGGATCGTCTGACAAGGATGCGATTTCGACCTCGACTTGATTCACCCGGCCGAGTTCCATGTCCTTCAAGGTGCGTAGATCCTCCGACAGGATGAGGATGCTATAGGCGTCCGCCTCGGGATGGTGTCGCCACGAAAGCCGCAGTCCACCCTCAATCGCAAGGCTCGCTTCCGTGGCGATGGCAGTATGCGCTTCGAGGTTGGAATCACCTCGCAGAATCCCCGAGAGGGGCTGTGGATCATCGCCGTCCCGGTTGGTCAAAAACATCGTCGTCGCGACCAACAGGAAGGTCGCCGCCAGGGCGGGCGCTATGGCCGGACCTCGGAGCATCGTCGACAAACGGTCAAGCAAGGAAGGTCTCTGCCGACGATTCTTGGTGGTGGAATCCGCCTCGTCGACCCAGGTTTCGAGAAACTCAGTCAGTTTGCATTCCGCCTCATCGAATTGAGCATCGGCCGTCGAGTTACTACCAACCAAAAACTGCCTGTAGGATGAGAGAAGAGTCCTACAGGCGGAGCAGGTCTCGAGATGAACCAGACGTGAATCATCCGGTGAAAGGTCGAGCAACTCGTCCAGTTCCTCGGCGACGAAACATCGATCTTCCATGGAATCTCCTCTCAACTCTCATCCCTGTGGCCGAGGGCATTGCGAAGCTTTCGACGTGCGCGCTGCAGCACCCCGCGCGCTCCGGACTTGTCTTCGATTGCCAGAATCTCCGTGATCGAATCCACCGGGAGGCCGTCGATGCAACGCAGTCGCAGTGCATCTATCTCAATCAGGTCAAGGTGCTCGTGGATGAACTCCCAGAGCGCTTCCTCCTCTTGCGAATCCTCAATTCTTTGATCAGGCCACTGATGGCCGCTGGGAAAGGAATCAAGATCCAGATCGAGTTCCTGACTGAGAGTCTTTCGATTCACTTCCCTCATGCAGCGATTCCGAGTGATGACAAACAACCAGGAACTGAATCGCGCACGGGGCACGTAGCCGGACAGTCCGCGATAGGCACTGAGCATGACATCCTGAGCAAGTTCGAGTGCACGGTCGTGATTTCCTACATATCGATGGCACCAGGCATAGACACGCCGCTGGTGACGACCGAAGAGACGTGAAGCGGCACGACGCCGTTCAAACTCCTCCATCGCTCCATGGAAAGCCTGAAGATCATCCCGATCGAGGCGATCCTCTTTCATTCGATTATCTACCATGGTGAATACATCTATCCCGCTGGAATCACGTTTCGTTGCCGGATAGCTTACCAATTCCGCCTTCAGGATGGCAATATGGAAGGCTCACGCGGAACAGATGGTCTAGGGGATCTCCCAGCCGTCGCCGATGATGCGTGTGGTCCACCAGCCGTAGCCGTCGGGTTCGTACCAGACCTCGAACTCGGTGGCGCCGATGCTCATGCACATGCCGCCGCTCATGTAGATTCCCCCACCGGTATCCTCGGCGCTGATCCAGGTCTCGGTGACCTGCACGCTGCTGCCCGAGCTTTCCCATCGCAGGTCGAAGGTGGAATCCACGTAGTAGGCGTGGCTGCCCATTTTGGAGACGGTGCCTTCTCCCTCGCCCGTCAGGTATGGGCCCTCTTCGAAGCGGGCCGTGTATTCGATCGACTGCCAGTCGTTGAGCCAGGAGCGCAGCAGGGCAACGAAGGAGAGATCGTAGTCGAGGGAGGTCTCACGAACTCCGTCGTCATCAAGGTCTAGACCCACGCTTGCACCCAGGTTGGGCCAGGTGCCGTCGAGCTCGACGCCCTCGGCCTCGCCCGAAAGTACGGCCTCCAACAAGGCGAGATGACCCGTGGCGATCCCGTCGATCCAGTACTGGCCCCGCCAGGTGAGGAAGTCCTCGATGGTCTCGGGAGACACCTCGGTCGTCTGACCGGGACCGCCGCTACCATCTCCGCCACCGCAGGAAATCAGAGCCAAAACGGCAAACACCGATAGGCGTTTCATCTCGAGATCCTCTCTGGCTCAGCTTGCTGAACCGGCCGCCTAGCCCCGCCAGTTTTGCACCGGCTCGGGCCGGTTGCCGAGAATCTCGTCGATGCGCTCGAGCACTACGGGCGTTAGACGCTCGGCCACTTCGAGGGACTTCATGTTCTCCTCGATCTGCTCGGGACGACTTGCGCCGGTGATCACCGTGCTCACGTCGGGATTGCTCACGCACCAGGCGATGGCCAGCTGCGCCAAGGTGCAGCCGAGCTCATCGGCCACCGGACGCAGCTCCTCGGTCTTCGCGATGCGGGCCTGACCCTTCTCGCTCTCGAAGCTGTCCCGCAGCCACTCGTACCCCGGCAGGGTGATCCTGCTGTCCTCGGGTACGCCATCCGCGTACTTGCCGGTGAGGATGCCGCTGGCCAGGGGACTCCAGATGGTCGTGCCCAGGCCGATCTCTTCGTAGAGATTCGCGAACTCCTTCTCCACCTTCTCGCGCTTGAACATGTTGTACTCGGGCTGCTCCATGGTGGGCGGCACGAGCCGTTCATGTCGCGCGATGCGATAGGCTTCGCGAATCTGCTCGGCCGACCATTCGCTGGTTCCCCAGTAGAAGGCCTTGCCCGTGTCCACCAGGTAGCTCATGGCCCGGACGGTCTCCTCGATGGGCGTGGTGATGTCCGGGCGATGGGCGAAGACGAGATCCACATAGTCCAGCTGGAGTCGGGCCAGGGCACCGTCCATGCCCTCGAGCAAATGTTTGCGCGAAAGGCCCCGATCGTTGGGACCCTGACCTCCCCAGAAGATCTTGGTGCTGATCACGAGGTCGCTTCGCTTCCAGCCGGCCTTCTTCAAGACCCGCCCCATGATGACTTCGCTTTCGCCACCGGCATAGACTTCTGCATTATCGAAGAAGTTCACGCCGGCATCCAGGGCGGCCTTCATGCAGTCGTGGGCGAGAGTGTCGTCCAGCTGCGGGCCGAAGGTGACCCAGGATCCGAAGGAAAGGGCGCTGACGCGAAGGCCGCTGCTGCCGAGATGACGGAATTCCATGAGCAACTCCTGGCTGTTGGCTAGTCCTTGATTTCGACCGTGTCGCCGGTTTCGAAACCGCTTCCGGAGACGGCTTCCACCGTCGTGATGCCTTCCTCGACCTCAGTCGCCTTGACCACGCCAACGGTCTCGTAGATGACCTTCAAGACTTTGCCGGTCTTCGGGTGCTTGACTTCCTTGGTCTTGCGCTTCACGTCGAACTTCATGCCGGTCTTGATGCCCAGCTCCGTGCCGCCGTCGATGAAGAGGAACTCGTCGGCGGTGATCATGATGCCCTGCCAGGGCAGTGCGGCCACCTGTTCATCGAGCTTCTCGACGATGGCGTCGATGACCTTGCGCGTGGCCTTGCCGACCACATGGTCATCGAAGGCGTCGCGATCGCCGAAGCTGAACTCGCGGGTTCCGAGGCTGAGGGACTTGGACGATTCGCTCTTGTCCACGGAATCGGCCCAGAGCACTTCGGAACTGCCGATATGGATCAGTCGCAGATCCACCGCGACTCGACCCGAGTAGTTCCCCACGCCGGCCTTGACGCCGAACTTCTTCAGGGTGCCGCCCGTATCGCTCTTCTTGTACCCGAACTCCGTGATGGTGGCTTTGACCAGGATGTCGCCGATCTCGAGCTTCTGCTGGGCGCTCGCGCTGGGATTCGCGAGGTCGCTCATACTCATGTTCTTCTCGCGAAGCAGTTCGTCGAGAGCCGCGCGCTCGAAGACCCGGAACTTGCCGCTCTTGACCAGCTCGGTGATGAGCATGTCGGCCATGCCGCTTCCTGGGCTGGGTCCGTGATACCAACCGTGGCTGGCCTTGTTCTCGAACTCGCCCACGATCACGCGAAACTTGATACCTGGTGCGTCCCCGGCCACAGCCGGCAGAGCCACGAACGAAAGGATAACGAGGGCCATGAGTTTCCTGAGCACGTCTAGCCTCCTCCATTTATCTGAACCGGTCGATTCTATCAGAAGCTTTGAGGTAATCAAGCCATCAGCTCGACTCTCGAAGAGCCTCTTCGACGAATGCCCTGAGCTGATACATCTCGCCCCCGCTGAGACCCTGCCCGATGAAGGCCGCGCCGTAGATGAAGGCGATGAGAGCAATGGAAACGGGAGCCGCCCAGATCCCCCAGATGGGGCCACCGAGGGTGAGTTGAGCCAGTCCCCAGACGAGCCCCGTGAGGCCGAGCATGCCGATGAAGAAGAACAGCGCCATGAATCCCGTCCAGACATTCGGTTTGGGAGAGAATCGGCCGTGAAGGACGGTCTGGTCGCCATCTCGACGAAGTTGCAGGTTCAGGTGGGGAGAAAGCAGGCCGCTGTACTTGTCGGGGCGACGAAGGAAGGCGTTGGGGGCGCTCACCCTTCCTATGAGCCTGGCGTCGGGCTCGGCGAGTTTCTCCGCCATCCTATCGAAGAGCGCTGTTCCGTCGCCGGGAACCTTGAGGATGAACACGGGACGCATGCGGGGTGGGCGTGTCATGTTCCGAGTATCGAAGATTGGGCGCAATGGTTCAATGCGTCTTTGTTCCCGCATCGGGCCATTTCGGACTCGGGGGACAAGAAAAAGGCGCGACCCGAAGGCCGCGCCCGATTCGTGAATGGATCGGAATCCTACTTGATCATCGTCATCTTCCTGGTCTGGATACCGAAGTCGCTGGCCACGCGGTAGAAGTAGATGCCGCTGGGCAGGCTCTCGCCGCTGTCGGAACGGCCGTTCCACTCCACGCTGTGGCGACCGGCGACGAGCCTGTCGTTCAGAAGCGTGGCCACCCGGCGTCCGGAGACCGTGAAGATACCTACGTCCACCTGTCCTTCGGCGGGCAGATCGAAACGGATGTCGGTCTTCGGATTGAAGGGGTTGGGCACGTTGGCAAGCACCTGGAACTGGTTCGGAGTCTCGCCCTCGCCGATGGCGGTGGGATCGCAGTTGCAGTCGTAGTTCTGCATGATGAGGTCGGCGTCCTGCTGATCGAGCACCCAGTCGCGGTTGAAGTCCGCGCACCAGGCCGAGTTGGGCTCATAGCCATCCCAGAAGATGTCGGTGTCGTGGCTGTTGACCAGACCGTCGCCATCCAGGTCGAAGGTCTTCAGATCGAGGCGGAAGTAGAAGATGCAGTCACCTGCGCGGATCTCCCAGACGATCTCGCAGCAGAGGCTGATGCAGTCGGGCACGAAGAGCTTGAAGGGCATGCAGCCGCTGGCATCGGTGCTGGGGGCATCCGGAGCCAGCGTGATGCCGCTGCTGTCGCCGTCGCAGGTGTCGCTGATCCGAGTGATGGTGAAGTCGGAGGCGTTGTAGCTGAGGGGCAGGCCGTCGCAATCGCTGAAGCAGAAGATGTTGTAGTTATCGTCCCAGACCATTCCCGGGCAATGGTTCAGCTGATACTCGTAGGTCTGCGTGGGATTGTCCCAGTAGCCGATCTCGCCGAAACCGTCCACGTTGCAGCAGCCGATGTCCTCGTCGGCGCCCACGCTCAGGATCAGGTCGATGCGCTCGTAGCTGCCCTCCTGCATCTCGCAGAAGAACCAGCGCATGGCACCCGCGTTCTCGCCGGGACCGTAGAGCCCGTGATTGTTCATCAGGGTGTCGGTGTTCTCGATGTCGATGTGCAGGCCGGCCGCTGGCTTGCCCACCGCGTGACCGATGTAGTCGCCCAGACCGTAGCCCGAGGGCGCCTGCAGGGCGTGGAAGGCGATGTACTCGCGCCCCAGGCCGCCGTGGTTGCCGCCATAGGCGGAGCGCTGGGTGATGTCGTGGATGTAGCACTGCTGCTCGGGGAAGACCGGGTCCGCGTAAGCGTAGAAGGCGTTGTCGTAGTCGATGTAGGTGTCGTGTCCGTCGAAGTCCTCGGAGGGGTGCCCGTGCAGGAAGCGGTAGTAGCAGACATTGCGCAGAGGCGTGGGCGACCAGGAGGTGAACTCGTAGGTCTCCTTGAGGATCCACTGTTCGCTGAGCACCGAACTGTAGGTGCCGAGGCCGAGGCCCATGGGAGTGCGCGCGTCCACGAACTTGTGGGTGATCTTGATCATCAGATCGCCGTTGGAGATCTCCGAGTAGCCGTAGTCCATGAAGGTGTCCAGGTTGGAGTCGACCACGGTGAGAGGGGTGACCACTGCGAAGCTGGAGCCGGTGAGCCAATCGGGAAAGATCCACTCGGGATCCATCCAGCTGAAATGAGGTACCCAGGTGCTCGTGGCGGGATCCCACTTCTCGTAGGAGACAGCGCCGCCCCATTCTGGCATTGCCCGGGTTCTCTAGACACCTACGGGCTGGGTTGTGACGCACGCTCA
>CAYPGS010000024.1:0-58670 GCA_964410395.1 uncultured bacterium
GAGTCCATGGTCTCGATGACCTTGCCGATGTAACCCTCGTCGGGGTACTGGGCCAGGGCGGGTAGGATGGTCGCTGCCAGAAGCAGAAGGGTGACGCTGAGTCGCATGGGATCCTGCCTTGTTGAGGGGAGAGCGAAATCTACATCAGAGCGGAGTTCCTGGCAATCGCGCAGCCATCCCGGGCTCCCGATCCGGCGATAAAACATTGCGCAAGAGGCCTATCGATAGCATTTTGGAGCGGCGAATCCTGTTTGGATCCCGAAGGAGGAGTGCGATGAGCGCGATACGTGGCGAGGTCGGCCCCCGAGGCAAGAATGCCAAGTCCGACTGCTGGATGGCCCTGGAGATCCGCGATGGCGGCGGCGTCGAGATCGACCTCACGAGCAAGGTGATGGTCATGTACGGCGAGTCGATCCGCGAGCAGCTCGCCGAGGGATTGAAGAATCTGGGCCTCGAGAACGTGAAGCTCGAGGTGGAGGATGCCGGCGCGGTGCCCTTCGTGCTCGACGCCCGGCTCGAGACCGCGGCCCGGCGCGCGAATCCCGACTTCGAGGGCGAGCTTCTGCCCCCCCTCAAGTTTACGCTTCCTCCCAGCGCCCGCGACCGCTTCCGTCGCAGCCGGCTTTACCTGCCCGGCAACTCGCCCAAACTCTTCCTGAACGCGGGACTGCACGGTGCCGACGCATACATACTCGATCTCGAGGACGCCGTCGCCCCCCCCGAGAAGGACGCCGCCCGCGCCATCGTGCGCAACGCGCTTCGCACCGTCGACTTCGGCGAGGCCGAGCGCATGGTGCGCATCAATCAAGGTGACAGGGGTCTTGAAGACTTGGAGTGGATCATCCCCCACCCGGTGCAGCTCGTGCTGGTGCCCAAGGTGGAGAGCGCCGAAGAGGTCCAGGCCGTCGAGATGCGTATCGCCGAAATCGCGAAGCGTTGCGGACGCGAAGAACCCGTATGGCTCATGCCCATCATCGAGAGCACACGCGGCGCCCTGAAGGCGCTTGAGATCGCCGAGAGCTGCGAGTCCGTGGTCGCCCTGGCCGTGGGCCTGGAAGACTATACCGCCGACCTGGGCGTGCCCCGCAGCGAGGAGGGCACCGAGAGCTTCTTCATGCGCGGACAGATCGTGAACGCCTGCAGGGCCGCGGGCATCCAGGCTATCGACACGGTCTACAGCGACGTCGCCAACGAGGAGGGCCTCAAGGCAAGCGTGCTGGAGGCCAAGCAGCTGGGCTTCGACGGCAAGGGATGCATCCATCCGCGGCAGATCCGGCCCATCCACGAGGCCTTCGCGCCCACCGACGCCGAGGTGGACAAGGCCTGCAAGATCGTGATGGCCTTCGAGGACGCCGAGGCCAAGGGTCTGGGAGTGGTGAGTCTGGGTAGCAAGATGATCGACGCGCCTGTCGTGAAGCGGGCGCTGCACACGGTCAGCATGGCGCAGGCCGTCGGAATACTCGCCGAGAACTGGCGGGAGGTGGAAGTATGAGCGACCTGATGAAGAACGCCGCGGGACGCAGGGTCCCCAAAGTGGTCAACGGAGTCGAGCAGGTGCCTTTCCAAGGCGTGGGCAAGTTCAAGCCCACGGGTCGCAAGGCCGCGCCGCCCATCCATCAGTGCGCCGACTATCCATCCGACGGTGACAAGATCGTGGGCTCGCTCAAGGAGGCCCTGGAGAAGTGCGGCCTGAAGAGCGGCATGACGGTTTCGAATCACCATCACTTCCGCAACGGCGACAAGGTCATGACCCAGGTCTTCGACGCCGCGGCTGAGTTGGGCGTGAAGGATCTGGTCTGGTTCCCCAGCGCGGCCTTCCCCTGTCAGGAACCCATCATCGAACACCTGGACTCCGGCGTGGTGGCCCGCGTGGAAGGCAGCCTCAACGGGCCCTTGGGCGCCTACGCCAGCCAGGGCAAGATGGCCGGACCCGCGGTGCTGCGCAGCCATGGCGGACGCTGGCAGGCCGTGCAGGACGGCGAGGTGCACATCGACATCGCCATCCTTCCGGCGCCGACGGCCGACCCCTTCGGCAACGCCACCGGCGATCGCGGTCCCAGCGCCTGCGGCAGCCTCAATTTCGGCCTGGTGGATTCGATGTATGCCGACAAGGTCATCGTGGTCACCGACAATCTGGTGCCCTTCCCCTGCGTGCCCTGGCAGATCCAGGGCAACAACGTGGACTATGTGGTGGTGCTCGACGAGATCGGCGATCCCGCGAAGATCGTGAGCGGCACCACGCAGATCACCAAGAGCCCCGACCGACTGCTCATCAGCGAGTACACGGCCAAGTTCATTCGCGCCACCGAGGGCTACCGCGACGGCTTCAGCCTGCAGGCCGGCGCCGGCGGCACGGCACTCGCCACGGCCATCTTCCTGTCTGAGTTCATGCGTGAGGACGAGATCAAGAGCCGCTTCATGCGCGGCGGATCCACCAAGTACCTGGTGCAGATGCTCGAGGAAGGGCTCACCGAGTACATCCTCGATGGTCAGACCTTCGACCTCGAGGGCGTCAGATCCATGCGCGAGAACGAGGGACACCTGGCCACGAGCCCATTCACCAGCTACAACTGGCACGGCAAGGGCAACTTCGCGAGCATGGTCGACTTCGTGGTGCTCGGCGCCACGGAAGTGGACGTGAACTTCAACGCCAACGTGGTCACCCACTCCGACGGACGCATGCTTCACGGCATCGGCGGATGGCAGAATTGCCTGTTCAGCAAGTGCACGATCCTGCCCATCCCCAGCTTTCGCGATCGCATTCCGGTGATCGTCGACGAGGTCACCACCCTCGTCGGACCTGGCGAACTCATCGACGTGATCGTCACCGAGCGCGGCATCGCCATCAATCCGTTGCGTCAGGATCTCATCGATCAGACGAAGGATTCAGGCCTGCCCATCAAGACCATCGAGGAGCTGCAGGCGGAGATCGAGGACATCTGCGGCGGAAAACCGGCCAAGCCGGAATTCACGGACGAGATCGTCGGCGTCATCAAGTGGGTGGACGGCACCATCTTGGACACGATCTTTCGCGTGAAATCTTAGGTACACAAAAATCCCACCGATCTGGTGGGATTTTTCACTTGCGCAATTCAGACCTCTGGGTAGTATATCACATGTTGGTCACGATTCCGACTGCCACCCAGGAGGTTTCCATGTTCCGCCTGAGCCTCGTATTTCTGCTCGCGACCTTCACCCTCGTCCTTGCCGACGACTGCGTGAAGTGCCACGAGGAAGTCACTCCCGGTGCCGTGAAGGATTGGCGCGTGAGCGCTCACTTCGCCGAGGAGATCAGCTGCGGCGATTGCCACGGCTACGCACACCAGTCCGAAGTCGACGTCCACAAGGTCTCCACGGTCACCGCGGAGACCTGCGGCGAGTGCCACGACGAGCGTCTGGCCGAGTACAAGCGCGGCAAGCACTCCCTGGCCTGGGCGGCCATGGAGGCCATGCCCACCACACACTTCAAGCCCATGGAACTCATCGAGGGACAGAAGGGCTGCGGCGGTTGCCACAAGATCGGCCTGAAAAGCGCCGAGCAGGTGGAGGATCTCAAGTCCAAGGGCTCGACCTTCGGGCACGCCTCCTGCGACGCCTGCCACACGCGGCACACCTTCTCCGTGGCCGAGGCGCGCCAGCCCGAAGCCTGCGCCACCTGCCACATGGGATTCGATCATCCCCAGTGGGAGATGTACTCCACGTCCAAGCACGGCGTACGCCATCGACTCAAGAAGGATGGCGTGTTGCCCGAGGACGCCGCCGCCCCCACCTGCCAGACCTGCCACATGCCCGACGGCGACCACGAAGTCCGCACCGCCTGGGGCTTCCTGGGCGTGCGCACCGACGGCCTGGCCCCCTATCCCGGAGAGAGCGATGAGTGGTGGGCCGACCGGGTGACCATCCTGCAGGCTCTGGGCGTTCTGGATCCCGAGGGCAATCCCACAGCACGACTCGACGTGGTGGCGGGCGCCCAGGTGGCCCGCCTGAGCGCGGAGGAGTTCGACGCCGAGCGGGCGAAGATGATCGCCGTGTGCAGCGACTGCCACTCGGAGAACTTCGCCAAGGAGGAGCTCGCCAAGGGCGACGGCATGATCCGCGAGGCCGACAAGCTCCTGGCCGCGGCCATCCGCATCGTGGCGGGGCTTTACCAGGACGGCGTCCTCGAGAAACCGGAAAACTACAGCTACGCCTTCCCGGATCTGCTGACTTTCCACGACGCTCCCACTCCCATCGAGAACACGCTGTTCACGATGCACCTGAAGCATCGCATGCGTGCCTTCCAGGGGGCCTTCCACGCCAACCCGGACTACTCGCTTTGGTACGGATGGAGCGAAATGGTGCAGGATCTGCACAAGATCGAATACATGGCCGAGGAGCTCCGCGCGAAACACTAGACGCTCGTGGACATGCAAAAGAACGGGGAAGGACCGAGTCCTTCCCCGTTTTCTATTTCAGGAGCAGAAGCTTGAAGCGGTCGTTTCTCTCGTCGGCGCGAATCTGCGCCAGGTAGACTCCGGTGGCGCAATCGTGGCCTCGCTCGTCCAGGCCCCGCCAGACCACTTCGTGCTGTCCGGCTTCGAGCCTGTCGTTCACGAGGGTCGTCACGAGGCGTCCGCGCAGGTCGTAGATGTCCAGGCGCGTGCGCGCGCTCTCGGGCAGATTGAAGCGCAGGGTCACGGCCGGATTGAAGGGATTCGGCCAGGCATCCAGGCCGAAGGCCATCGGTGACTCGGGCGTATCGGTGGAGATGCCACCGGCATTGGGCGAGAGCGGAGTGGGTTCGATCTGCACGTCCCAACGATCGGCGCCGTCACTGATGCGCCCATAGGATTCGTCTTCGTACTGGGGACCGAACTCGATGGCGTCCATCGGCGTGCCGTCGGGCTGATAGAGGCCGATCCACTCTCCGAACCGGGACAGCTTGAAATTGGCATGCAGGGGTCCCTGCACCAGATCCTCGTCGGCCCACACGATGATATAGCCGCCCGCGGGCACGACGCAGGCTTCGTCGAAGGGGAAGGTCCACTTGTCGACCCAATCCTCGTTGTCGCTCATGGTGAAGCCGGACAGATCGAAGTCTTCCGTACCCGCGTTGTAGATTTCGATCCAGTCGTCGTACTCGTTCCACTCGTCGCTGTAGACGGTGGCGTTGTCGGCCATGAACTCGTTGAGGAAGATGGCGTAGACGCCTCCCACGATGAGCGTGTCGAAGCGGTAGGTCGGCGCATCGGCCGGAAGTGTGGAATCGAGACCCAACTCGTCCAGCGTCTCCACGTACCAGTAGAGGGTCCCGCCTTCCTCGAGAGGATCCTGCCTCACGGTCCAGATGAGCGAATCCTCGTCTGTGGGAACCAGAGGCAAGACCCAGGTGGAGTCCGAGAACTCCATTCGGATGCTCGCTTCGTAGGGACGTGGATGGCTTCCGATGAGCACTTCAAAGTCCAGTGTGTCCGACTGGGTGGGGTTGTCGGGATAGAGTTCGACGTTGCGAACCACCGGAGGGGCCACCACACCATTGCCGGTTCCATAGCTCGGGAACATCGAATGCCAGTTGATCCAACCGTCGGGACTGCGGCCCTCGGATTGACCGTCCACCGCTGCGCCGTATCTCAGCGCGTCCACCATCTGGGCGGTGACATTCTGCAACAACAGGGTTCCGCCGGCCGGATTGATCACGCTGCCGGGCACTCCCCCCTCGTCGATGTCGAAAACGTAGCGCTCTCCGGGCAGGAGTTCGATGGCCGGGAGATTCACGGTGCTGTCGGCGATCAACTGGAATCCGGAGAGATTCATGGCGTCATCGCCGTAGTTGTAGAGCTCGACCCAGGGCGGCGCGATGGCGTCGGGATAGACCTGCAGCTCGTTCAGGCCCACCGTGATGATCTCATCCTTGAAGTCCGGAATCATGTAGGAGAAATTGTCGTCCCGCTGATTGATTCGGTAGCTGATGTACTCCCTGGCGATGTCGAAGTAGTCACCCGTGGCGAAGAAGGGACGATAGGGATCCACCAATCCCTCAAGCGCGATCTCGTCATAGGTAGCCTGGGCCACCGGCACCATGCTCTCTCCATTGAGAACGGTGCCGTGCAGTTCCTCCAGGCGCGTCACGTATTCCCAGCGCAGGCGCGGCACCTTCAGGATGCGATCGAAAAGCACGTTCCAGCTGCCGTCCCAGAAGTGAGGAGACTCTGAGGTGGCGAAATCGAGGGGCAGATCCGCGGGCCAGAAGGCCAGGGTCATGTCCCAGGGCATCATGCTCCACAGCCCCGTGGTGGGCGAATGATAGAGATAGTAGTTCCGCACCACGTGATCGTACTGCCGGGTGTAGATCATCATGGAGTAGTAGTCGAAGAAGTTCGTCAGATCCACGGTCTCGTCGATGAAGGGGCCGCGGTCGTACTCATCGAGGTAGTGGAGATTCTCGATGTAGTTGATGAGGTCGGCCCAATCGTCCCCAGGCCCCGCCTTGAACTCGTAGTGAGTCACGTAGTGCTCGTGGGTGGGCAGGATGCCCATGTTGCTGTAGGCCTTGTAGAGATTGCCGAGTTCACCGAAGGTCTCTCCCCGCTTCACGAGGAAGTCGCTGTCCACCGCTTCGGTAAGGTCGGCGACGCCGGCGTACTCCCCGTTGACCCAGAGTCCCGTCCAGTAGATGTCCGAATTCCAGACATTGGGAAGAAGGTCGAAAGCTTCCATGCAGACGTGGTTGCGAATCACGTAGTTGTCGTCCGGACTCGTGATGAAGGTGAGAACGTCCATGTCCTCGAATGCGTCCGCGATGCCGGGCTTCACCTTCCAGGACTTCTTGGGGAAGTATCGGGCCAGGCCGCCGCGATAGCGTCCGTTGCCCGCGCGGAAGGGGTCGTCGTCGAAGGTCCAACCGATATCGTAGTAGTCGTTGGAGAATACGTTCGTGTTCAGCGAGTCGAGATCCGGCTGCGTGATGTTGATGTGCGCCACGGGAAGGCCGATGTCCTGCCAGCCCATGGTCTGCACATAGAGAACCGGCGTCTCGATCGAGGCACGTCCCCAGACATCAGTGCTTCTGATCTGATAGTAGTAGGTCGTTTCGGGTTCGGCCGTCTTGTCGAGCCAGTAGCGGCGGTGGTAGGCCGTACTTCCAACCACTTCGTAAGGTCCCTGCAGCGATTCGGAGCGCAGGATCTCGGTTTCGTCGATGCTGGCGCGCCACTGGGTGTCCCACCGGATGATGTTCATTCCGTAGGAGGCTTCCAGGCGGAAGTTCGTTGGCGTGTTCGGCGCGATTCCCGGATCGTCCATGGACCAGACCGCGATGGCCGAGAGCACCGACTCCTTTCGAACGATGTCGATGTCCACGTCGAGGGTGCCGTCGGAAACGTGCACGAGGAATGAGCGCTCGTAGGCCCCCATGTACCCGGCCTCCTCCACCAGGTCGAGGTCGTCGATGACCAGCTCTCCTTCGAGGGAAACATCCATGAGTCGCAGACGCGGTCCGTGCACCGTTCCATCCAGCCAGTACAGCCTCACCACGTAGTCGCCTTCGGGAAGATCGAAGTGATAGCCGTTCAGGAAGCGTCGCTGCCAGTAGTGCAGCTCGAAGTCGTCGGTGGTCCAGGGCGAGATGTTGGGAATGTAAGCGGGCAGCGAGGAGAATCCGTAGTCGTAGCCGGCGCCTCCGGGCTCGTAGGCCTGATCGGTCTGGAATAGATTTCCATGACTGTCATAGGTGTCGAAGCCACCCGAGTTGAAGGCGTAGAGCAGTTCGTCGGCCGATGCCGTTCCCAGGGCCAGGAAGGCCAGAATGATCGCAATGGATGTGAAACGCATGATCCGCCTTGCCCGAGTACAGGATTCCTTCGCAGGGAGCTGAGGTACAATTCTACCATATTTAGAGGGATGGAAGTAAGGCTCAGAATGAGAGCGGATCATCGAATAGCAAGCGCCAGGACGGAGATAGCGCGTCCCAGGAATAACGAAGAGCGACCTCCCGAGGACGAGGGTCGACCGACCACGGCCAATCCCTGATGTGCTCTCTCAAGGCACTTCGAAACCTTCCCGGTTCGTAGAGGAAATCCTCGGGCCAGATGTCCGGGTAAGAAAGGGACCTCGGAAGGAGCGGTCGGGCATTCTGCGCCGCGGCCTCCAGAACCGATAGCCCCTGAAACTCATGACGCGCGGTCGAGACGACCAGGTCGGCTCGAGCCAGTTCTGCCCAGTAGTCTTTCACGCTTTCTTTGAACCCCCAGGAACGAACCTTCGAGGCCAAGACTTCCCTGGCCTTTCCGAAGATGGCCGGCGTCTCGGAAAAACTTTCGCCCAGCACCGACACCTCGAAGTCGAGACCCTCCTTGTCGAGCTTCATGAGCGCTTCAAAAAACTCCTCGGGTCCCTTGTCATGCTCCCAACGATGGTTCCAGAGCACCCGGCATCGCTCCCCCATCTCTTCCTCGGAGACGGGGCCAAGGTCCACTGGTACGGGCAGGATCATGGACTTCTCTCGAATGCGCTCGAGCAAAGCCTCCGGGCGCCGGTCGGGCATCTTCGAAACGAAGGAAGGAAGCGCTTCCAGGAATGATTCGAGGTTGTAGCTCGAATTCCAGAGCAGCCTATCGGCCGCCAAGGCGCTGAGGATGTTGATCCAGCCATAGTGGTAATCGCGAAAATCATCCACGCGCACGGGATAGTTGAGCTGATTCTCGTGGAAGTAGAGCAGGATGGGCAGGTCCCGCGCACCCTCGGGCAGAAGCCCGCGGAGCTCGGCCACGTTGAGCAGGGAGCTGGTGAAGATGCCGGCGACCTCGGGCTGTTCACGCCGCCAGCGATCGGCGAAGACCGGAGCCGCGCCGCGCATGCGCCACTTCCACTTCCGAGGCGGCAGGGTCCAGAGCTGGAACTCCCGGCCCAGGCGGTCGCAGAGACCGTCCACCAATGCGCGATGGGATCCGCCGTAGTAAGGTTCGAGAATGAGCCAAGGAGAGACCACCAGCTAAAAGCCTCCAAATGCTACCAGCCGCCAGCTACCAGCTGTCAGCCGGAGGGAGTTTCAATCCTAGGGATTTCGAAGACAAAAGAAAAGGGGCCTTTCGGCCCCCTCTCTAGCTGGTAGCTCGTAGCTGGTAGCTGGTAGCTTCTACAGCTTCCTAGCCACTTCCTCGGCCACTTCCATGGTCGTGCTTCCGCCGCCCATGTCGTAGGTGCGGTAGCTGCCGTCGGCGATCACCACAGCGATGGCCTTCTCGAGCTTTTCGCCCATCTCGGTCTCGCCCAGGAAGTCGAGCATCATCTTCGCCGAGAGCAGCATGGCCATGGGATTGACCTTGTACTGCCCCGCGTACTTGGGCGCGCTGCCGTGAGTGGGCTCGAAGACCGCGAACTTGTCGCCGATGTTTCCGCTGGCGGCGAATCCGAGACCACCCACGAGCTGAGCGGCCAGATCGCTGATGATGTCGCCGAACATGTTGCCGGCCACGAGCACGTCGTAGTCCTCGGGATTCTTCACCAGCCACATGGCCATGGCGTCGATGTTGGTCTCCCAGAGCGGAATGTCGGGGTAGTCCTTCGCCACCTCGCGGGCCACGCGGGTGAAGAGGCCGCCGGTCTGGCGCAGCACGTTGGGCTTCTCGACCAGGGTCACGGACTTGCGGCCGTGCTTCTTGGCGTACTCGAAGCCCTGACGCATGATGGACTCGCAACCCTTCCTGGTGACCAAGCGGGTGGTCGTGGCCATCTCGTCGCGGGGCGTGTCGCGGAAGCGCTCGGCCTTGGGCGCGTGCTTGGCGAGCATGTCGAAGAGCTCATCCGGAACGGGATGGGCTTCGATGCCCGTGTACAGACCCTCGGTGTTCTCACGGAAGACCACCAGGTCGATGCCGTCTTTGTAGTTCAGAGGGTTGCCGGGATAGGCCTTGCAGGGGCGCAGATTGGTGTGGAGGTTGAACTCCTGCCGCAGGCGCACGATGGGGCTGAAGTAGGTGTGACCCTTCCCCTGCAGCTCGGCCGGCAGTTCCTTCTCGGCCTCTGCGGGAGGCTTGCTCGTGATGGCGCCGAAGAGGGAGGCGTCCGAGGCACGGAGGGTGTCCAGGGTGCGGTCCGGAAGCGGGTTGCCCTCGCTCCGCCACAGCTCCCAGCCGATATCCGCGTGGGTATACTCTGCATCAAACTTGAGCGCGTCCAGCACCAGACGGGCGGCTTCCATCACTTCGTTGCCCACCCCGTCTCCGGGCATCCAGGCGATCTTGTAGGCCACGGTCACTCCTCTCACTTGCAATGGGTTGAGTTAATCGAACTGAAAGAAAGTAGTGCGGGGTAAGGGCCCCCGCAAGAGCTACCAGACCCGTTCCAGCAGGACAAAACCACCCTCGCGCCTGAGCTCCCGGGAAGGATAACGAGCGCTGACCTCCTCCAGGCGATGAACGGGCGTCACGAGGTAGAGCGGGCGCTCCCCCCGCTCGGCCAGTCGAGTCTGACCGGGCTCGTCCATGGCCGTCCAGGCCTTGCGCCCCAGGTAGTAGAGATGGGCGTAGCTCTTGAACCCGGCGATGCAGAGATCCACGGGCTGGTCGCTCAGGCTCTCGTATATGTCCACCGCGCCGCCCTGGGAGTGGGCCTCGATCTTGGGCGAGAGCAGAGGCCAGGCCAGAAGCACCGTGAGCCCCACCGCGGTCAGCTGCATACGGATGGCCGTCACCCAGCGCCCGCGGCGCACGAGGATCGCGGCGGCAAGCAGCGAGGCGGCCAGCAGTGCGCCGGGCAGGAATGTCCACCAGGGCCAGTCCACGACGCGCTGCAGGTTGGCCAGGGCGAAGGGATCGGCGACGCGGTCCAGCCAGAGGTCCCGGTTGCGCATGAGCCAGGGCAGGAGCAGCAGCGGCAGGGCGGCCACGATGCCCGTCAGGCCCCAGAGCCAGCGGCTGGTTTTCGAGGGACGGGCGCGCAGACGGAGGGCGTCCAGTTCCAGAGCCGCCAGGAAGGCCCCGGGCATGTAGGTGAGGCTCGTGTAGTGGGGAATCTTGGTGCGCACCAGGGCGAAGAGGATGATGACGAAGAGAAGCCAGATGCGGGCCAGCCTCTGGAATCGATGGAATCGGGGCCCCTCGGCCCGGCGGAAGAATCCCCGGACGGCGAAGGCCGAGAGCGGGAAGCAGCCGAAGAGGAAGATCACCAACTCGTAGCCAGGGAAGCCCGAATGCCCCGCGTCGCCGGTCTGGAGGAGCCGTACCTGATAGACGAGGAACTCCCAGATGAAGTCGGAGCCGTGGGTCCAGGTCTCCAGCAGGAACCAGGTGGCGGCGCTGAGAACGATGCCGGCCAGGACCAGGAGCCAGGTGCCCCAGAGCATGCGCCCTTCACGTCCCAGCAGACGGTAGAGGAAGAAGATGGCCAGGGGGATGCCCGCTCCCAGCGGCCCCTTGGCCAGCACAGCCAGGCCCAGAGCGACACCCGCGCCCAAAGCCATGAGGCGTGAGGGACGACGTTCCCTGTCCAGATTGAACAGGGCCAGGAGTCCGGCGGCGATGAGAAGATTGAAGACCGGATCGATGATCCCCATGCGACCGGTTACCAGGGGCAGGAAGCTGCCCAGATAGAATCCCGCCCAGGTGAGGCCGAAGAAGCTGTCCTTCAGGCGTCGTCCGGTGCCGAAGAGCAGCAGGGCCGTGAGCACGGTGGCCATGGCGCTGGGAAGCCTGGCGGCGGCTTCGTTGTCGCCGAACAGCGACATGGACATCGCCTGCAGCCAGAAGTACAGGGGCGGTTTTTCGTAGAAGGGCTCCTCGGCGATGGTCACCTGCAGGAAGTCTCCCCGCTCGAGCATCTCGCGAGCGGCCTGGGCGAAGTTGATCTCGTCCCAATCGAAGAGGTGCACGGATCCGAGAAAGGGCAGGGCCGCAAGTAGAGCCAGGACAAGCACCGTCAGCCGCGCGGTCAGAGGATTCACGAGTCGTCCCCCACCGCTTGCGGGCGCAGATGGGCGGGCTTCCAGATCTTCTCCATGGCATCCACGCCGAGGACGCCGAGCAATCCGCCCGCGAGGATGTCCAGGGGAAAGTGGGCGCCCACGTAGAGGCGGCTGATCGCCACCCAGGCGGCCAGGAAGAAGAGCCATCGCAGACGCGGGCCGAAGAGCAGACGGAAACCGGCAGCGAGGCCGAAGACGGTCTGGGTGTGCCCGGACGGGAAACTCTTCTGCGTGAGTTCGCGGAACATCACGTGAATGGGTCTGCCATCGGGCAACACGCCTCCCAGCTCGGCCAGGGGTCGCGGCCGGGCCACCCAGGCCTTGAGCAGGTGCACGGCGAGGGTCGAGATAAGAAGCGCACCGACCAGGAAAAGGAAGTTGGGCCAGAAGCGCCGACGATCCAGGAGCAGCAGTCCGAACACCGCCAACCCGGCGGCCACTCCCGCGTCGCCGAGCCATGTCACCCAGCCCAGGAGGATGTCCGAGCCGGGAAAATCGAGACCGTTGACGAGGGAGAAGAGCTGCTGATCAAAGCGTCGAACTGGCGACGCGGGACAGGCTTGAAGGAAAAACATGGGCGCAAGATAGCAGAGCCCCGCGAGGGCGCAAAGGAAAAGACTGGCTGAAAATCCCTTGAAGTGTTACCTTTAGTGTCACCCATAACCCCAAAGGTTTCAATAATATGACTCGACTGCTCCTCTTCGCCCTCCTCCTTCCGAGCCTGGTCCTGGGCGGACAATTGACCCTGGTTGACTGGAATGTCCTGAACTTCCCCGGAAGTTACGGGGCCGTCCGCGCTCCCTACTTCCAGCAGGCCCTGGACTACATGGATCCGGATATCTTCGTGACCCAGGAGATCATCGGAAGCTCCGGTCGGGACTACATGGTCGACAATATTCTCGAGATCATCCATCCGGGAGAATGGGTGGCCGCCCCCTGGCATGACAGCTATGACACGGACCGGGCCCTCTACATCCGAAACGAATGCGTGGAGGTCGTGGATTCCGGCTGGCTGGACACGGCCCTGCGGGACATCGAATGGTGGGACCTCGAAATTCCCGCCTCCGGCGACGTCTTCCGCCTCTACACCCTTCATCTGAAGGCCAGCACAGGAAGCACCAACGAAACCAAGCGCTACAACGAATGCCTGATTCTCCGCGCCGACCTCGATGGTCTCGCCTCGGACATGCCCTACATCGTCGCCGGCGATTTCAACATCTATCACAGTACCGAGCCGGCCTTCGAGCTGCTCATCTCGGCGGGTGCCGGGCAGCTCCACGATCCCATCGACCGCATCGGCTACTGGCACAATAACTCCGGATTCGCGGACATCCACACCCAGTGCCCACGGCTCGACCCCTTCCAGGGCGGCTCCTCCGGCGGCATGGACGACCGCTTCGACATGATCCTGACCAGCGAGCACTGGCTGGACGGCACGGGCCTGGAGCTTCTGCCCGAGACCTACACGGCCTTCGCCAACGATGGTGAGCACTACAACACCTCCATCATCGCCGGTGGATTCAACAACGCCGTGCCCTACGAGATCGCCGAAGCGGTCTACTACTCCAGCGATCACGTGCCGGTCGTGGCGGAACTCGCCTTCGACGAGGCCGTGGACACGCCCGAGGTTCCGGGACTGCATCGTCCGCTCTCGGCCTGGCCGAACCCCTTCAACCCGACCCTCAGCCTGAGCTTCGAACTGGAGCAGGCCGCCCAGGTTCGCCTGGAGATCTTCGATCTCGGTGGACGACGCGTGGCCACCTTGCTGAACACCTACCAGGACGCCGGATCCCGCGACTTGACCTGGCGGGCTGAAGGCCTTCCCTCAGGTGTCTACATGGCCCGATTGAGCCTGGACGGCCGTCTGACGGATTCGGAAAAACTGGTACTTCTCCGCTAAGCGGGCGTGTTGACAATTCGGGAGGCCATTGCTAGATTGCGCGCGTCGCCGGTGAAAGCCGGCGATTTGCGTCCCCTTCGTCTAGCCTGGTCCAGGACACCAGGTTTTCGACCTGGCGACACGGGTTCAAATCCCGTAGGGGATACCGAAAACGGGTCGGAGGCTCTTGCCTCCGGCCCGTTTTTGTCATCTCTGGGATATGAGTCACAGTTCGGGTTCAGTGAGGCGCGAAGCGCCGAACCTGTGAGCCAAGCGCAGCGCGGCGAGCACATCCCGTAGGGGCGCTCGCGGCCTTTCCACTCGCTCCGGTTCGCAGACTCACAGTCGCTCGCCGGAAAGCCGCTTCGCTTCCGGAGTGAGATTGTACACGTGTACAGTCTCGAAGCGCACAAGAGCTGGTATTGGTCCAGTCCACCCGGGTGGACTCACCGGATCAAGCGTATGGGCCCGGATGCAATCACTCGTGCCTTGTGCCTCACCTCATCCTGGGCTAGTTTGAAGCCATGCCCCATCGAGAGAAGAAATACACGCGCGGTGAGGAGATCGCCAACAGCATCACCCACGGGGTGGGCTCCTTGCTCAGTATCGCCGGTCTCGTGCTGCTCGTGGTCTTCGCCGCCCTGCGCGGCGACGCCTGGCATGTGGTGGGCGTGAGCATCTTCGGCGCCAGCATGATCCTGCTCTACACGGCCTCCACCCTCTACCACGGCTTCCCCTGGCCGAGGGTGAAGGACCTCTTCCGCAAGTTCGACCACGCCGCCATCTACCTGCTCATCGCCGGCACCTACACGCCCTTCGTACTCGTGAATCTGCGTGGACCCTGGGGATGGACTCTCTTCGGCCTGGCCTGGGGCCTGGCCGTGGCGGGCATTCTCTTCGAGGTGCTCACGAAACGACCGCCCAAGTGGCTGTCCCTGGGCTTCTACCTCGGTCTCGGATGGCTGGTGGTCATCGCCGCTAAACCCCTCTACCAGTCCGTTCCCACCCTGGGTCTGCTCTTCCTGATGTTAGGGGGTGCGGCCTACACACTGGGCACGCTCTTCTACTCCTGGCGGAAGCTTCCCTATCACCACGCTGTCTGGCACCTCTTCGTGATGGCGGGCACCATCATGCACTTCTTCTCCGTGTACTTCGGAGTGATACCTGCCTAACTGAAAACACTTTAAGCGTAGCGCTTAAAGTGTTTTCGACTAGAACTGTGAACTCAGAACTGAGAACTAAAGGACGCGTAGGACGGCGAGGACCTTGCCGATGACGCGGACTTCGGCCGAACCCGCGGGCACGATGATGGGCTCCATGGTCGAATTCTCCGGCTGCAGGTGGATGGCCCCCTTCTCCTTGTAGAAGGTCTTCACCGTGGCCTCGTCATCCACCAGGGCCACCACGATCTCGCCGTTACGGGCCTCTTCGGCCGACTCCACCACCAGGGTGTCGCCCTCGCAGATATGGGCGTCGATCATGGAATCCCCCACCACCTTCAGCAGGAAACTGCCCTTGCGGGCCAGGGCCGAGTCGATCTCAAGCCAGTCGTCGATGTTCTCCTCGGACAGCACCGGCTGACCCGCGGCCACCCGCCCCACCAGGGGCAGGCGAACCACGTTGTCGGAGGCCGGAGGCCGGTAGTCGAGGATCTCGATGCCGCGGGAGGCTTCCCGTCGGCGGCGGATATGTCCCTTGCGCTCCAGGGCCTCCAGGTGGTCCTGGACGCCCCGGGGCGACTTGATTCCGAAGTGCGCGCCGATCTCGCGCAAGGTCGGCGGATAGCCGTGCTCCTCGAGGAATTCCCCTAGGAAATCGAGGATGCTGCGTTGGCGATCCGTGAGAGTCTGCTTCGACATACTGCGGCCCTCCTGCGGAAGAACCAGGCCCGGGCGACTCTGAGCTTCTGCGTTTCCATCCAACGGGAACACAGGGCCGCCCCCCGGGTCAAGGAGAAGCGCGGGCCGGTCTCCGGAAGAGACTCGGGGGTGAGAGCCTCGAAACGGGGAAACGAGCCTCCCCGGAGCCGGTCGTCCGCGTGAGAATCGAGGAGAGAGGAGGGACGCGCCGAATTTCGGCGCCTCAAAACCGGGACGGCCGAACCCTCCCTTTCGGCCGGACGGTCCTCCTTCTCCTCAAAGTGTTGACCGGCCGCGCTGCTGCGCAGGCGCCGTCCCGCGGGACAGCCGTCGCTACGCAGTAGCTCGGCGGCCGGGAAGATGCCTCCGCCCGGATGCTCCTCGCATCCCGGGCAAAGGGCGTAGATGTCGGGAAGATCCGGCTCCGGTGGAAGATGGGCCGGATTCATGGTCCGGAGCTCCCCGGTTTCGTCGACGGCGCGACGGCCGTTGGCCAGGACTTCATCCCAGCTCAGGACGGCGGACGCGAAGGGAAGGATCTGCTGAGGACCGGCGTTCATGACGCTCTCCTTTCCACGAGTCGCGCGCGTTGCACGGTGTCCGTGCCATAGCGGCGACCCAGTTCATCCACGGCCCGGTCGATCTTCTCGCCGGACTTCGCCTCCAATCCGTCGAAGAGCGTGCGGGGCACCTGGCTCTTGGGCAGCAGGCCGCTGAGCGACACGCCCAGCAACCTGACCTTCTCGCCCCGACGATCCACCTGTTTCATCAGGGCGCGGGCCGTCTCGTAGATGAGAGGGCCCTGGTCCAGGTACTCGCTCCCCGTGACCGCGCGGGTCAGGGTACGGAAGGAGGCCGTGCGGAACTTCAGGGTCAGGGTACGTCCGGCCATCCCGTGCTTCCGAAGGCGTCGGGCCACCTTTTCGGAGAGGGCGAGCAGGGTGCGCTCGAGGACGTTCACGTCGTCCTGATCCTCGCCGAAGGTGTGTTCGTGCCCGACGGATTTCTCCTGGTGATGCGGCTCCACGCCCCGAGGGTCGATGCCCTGGGACAGGTTCCAGAGCCGCAGCCCCCACTTCCCGAACCGCTCGATGAGACGTTCCTGGCCGAGATCGGCCAGGTCCCCGATGGTCGCCACGCCGAACTTCTCGAGCTGCTCGAAGGTCTTGGGACCCACTCCCCAGAGCCGCTTCACGTCCAGCGGATGGAGGAAGTCCGTCACCGTGCCGGGAGGCACGATGACCACGCCGTCGGGCTTGTCGAGATCGGAGGCGATCTTGGCCACGAACTTGACGGGAGCAAGCCCCACGGAAGAGACCAGGCCCCGTTCCTTCAGGATGCGGCGCTTGATGTCGAGCACGGTCTCTTCCGGGGGCCCGAAGAGCAATCCGGTTCCCGTCAGATCGAAGAAGGCCTCGTCCAGGCTCAGGGGCTGCACCCGGGGCGAGTACTCGTGGAGGATAGCCATGATCTGGCGACTCTCCTCCGAGTAGACCTTGGGACGCAGATCCACGAAGCAGGCGTTCGGACAGAGGCGATAGGCCGTCCTCAGGGGCAGGGCGCTGTGGATGCCGTATTCGCGGGCCTCGTAGCTGGCCGCGGAGACGACGCCCCGGCGCTGCGGATCGTGGCTCCCCACCACCACCGGCTTGCCTCTGAGTTCGGGGAAGTCCCGCTGCTCCACGGCCGCGAAGAACGCGTCCATGTCCAGGTGAGCGATGGCGGGAGAGGAGGAGAACAAGGGAGAACCTCCGGTTGATCCTTCAAGGCTTGTGCGAATCGAAGACTACTATACATCCGTATAGGTGTCAAGCCTGGCCGAAAGAAATCTCGCGGAAGCTCGCTAAATCATTCATTTGCAGTGGGATAAAAAAAGGGGAAGGCGCGAGGCCCTCCCCAACGGTGCCGGGTCGGTGCGATCATAAGAAGTTCTTGCCTTGACCCGAGCTCCTATTCGTTCCTCCCCCAGGAGGGAGAGATTTTCCCAGTCGGGAAAGCAGAGGCGGAACCCGGGAGGGCCGCAGAGGGGGGCAAGGGTGCTAAAGCAAGGTCGTCGTGCGGAGTTCCCCCCAGGTACCGCGGACAAAACGCAAGCGAGTTCACAGTCAGCAAGAGCGGTGCCAGAGGAAGCACGGGAAAGGCCAGACCCCCACCGGGAGCGATTGACAGTGCCGCGACCCGTCTCCAGGATTCGGCTGGATACAGCAAGGCCCCCGCCTTCGACAGGCGGGGGCTCCTTTTTGGCTCCTAACGCAGGATGATCAGCTTGCGCGTCTGGCTCTCGCCACGAGTTTCCAGGCTGAGGAAGTAGACCCCCGCGGGCATGTCGCCCGTCTGCCAAACCAAGGACTGCAGCCCTTCCGTGGATTCCGCGTCCACCAGTCGATGGACGAGCCGGCCGCTCACGTCATAGATCGACAGCCTCGCCGGGCCCGCTTCCCCCAGGCTGAATCGCAGATTCGTCGAGCCGCGCAGCGGATTCGGCCATGGCTCGAAGAGCTGCGTGCGGGCGGGAAGGGCGTCCAACAGGATGCTCTCGCCGCGCAGCAGGGTCCAGTCGCCGTGCTCGAACTGCTCGAGGCGGTAGTGGAAGCGTCCGCCTTCGGCGAGGGCCGGATGCAGGTCGGTGGCCTCGAAGCGACCCTCGAGCAGGCTGCGGATGGGCACGGTCCAGGCCTGCCCCGCTCCTTCAGCGGACAGCCTCAGCTCGGCGCCCTCGGCCCGCAGCGACTCCCAGGAAAGGTCCACGCGCCCCGGCGAGCCCTCCAGGCGGAAATCGCTCACGGCCACCGGCGTGCCGTCAAAGCCCGTGAAGATGAGCGAGTAGGCCTGCGGTGACGCCAGGGTGCCCTTGTGGGTGATCTCGAGGGTCACGTCGCCCGCCACCGCCGTCAGCACGCGTACCTGTTCCACGTTGTCGCGGAAGTTGTCCCCCGTGCTCGCCGAGAAGGACGGATTGACCGGATCCAGGATCCAGGGCTCCCAGGTGTTGCCGCCCTGCTTCACCCGCAGGTCCAGGTCGTTGACGAGCATGAGATCGGTGGGATCCAGGCTAAGCACCGGCGAGGTGCCGGGAGGATCGGTCCAGGCCAGGGTGACGACCAGGGGACCGGTGCCCGGAGCGCTGAAGGTGTAGGTCTTGGTCTCGCCGTTGCTGATGGTGCTCTCGCGGATGGAATCCACCGCGCGGGTATCGAGGTCGATGAGATCGGCCGCGTCCCGGGCGTTGACCAGGCCCCATCCGTGCATGTAATCGGGACCCGCCGCCGGGCCCGCTTCGTCGGCCGTGTGGATGAGCACCCCACGCACCGTGCTCGAGAGCGGCGCCATGCCGGACTGATTCCTGTAGAGTTCGTAGAGCAGGGCGGCCGTGCCCGCCACGTTGGGCGAGGCCATGGAAGTTCCTCCCATGGTCGCGTAGGAATCATTCGCGCTGTTGAAGGTGCTGTAGAGGTTGTCGCCGTTGCCCACCAGGTCGGGCTTGATGCGTCCGTCGTCGGTGGGTCCCCAGTTGCTGTAGCTGTTCACGGTCACATCGCCGGGACCCGAGTATCCGCCGGGGATGTCGAAAACCGAACCGATGGTCAGCACGTTCTTGGCGTTGCCCGCATCGGTGATGGTGTCGAAGCCGGAGCTTCCCCCATCGGCCGGGCGGACGGCGGTGGACCAGGTCCAGGTACCCGACCAGTACCAATGCCCTCCGTCGGGCGGATTGGGACCGTAGTCGTTGCGATCGTTGCCCGCCGATTTCACGATGGTGTAATAGGGTGCGTCATGGGCGATCTGGTCCCAGAGTTCGGCCGTGATGGTCGATCCGAAATCCGCCCACCAGGCGGGTGTGTAGAAGCCGAAGAGGTAGTCCTCGTTCGGGTCGATGCCCACATCGCCGAACCAGCAGAATTCTCCGTCGCCGAGGTAGTCGAACTCCCAGCCGTGGATGTAGCCGTAGGAGTGGTTCGACACCCTCAGGCCCGTGGAGGCCGCCGAAGCCATTTCGCTTGCGTCGTCGGTCCACTCGTAGGCATCCAGGGGCGCCGCGAAGGCCATGCCCTTGGCGTTGGGATCCACGCCGGATGCGGCCAGGGTTCCCGCCACATGGGTGGCGTGGAAATGGGTGCCTCCTGGCGCGTCCCTCTGAATCACTCTGCCGCCGAACTCCTGGTGCGTGGTGCGCACGCCGCCGGCGTCCCAGATGGCGAAGGATCCCGAAGGAAGGGTGCCGCCGGACAGACTGAATCCCGAAGCTCCTCCGGGCCAGAGCTCGAGGGTTCGAGTGGTCGCCGCCGCCACGAGATTGTGGGTGGTGCAGACGAAGGGCAGGCCCCGCCCATCGATGCCCATGATCTCCACGTCGGATTCCTCGCCGTAAATGGCCCTCTCTCTTTCCCACAGCTCCCAGTACTCGGGAGTCCGCGCGGCCTGTGCCTTGGCGCGCAGGGTTTCCGCCAAATCCGAAAGTCGCTCCACCTGGGTCACCGGCATTTCGGCCGAAACCGCCGGCGTGGCGACAAGCAGAAGCAACGCGAGAAGGCTGAGGGTTCGGACGTTCACGAGGTCTCCTTTCGGTCGGTCTCCATGCCGACGCATCCGATCAGCTGAGTTCCTTCATGGTTTCCATGCGGAAATCCAAGTCCTTGAATCCGCGGGCCGCCGCGCGCGCCTTCTTCTCGATAGCGCCGATGCCCCGGCCCGAGAACTCGCCTAGCTGCATGTTGTAGAGCAGAAGCAGTTCGAAGGCCGTGGCGCGCATCCAGCCCACGTCGACCTTGTAGCCGGCCACCGCCAGAGCCTCGGTCCGCTTCAGGAAGTTTCGCAGATGGCGCTTTTCGATGTTCAGGGTGCTGCAGGAGGCGAAGAGAATCACCCGGTTGGCGCAACGCCCTTCCAGCAGCTCGCCCAGTTCGTCCAGCGGATAGAGATCGCCTCCGATGTCGATGCCGCTCTCGAGGCCATGACTGGCGAGATAGAGGATGGGATAGGCCGCGTAGCGCTTGAGGGTCCACTTGCGCACGTAGAGTTCGAACTCGTCGCGCGTGGCGTACTCGCGGTGGATGTACTCCACCCCCGCGTTGAGGCGCAGCAGTTCGAGCAGGGGCCTCACGGTGGAAGTATCGCGCAGATCCAGATCCCAGAGCCCCTCCACACAGAAGATGCCCTTGATCTGCTTTCGCTTGCGGATCGAGGAACGACGAGTCATGGCTTCAGGTTATGAGAAGCCGCGAAGGGGGCCAAGCAAAACTTCGACCTGAACTTGAACTTGAACCAGGCGAGTTCGCGTTCAGGTTCATGTTCAAGCTATTTCAGCAGCACCACCTTTTCGCGCCGCTCGACGCCGTCGGCGGAAAGGCGCACGAAGTAGACTCCGCTGGCGATGCCCTCGGCATTCCACTCGATGCGATGCTGGCCGGACTCGAAGACTCGGTCGGCGAGGCGCTCCACGAGACGTCCCTCGAGATCGTAGACCGCCAACTTCGCGGGCCCCTTCGATGGCATCTCGAAGAAGAAGGTCGTCTTGGGATTGAAGGGATTGGGATAGACCGCCAGTCGCGGAGCGGCGGTCGGCGACTCCGCGACGTCGGTGGGCCATCCGATGAAGTAGAAGTTCAGATCGTCGATCCAGAAGCCGGGACCGTTCACGCCGCCGTCGCTACCGAAAGCGATGCGCACGCGAACGTCCGAGGAGAGCAGGTCGCTGATGTCGAAGACCGTGCCCTGCCAGCCGTCCGTGACGCCGGACCAGCCGGGCTTGTATCCGATGCCCGAGAGCGAGGGATCGCTGTAGCCCTCGATGGGTGTGCGCTCCTGCCACTCGCCGGTCGTGTAGCTGTAGAACTCCACCCTTGCCCCGTCGAAGCCGTTCTCGGTCTCGCTCCAGAAATGCATGCTGAAGTAGGCCGCGACGATATCGGTGATGCCCAGGTCGTAGCTCGGGCTGGTGAGCCAGGCGAAGGAGTCGTCGGGATAGTCCCCCGCCATGCCCACGCCCCAGCACTTGTCGCCGCTGAAGCCCGTAGCCGGGCCCACGTCACCCAGGGGCGTGCCCCAGGTCCAGAGGCTGTCAGCCGTGAAACCTGCGCCGTCCGCCTCGAAGTCGGTCACGTCGCTGGAGAGGAAGTCGTGGTTCGTCAGCGTCGTGCCTTCCGGGGCGTGGGTGGACGCGACCCGCGCCACGGCATTGTGACCCGGCAGGCTGTCGATGAGCAGGGTGATGCTGGTGTCCACGGGCACGCCGTTGAACTCGTAATAGCCGTCGAGGTCGGTCCACCGGTCGTCCAGATCGATGTTTGTGGCCCGCACGCGCACGCCCTCGGCGTCGTGTCCGCCGGAACGCTCCACGTATCCGGACAGCGTGAGAGTGGGCATGGGATCGAGGGCGGCATCCACCACCGAGGTCGCCGCGTCGCTCACGAGCACGGCGGCCTCGGCCGTCTGATAGAAGATGCCCGCGCTGAACTCGAGGTTGTAGAAGCCGGCCGCCAGGGAGATGCGATAGTCGCCGGCGGCATCGGTGTAGTCGAAGCTGGCGGTCTCGGCCACGTAGACCTTCGCCCCTTCGATGGGGTCGCCGGTCTCCGAGTCGGTGACCGTGCCGCTCAGCTCGCCGATGCCGGCGAGGGCGAGCTGCCAGGCGGCGAGAATGTCCGGGCGCGGACCGATATGGGTCTCGGGTTCCCACTGGGGCGTGCCCGTGGCCACGAGCAGGTCGCGCATGAGTTTCGCGTCGAGGGGAAATCCCCATCGGGCCTTGGCCATGCCCTGCACGGCGGTCACCGATCCCGCCACGATGGGCGTGGCGCTGCTCGTGCCGTTGAAGCCGGAGGTGTACCAGAACTCCTCGTCCAGGCCCTCGTCGATGCCGTAGAGATAGCCGTAGCCGGTGGTCGCCACCTCGTAGCCCCAGCCGTGCAGATCCACGCGGGATCCGTAGTTGGTGAAGCTCGCGGGATCCAGATCGGAGCCCACGCTGGCCCCGCAGATGATGGCGCCGGAATCGCGCTGGCTGCGGTCGAAGACGCCGAGGTAGACGGGATCGTCGAAGTCCTCGCCGCCGTTGCCCGCGGCCTCGCAGACGATGATGCCCAGGGCCGTGGCCATCTGGATGGCATCGAAGTTGTCCTGCCAGTACTCCATGCAGACGTAGCCCACCTGGCCTTCACCGGTGGCGTTGGGGCCGGGTGCGTGCAGTTCGATGATGATCACGTCGCCCGGATTCAGGGCGACGGCCGCGTTGTAGATGGCGTCGGCGGTCCACTGCTCGGCGATGGACGAGCATCCCACCTCGCAGCCCGGTGCGATGCCCCGCACGCCGTAGCCGTTGTCTCCGCCGCGGACCTCGCCGAGCACCGCGGTGCCGTGGTTGCGCCAACCGAGGCTTTCGATCTGGCCTCCGAGTTCGAGGATTGGGTCGGGCAGGTCCTCGTGGGTCCAGAGCCAGGCGCCTTCCACGTCCACCACCTGCACGGTGGCGCCGTCGGCGCCGGTGCTGTCTTCCACGGCCCAGGCGTTCACGCCCTCGGGGGGAGCGTTGAGATATCCCTGCTCGGCGGTGAAGTCGGGGGTGTCGCTGCGCGCGCCCGCTCCCGGCGGCGGCAGTTCGGGAACGGCGCCGGTGAAGGCGTCGAAGCCCAGAGCGGCCGGCACGGCCACGGGCTCCAGGAAGGCGGTCTCCACGGCGGGATCGGCACGCAGCTTCCGGACGATGTCGATGAGCGCATCGCGATCGCCGAGCGCTCCATGCAGCGTGGCGTACTTGTTCAGATCGGGCAGGCTTCCGGCGACCCGGGCAGAAGCGCGTTCCAGATCGGCCCGCACCTGATCGTGACTTCGCGAGAAGCGACGATCGAGCCGGTATCCGGGGAGGAGGCTCTCGAGCTTCTCCGCCAGGCGAGCCGATTCGCTTCCCACGAGGCCATGGTCATCCATGGTCAGATCCGAGCCCTGGGCGAACTTGATTACGATGCGGCCCGTGGGCGCCTGGGTCTCCGTGAGCGCGGGATCGGGCAGCTCCGCCAGAGCCGTCGCCGATAGCAGAATTGCGAGAAGGAAGTACAGAACACGCATGGGGATCCTCCCGTTGGCTACCATTCCTGATGCACAATTATAGCGCATGTGGAGGATGAGGCGGTAATGGAGCTTACGCCGCAGGCGATTTCTATTCAGATCCGAAACCCTATTTCAGGAGGACCAGCTTGCGGCTGAGCCGGCGATCTCCGGCCTGGAGGGCGACCACATAGAGTCCGCTGCTCATTGGTCGTCCCGCGTCGTTCCTCCCCCGCCATGTGGCGACATGGGTGCCGGCTTCCATGAAACCGTCTACCAGTCTTCGAACAAGGCGGCCCTCGATATCGTAGACGGTGAGTGTGACCAGTCCCGACGCGGGCAGCTCGTATCGCAGCGTGGTGGAAGGATTGAAAGGATTGGGCGAGGGCGCCGCGAGGACGAGGTTCGCGGGCAGGGCCGCCTCCGGTACCGAAACCGCCTCGGTGACGCTGTTGATCTCGCCCGGGGTACCGTACTCGGCGATGGACGCGGCCCAGGCACCGTGCTGAAGGTTGTCCGAGAGCGGATCGATGAGTTCCAGGGTCGGGCCCATGCCGTCTGGTTCCGTGGGCCAGGGCGGAAGGTTGGAGTAGAGCACGAGGTCCACCATCTCGCCCAGGTCGTTGTAGAGCCGGGCCATGTCCTCGGTGCCGAGACCGAATCCCATCTCGCCCGGCAAGAGGCAAAGGACCTGCGGAAAGTGCTGCAGGAAGTTCGAACGCTCCTTGGCCAGGACGAGATATCCGCCCGCGGGAAGGGTGGTGCCCTGAGGGAACAGATAGATGTGCGTATCTTCCTCGTCGCGGAACTGCCACCCGCTCAGGTCCAGATCGCCCTGCCCCGGATTGTGGAACTCCACCCAATCGCCGCAGTCGAAGGCCTCCGACGACTTGTAGTTGATCTCATTGATTACGGCCTGGCCGGTGTTCCCCTCGGTGAAGGTCGCGACGATGCTGCTGTCACCGTAGAGGGTCACGGTGGCCTGATCATCCAGGGGCATGTTCCCGTCGGACCAGGAATCGAAGACCCAACCCGCGTTGGGGATGGCTTTCAGATTCACGGGTACGCCCTCGAAATACACGCCGCTCCAGGCGCTGTCCACCACCACGGCCGTCAGGGCGATGCGCCCGGCCGCGGGAGGATCGATATCGAGGGACAGGGTGAGGGTGTCGGGAATGACGAAGTAGTCCATGAAGTTGCCGCGGGTTAAATCGGGCCGCAGGTCTATGAACTCGCGGATGGGATTCAAGCGGCTCTGCCAGCTGTTCCAGAGCTCCCAGCGCTCGCGATGCCGCGGCACCTCGGGCATGATGGCCGCCTTGACCGAGTCCATGACCGCATGCAGATGCGAGGGCAGAAAGACGCTGTTGAGCCGGTCCGCGTAGTGATTCAGGAAGAGGTTCGCGAACTCATCGTTGAGCAGGAGCTTGTAGAGCAGAATGGTGCTCCAGTTGGGATTGCCGTAGGCCTCGGGGTCCTGATTGGTGGCCATGTCGAGGGTGTTGTAGGAGGGCACGCCCAAGCCGGCGGCCAGGGACATGTCCAGGTCGAAGTAGAGCCATCGCCACCTGCCGTCCGGGGCGCGCGGACGCCAGCGCCGATTGTTGTGGTCGGGCCAGTCGGTGTTTCCGGCGAAGATCTCGTGGATGTTGTAGATTGCGAAGTTCTCCATCTCCATGAGCGTCTCGAGATACTCGTAGTTGGCGGGAATGCTCAGATCATTGGCCTCGACGAAATCGTAGAGCATGTGCCAGTGGGCGTTGTCTCCCTCGTAGGCGTCGTCCCGATCGTCTATCAGATCGATCTCGTCGATCTCCACGCCGAAGTGGCTGCGCAGGTAGAAGACGTCCTGTCGCTCCTTCAGGTTCTGGTATCCCCAGTACTGCCCATTGAGGAAGACCTTCACCGGACGATTGCGGGCCATGGTCTCGAGGTCTTCCTCGGCCGCCAGGGCATGGGCCATGACGTCGCGCAGGTGGGTGTAGGGAAAATCGTTGCCGGTGTTGCGCAGGATGAGACGCTTGAAGTCGTCAAACTCGCCGTTGGGAAACAGGAGATAGATGAGTTCGTTCACGCCATAGGCGTCCCGTGCGAGAAAGCGCAGCGATTTCTGAGGGAAGGCCCGGGAGAAACCGCCATGGATCTTCACCCCGGCGTCCAGGGAGAAACCGCCGCCTGCTGGCTCGAAGAACTCCCAATGGGAGGCCTTCTCCCAATTCTGCCAGAAGTTCGCCCCGTGATAGGGCCAGTAGTCGTTGGCGCTGTCGCCCACCACGTAGATGCCGAAGACCTCGTCCCAGAGATCGAAGGGATCCACCGTGACGCAGAGGGTCGGCAGATTGACGCCCTCGTCGATGACGTAGCTGTGGGTGATCACGCGACTGGGCAGAAGGCCGGCGCGCTGCGCACGGGCCCGAAGGGTCGTTGTGGTGTCCACCTGCACCATCGTTCGATCCAGGGGAGCGCCCATGTCCGGAACGGATCCGTCGAGGCTGACGCTCAAGAGATCACCGGGTTCGGCACTGATCTCGACGGCGAGGGGTGTGGAATAGAGTCCCCTTTCCGGATCGAAGGTCGGGGGTGGCGTGATGCCGGGGTAGGGTTGGCTCGTGTTTTCGGTACCGGGAGTGGGCTCATCGAAGAAATGGATGTCGCCCTGAGCGCGGCCCATGGAGACATCCGGAGTGACGGCCTCCATGGCGAAGGCATCGAGCAGCACTCCCCCATCGTCGACCAGGCGTATGGTTTCGCCGGCGCTCTTCAGCTTGAAGTTCGTATGAAGCTCGCTACCGGTGCGATTCTTGTCGGAGGCATAGACGAGAAGGTAGTCACCCGAAAGCAGGATGCGTGAAGGGAAGACCCAGCGGAAAGGCTCGGCGAAATCGTCGGAGAGCCCGAATCCGCCGAGATTCACCGAGGAGACGCCATCGTTATAGAGTTCGATCCAGTCCTCGTGGTCGCCGTCCTCGTCCACGATTCCCGAGGCGTTGGCGCTATTGGCCTCATTGATGACAATATCTGCGGAGGCCGACGCACACGCGAGGATCGCGAGCATGAAGACATTGAGAATTGCATGTCTATTCCACATACATTCTCCCATCGACCTCAACAATGATATCACAGCCTGCGGGATCTTAGAAGATTCGGCTATATAGAAATCGGGGAAGGGAGACCCCTTCCCCGAACGATTTGGCCGCTCATGGCTTTCCCTCCTCGCTCCGCTTCGAAGTCGCCCGGAGGGAAACCACTTCGCTTAGGAAAACTGACCTATTTCAGCAAAGTCAGTTTCTGTGTTTGAACTTCATCAGCAGCCATCAGCTTGGCGAAATAGACGCCGCTGGGCACGAGCCGGCCGTTCTCGTCCACCCCGTTCCACTGCACCAGGTGTTCTCCCGCCTGGGCTTCGGCATCCACGAGGGCGCGGATCCGGCGTCCGGAGATGTCGTAGATCTCCAGGCGCACACGCGTGTCTTCCTTGAGGAAGAAGCGCAGAGTGGTCTTGGGGTTGAATGGGTTCGGCCAGTTGGCGTCCAGCTGAGCGATGCGATCGGCCGGCACCGCCTCGTCCACGCTCACCGGATGGCAGAAGTGGAAGTAGTTCAGTTCCAGGATCTGGGGATTGCCCACCGCGTCATAGGTCACCGGATCGATCCAGAAGAAGCGATTCCCCTGATCCGGGCATTCGTACTCGTCGTTGAGCAGGTACTTGTACTCGATGCCCAGCTCGGAGTACTCGGGGAAGGTGATCGACTTGGTGTAGACGAGGTCGCCGGCGAGCTCATCAGGTGCCGTCCCGTCGTCAGCCATGACATTGATCGAGGGAACGTCCCAGTTGATCACGTTGGGATTCCCCGAAGGTGTGCCGTTGAGCGTAACCACGTCTTCGGCTCCCGGAGGCGGATCCTGTTCGACGAAGCTCACGCTGAAGACGACCTCGACATCCTTCCAGATGGTCGAGCAGTGGTCGAAGTAGGCCAGCGGCAGGACCAAGGGCCCCAACTCTCCGCCGATGACGTCGTACACCTCGTCGTTGAGGAAGACGTTGCGGTCGGTCTGGGTCGAGCACTCGAATGCGTCGGCGGTGGTGAACTTGTAGCTCACGTTCTTCAGACTGTTCTCGGGGAACTGGATCACGGCGCCGTAGATGTCGTCGCCGGGAACCCCGTCGGGATATCCGTCATCGCTCAGAGGATTGATGCTGGGGAAGTCCCAGGTGAGCGGCAGGACCGAACCATCGATGCCGAGGTCGGACAGACCCTGCGCCTCCACCGTGAAGATCACGTCGATGGCATGGGTGGTGAAGTTGTCGGGATTGTGGTCCTCCCACCAGATGTCCAATACGGTCTGGCCGGTGCTGCAGTCCATGGTGAAGACGTGGTTGTCGATGTTCTCCCACTCCGTGCAGCCGTAGGTGAACTTGTAGTTGAGGGTCTGCTCGGGAGGCACGCCGGTTTCATGGCTCATGCAGAAAACGAACTGGCCGGTGTAGGTGCTGTCGCCAGCCGCCACGTCGCCGTGGGTGCCGTCGTCATAGAGCAGATCGTCGCAGGTGGGATCCCAGGTCAGGGGCGCGATGCTGCCCTCGATCGCGACGTCCTGAGGATCGCCCGGCTCCTCCAGCAATCTGAACTTCATGTTCGCTTGAACGGTCAATTCGGCCAAGCAGAAGCTCCAGGAAGTGCTCGCGGCGGTATTGCCGGACAAGTCGTCAATGTTGGTCGCGGTGAGGGTGTAGTCCACACCGAAATCCGGAGACCCGACGAGGGCCAAGCGGACCTTCGAATGATCCTCGGGCACGATCAGCGCACCGGAGATTGTGAGGTCTCCGCCGAAGTCCCAATTGTCCGTGTTCTCGGCACTGGTCTGCTCCACCGGTTCGTCGAAGGTGGCCTCAACAGTCATGAGATCACCTTCGAGAGTGCAGACATCCACGAGACTCGGAGGAATCTCGTCGAGGAGCTGGTCCGGCACGCCGTCGCCATCATTGTCGTAGATCACGGTCACGGGGCCGTCCAGGGTGCTCGAATCCTCGTCGGTGCCGCCAACCTGATCGGCGCCGCCGAGTTCGTCGCCGCTGAAGCCGCCCAGGCCGCCCGCGGGAATCACGGGACCGGTCATGGCCGCCCAGCCGACGCTGGCGGCAACCTGCACGCTGCCGTTCGGTTCGAGGCCGATGAGCGCCCAGGGAATCGCGATCTCGGTGAGGCCTTCGCCGAGGCCGCCATCATGGTTCTGGTCGTGAACGGCGATGGCCGCCAGTCCGAGCAGGCTGGAGGTCGTGCCGTCGGTGGCGCTGATGGACCGGATGTCCGTAGGCACCGTGCCGTCGCCCCACTCCATGTTGAAGTGTCCGCCGACGAAGTCGGGGTCGAAGTAGGGCTGGGTCACGAAGCCCTGGAAGTAGTCCGCGTTCTCCTGTCCGGTGCTGAGGCTGCTCGAATCGATGTAGATGAGCATGGCGTTGCCCCAGGCGTTTCCGCGGACGCCCACGTAGAGATTCACGGCGTCCCAGGTCACGAGGATGGACCTGACGTTTCCGTACTCGGCCCATCCCGGATTGGTGTTGCTGGCCACGGTCTCGTTGGCCTGATCCCACTCGCCGGCATCCCAGGTGCCGTTCACCGTGATGGTGTTGTAAGGCGATGCGAGCGCGGTCATGGCCATGGAGAGAACGGCGATGGCAAGCATGGCGGCTAGGCGCTTCATGGTTCCTCCGTTTAGGCAAAGGGGGTTCCGCCCCATGTCGGAACCCCCTGATTCTGATACCTGGGGCTAATGTGCCCTCACTAGTAAACCTAGTACTGCGTCTTGACCTGGGAGAAGCTGGTCTCCTGCGTGGCGACGGACTCCTCGAAGGTCAGGGTGTTAGTGCCGAACTCGTAGGTGAAGATACCCGTGGTATCGACGGCCAGATCGAGCACGAAGTTGTCGCCCGTGTTCTGATCCCAGTTGCCGTTCAGGGTGACCTTGCACTCGTGATGACCGGCGGGCAGGGTGCCCTCCAGCACGAAGAGATCGGTTCCAGCGATCTGCGTCATCTGGCCGGCGGGATCGGCGGGATCCCACTCGTTGCCGCCGAACAGGTCGATGAAGTCACCGGCGAGGATGGGCGCCTGATGGGCCACGAACTCGTCGAAATCGATGACGCCGACATTCGCGCCGAGATTGGCGAAGAAGGTCACGTCCTGATCCACGGCCAGGTCGATGGAGATGTTGAAGCCGGGGAAGTCGGTGCCCTCCCAGGCGTCGGTCTCCACGCACTTGTATTCGTGATGGCCGGCGGCCAGGTTCAGGGTCAGCGTGTAGGCGCTGCCCAGGGGAGCCAGATCCATGGCGGGATCACCCGGATCCCAACCGTTCATGGAGCCGACGATGCTCGGACCGGCCAGGGCCAGCGCGGGCAAAAGAGCAAAGATGATGGCGATTGCAGTACGGCGCATTGCAAGTCCTCCGATGTTGTTGATGCTGCATGCCGACAGGGCCGGCCGGACCCTGCCAGACGGCGGGCCGTAAGTACCTAGGTAACACAACATTATAGCATTTGCGCTACCTATGATTCAAATGAAGATGCCTACTTGAGCAAGAGCATCTTTTTGGATTGCCGGCCTTCCGGACCGGCCAGAACGGCGAAATACACGCCGCTTGATTGCGTTAGCTCGGCGCCGTCCCGCCCGTCCCAGGTCACGGTGTGCACGCCGGCCTCCCAGTTCCCGCTGGCTAGAACCCTGATCCTGCGCCCGCCGATGTCGTAGATCGAGAGCTCCACCGGCCCGTCCTGGGTCAGGGTGAAGCGGATCTGCGTCGACGGATTGAATGGGTTGGGCCAGTTGGGGCTGAGCCCGAAGGCCAGCGGCGCGCCCTCGTCCCCCACCGAGGTGACGGGACCCGTGTAGACGGCCTCCGAATTGGGATTGATCTCGTTCAGGTAGCAGCTCGCGTCGCGCACGCTGTGAACGCGCACGGTATAGTCCACGGCGTCCATGGGCGCCGTGGTGAGCTCGATGATGCTGTCCCCCTCCACGAAGGCGGCGCCCTCGATGGCGAGTACGTTGTCCACGAGCACCGTCTCGTGGATCTCGTAGAGCGCCGTGTTGGTCGCGGTGGACGGATCCATGGCCTCCGAGTAGATGAGCGAAACCCGGGTGTTGTCCTCGGGATCGGCCTCGGCCGACAGCAGCTGCGGCGCCTCGTGGTCGGGAAGGTCGGGAAGCCCGTCCAGGTCGAGGTCCAGCGGGATCAGCGCGAGGTTGTCGATCTCGGGCAGTTCCGCGACGAGGTTGTTGGGCATGACATCGCCGCCGAGTTCCTCGTCCCAGCCGATGGCCGCGCTGAGACCGAGCACGGCGCCAGCGGGCAGCGCGTTTTCGCCCATGCCGTAGAGTGCGTCCCAGGGGATGGCCAATTCGCTGCCCGACCAGGGCGCGCCGAGATCCGTGGCCAGCACGATGCCGTGCTCGTTCAGCAGAGTCATGGTGGTCAGCCCGTCGATGCTCCAGAACTCGCCGTCACTGCCACCCGTGCTGCCGTAGAGGAAGTCGATGCCCGCGCCGGGATAGGTGAAGGTGGCGTTGCGTTCCCAGTTGGGCAGGAAGCGCAGATCGCTCTCGCCGGTGCCCTCGCCGAAGTCGGCGTCCAGATGCATGAGCCAGCAGTTCCAGCTCTCGTAGCGACCCTCGAGACCGAGGTAGAGATAGCTCTCATCCGTGGTCACGTAGAGGGTCTGAAGCTCGTTGAGCAGGCTCCAGGTGGAGTCGTTGTCGGGATCATCCACGCCGATCTGGCAGAAGCTCCACTCGGAATGGTCGATGTTCCCGTCAATGGTCACCTGGGTCGGCGGCCCGTAGAACACGGGGAATGCATCGGCGCCCGTGAGCGGCGGGTTGGCGAGTCCGCTCTCGTCGAACCAGGCATCGCCTGCCAGGAGCAGGGTGAGATTGGCCGTGTCGAGGCCCTCCAGGATTCCCGCGTCCGTGGGCGTGAGGATGAAGTCAATACGATCCTGCCAGCCGCTGCCATCGATGCTCGTGGCCAGGTCGAGGGTGAGGTCGGCCACGCCGTCGCCGTCGTCATCGATGGACACCTTGCTCGGGTCCACCGCCTCCAGTGAAACCTCTTGATCCAGCTCGATGCGCAGCTTGTCCAGGCCGGGGAAGTAGACGGCGCTGGACACCTCGGGCGGGAGCACGTCTTCGAGATCCTGGGCGAGCAGGTCCAGCTCGGGCACCTGTCCGCTCGAGGGTTCGCTCACCACGCCGGCATAGAGCCAGAACTCGAAGCGGTGGTCGCCGGATAGTTCGTCGCCCTTCATGAGGCGTCCGCTGAACTCGCTGAGGTGCGAAGCGCCGCCGTCGCCCACGATGTAGCCGGCGAAGAGGCCGGTGTTGGGATTGCGGTAGCCCATGTAGTCGCCCTGGGGATCCCAGACGCGCTGCATGCTCGGGTCCCAGATCAGGCTGACCAGGCTCGGCGAGAAACCGCTCTTGATGTAGGTGTTTCCGTCTCCCGCCGAGTAGATCACCCGGATGTAAGGCTCGCCGTCGCGCAGGATGAGCGTCTTCTCGAACTCGCCGAGGCTGAGTGTCACCTGCACCGAATCGGGCGTGACGGCATCGACGCTGAAGTCGAAGGGCAGGCCCTGCTGATCGGGTACGACCTCGCTGAGGGCGGCGATGTGATTGCCGTCGTTGTAGTCGCCGAGGGTGCCGTACCAGTAGGCGTTGTCCACGCCGACCGCGGTGTCCACGAGATCGCCGTCGCGTACCGACATGTGCACGATGCGGCCGCCGCCGGACTCCACGATGGCCATGAGCCGCTGGTTGTGCAGCACGAGTTCGTCGTAGCCGTCGCCGTCCACGTCGTCGATGTAGGCGTTCAGCTCGGGCGTGGTCCACTCCCCCGCGCCCCAGTGGGCGGCGTCGGCGAAGTATCGACCGTTCTTGATGTGGGCGCTGTGGTGATGTTCCCATCCGCTGATGGGTCCACCCATGCCGTCGTGCCAACCCGTCTCGTAGAGGTTGGTCATCATGGCGTACCAGCCGGCCTCGCTGATGGCATTGGACGGCGCTCCGACCAGTTCGCCATAGGTACTGGACCACATGTCGCCGTAGTTCTGGCAGCTGCCCCCGGAGGCCGCGCAGAATCCGTTGCCGTTGCCGCCGGTGATCCAGGGGATCCAGCTCGCCCAGTGGGTGTACCAGCTGTTGTTGGCGCCGCCGTAGCCGTTCGTTCCGCCGATGCTCCAGTAGGTTCCATGGGTGATGTTCATGGATCCCACGCCGGCGAAGTTCGGATTCGCCACCGCATCGCTGAGCTTCCAGGTGGACAGCCATGCGCTTTCATCGTGGCACTTCCAGACGAACCAGTCATAGGTCTCGTTGGCCTGGGGCATGGAGTGCTGCCATTCGCCGATCTCGCCCACCATTTCCCAGTCGTCCGCGTAGACCGCGATGCGAAAATCGCCCACGCCGCTGTCGGCCAGCCCCGTGAGCACGGCCAGCGCTCCGGCGCCATCGCCGGCGTGGAGGCGTCCGGTGAAGACGTTGTCGCGGGGAATCACCTTCAACGAACTTCCCGCAAGCGTGTGGATCTGATGGCTGTCGTAGCCGATGCAGTGCACGTCGTCGTCGAGGATCACGGCCGCAATGCCGTGGTCTAGGAAGTTGTCGGCCAGGGCGTCGATGACTCCCGCGTCGGGATAGATTCCCGGCGAGAGCCAGACGCGTTCGGGCACCCATGCCACGGTGGGAAAGTAGCCGTAGCGATCGTTCGTCATCTGCGTCTGGATGTTCACGGCCCAGTCGTTCATGTCGTCGGTCACGAAGGGCATGATGTGCTGGGCGTAGGCGCTGGTGATCATGCCCGCCCATCCGGCGGCCACGCCATCGGCGAGCCACTGGTTGAAATCTTGAGGATCGCCGTTGAGGTGGTCCCACTCGGCGCTGCTTTGAAGCGGTCCGGACAGGTGGAAGTTGCCGGGCACGCCGGTGGCCTCGTGGAGCTCGAGGGTTTCATCGAAGCCGCTGCCGTCCAGGTCGTCCCAGCGACCGTGGAAGACGTCGGTGTAGGTGAGGGACTGGTTGCCGTGGTGCATGAGCGCGCAGTGGGCGAGGTAGTCGCGATCGGCGTCGCTGAGGAAACGGTCGACCTCGCGGCCATTCTCGTAGGCGATGGCCAGCACGCGCAGTTCATTCGCGCGCGCATTTGTCAGCGCATGATCGACGGGCAGTCGCCAGACGAAAGTGTCACGATCGAGACGGATGTCGGCTTCGAGGCTTGTCACTTCGCGGCCTTCGCCGAGCAAGGCCACTCGACCGTTCAGCGTGTGCAGATCGCTCGTGTGCACTTCGATGCCGCTTGTCCAAGTGAACCCCGCCGGCAGGGTTTCGCCGTTGGGGCCGATGTCGTGGCCGAGTTCGCCCGTCTCGAATAGCAGCTGGATGCTGCCCTCATCCGGGAGAAGCAGTTCGCCGGTACCCGGGTGCATGGCCTGAACCAGGCTGAGGCGCAGGTCACCCTCGCGCAGATAGATCGAGAGAAGGTCAAGGCCGGGAGTTCCGGAATCGGCGGCCTGGTCCACGCCGAGCAGGTGCTCGCGGGTCCATTCGCCGATGTCCAGGAGCGGTGTGGCCAGCGCCGAAGAGCTAAGAATCAGGATGAAGACGGCGAGGAAAGTCGTTCTGAATTGCACAGTTGCCCCTTTGCCGAGCGATGTGTATCCCGGGTGATTCGATAATTATAGCACAGGCCCGGGTCGCCCTGAAATGGAGGAAGCCGGGCCTGAGTGTGAAGATCGAGGCTACTTCAGCAGAGTGAGCTTTCGGGATTGGGTGAACTCACCGGCCCGGAGGCGATAGAGATACACCCCGGATGCGAGGCGATTGTTGCCGTCGTCCACGCCATTCCAGACCACCTCATGTAGGCCCGCGCTGCGATACTCCCCCAGCAATAGACCAGCAACTCGTCGTCCGCCCGGATTGATGACTTCCAGGGTAACCTCCGCATCGTGCGGCAGAGCGAAACGAATCGTGGTCCGCGGATTGAAAGGATTGGGAACGCAGGGGAACAATGCGAAATGATGAGGAATCTCGCCGGGCACATCCGTGGTCTCTTCAGCGAGAACGGCCAGGCTCTCATTTCCCCCATCATCGGTTGCAGTGAGCTTGTAGAAGGCTGGGAGGTGCTGCGAGTCGATCCAATGTGTTTCGGCAGTCAGGTGCAGAAGGTTCTCCGGTCCAATCTCGAAATCGGGACTTGAGCCCCCGTAGACGCTGAAGAACTGGAAGTCCGGCGCGTCACTCAGATCCCAGGACAGGACATTGGTCGCGTCGCCAATGTAGACGAAGAATCCTCCGGGCGGGCCGGGGGCGATGTTGTCCACCGAATAGCCCCAGGCCGGAGCGCTGAGGAAGTTACCCTCATCCATGGCGGCGACGACGCGGAACTCGGTCAGGCCATCGCCTGCACCAGTGGAATCGACCAGAGTAGGAACGAGGAACTGGTAGATGTCCTGCCCGTAGGCCGCGCCGGACGTTACGCTCGTCCAGACTTCGCCGTCCTTTCGTTCCACCGTGTAGAGTTCGGCTTCTCTGGGCGCGTCGGTATCGTAGCCGCTGCGCTTGAAACTCAGATAGACCTGCAGACCCTGATCCATGGGAACATCCTCGATGGACTGGATCACCGGCGAGGCATCAAGGACCGCAATGATCGCGGTGGCCGTGTCGGCATTGGCAGGCCCGGAGGCGACCAGCACCACCTCGAAGTCCCCCGCCTCCAGGTAAGTATGCACGGGGTTTTCTTCTTCGCTGCCGCTCTCATCACCGAAATCCCAGAGGTAGCTCTTGATGGTGCCGAAGGAGGTGTTGGTGAAGTTGATCGTTGCGGGTACGACTCCATAGTCTGCTGACGGCTCGAAACCGGCGATGACCGTATCGGGTTCGAGGATCGTGATGTAGTTCTCCTTGACCTCGATGTCACCGCCATTCGGCCCATCAACCGACAAGGTCACGGTGTACTCGCCGGGCACGGCATATTCGTAGCTGGGATGCTGCTCGGAGGAGGTGCCGAAACCATCGCCGAAGTTCCAGCTGTAAGTGTCGATCTGGCCTGATGACTCATCCTGGAATTGCACGCTTCCGAACCCCACCAATGGATCGGCCGAGAAGTCCGCGATGGGTGGATACTCGGCAGGGAGTACCTCAATGAGATCGAGATACTCCACGTAGTCGCTGCCGCCGGGCCCTTCGACAAAGAGGCTCACGGAATAGAAGGTTGGCGAATCGGTGGAGTAGGTGTGAACCGGATCAAATCGGCTGCTTGTCGATCCATCGCCGAAATTCCAGAGCCAGGTGGAGATGGGACCGCCAGAGTTCGTGGATGTGAACTCCACCGAGAGCGGTGAGTGCCCGGATGTGACCGAAGGTGCAAAGTCGATCTCAGGAGGAAGTGGGTTGCCCTGGTAGAAAGGCTTGGCGCCAATGTCGGCGATGGTGCCGTCGGGATCGTAGTACTCGGGATTCGGATCGCCCGCGTCGATGCATGGTGAATCGGACTGCAGTTCGAAATCCAAGGTGTCTACGAAACTCGGATCCATGAAGATGTTGAAGTAGGTATCGCAGGAGTCGCCGTTGGCGTTGGTGGTGACGATTTCGCCGAGAATAGCCGGAAGCTCCCCTTCCAGCATTGTTGTGTTCCCCCAAATGTCGTTGTACATGATTGTCGTTGTGGGATCGGTATAGCTGCCGCCATCGATACCAGTCTGATTCGCGGAAATGATGTTGTTCAGCACCTCCAAAGCGGCGTACCCGGTTACGACCCCTATCCCATTCCCGTGTATCGTATTGCCGAGAACCAATCCCGGACCTTCGTAGGTGCCCACGCCAGCGCCGATGTTCCCATCGATGATGTTTTCGCGAATGTCGACAACTCCCCACTGATTGTATAGCCCGACACCTCCCTGATTACTCGAGATCCTGTTGCCCTGAATAGATCCGAATGCGTAGGAAACGCTAACCCCTAGTCCACCATTATTGACAATTGAATTGCCGATAAGATCTCCGCCGATTTTCGTTACTCCGGGACCGCTGTTAGATGCGATCAAGTTATGGGTGGCCAGGCCTTCCTCTAAAAACATGCCAGTCGAATTGAAGCTGAACTCACAATCAGATACCTCACATCCCCATAGGTTGAGGTAGGCCCCGTATGTGCAATACCTGCTTTGAAATCCCTGTACGAGCAGATTGTCGCCGCCAACGATCAAGCCATAGACGCAAAAACGAGAAGCTGAGTTTTCCACCAGGAGTGAGTCGTAGTTTCCACCGTAGTTAGTTGCAGTTTGCAAACTCGCGTACTCAAAAAGGCAATAGGAAATCTTACCGCCACCCCCAAGACTTGATTCGCGGTTGAACTTCAGCCCCTCCCATATCCCAGGCCCTGGACTCTCTGAGGATGAAGAAAACACGATACTATCTGTTTGTGTCCCGCATGCCTCAAGGTATCCATCGATTCATAGCTCAGTATCATCTAGGAACAGAACATCGGTACCGGGAAGAATGAACAGCGAGTCACCCTCCGGTACTATCACATCACCGATGACGTAGTAGGTTTGGTGTTCCATTCCCCAATAGCCGCTGACATCACCTGAGACCTCCTCTACCATGTTCGCAAGGGTTACATCTGGAAGGGTCACATGAGAGGTGATGACGACATGGTTTGGGATACTATAGGAAGAGAATCCATCGTGAGAGTAAGACACCCAATAGAGCCCCTCCTCAAGACCGAGTTCGAAGAAACCTTCCTGGTCGGTGTATACGCTATCTGATTCTGCCGAAGGTGAATCCGCCAGAAATACCACCTTGCTCCCACTATGATCACTTTGGTCCTGTAGGAAACAGTATCCATCGACCACGGTCATGCGATCAGAGGCTAGGGAAAGAGAGGCAAGAATCTGTATCGATATGATAGTTACCAGAAACCTTTTCATTTTAGAGTCCTCCTCGGCAGCACCCTAGAATTATACACTGAATCAAATGCTTGGGAAAGCTGCAGCCCTCAGACTCATCGAGGACCTTGACGGACGGCATGATCTACGCTAGAAAGCGCATCTTCCCTGAGGAGTCATAGCGTGTCGAATCCTGAGCAACCCATCGCCTATTTCAGTATGGAGTTCGGCCTGCGGGCCGACCTGCCCACCTATTCCGGCGGCCTGGGCATCCTGGCCGGCGACCACCTGAAGGCGGCGGCCGACCTCGACCTGCCCCTGGTCGGCGTGGGGCTCTTCTATCACGAGGGATACTTCCGCCAGGTCATTGGTGAAGACGGACGTCAACGGGAAGCGTACGACCGTCGCAGCCCAGAGAATCTGGGACTTCGCTTCATCATGGAGGGTTCTCTCGAGTCGGGTGCGGGCACCCTTCACTTCAAGGTCTGGGAAGAGACGCGGCACGGCGGTGAACTCTATCTGCTCGACGCGGACCATCCCGAGAACACCGACGAACTGCGCGCTCTCACCGACCACCTTTACGGCGGCGATCGCCGCATGCGTCTTCTTCAGGAGTACCTGCTCGGAGTCGGCGGCGTCTACACGCTCGGTGCCCTCGGCATCGAGCCCAGCAAGATTCACCTGAACGAAGGGCACGTGGCCTTCGCCGCCCTGGCCCTCGCCCAGCAGTTCGACGGCGACTTCGCCGAAAACCGTACACGTGTACAGTCGCGGGTGCACTTCACCACCCACACTCCGGTGGACGCGGGACACGATCGTTTCGAGGCGTCGATGGTCGCCGACCTGCTCGCCCCCTTCATCGATTCCTGCGAGAAGAGTGTGGACGAGTTCCTCGCCCTCGGCCGCCACGACGACGATTCCCAGTTCTGCATGACCACGCTCGCTTTGCGCCTGTCCGGCAGTTCCAACGGCGTGTCGAAGCTACACGGCGAGGTGGCCCGCGGAATGTGGGACGGCCTGGAGGGATCGACCGAAATCGGACACGTGACCAATGGTGTGCACCGCGGCACCTGGACCGCGCAAGGGGCGGACCAACTCGCCGACTTAGATGATGCCGCCCTCTGGAATCATCGTTGCGAACTGCGACGCGAACTCATTGATTGGCTGCCCACGCGGCTGCCTTCCCTGTTGAAGGGCGCTGAGACGAAGCTCGACCCCGAAGCCCTCACCATCGGATTTGCCCGCCGCTTCGCCCCCTACAAGCGTGCCATGCTGCTCATGGACGAGCCCCAGCGTCTGGCCACGCTTCTCGAATCGGCCGATCGCCCCCTGCAGTTCCTCTTCGCGGGCAAGGCCCACCCCCACAACGAGCCGGGCAAGGACATCATGGCGCGGCTCATCGCCCTCTGCGGCGAGGCCCCTTTCCGCGGCAAGATCCTCTTCCTGGAAAACTACGACATGGAGCTGGCCGCCAAGCTCGTGGCCGGCGTCGATGTCTGGATGAACACGCCCCGCCGCCCCCTGGAGGCCAGCGGCACCAGCGGCATGAAGGCCGCGCTGAACGGTGGGCTGAACCTGTCGATTCTGGACGGCTGGTGGGACGAGGCCCACGACGGCGAGAATGGTTTCGCCATCGGCGATCGGGAGGAGCCAGGCGACGCCGGCGAACAGGACCGCCGCGACCGCGAAGCCCTGTACCGCGTGCTGGAGGAGCAGGTTTTGCCAGAGTTCTACGAGCGCGATGAAAACGGATTGCCCGCGGCCTGGCTGGCACGCATCCGTCGCTCGCTCGCAACCCTGCCCGAGCGCTTCAGTGCCGAGCGCATGGTCCTGGAGTACCGCGACCTCTACTATTGATTCTGGCTGGCTGCTGGTAGCTGGCGGCTGGTAGCTGGCGGCTGGCAGCTGGTAGCTGGCGGCTGGCAGCTATCCCTTGACGCCACCCAGGGTCAGCCCTCCCACCAGATACTTGCTGAGCACCACGAACAATACGACCACCGGAATGCAGACCATGAGGCTGCCGGCGGCGTAGTTCGCCCATTCGGTGGAGAAGGTGCCGGTGAGGTTTTCGAGTCCGAGAGGCAGGGTGAAGAGCCGCTTCGATGACAAGAGCACCCGCGCCACCATGAACTCGTTCCAGCCGGTCATGAAGCTGAAGAGCGCGGTGATCACCAGGGCCGGACTGGCCAGCGGCAGGGACACGCGGAAGAAGGCGCCGAGTTCGCTGGTGCCGTCCACCCAGGCCGCCTCTTCCAGCTCTCGCGGAATCGTGTCGTAGTAGCCCTTCATGGTCCAGACGCAGAAGGGCAGGGCCGTGACCACGTAGGCGATGGTCACGCCGATGAAGCTGTCCACCAGACCCAGGCGCCGCATGAGGATGAAGAGCGGCAGCAGCAGCATGGTGGCCGGGAACATCTGGCTCACCATGAAGATCATGAGGCCGGCCCGTCGCCCCGGGAAGCGGAAACGGCTGAAGGCGTAGCCCGCGGTGCTGGCCAGGGCGATGCCGATGATGGTCGTGGCCAGGGACACGATGAGGCTGTTCATCATCCAGAGGGGGAAGTCCTTCTCGAAGAGCATCACCGCGTAGGCGCGCAAAGTGGCCCCGTCGGGGATCAGCCCCAGGCTGGTGCTGGCGAACTGGTCCGAGGGCCTCAGCGAGATGTTAAGGATCTGCAGAATCGGAAACACGCTCACCAGCGCCGCGGGGATCAGCACGGCGTAGCTGAGGAAGAGCTTCACGATGCGTCCGCGCCCGCGCATCACCAGCTCACCTCCGAGGCCTTGCCCAGGCGATTCTGCGCCCAGACGAATCCGAAGAGCACCAGGAAGATCAGCATGCTGAAGGCCGCGGCGTAGCCGTAGCGATAATAGGTAAAGGCCGCCTTGTAGACGTAGCTCACCAGAATATGCGTGCGATCGCCGGGCTCGCCGCCGTTGCTCACCAGCCAGATCACGTTCAGGTTGTTGAAGGTCCAGATGGTGCCCAGCATCACCGCCGGTGCCAGCACGGGCTTGAGCATGGGCAGGGTCACGCTGAAGAAACGACGCCCTGGCCCAGCACCGTCCACCTCGGCGCTCTCATAGACCGAGGGCGGAATGGCCTGCAGGCCGCCCAGTGCGATGATCATCATGAAGGGAAAGCCCAGCCAGATGTTCGTGATCAGCGGTCCCATGAAGGCCCAGAAGGGATCGCTGGACCAGGCCACGGGCGGAATGCCCACCATGCCGAGCAACGCGTTGATCGCCCCCCACTCGTAATTGAGCATGCCCTTCCAGGTGAGCGCGCTGATGTACTGGGGCATGGCCCAGGGCAGGATGAGCAATACCCGGAACAGGGTCTTGCCCGGCAGAGCCTGGTTCAGGATCAGCGCCAGAAACACGCCGATGGCCACATGGAAGAACACGTTGATGCCCGTCCAGAGCACGGTCTTGAGGAAGACGCCGTAGAGCTCGGGGTTGAGCAGCACTTCGGTGTAGTTCTTCCAGATTGGGCTCTGGATGCTCGGGTCCCGCCAGGTGTAGAGCCCCATGTCGGTGATGGATAGATAGACGTTATAGAGGAAGGGATAGAGCACCACGGCCATCATGACCACGAGCGCGGGCAGGGCGAAGGCTGCGGCCAGCCGCGCCTCTCGCCCCTTTCCGCTCCTGCTCGTGCCGGCCAAGGATGCCCCCTAGAGCTTGCGAAGGATGACGCCCTCGAGGGCCTCCATCTGGATGCTGATCTTGCCGTCCTCGACCTTGTACTGCTTCGAGATCGGCGCGCGCTTGGTTCCGGCGGCCGAACCGAACTGGGTGCCATCCGCGTATCCCAGAGCGCCGAGGTCGACGACCACGGGGCCGGGAGTCTCGTCGTTGTGCAGCACCACCAGGAAGGACTCGGCGGGATCCTCGCGCATGAAGGCGTAGTCCTTGCCCTTTGCCAGGGCCAGCCGGAACTCGCCGCGGCGTAACGCCGTGTTGTCGCGGCGCAGATGCGTGACGCTCTTGTAGAACTCGCGCATCTCCACGCGCCCGGGATCCTCCTCGTAGGTCCAGTAGAAGGGACGACGGCAGTCCGGATCGCGCTGTCCCTCCATGCCGATCTCATCGCCATACCAGATGTGAGGCGCGCCCAGGTAGGTCATCTGGAAGAGAGCGGCGAGCTTCAGGCGACGGCGATCTCCGCCGGCGGTGGTGATGAAGCGCACGGTATCGTGGCTGTCGATGAGGTTCATCATCACGCGCACGGCCTGACTGGGATAGGCGGTGCGGCCCGGTGCGAGCCCGGCCTCGAAGCTCTGGGCGTTGCCACGGCCGTGGCCGATGAAGTTGTTCACCGGATCCTTGAAGTGGCGGTAGTTCATCACCGCGTCGAAGGTGTCGTTGCCCACCCATTCGGGAGCCGTGCTCCAGAGTTCGCCCACCAGATAGGCGTCGGGCTTGATGGAGCGGACGCGCTCGCGGAAGAGCTTCCAGAACCAGAAGGGCACCTCGTTGGGCACGTCCATGCGGAAGCCGTCCACGTCCATCTCGGTGAGCCAGAATTCAGTGGCGTCGAGCAGGTGGTTCACCACCGGCCAGTTGGGATCGCCCTCGGCGATGTCGCGCACGCCATTTTCCTGTTCGGCCTTGCGGGTGTTGTCGAAGTTCAGGTTCGGATGCAGCCCGAAGCCCCACCAGCAGTCGTAGTACTGGATGGCCTCATAGCTGCCCTGCTCGGGCAGGGGCCAGTTCTTCCACTCGTACCACTCCCAGTACTCGCTGTCCGGACCCTTCTTCACGCAGTCCTGGAAGGCCCAGTGGGTGTCGCCGCAGTGGTTGTAGACGGCTTCGACCACGACCCGAATACCCTTGTCGTGAGCCTCGGCGATGAAGCGCTTCCAATCTTCCTTCGATCCGAAGTGAGGATCGAGGGTCATGTAGTCGCCGGCGTCGTACTTGTGGTTGCTTTTGCCCAGGGTGACCGGGTTGAAGTAGATGATGCTCACGCCCAGATCCACGAGGTAGTCCAGTTTCTGGCGCACGCCCTCGATGTCTCCGCCATAGAAGCTGTAGTAGTCGGGCTTGCCGTCGGTGCGGTAAGGACTGCGGGTCAGGCCGCGATAGTCGTTCCAGTTCTCTTCAAGATGGAAGTACTCGTCGTTGGTCTTGCCGCTGGCGGGGAGCTTGTTCAGACCCTTGTAGAAATCCTCGCTGAAGTCGGGGTCATTGGCGCTGTCGCCATTGAAGAAGCGATCCGGGAAGATCTGGTAGAAGATGCCGTCGGCCACCCAGGCGGGCGTGTAGAAGGTCTCGAGCTGTCCGGGACGCACCCGGATGGGACCGCCACCGATTCCGCCGTAGCCGAACTTCATCGTTTCGCCGCCGTCGTGGATGAGGAAGCTCATGGCCAGGGAAACGTCGTCGTCGAGAACCGGCACGTCGGCTCGCCAGAGATCTTCGGCGGCGTCGGAGGCGGCCTTCCGCATGGCCTTGACCTTGCCGTCCACGACGATCTCAACCTTCTCGACGTCGCCGGCCGCCGTGCGGAAGTTCACCTCGATGATGCTGGGATCCGAACGGTTCAGGTCGGGGAAGTCGGGGGTGAAGCGCAGGGACCCCTCTTCGATCTTGCCGTCGCCCACCTTGCGGTCGATGGCCTCGAAACGGTCGTCCACCATGACCACGCTGTTCTCGCCGCCGTGTCCGTCATCCACGAAGGCGTCGCCGCGATCGCGATCGGTGATCCACTTGCCATCGGCCACGAATTTGTAGAGATGCTCGCCCGGAGGCAGGAGCAGGTCGAGGCGCCATTCGCCCTCGCCCTTCTCCATGAGGGTCTTGCCGGGATTCCAGTCATTGAAGGTGCCGGCCAGGTAGACCGCTCCGTACTCGTCGGCGGTCGTGAAGATGAAGGGAACTCGGCGCAGCTTCATGCCGTCCTCCGAACTCAGGCCCACGCGAACGAGGGATTTCTGCCCGCCGAATCCGTCGTCGATGAAGTCCTCGGCGTTCTCGTCGGCCATCCAGTTGCCGTCCACCACGAACTTGTAGGGATGCTCGCCCTTGGGCAGGGACAGCGTGATCTCGTAGACGCCGTCGCCGTCCTCGTCGGTCATTCGGTCGGCGGAGGCGTTCCAGTCGTTGAAGGATCCGGCGACGAAGACGTCGCTGACGCCGCCGATCTTCGGTTCGAGCTTGAAGGTCACTTCGCGGGATCCGGCCGGTGCGCGCTTCTTCACCGCGGGCTTCTCGGCGGGCGCGTCCTTGCCCCCCACATCCATGGTTTCGCCCTCGACCACGATGATGCCGTTGCGTCCGCCGTGACCGTCATCGACATAGTCGGCGGCATGGGGATCTTCCTTCCAGGTGCCGTCGATGACGAACTTGTACTGGTACTCGCCCGGCACGATCTGCACCGTGATGCTGAAGACGCCGTCGCCGTCCTCGTCTCGCAACAGGTCCGTGTTGGAGTTCCAGTTGTTGAAGGTGCCGGCCAGGTAAACCTGACCCGCGCCTGGCGCTGCCATGTGGAAGGTGACGGTGGTCGCCATCGCGGCGGGAACCAGACAGAGCATCGCCGTGGCGAGTATCAGAATCGCGCTTCGCATGAGGCCTCCATGGGATGGGCTTGCGGGAATCCGAAACAGAGTAGGTTCCCGCATTGCCCCTGTCAAACGGCAGCTAGTTGCTGCCGCCCATCTCTTCGATCTTCTTGATCACCTGTTCCTGCATCTGGGCGGCCGCCTCGCGAGGCTCGAGCCTATTGCCCAGGACTTCCTGATAGGCCGGACGCATGACGTCCCAGATGGCCCGCATCTCGGGAATGACCGGCATGGCCCGTCCCTTCTCGATCTGCGCGCGACTGGGCGCCACGAGGGGATGGCTGCCCTCGGCCTTTTCGGCCGCACTCTTTCGACTGGGAATCATGCCCATGGCCTCGGACTTCTCGACCTGCACGGCCTCGCACGTCAGATACTCCAACAGGACCAAAGCCTGTTCGCGTTTCTCGCCTCGCACGTTGGCGTTAAGGCTGTAGCCCTTGGCGCTGACCATGGGCACGGGCCATCCACCGCCGAAGAGCGTGGGGATGGGCGTCAGGCCCAGGTCGATGCCCGCGTCGAGATACTGCTGCCAGGACCAGGGGCCGTTGATGATGAAGGCCGCCTTGCCCTCCTTGAAGAGCGCATCGGCGACTTCGTAGTCGGCTTCGCGGGGCATGATGCCCTCGTCGAACTTGAGGAACTGCACATAGGAGAGGGCGCTGGCCATGGCGCGGCTGTCGAGGGTCGGATTGCCCTGCTCGTCCACCACCCAGCCGCCGAATCCGCCCAGGAATGGCACCAGCCAGAAGGGCTCTTTTTGGTTGAAGACCAGGCCGTAGATCTCCGGACGGCCGTCGCCGTCCTCGTCCTTCGTCCAGTACTTGCCCATCTCAACCAAGTGCTTAAACGACTGGGGCGCATGGGGTATCATCGCCTTGTTAAAGCACAATGTGAGATGGTTCCCCAGCTGGTCGGGCAGGCACCAGAGCTTCGGGTCGCCCTTGCCGCGAGGCGCGAGCCGGGGCAGGGCCTCGGCATAGAAGGAGTCGAGCTTGGCCTGGCTGAAGTACTCGTCGAGGGCATCGATGAGCCCCATGGTCGAGAAGGGGCCCACCTGATCGGCGGGTCCATAGACCAGTTCGGGGCCGGCGCCCGCCAGGGCCGCATTCTGGAACTGAGTGCGCAGCTGCTCGGTCTCGTAGTGCACCCGCTCGACGACGATGCCCGGATGCAACTCCATGAAGCGCGCCAGGTGCTCATCGAGGAGCTCCTGCTCGCTGGGGTCCATCTGCTCCCAGATGAAGAGCTTGCCGTCGGAGCCTCCGCCGCCGCAGGCGAGGGTGAGCAGGAGAGCAAACAGGGCGAGTACATTGATTGTGGATCGTTGCCTCATCGTTTCCCTCATTCCTTTAGTCTTCAACCGGTCTTATGTGGATGGAGAATCCAAGACCCTTGTCCGGATGTAAACTCATGGGTTCGGACATCAAGCTAGTATGAAAATCCCAGCCATCTTCATCGACCGGACGCGCTCCATCCAAGAATCGCCACCCCCAAGTGATCGTATTCGTTTTCGTCGATCGGCTCAGTTTCCAAATCTGCCCACCAACGAAAACACGGGCATTCAGATCTTCTATCTCATCGCCCAGCTCGGGCGAGAATAGAATCCTGCGATCCAGCAGTTGTGGGCGAACTCCGAGATAGGCCTCCTGGAATACGCGGAGAAGCTCCGCGTAACTCCATGCTTGGCTCGTAGCTCCTCCGTAATCCTGCAATTCGCGGGCCCCTCCATCTCTGATCTCCCGCAGACCGCCTAGCACACCCGTTTCGAGAAGATCACGCTGGATCATCTCGATCTGTTTCCAGGGGTCCACCCCGTCGGAGGCTTTCCACAAACTCACTTCCATGGCAGCTCCGCTCAACCAGAGCCATATGTCACCGTTATGATAGGCATCATCGAAGTGACCTCTCCCCCAATCGACATGCCTTTCGAGCCAGGCAGGATCGCTCGGGTCCAGACTCGTGACACCACGCGGGAGAACCACCGAGGGTCCGGCGGAATCAATCGATGAACGGATCAATTCATCGGGAATCCAGTTTCGATCCATCGACGATGCGGACCGGCTGCGCGGAACGATGCTCGCAAGGAATTGATTCGGCCGGATCTGCAGATCCTGGCTGCCGTCGGCATTCAGATGGTCGGCGAGCCCCAATCCGTCCACCCGGGTGTACAACTCCAAGAAGGACTCGCGCGCCCTGTCGGCAAGAGCCTGGTAGCGACGCATGGCCGCCGAGTCGCCGTCCACGCGGGCGAAGAGCGCGGCCGAGTCGAGGCCGTCGATCCAGAGCGCTTCGACCTCCACGGCGCGGTTGCCGCGTGGCGAGCGCGGATTGACCTCGCCGCCGGCGTCCATCCAGGTTTCGCCGTCGCCGTGGGTGAGCAATCCGTGCTCGTCCACGGCATGTCGAAGCGCGCCGGCGATGGCCCGGTCCACCACCGGACGCATCTCGCGCATGAAATCCAGATCGCGGGTGTAGTCCAGGTAGATGCGCAGGGCCCTCACCCACCACCAGGTGCCGTCCACGCCGGCATACTGCAGGTTGTCGGGATTCACGATGTTGGGCAGGCGCCCTTCGCGGGGATTCGACGGATCGGTGAGCTGATACTCCGCGAAGCTCGCCAGGATCGCGCGCGCACGCTCGAAGTCGCCGCTCACGAGACAGGCACCCGGCAGCGAGATGAACGTGTCGCGCCCCCAGTAGTTGGTGAACCAATGATAGCCCGCGTAGATGCCCGGACCCCGCGAATTCATGATGAGTTGATCCATGGAGTAGCGGGCCCAGACGAGGGCCTTGTTCAGGCGTTCATCGCTGGTGCGGGGTACGCGTGTCGCCAAATCCGCGAAATGGTCGCGTGCCTCGGTTCGCAATGCATCCTGCCGGTCGAGCAGATCACGGGCCACGGCGAAGGCCTCGCGCTCATCCGCGCCGAGCCCCACCGCGAAGTCGGCCCGGTCGCCTTCGTAGAGCTCGACATGAAATCGACCGGGAATCCATGGATTGGCCTTCTCCATGGCACGACGCGCCTTGTCGCGAGTGTAGTCGTTGGGCAACCAGGAATCGTCGTAGTGCCAGGTGGACCAGAAGCCCGGCACGATGGCGATGACCCGGGGCACTTCGGCCGGCGGTTCGAAATCGAGGCGACGGACGAAGAGCGCGCCCAGACGCTCGTTCCATTCCACTTCGTATTCGGGGCGGGGCACGTCCCAGATGAAACGCATGTCGATGTGCGGTTCGAAGGAGCATGCGCCCGCGGCCCCGCTCAGCGAGATCACCACGCCCGGCAGGCTCCGCGGCATGAACAGCGATTCGATTTCGCCTCTGTCGAAGCCGCGCCGGAATGTCCAGGGCCAGAGTTCCAGGGAACCGCCCGCGGGTTCGAGCACCTTCTCCCCCACGCTGAAGCGCCAGCCGTCCAGGAACTCGTGCATGCGATTGTAGAGCCCGTGGTAGGCGCGGCGGTTCTCGTCCTGGCTCTCGCAGGCGAAATGCGTGGCGCCTCCGCCGGCCAGGATGACCTCTCGGCTCACGGGGCCGGAAGCAAGAGGTGAATGGGGTACGTCACCTTCCCCAGGAACTTCGCCGTGGGCGGAGCCCAGAATCATGGCCAGGGCGATCAGAAAGAATCTCATGGAGCCTCCCGTCACCATTTCTACCAAGTTCCCGAGCGGATGTCGACCACCCTTGATGCCGGGTTTCCGATCTGTTAGCTTGTCGCTTCGCTATTTTGGGAGGGTACATGCGGCGACTGGCCACCTGGCTCTTGATCGGATTCGCACTTCCGGCCCAGGCCTACACCGAAACCGATCGCAGCATCAGCATCGACGGCGACAGCTCGGACTTCCAGCCCGAGGAGTTGTTCTTCAACCCGGGGGAAGAGCTTGCCTTCGACTCCCGCTGGGGCGAGAACAACGACATCAATCAGATTCGAGCAACCTGGAATACCGACTCCCTTTTCGTCGCTGTAGACGGTCGCTGTTGGGGTAACAACGTCATGCTGTTCTTCGACACGACGCCCAGCAGCGGCATTCCCGATATGGATCTGGTCACCACCGGATGGCGTCGGAAGCTGCGCTTTCTGAACCAGGCTCCCGACCTCTTCCTCGCCACGTGGGATACCAACACCGAGCCCCAGATGTGGCGCGTTCAGACCGGCGACCAGACCAGCGCCGAGCAACTCGTGGTGAACAGCCAGTTCATCGCTTCAGCCAGCTTCAATCAGGGCCGGCCCTTCGCCTCCATGGAAGCGGCGATACCCTGGTCCGAGGTCTTTCCTGGATACGATGGCCTCATCCCCGCGGGACGTGAGATCGGGCTGGTGGCCGTGGTGGTCTCGGGTGCCGACGGGCAGTCTGGCCCCGATTGCGCCCCGGACAATTCGAGTTTCTTCGACCTGCCCGGCATGCCCGAGAACTCGGGTGAGATCGCGTTCCTGGATAACTTCATCATACTCCGTCCCGATCGTGACGAAGATGGGCTCGCCGATATGGGCGTGGCTCCCTCCTGGCGAAGTGGGGACATCATTAGCGAGACGCCACCCATGTCGTTCTTCTTCAATCCGGGTAACTCGAAGATCGGCACCACCGAGCCGGAGGCTCTGGTCAAGGCCATCAGCCCCAACGGGGACGGCCTGCACGACCTCGCACACTTCCGCATGTCCATTTCGCACAACCTCACCACCGAATCGATCCTCGAACTCATTCACGATCGAATCTTCGGCGACGTCTTCGACGGCACCGGGCGTCGCATCCACTTCCTGACGCGGGAGTTCGTGGTTTTGAGCGAGTCGGACGTGCAAATCGACTTCTACTGGGACGGCCGAAACGAGCAGAGACATTCCCAGGAGCCCGGCCTCTACTACGCTCGAGTGGAGATCGAAGGCGTGGACCGCTTCCTCATGCCCATGGCGGTCCTGCGATGAGAAGATTCACGCTTGCCCTGATACTGCTCACTCTGGCTTCGTCCGCATCCGCCGAACTCTTCTCCCAGATCGTCCTGGACGGGCGATCGGAAGCGCTCGGAGGCAACGCTACCGGCATCGAGACCGACGGGGCTTCCGCCCTCGCCAATCCGGCGAGGCTGCCCCAGCTCCGGCAAGCGGGCGCTCACTTCCTCCTTCACGACTGGTACGGCAGCGGAGTTCGGTCATCCACCGTGGCCTGGCTGCAGCCTTATCGTGGGGGCGGGTTCTCAGTGGCCTGGCATCGCTACGGTCTGAGCGACCTCTGGGTGGAGGACGAGATCAGCCTGGGCGCCGGTTGGAGCTTCGAACTCGCCGGACGAAACCTGGGTCTCGGTCTCCGGCTCCGCGGCCTGGTTCTGGACGTGCCGGGTTACGAAGGCAGCGACCTTCTGGATTCCATGCGCGGCTTCACCTTCGACGCATCGATCCTGCTTCCCTACAGCCGGGACCTGTCCTTCGCCTTCCAGGCGAAGAGCCTCGCTGCCAGCGAAATCGAGATGCTAGAGGGAGGCGAGACCTGGAGCATGGCGCGCGGCGAAAGCCGACTGGCAGGCACATATCTCTGGCGCAAGAACCTCGCTCTCATCTTCGAGTACCGTTCCATTCCTGGAAGGGACGCCGAACTCATCTTCGGATCGGAACTCCGATTCTTCGAGGCCTTCCATATCCGCGGCGGCACCACGGGGCGCTACGCCACGGCCGGATTCGGGCTTCGGGCCGCCCGCTGGAACATGGACTTCGCCTTCCAGAGCCGCGGGCGTCTCGGCAACACGCTCACCTTCTCGCTCTCGCCCATCTTCGGAAGCAAGGAGGTGGCGGAATGAAGCGAGCGCTCCTCCTGACGCTCCTGCTCTCGACTCTCGGCGCCAACGCGGCCCCGGTGCTGGAGGGCTACTGGGAAAGCAACCTGGGCGGCACGCGGGTCAACGACGACCAGAGCTGGGATCTCTGGCGCCCCAGCAACTATTTCGAGATGAAGCTTCGGGCGAACCTGTCCCACCGCGGTGAACTCTGGGCCAAGCTGGGCTCGCGCTGGGACCGCTGGAACAACTCCGCCCCTCAGCCGGCCTTCTTCCTCTACGAGGGCCACCTCAAGTATCGCGTGGAGGACGGTCCCAAGGCCGCCGAGGCCTTCCTCTTCAGCCGCGAGAAGCGGTTCTGGATCGGCAATCATCTGCTCGAACTAGTCAAGGAGGACAACGTCAAAGACGGCGACAACGCCCAAGGTCTTCGCATGGAGGGCTGGGCGGATCCCTGGTACGGGGTCTACGTCTTCAGCGACTTCTCCTCCCAGGACGAACACGGCACCGACACCGTCGAGCCCACCGACGACGTCCATCTGCTTCGGGGAACCCGGCGCCTCGGCGATTCGGGCTCCTACGTCGGCATGTCCTACGTGCGCAAGAATTATGCGAGCGTGGATACCGATTTCAGCAAGCAGCACAATCGGGTGATCAGCGGCGACTTCCTCTGGGTCAGCCCCATGGCCGATTTCTCCGCCCAGTACGCTGCCAGCCGGGTGCCCTCCGAGGCCATCGGAGACGACCGTTGGGACCTGCCCGACTGGCATGGCGGAAAACCCTTCGCATGGCTGGAGGCGGCCGTCCCCAGGGACGCGGCCATCAAGGCCGAGATGCGGAACTTCCAGGTCGGAAACCACGCCGTCGGTCACTACACGGTCAACCTCAGCTATTGGCGGCTCGGACCCGACTACAAGAACTATCAGGGCGGAGACGCCACCAACGAGGTCGGCTACAACCTGCACAGCTATTACGTCCTGCCTCAGCGCGCCATCACATACACCCTCGAATGGGGCGCGAAACGGCGTGTGGATCGCTACATCTACGACTCCCTGGACGATGGACGCGTCCTGCTGCTGACCAACGATCCGAAGCGCTGGGTGAACCAGAACGTTTATATCGAGTTCATCAACGGCTTCAAGGTGAACCTCAGCCACAACCGCTTCGACGACGGTTGGCAGGGCGTCGACTACAAGCACTACGACTGGCTCGTGGAACTCGTCGTGGAAAACCGCCTGGCCTGGCTGAAGAGTCAGTTCAAGATCAAGGACTGGGACACCCGCGCAGAGAAGCGCATCTACGGCCTCGAGACCACCCTGAACCTCACCACGCAGTGGAAGTGGTACAACCGCTTCATGGTGGCCAGCGACGCCATCGAGGCCCGTTCGATGCTGTACACGCAGATCCAGTACCGTCCCCACGACAATCTCGAATTCTTCCTCTCCTACGGTCCGGAAAACTACGGCGACTGGGGAGAGCTGGTGAACGACCGGGACTTCGAGTCGGGCGGGCGGATGCGCGACGAATACAAGCTCACCCTCAAGACATGGTTCTGAGGTTAGATATGAAAAGATTCTGCATGCTGCTGACCCTGGGCCTGCTCCTCCCGGCTCTGCCTTCGCTGGCCTCCGACTTTCCCCGGAAGGTCGAGGGCGGTGTCCTCTTCACCTATCGGGATGACGGGGCGAGCAATGTGGCCTGGGCGGGCGATTTCAATGGCTGGAACACCAACGCCAGTCTCTTCGAGAACGACGGCGAGGGTGTCTTCACCCTCGTGCTGCCACTGGGTCCAGGAGAGCACCAGTACAAGTTCGTCGTGGACGGCAACTGGATCACCGATCCCTCGAACACCCAGACCGGCGGCGACTACGGCAATTCGATGATCAAGGTCGACGGCCAGGGCGAGGTGGTCGAGGCCGGTGGCGGGCCGCAACCCTCCCCCCTCAACAGCAAGCTCTTCGTGGACGGATTCTACTACGCGCAGCTCAGGGCCGAGGCATTCGAGAGCGAGAACGATCGTGTGCTAATCGAGAAGCCAACCCACAACCTGAACATGGCATTCGACGTGGAACTGAATCCCTCCCTCGCGGGGCGGGTCGAACTGTCGGCCGACAATATCGCCAATCCCTCGGAGATGTGGCGAACTGCACTGAACTTCCAGCGGGCGCGCCTGGTGCTGACGCGACCGGCCTTCACCTTTACCCTCTTCGACAACGAAGCCTCCTTCCAGAGCGACGAGGCCGCATCCCTCGTCGGCGAAGTGGGCACCTACGGATACGACTACGGATACAACGCGCGGGGAGGCATCCTGCGCGCCCCCCTGCCCTTCGGCTTCGATCTGACAGCCATGGTGGCCGACGCGAGCGTTGCCAACCCTTGGCGACCGGGCGATCCGGATCGCGGCGTCGCGGAGGGCGAGGAACTCGAGGACCTAATCAACTACAATCGCAACGAAGACGACGGCTTCCGCGACGACTGGGTTGTGCAACTCTCACACGACCTTGGACCCGGCCGGGCGCTCTACCTCGGCCACGCCACCCGTGGACTGACCCCCGGAAACCTCTGGTTCCAGGACTGGCAGGCCGGCGGCGCGACGGCCGACTACTATTACTATCGAACCGTCCAGAACAACCTTCTCCATGCGCTCAGCTATCGATTCGAGTTCGGCGAGTCGAGTCTCGAGATCGAGGGTGTCCTGGGCGACTCGAAGATCCAGGCCAAGGACCGTCAGTGGGAGTTCAGAGACGGCGAGGAGTTCAACTGGAACGAGCAGGCGGAAGTCAGCTGGAAGGTCCAGGATACGAGGGGTCTCGTATTCGCCGCCCGAACCGCCCTGCCCTTCGGGCTCCACCTCACCGCCAAGCACAGCTTCCAGGAGAATCGGAACATCCTGGTGGAGAGCGGCGAGGAGCTCTCGGCCAGAGCGCTGCACTACGGCGGTGATTTGACCTGGAACTCGAAGCGTATGGACTACACCCTCGACCTCGAACAGTCCGAGTACTACTACGATGAGGGTCTGGGCTGGGGAGACCAGTTCATCTTCGCCGCGGGCGAGGTTGGCTACGGAAACAGCTGGATCACCGGTGACAAGTTGCCCCTGGACGCCTACACCACCCTTGGCTACGGGAGCACTTCGCGCCTCCGGCAGCGCCTGGCGATGCTGCTGGACGAAGGCGAGGCCGGGGACATGATGCTGAACCTGTCCCACACGGTAGCCTCCACTCGACTGGATCGCTCCCCACTCTACTGGGAAGTGATCGTCGAGATCGATTGGCGCTTCCACAAGGAATGGTCCGTCCTCCTCAACCAGAGAATGGCTCGCTACGACCAGGACTTCCTGGATATCTCCCACGGGTACGCCTCGAGCTTCCTGGAACTCAGCTATCATCTGAATAAGCGTAGCTACCTCGCCCTGGGCTGGGGCGTCGACCCCTACTGGCTCGACGGACTGAGCAAAAGAATCCTGCCCCATGGACGCCGAGAGTTCCTGGCCGATAACGGTCTGAACGATACCGCCATGAAGGAATCCTATCTGGGCCTCGGACGGGTCGTGGATCGGGCGGAGACCGCCCTCAGCCAGGCTCGCCTTCTCACACTGGAGGCGCGATTTGACTTCTAGACGATCCGGGTTCCGGCCTCTGCCTCTGCCACTGCTTCTGCTTCCGCTTCTGCTTCTGCTGGGCTGCAGCATGGATATCATCAAGAAGCGCCTTCCTCCGCCCCACCCCGTGGACGGCGGCGTCCTCTTCTCCTATGAAGCTCCCGCGGCGAGCATCGTGACCCTGGCGGGGAACTGGGAAGGCAATTGGTGGGGCGGCACGGCCAGTCCCAGCGCTCGTTACGACAACACCATCGGGCGCATGGAGGATCCAGACGGCGACGGTATCTGGACACGCGTGGAGGACCTGCCACCCGGGCGCTACCAGTACAAGTTCGTCATCGACAACAACAACTGGGCACTCGATCCCAACAATCCATCCACCGCCAACGAAGGCGGCTTCACCAACTCACTGCTCGTGGTGAAGTGATCGGAGTGAGCATGCGTCGCATCGCACCACCTCTCATCGTGCTGGTTCTCCTGGCGGCCTGCCTGCCCAACCCTGAAGGCCCCGTCCTGGATGCTCCGGGCGCGCCGCCTTCGGAGTACGTCTCCGAATTCCCCGACATTCAGATCAATGGCGATTTCTCAGGCGTGAACTGGGATCCGGCGGACCCGCGGCACTATCTGAGCCTCGAGGCAGACTATGTCTGGTCGATCTGGGTATCGGTACTGGAATCGGACTACGCGAGCGACAACGAGATTCGATTCAAATTCACGACGGGAGCGAGTTGGGAGCCGGAGAATTTCGGCTCCAGCCCCGATGAAGAAGGCTTGCTGGTCTTCCAGAGCGGTGATCCCGCCCATTGTGTGATCCCCACGGAAGGTCCTCCGGGATTCTACAAGATCTGGATGAACGACCAGTCCCTGCGCTATTCCACGGAACTCGAACTGGCAAGCGGCGGCATCGCCGGCGGCATGAGCTTCGAGGGTCCCGATCCTCCGTCCGCTTCGGTGGAAGTTTGGGCGGATAACGAGCATGGAGCCGCCCAGCTATGGACGGTGCAGGCCGACGGCGGCGACTACGAGTTGGCGAATCTCGCGGACAGCCTCTACACGCTCATCGCCTCGGCCAACGGCTATGGCAGTCTCACCGAGCAGGTGCGCGTGACGGGTGGACAGGTTGCGAACTTCGATTTCGCCTTCGGCGAGCCTCTCGATAGCGTGGAACCCGACCAGCCCTGGGCGACCCCGATCATCGACGGCACCCTGGAAGGCGACTGGAACGAGGTCTACGATGACGGCGGTCATGTGGGGCTCTACGACCTGGTCAACATGGACTACGACGCCCTTCATGTGGCCTGGGACGCCGACTCCCTCTACCTCGCGGCCAGCGGAAACTTTGCCGGGACCTTCAACTCCCTGAGTCTCTACATCGATGCCGACTACGGTTCGGGTGTCGGAGTCTCCGATCTCTCGACCATCCAGGGCGCCGAGGAGTATGTCACGGTGGTCAGTCGCCTGAACAAGCAGGTGGACTTCGCCGCGGTGCCCGGTTTCGCGGCCGACTTCGCCACCAGCACCTGGGGGCACCTAGAGCTCGAGCTCAGTTCCCTTTCCATGGACGGCACGGCCGAAAGCCTCGGTCGAGGCGCCATGGCCGCTTCCGCCGAAGCGCTGGAGATCGCCATCCCCTGGTCGGTGCTCTATCCCGAGGTGGGCGGTGAAGGCGCCGTGCCCCCCTTCGCCCAGGTGGCGGTCTATGCGCTCATCGGAAGCACCAGCGACACGGCCATGTCCGACGATACCCTGCCCCTGGTGGACGATATCAACGCGCCCGATGCGGTAGTCGTCATCCCCGTTGATCAGGACGGGGAATGATGTCCGGCCGCGGTGCCCTCGCCCTCGGCGTGCACAACCATCAACCCGTGGGCAACTTCGGCCACGTCATCGAGGACGCGTTCCAGCGCGCCTACGGTCCCTTCCTGGATGCCCTCCAGAAGCATCCCTCCGTGAAGATGAGTTTCCACACCAGCGGTCCCCTGCTGGAGTGGATGAAGAACGCGCGGCCCGACTATCTGAAGCGCCTGCGCAAGCTCGTGGAGGCCGGACAGGTCGAGATCGTCGGCGGAGCTTATTGGGAGCCCATCCTCAGCGTACTGCCCGAAGGGGATCAGCGGGCGCAGATCCGCCTCATGCAGAACGAGATCGAGCATCTCTTCGGGGTACGCCCGCGCGGTTTCTGGATGGCCGAGCGAATCTGGGAGCCCCACCTGCCGAAGGTCCTCGCGGAAGAGGGCGTGGACTTCGTCATGCTCGATGACAGCCATTTCCTGGGGGCAGGCTTTCCTCCGGAAGCCTTGCACGGTCACTATCTCAGCGAGGAGGGCGGCCGGACGGTGGCCATCTTCCCCATTTCCCGCGAGCTGCGCTACCTCATCCCTTTCCGCCCCATCGAGGAACTCGACAAGTACCTCGAGACCCTTCCGGACGATGGCCTGGGTGTACTCTTCGACGACGGCGAGAAATTCGGTCTCTGGCGCGGCACCCACGAGCATTGCTACGGCAATGGATACCTCGAGAAACTCTTCGAATACTTGTCGACGTCGACGCAAGCCTCCACGGTTCTCTTCTCAGAGTGGGTCGATACGCAGCGTCCCGAGGGCAGTGCCTACCTACCCACGGGTAGCTATCAGGAGATGGGAGAATGGTCCCTGCCGGCCGCGGCGGCCGAGCGCTTCCATGCGCTGGGCGGACGCCTGGGCGAGAGCTCCGAGGAGAGTCCCTTTCTGCGGGGCGGTTTCTGGCGCAACTTCTTCGTGAAGTATCCCGAGAGCCACTGGATGCACAAGCGCATGCTGCTGGCCAGCGAGCGTTGCGAGGCGGCCGAAGGCTTGCCAAGGGCCCTGCGCGAGCAGGCCCGCGACCAGGTGCTCCAGTCCCAGTGCAACTGCGCCTACTGGCACGGCCTCTTCGGCGGTCTCTATCTGCCCCACCTCAGGCAGGCTGTCTTCGAACGCATCGTGCGAGCCGAAGCCATGCTGGCCGGAGGCGGCTACTCTATGGATCGACGAGACCTCGACATGGACGGCCATGAAGAGATCCACTGGATGAGCCCCCATGCGCAGCTCTTCCTCAAACCCGAGGACGGCGGCACGGTGAGAGAGTTGGACTTCCTCGAGAAGCCCTTTCCCCTCACCAACACGCTGTCTCGTCGCCGCGAGTTCTATCATCGCGATGTGGCCGACGCACTCTCGCCCGACGAGGACAGTTCCCTGTCCATCCATGACGTGAAATCGGCCAAGGAAAAGGGACTCGAGAAGCTGCTCATCTACGACCCCCATACCCGGGCGGGACTCGAGGACCGACTCTACGAGGAGGGCGCCGACTCCGCGCCCTACGAGAAGAGTCTGGTGGATCTGCGCAGCTGGAACTTCGAGGCGGAGCTGCCCGGGGAACCCACGGGCGAGCTTCTGCTCAGAGCAAGCGGCGACCTGGACGGTGCGGAACTGAAGATCCGCAAGAGTCTGAATTGGGAAGACGAAGGACGCGCCCTGAAGGTGGCGTATCGTCTCGGCTACATCGGCGAGACCGAGAAGAACCTCAGCTTCGCATCGGGGTGGAACTTTAACTTCTTGGCACCGGAAGCCCACGATCGCTACTTCCTCGTGGACGGCGCAAAAGCGGCCGAGCCGCAGTTGCGCAGCCGCGGTTGGGAGTCGCCGTCCTCGACCTTCGAGTTGCGCGACGAGTGGTCGGGCCTCTCGGTGATCATCGAAGGCAAGGACCTGCGCATCTGGCGCGAGCCCATCGAGACGGTGAGCATGTCCGAGGACGGATTCGAGCGCGTCTACCAGGGCTCCTGGATCGCGGTCTGCATGCCGGTGAAACTGGTCAAGGGTAATCCGGTGTCCTTCAGCTACCGGCTGCGAATGAAGAAGCACTAGGAGCTGCCAGCTACCAGCTGTCAGCCGGATTCCTACTTCAACAGGATCCCCTTCACCGAGCGATGCACCAATCCGTCGGTAGCACGGAAGAGGTAGATGCCACTCGGGCACTGGCGCCCCTCCCCGTCGCGACCATTCCATCGAAGCTCGAAGCGCTCCGGCGCGCTACCCTCGTAGAGTGAAACGACGCGTCGACCATGGATGTCGAAGACATCCACCTTCACTAAACCTGCTCTGCCTCGGAGGGACAAACTCACTTCTGGGTTGAAGGGATTGGGGTGGATCGCCAGCGAGAGCGTCGCGGACGGCGTTTCCACACCGGTGGTGAGGACCTCCATCAGGAAGTACTCCTCCGCCTCGATGTCGCCGTCGCCATCTCCCGAGGGGGCCTGGGCCAAAAGCGCTCCCCCGTCGGGATTGTCGTAGCCTGCGGCTGCCACCCAGAGGCTCTCGGGGACGGCGGGTTGGTAGAGCGCGCCGAGATTCAGCATTCCCTCGAGCACTTCGCCCTGAGCGGTCGCGAAGTTCGATCCCGACTGCACCTCGCTGTTCGCATCGAACCATCCGGTCCAGCCGTTGGAATCTTCGGCGCTGAGATAGTAGCTCCAGGGCAGTACCTGTCCGGCCTTGGCCCATGGAGCGGGCATCGGCGCGGCGAGTTCGTCGAGCAGAAAGAGAAAGTGGTCGAGCCCCGTGGTCTCGCCCACGGCCTCGGTGGCGAGATATAGCAGGTCGCCGTCCCTTGCGCCCCATAAGCTAAGGTCATCGCCCGAGGAGAGCAGAGTGGCGCTCTCGTCCAGGAATCCGTCCATGTCGAAGCCGCCCGGGCCACCACCGACCGGGACGATCCAATCGGCGCCGCCGTTGTTGTCCCAGTTGCCCAATCCGTCGGTGAAAACGAACTCGAAGCTCGTTGTGTGTTCGGGCAGTTCGATATTCTTCTCCCAGAACAGGTCAATGGGATTCCAGTGCATGGCATCATCGGCGACTTCCTGCCAGCCGTTGATGCCATGGTGTAGTATGACCTCAGCCGCGTCCTCGAAGGGTCCGCCGGTCGGATCATAGAAGACGGTGATCGAGCCACCGGCCTGGGGCCAGCTCGGTTCCCACCAGGCCCTATCATCATTACCCGTATCGCCCGTGCCCACATAGACATGCTGGATGGGGCTGCGCTTCACGTTGCCCAGGGAATCCTCGGCCTCCA